>CAYVDN010000023.1:46132-49925 GCA_964450685.1 uncultured Microthrixaceae bacterium
GACGGTGTACCGCTACGAGAAGTCCGGCGTGGTGCACGGTCTCACCCGCGCACGCGGCTTCGCGCAGGACGATTCGCACATCTTCACCACCAAGGAGCACATGAGCGACGAGATCTCGTCGCTGCTGGACTTCGTGCTCGACCTGCTGCGCGACTATGGCCTGGACGACTTCTACCTGGAGCTCTCCACCAAGCCGGAGGAGAAGTCGATCGGCTCCGACGAGGAGTGGGAGGAGGCGACAGAGGCGTTGCGGGTGGCAGCCGAGAGCAAGGACCTCGAACTGGTGCTCGACCCTGGCGGCGGTGCGTTCTACGCACCGAAGATCTCGGTCCAGGCACGCGATGCGATCGGTCGTTCGTGGCAGATGTCGACTATCCAGGTCGACCTGATGCTGCCCCAGCGCTTCGATCTGAGCTACATCGGACCCGACGGTGACAAGCATCGCCCAGTGATGATCCACCGGGCACTGTTCGGCTCCGTCGAGCGGTTCTTCGCCGTGCTGCTCGAGCACTACGCCGGGGCGTTCCCTGCCTGGCTGGCGCCCGAGCAGGCTCGTGTCCTGCCGGTGTCCGAGACCCACGCGGATTACGCGAGGGAGGTAGCGGCCGAACTGAAGGGTCACGGCTTCCGTGTGGAAGTGGCAGCGGCCGACGAGACGCTCGGCAACCGCATCCGCCGCGCCAAGGGCCAGAAGCTGCCCTACGTACTGGTGGTCGGTGACGACGATGTGGCCCATCGCACTGTCGGGGTGAACCCTCGGGGGAACGATGTCGAGCGCGACGTCACACTCGGTTCCTTCGTCGAGCGGCTCGCGGCCGACGTCGCGTCCAAGCGCTAGGCCGACAGTGCCACTCGATCAGCTCTGGGCCACCTGGCGATCCATGTACGTCACAGGTGCCGCCGAGAGCCGCAGCACTCTTCCCGGTGATCTGCCGCCGGGTGCGCCTGCGGACGGGTTGTCGCTCTTCGAACGCATCCTCGCCAGCGGGGCACCGGACGCCGAGTCGTTCATCGTCCACCGCGGACCCACATGTTTCGTGATCCTCAACCGGTTCCCCTACACGTCCGGTCACCTGATGGTGCTGCCCAATCGTGCTGTCGCCGACCTCGAGGATCTCGACGACGCCGAGTTCGACGAGCTGTGGGACCTGGTTCGTACCGGTGTCGTCGCGCTCAAGTCGACGCTGCGCTGCGACGGCATCAACGTCGGCATCAACCTCGGCCGTCCGGCAGGGGGCTCCCAGGCCGACCACCTGCACGTGCACTGCGTCCCGCGGTGGGTCGGCGACGCCAACTTCATGGCGGTGGTCGGAGGCTCCCAGGTAATGCCCGTCTCCCTGCCCGAGGTGTGGGAGCGACTTCGGGAGCACTGGCCGACGAACGGTACGCTGCGCCCATGACCGGATCTGACGACCCCCTCGATGGCGGCCACGACGCAGCCCTCGACGACGCCGATGAGGAGTACGTCGACGAGCTTCCCGAGGATCTCGATCTGAGCGGCTTCGTCGGTCCACACACCTTCCCCAACAACAACCGTCGAAGGATCCCGGCTGCGCTCTACCTGTTGATCGGACTGGTCTGCATCGGGCTCTGGGCGGCCAAGGGCGAGGCATCGCCACTGGTCAACGCCGGCACTCTCGCCGCGGGAGTCGCGCTCGTCCTGTTCGCTCTGTACGGTTTCGTGGCCGGTTGGACGCTGCGGGTCGACGAATCCGACGCGCTGGTCGCTGCTTCGGCAGAGGCCGGTTTTCCGGTCGGACACGCCGCAGCTCAGATGGTCTGGCGCGGCTGGCTGTCGCGACCGACCTGGCGGATCCTCCTGTACTCGGCCGAGAACCCCCCGACGCGGCGGGGCTTCGCGCTGGTCGACGGTATCGACGGGAAGGTCGTGCAGTTCTTCACCGAGGAGAACCCCGAGGACTGGTCGGACTTCGACCCGGCGGACATCGAGGGCACAAGCTCGGCGCCTACCTGAAGCGCGTCCTTCACCTCGGGCCACATCGTGTGTACACTGCTAACTGCAGTTAGCACTCCAGGGAGCTCCATGTTCGACGGACATCTACGCAGCCAGATCGACGCAGCGGTCAAGCCGATCGGCAACAGCATCCGCCGCTCGGGCATCTCGGCGGATGCGATCACCGCTGTGGGGATCGTGATGGCGTTCGCCGCGTCCATAGCCATAGCCATGGGCGCGCTGCGGCTGGGCCTGCTGCTGGTGGTTCTGACCGGTATCCCGGACCTGCTCGACGGGGCAGTGGCCAAGGCATCCGGCAAGGCCTCGTTGCGCGGTGCGTTCTTCGACTCGGTCTCGGACCGCCTGACCGACGGCCTTCTCTTCGGTGGTCTGGCGTACTACCTGTCGGCCAGCGGCGAGGCCCCCTGGGTGGTCATGTTGCCGGTGGCGGGTTACGTCACTGCTTCGGTCGTCTCCTACATCCGTGCCAAGGCCGACGCGCTCGGCTTCGATGCCCGCGGTGGGCTGGTCGAACGAGCCGAGCGGTTCATCCTCCTGGCCATCGCGCTGCTGTTCGAACCGATCATGATCCCGGTGCTGATACTGATCATCGTCCTGAATGCGATCACTGCAGGACAGCGCTTCGTGAAGGTCTGGAGGCAGGCGAGCGCGCAGGCCCCGGTGCGCACCGAGCGTCGCCAGCGCCGCCGCTCCCGTCGCCCGGAGCGCAGTGCCGGAGAGCGCTGGGCCGCAGCCCGAGCCCGCCAGGGCGGACCCCGCCGCCGCGGCGCCTGATCACGGTCCGGCGTGCTGTCGGTCCACAGCCTGCGCGCCGCGCAGCTGCTCACCCGTCACATACCGCGACCGGTGCTCTCGCCGGTGGTCTCGGTCGCCAGCCGAGGCTACGCAGCCACGGCCAGGAACGAGCGTCTGATCGCGGAGCGTAACCTGCGCCGGGTGCTCGGTGACGACCTCGACGAGTCGAAGCTGCCGCACCTGCTGGACACGGTCTTCGAGAGCTACGGCCGGTACTGGCTCGACTCGTTGCGCTTGGTGGACCTGGGTCCCGAACAGATCGACGACGGCTTCTCCTACGAGGGGCTCCACCATCTGCTGGACCCGATAGAGGCTGGCATCACACCGGTTGTCGGCATGCCGCACCTCGGCGGGTGGGAATGGGCGGCGGCCTGGCTCACGAAGGTGAAGGGCTGGCCCGTCACATCAGTGGCGGAGCGACTGGAGCCCCCCGAGCTCTTCGATTGGTTCCTCGACTACCGGCACAAGCTGGGCATGCACATCGTCCCCGTCGGGCCGTCGGCCGCGGGTGAGGTCGGTGCGCGCCTTGCAGGTGGTGACATCGTGAGCCTGCTCTGCGATCGGGACATAACGGGCGACGGTATCGTCGTGGAGTTCTTCGGTGAGCGAACCAGGCTCCCGGGTGGACCAGCGGTAACCGCGTTGCGCAGCGGCGCACCCCTGGTACCAGCAGCGGCGTTCTTCCAGGGGCGCCATTGCCATGCGGTGATGCTGCCGGCGATCGACACCGAACGCCGCGGCCGTCTGCGCGAGGACGTCACCCGTGTCACCCAGGATCTGGCGTACGCGCTCGAGACGCTGATCCGTCGGGCGCCTCAGCAGTGGCATCTGCTCCAGCCCAACTGGCCCAGCGACTACGACGCGCTGGGTTTGGAACGTCCCGAGTCGATGCGCGACCTCTGAGCCCGGCCGGTGATGCGGTCGGCCCTTTGGTTGGTTGGTTGGGTGGCGGTCAGGTGTGTGGCGGTGGGGCTGGGGGTGGTCCGGTTCGTTGGATTCGGTGGCGTTGTGACCAGAATCTGT
>CAYVDN010000024.1:0-26388 GCA_964450685.1 uncultured Microthrixaceae bacterium
GGTTCAAGGACTACATCGCCATGCCCAAGTTCAACCTGTACCAGTCGCTGCACACGACTGTGATCGGGCCAGAGGGCAAGCCGATCGAGGTGCAGATACGCACCCAGGAGATGCACAACCGTGCCGAATGGGGAGTCGCGGCGCACTTCTCCTACAAGGAGAGCCACTCCGAGGACGTCGCCTGGCTGAGTCGAATCGTCGACTGGCAACAGGAGATGACCGATCCGGGTGAGTTCATGGCGAACCTGAAGATCGACCTGGACCAGGACGAGGTCTTCGTCTTCACTCCCAACGGCGACGTGGTGACACTTCCCGTCGGTGCCACGCCGGTCGACTTCGCCTACGCGATCCACACAGAGGTCGGGCACCGCTGCATAGGTGCGCGTGTCGCGGGGCGGCTGGTTCCGCTCGACACCAAGCTCACCTCCGGCGACACCGTCGAGATTTTCACCTCCAAGGTTGCTGGGGCAGGCCCCAGCCGTGACTGGCTCGGTTTCGTGGCCACCCGAAGCGCGCAGAGCCGCATCCGTCAGTGGTTCTCACGCGAGCGACGGGAGGACGCCCTCGAGTCCGGCAGGGATGCACTCACCAAGGCCATGCGTCGGGCGGCGCTACCCGTACAGAAGATCCTCGGCGGTGATGCGATCGTGACGGTCGCAGAGCAGCTGAAGTTCGCCAGTGTCGACGCCATGTACACGAGCATCGGTGAGCACCACACCTCCCCGGAGTCGGTTGCCAGTCGCGTCGAAGCACTCGTGAGGGTGCCGGACGTATCCCGCGAGGAGGTCGTGTCGACCCCGCACAGGACTGCGACACGTCGCCGGGGTCGGCCGGCGGGGGTTCACGTCGAGGGCTACGACGACATGCTCGTGCGGATGGCGCGCTGCTGCACACCTGTGCCCGGCGATCCGATCATCGGGTTCGTGACCAGGGGCCGTGGAGTGTCGGTACACCGGACCGACTGCGCGAATGCGTCGTCGTTGGCAGGTGCGCAGGCGGAGCGGATCGTGGACGTCGACTGGGACACCGACGCCGCAGGGCACTTCGTCGCACTGGTCGAGGTCAAGGCTCTCGACAGGCCACGCCTGCTGCAGGACGTCACCTCGACGTTGTCCGACAACCACGTCAACATCCTCTCCAGCCAGAGTCACTGCGGCCACGACCGGGTGTCGAAGATGCGGTTCGAGTTCGAGCTCGGTGATCCGTCGCATCTGGACCAGGTTCTCAATCGCCTACGCGGAATCGACTCCGTGTACGACGCGTACCGGGTCGTGCCCGGTGCCGCATCCACGAACGGGTCCCCAACCGCCTGACACAGGTTCAACCGACGTACCCGAGGTGCCGAAGAAGACCGCATGGCATCACACGACAGGGAACGACGAATAGCCGAGCGGGGACCGGTCGGACCTGTGGCCATGCAGATGAAGGCGACCGAACGCCAGCGTGGCCTGCTCGGCGGTATCAAGCGGGTCGAGGTGAGCGAACCTGCCTACCTGGTCGACCTGTCCGTGTCGGGTGCGGGAGTCATCGCCCGAGCAATCGAAGGGCTCGTGGTGCGATCGGCGGTAGAGCTGTCCCATGACGGGCGCACAGCCAGGGGAGTGGTACGACGGATGGTGCCCCGGGACGATGGGCGTGTCATGTACGGAATCGACTTCACCGTCATGGATCCAGAGATGCGCATCGAGCTGTTCTCGATGATCGCGAGCCGTCGACCCGGGGATCTGGAAGAGATCTGGATCCACGCCACCTGACAGAGCAAACCGGAGTGACGGTCCACGCCGACCTACTCGGGGCACACCCGTCGGCCCCGGGATGGCCGGGGCCGACCGGTGTCACTTCTTCTTCTTGTTCTTCTTCTTGTTCTTCTTCTTGCCCGACTTCTTCTTGTCGGACTTCTTGTTCTTCTTCTTGTCCGACTTCTTGTTGTCGGACTTCTTCTTCTTGGCCATGTCACCTCCCCCAACCGAGTTCCCGCTGACTCCGAGAGGGTAGACGCGATCCCGGATGACACGTCGGCGTTCCCTCCGTGCACCACCTGGCAACGGTGTCGTAACTTCGGGACGGTAGGAGGGGTCGGAATCCACGGTGTCGACCACAGGAACTGCCATGAGCACCGACGCGACAGACGGCTCCCCGCCATGAGCGGACCTCGTGAGCGTCGCACCAGGTCCACCAGCACCCCCGCACTCCAGCTGGTTCACAGCAGCGACGGCCCGAACGAGTCGTCGCCCGGCGTCTCTGATCCCGGATTTGCGGAGGGCTCATCCGGCTCGGCCGATGGTTCGGGAACGGGTCCGGGGGCGAGCCCGGAGTCGGATGCCTCGGCCGCATCGGTCGAGCGTGCCCGTGAGCTCCTGGCAACCACCGATCCGGTCGCCTACTACAACATGCTCACGAGCCTGGTCCGGTCATCGCACTCGTCGATTCTCCAGGAGCTCGACTACAACCCGGCGCTGGCGTTCCACGACCCTTCGTGCGTCGTCGTCGAGCCGAACCCGTCCAACATCGAGACGCTCGAGCTCTACGTCAAAGCGGCGTACCCGGACGTCGACAAGGTGCTCACGCCCGCGTTCAGCGACCCGCGCAACGATCACCTGTTCACGGCGCTCTACCACCTGCTGTTCGTCGAGAACGCGAACGTCGCACTTGTCACCAACCACGGCCAGATCATCGACATCGCCCTGGTGATCGGCGCGTTTCAATCAGCGCTGAACTCGCCGGAGCGGACATTCGGGGTGCTCGGGGAGCGCACCACACTCGCCGAGACAGCCGATCGGATGAGCGTGTTGGTGTCACGCATGGTGGCGACCCGCCAAGCGTTCAACATTCCGGCGATCCAGCTGTTGCAGTCGGGCGGCCGCACCTACCTGTCGGTGCCCCAGACCCACTCCAGACGACGTTCGAAGCTGGATCCGGAGCTGGCTCGTGCCAACAACATCGTCATGCGCGACGAGCTCAACCAGCGCCTGGAGCTCGGCGGGCAGCTGCTGGCGATGGCAGCAAGCGGCAGCCAGGACCTCATGTTGCCGAAGCTCATGCAGAAGGCGCGGACTGCGTGGCGTCAGCGCCGCGGTGATGACCCGGGCGAGACGAACACGTTGCACCTCCAGCCGCTCTACGACGGCACCATCAAGCTGATGCGGTCCTGCACCTACGTGCTGCCGGTCGCCATCTGCCTTGACCCGTCGACCCCGGCCTGCGTTCTCGGTGGTCTGACGCGAGTCGATGAGGACGAGGACTGCCACAGGATCATGGACTGGATCGCTCTCGCTCACCAGGAGGCGACCGGAGTACCGACGATCTACCACTGGCACGAGGACGACCTGCTCGATCAGGTCCGGTCGTTCATGAACCGCTCAGCCCAGTAAGCAGCGCCCCGTTCTGTGATGCGTGGTCGCGGTGTCCACCGCGACCACGCATCACAGAAGGCCTGGCATTTCGGGTTCTGGGCGCCGGGCACGGCTCCGATAGCGTGGGACGCCGTGACTGACGCCGCCGCTGCGCCTCCGACGAGCAGCTTCCGCACCCTCAAGGGCATGCACGACGTCCTGCCGCCCGACTCAGCCAGACGCAGGGATCTCGTCGATCGCTTCGCTCGTATGGCCGCCGCGGCGGGCTACGGAGAGGTTGTTCCACCCCTGCTCGAGGAGCTCGGGGTGTTCCTGCGCGTCGGTGAGGCAACCGACGTGGTCACCAAGGAGATGTACGACTTCGTCGACAAGGACGGCTCGCGCATAGCGCTGAGGCCCGAGATCACTGCTGGGGTCGTGCGATCGTTCGTGCAGCACCGTCCGATCTTGCCGTGGAAGGTCTGGTACTCGGGCACCAACTTCCGTCACGAGCGGGCACAGAAGGGTCGCTACCGGATGTTCGACCAGGTCGGCGTCGAGGTGCTCGGCGTGGATGACCCTGATCTCGACGTCGAGGTGATCGCGCTCGCCTCCAGGTTCTTCGAATCCCTTGGCCTCACCAGGGTCGAGCTACTGGTCAACTCACTCGGCGATCAGGCCGACCGTGCCCGCTACACCGAGGCAGTCCGCGTGTACTTCGAGTCGCGCCGCGACGAACTGAGCGACGCCGCAGTCGCCACGCTGGGACGCAACCCGTTGCGCGTGCTCGACGCGAAGCGACCAGCTGATCGTGAGGTGGTCGCGGGCGCCCCGCTGATCTCGGGCCATCTCTCGGATGCCTCCGCAACGCACTACAGCCGAGTCCTCCAGGGCCTTGACGCAGTGGGTGTCGCTTACACAGAGTCGCCGCTGCTGGTCCGGGGACTCGACTACTACCGTCGCACCACCTTCGAGTTCGCAGCGACCGCACTCGATGCTGCCCAGAACGCCGTGGGCGGGGGCGGGCGTTACGACGGCCTCGCCGAGGACCTCGGTGGCCCTCCGACCGACGGCATCGGCTTCGCCTTGGGAGTCGACCGGATCCTCCTGGCGTGCGATGCCGAAGGCGTTTTCCCCGCGGTCCGCGCCAGCGTCGACGTGTACGTCATCGACGTGGTCGACGGCACCGCCGCTCGCGATCTGACCCACGAGCTGCGCCGAGCCGGAATCCCTGCCGATCGCCGTTTCGGTGGGGGATCGATGAAGTCGCAGATGAAGAGCGCTGACCGCTCAGGAGCGACCGTGGCGCTGATCATCGGGGAGGACGAGGCCGCCACCGGCGCGGTCACGGTCCGCCAACTCAGCGGGGGCGGTGACCAGCAGCGCGTCGACAGGGGCCGGATCGTCGACGAGGTCCGCCGCCTGATCCCGACCGGTCGTCCCATCCCGGACGGCGACACGTCCCAGCCCAGTTCCACCGACAACTCCAGGACAACCAAGTGATATCCGACTCCACCTCCATGCGCACCCACCGTTGCGGCGACCTCGGAACCGACCAGATCGGCGAGCAGGTCGTTCTCTGCGGATGGGTCGCCCGGCGCCGCGAGCACGGTGAGCACCTGGCGTTCGTCGACCTGCGCGACCACACGGGCATCGTCCAGTGTGTCGTCGACGGCGCGGCCGATCTGCGCAGCGAGTACGTCGTGCGGATCACCGGGACGGTCCGTCCGCGCCCCGAGGGCACGGTCAACGACCAGTTGGCGACCGGTCAGGTCGAGGTCGGCGAGTGCTACGTCGAGATCCTCTCGGTTGCCGAACCGCCACCGTTCCCGCTCGACGAGCGCGCTGCTGACGTCGACGAGACGGTCCGGCTGCGTCACCGCTACCTGGACATGCGCCGGGACGAGATGCAGCGCAACCTGCGGACCCGTGCGCGGGTGAACAGGGCCATCCGTGCAGCGATGGACGCACAGGACTTCGTCGAGGTCGAGACACCGATGCTGATCGCTTCGACGCCCGAAGGCGCTCGCGACTTCGTGGTGCCGGCCCGAACCCGCCCCGGCACGTTCTACGCGCTGCCCCAGAGCCCGCAGCTGTTCAAGCAGCTGTGCATGGTCGGCGGTGTCGACCGCTACTACCAGATCGCCCGGTGCTTCCGCGACGAGGACCTGCGCGCGGACCGCCAGTTCGAGTTCACCCAGCTCGACGCCGAGATGAGCTTCGCAAGCCAGGACGACGTGCTCGCGGTCATCAGCTCGGCGGTGTCCGCGGTGGTCGCCGAAGTGACTGGCGAGATGCTCGGAGATGTCGAGCGGATCACCTGGCGTGAAGCCATGGACCGGTACGGCTCCGACAAACCCGACGTGCGCTTCGGTATGGAGCTCATCGACCTGACCGACCTGTTTGCGGCAACCGGCTTCAACGCATTCAAGGCGGCGAGCATCAAGGCGTTGCGCCACGAGGGAGCGGCGGCGGACACGACCCGCAGCCGTCTCGACGACCTGACCGATCGCGCCAAGCGCTGGGGTGCCAAGGGCCTCGTCTGGATGCGCGTCGAAGCAGGCGAGGACGGCACTGCGACGCTCAACTCGCCGGTCGCCAAGTTCCTCTCGCAGGCGGAGCTGGCCGACATCGTCGAACGCTGTGGTGCCCAGGTCGGCGACGTGCTCTACCTGGTCGCAGACGAATGGGCCAAGGCGTCACACGTGCTGGGGCTGCTGCGCCTGGAGCTGGGTCGGCCTCCGGTGAACGAGGGTGGCCTGAGGTTCCTGTGGGTGGTGGACTTTCCGCTCTTCGAGTCGGTCGACGAGTCGACCGGCCGCCCAGTGCCGGCGCACCACCCGTTCACGATGCCCCACGAGGACGACTGGCACCTGCTCGACGGCGATGCCGAACAGCTGCTCTCGGTCCGTTCGCAGGCGTACGACCTGGTCCTCAACGGATGGGAGCTCGGCTCCGGCAGCGTCCGTATCCACGACCGGGCCGTGCAGCAGC
The DNA here is from genome assembly GCA_964450685.1 of uncultured Microthrixaceae bacterium. Classification (GTDB taxonomy): domain Bacteria; phylum Actinomycetota; class Acidimicrobiia; order Acidimicrobiales; family Microtrichaceae; genus JBAOHV01. The sequence continues at coordinate 6,327 of CAYVDN010000024.1, forward strand.
GCATCTTCGATCTTCTCGGCATCGGTGATGACGAGGCCCAGCTCAAGTTCGGGTTCCTGCTCGACGCGTTCCGCTACGGCGCACCGCCGCACGCCGGATTCGCGTTCGGCGTCGACCGCCTCGTCGCCCTGCTGCTCGGCGAGGAGAACATCCGCGAGGTGATCGCGTTCCCCAAGACCCAGTCCGGGGCCGACCCGCTCACGCAGGCCCCCACCGGGATCGATCCGGCCCAGCTCGAGGAGCTCGGCCTGCGACTGCTGCCGCGCTCCACCTGAGATCTCCACTCGCAGCCGGCATCTGTACTTCGGTACAGTCGGGGACGAAGTCAATCCAGTCCCGTAGCGGGGGAAGCCGGTCAGATGCCGGCACTGTCCCGCAGCCGTGGGTGGTGCGCCTCGGTGCGCCACGAGTCGGAGTACCTGCTGTGGGGTTGGCTCCTCTTCGACCGTCGTGGAAAGCGGTGCAGGAGCCGGCACGCCGAACCTCGACCGTGATGCCGATCGAGTGCAGCTTGTCCGGGGTCTGTACCCGGACAAATTGGAGCGTGCTGTGGTGGGAACGACGAACAACGGGCGGAGCGTCAAGCGCCGGATGAAGACCGGGTCCTGGATCGCAGCGGTTGGTGCCGCGGCGATCGTGTTGGGTGCAGGCGTGGGTGCTGCAGGTGCAGCGCCCACCGAGGACGGACCAACGGCCGCCCGCTACGGGGCGGCATGGCTGGCGACACAGTTGGACTCGGGCATTCCCATGCAGAACTTCGGTTCGCCCGACTGGGGGGTGACGCTGGACGGCGCGCTCGGTCTAGTCGCATCAGGAACCGGCGGCGCACAGGTCGACGACGTATGGGAGTCGCTCGTCACCAACCGCGACGCGGCGGTGACGGTGGGCGGAGTCGATTCTCCCGGTCGCCTGGCGAGGGCGATCATGCTCGCTGTGGTGACCGGCAACGACCCGCGGTCGGTGGGAGCTGCGCCCGGAAGCGACCTGGTTGCCAGGCTCCAGGCGAGCATGCGCGTCGAAGGAACCGACGCCGGGCTCTACGGAACCTCATCGCCGACATATGACGGTGCCTTCCGGCAGGGCTACGCGATCGCCGCGCTGATCGCCGTCGGCGAGACCCCCGACCCGCTCGCGGTCGACTGGCTCACCTCGCAGCAGTGCGAGTCCGGCGCGGACGCTGGTGCATGGATGCCCTACCGGTCAGATCTGTCCGCACCGTGTGCTGCGGACCCGGCTCTGTTCGTCGGTCCCGACACCAACGCCACATCGGCTGCGGTCACTGCACTCGCCGCGCTGGGAGAGGGCGAAGGCGAAGCAGTTGGGGCCGCGCTCGACTGGCTCGACGGTGCACAGGAGACCGACGGCGGATGGGGGCAGATGGCCGGATATGGCACCGACCCCAACTCCACCGCGCTGGTCCTGTCGTCGCTGATCGCTGTCGATCAGGCCGACGCGGCTCGTTTCGCCGACAAGGAGAGCACCCCGCTCGCAGCGCTGCTCTCGTTCCAGCTCGGATGCGAGGCGGCCGAGGCGGACCGGGGTGCGTTCACCTTCCCCGGGTCCAACGGTGCGCCGAACGGGTTCGCCACAGCTCAGGCCCTCGCTCCCGCAGCTGGCATGTCGTTCGTGTTCGAACCCGGAGACGTAGCCGATGGTGTGACCCCGCTGGACTGCTCCACCACCACGACCACATCCACCACGTCCACGACCTCGACCACGTCGACCACCGCTGTCACCAGCACCACAACCGAGTCCACAACCACGGTGGTCGTTACGACCGAGTCGGCCGAGGTGCAGAATGCATCGCTCAGCGCCGACTCGACCGACGCGGACTCCGCATCGACGAGTACGGGTGCGTCGACGCTGGCGACGACCGGTACTGAATCGGTGCTCGCGGTGCCGGGGGCGCTAGCGCTGCTCGTCGGCACGGCACTGGTCCTGTCGGGTCGTCGCCGGGAGGTCTGAGAAGACGTGTCCGCCGGACCGGTTCCGCCTCGTCGAACAGCCACAGCTGTCGTCGCGTTGGCGCTGCTGGTCCAGTCGATCCTCGCCCTGGCCGGCCCGTCGCAGCCGGCCGGGGCGCAGGGTTGCGGACCGGCGCCTTCAGGTCAGGTCGCCGTGGTCATGGTGGTCGACCGGGGCTCCGGATCTCCGAGCAGCCGCTGTGTGACGGTCCGTCACGGGGCCACCGGACTGGACGCGCTGCGCGCTGCTGGTCACGAGGTGCGCCTGGACGGTGGATTCGTCTGCGCGATCGACGGCCTGCCGACCACGGGTTGCGGCAACCGTCCGGACGCCGGGTTCGCCTACTGGCGGTACTGGCATGCGCCTGCCAGCGGCGGCTCCTGGAGCTACTCCCAGGTCGGTGCAGGTGGATACCGGCTCCCGACACGCTGTGCTGTCGAAGGCTGGGTCTGGTCCGACTCGTCGTCGTCGGACACCCCACCGCGGATCTCGGCTCCGACGGTCACCTGTGAGGCCCCGGTCACCACGGCTGCGCCGACGACGGTGCCACCCACGACGTCACCATCCGGAACCACCCCGCCACCCACGACGTCGTCAGGTGTCGGATCCTCCGGTGGTGGATCGACGTCGGGCGGAAACTCGACTGGCACCGGCTCGGGGAGCGAGTCAGCGCCCGACGCCGGTGCTGGCGGCAGTACTTCGACCTCGCCGGCCGATGTGGCAGCCGAGACAACCGTCGCCGACCAGCCGTCCGGCACGGGCGCTCCCGGCGCGTCCGGAGCAGAGGCCCCCGGTGATGACGGGAGCAGTGGCGGAGACGACGCACGGGTCGAGGGCGAGTCGGCCCGGGCGGCCGACGGATCCGGTGGCCGCGCCGGCATCCCGTGGGGCGTGTTGGTGGCGGTGGTGCTGATCGGCGCCCTGGGTGGTGCGGCGGTGGTGGTGCGCACCCGTCGTCAGCAGGAAGGTGCTTGATCGAACGCCTGTTCGTAACTACAGTCATGTCGTCGTCCGGCGTTCGTTGTCAGACCTCGTCGGTACGGTCCTCCCCACGGTCCGGAGGTCACCCGCACAGGTGCTCTCCGGTCGAAGTTTCCCCCACTGGAAGCGCCGGAGACCCCGGCCAACCCGACGAAGGACGAACCGACATGGCAACACCAGAACGAGAGAAGGCCTTGGAGCTTGCTCTGGGACAGATCGAGAAGCAGTACGGCAAGGGCTCTGTGATGAAGATGGGGGAGAAGTCCTCCATGGACGTCGAGTCCATCGCCACCGGTGCGCTCTCGCTCGACATCGCTCTCGGTATCGGCGGCCTGCCCCGTGGCCGCGTGGTCGAGATCTACGGACCCGAGTCCTCGGGCAAATCCACCCTGGCCATGCACGTCGTCGCCGAGGCGCAGCGCAACGGGGGAATCTGTGCCTACGTCGATGCCGAGCACGCAATGGACCCCAGCTACGCGTCGCGCATCGGCGTGGACGTCGACGAGCTGCTCATCTCCCAGCCGGACACGGGCGAACAGGCCCTTGAGATCGCCGACATGCTCGTCCGGTCCGGAGCGCTAGACGTGATCGTGATCGACTCCGTCGCTGCTCTCACCCCCAAGGCCGAGATCGAGGGAGAGATGGGCGACTCCCATGTCGGTCTCCAGGCTCGACTCATGTCCCAGGCGCTGCGCAAGCTGACCACCAACCTCAACAAGACCAACACCATCTGCATCTTCATCAACCAGCTGCGCGAGAAGATCGGCGTGATGTTCGGGTCCCCCGAAACAACCCCGGGTGGACGAGCACTCAAGTTCTACTCATCCGTACGGCTCGACATTCGCCGGATCGAGGCGATCAAGGACGGTGTCGAGGTGGTCGGCAACCGGACGCGGGTCAAGGTCGTGAAGAACAAGATGGCCGCCCCGTTCAAGCAGGCCGAGTTCGACATCATGTACGGCAAGGGCATAAGCCGGGAAGGCACCGCCCTGGACATGGCGGTCGAGTTCAACATCGTCAAGAAGTCCGGTGCCTGGTACACCTACGAGGGTGAGCAGCTGGGCCAAGGGCGTGAGAACGCCAAGAACTTCCTGATCGAGAACCCCGAGGTCATGGTCGAGGTGTCGGATCGCATTCTGGCCGAGGTCGGTATCGGCCAGGTCGATGACGATGCCCCGATCGATCTGCTTCCCGACGTCGAGCCGATCTCGATCGACTGAGTCGACCGGCATCGCCGGCAACCTCGTCGACCCCAACCGTGCGCTGGGGCCGGGTAGGGTCGTCGTGTACCACACCCCGAGCCGCATCGCGATGTCCGGCACCTACGTGGTCCGCACCTTCGGGTGCCAGATGAACGAGCACGATTCCGAGCGAATCGCGGGTTTGCTCGAAGCGGACGGGCTCGTTCCGGCTGACGATGTCGAGGAAGCCGATGTCGTCGTGCTCAACACCTGCTGCATCCGTGAGAACGCCGACAACAAGCTTTACGGCACCCTCGGTCACCTCAAGAGCCTCAAGGATCGTCGCCCCGGGTTGGAGATCGTGGTTGCGGGCTGTCTGGCGCAGAAGGACCGCGATTCCATTGCGGATCGAGCGCCGTACGTCGACGTCGTCATGGGGACCCACAACGTGCACCGTGCGGTCGAGTTGCTCCACGAGCGCCGCTCATCCGGCCACCCGGTGGTCGAGATCCTCGAGTCGACCGTCGCCGAGGACCACGAGCTGTTCCCGTCGGCGCTGCCCGTCGTCCGAGAGGTCGGCTACGCAGGCTGGGTCACCATCCAGATCGGCTGCGACAACAGCTGCGCCTTCTGCATTGTCCCCGCGGTAAGAGGCCCCGAGCTCAGCCGTCCGTTCGGAGACATCGTCGCCGAGGTCGAACGCGCTGCGTCCGAGGGTGTCACCGAGATCACGCTGCTCGGCCAGAACGTCAACTCGTACGGACGCGACCTGGCGCTGCGTGCCCGACGGTCCGACGAGCGCTCCGATGATGACGTTGCCCGCACGGCGGAGGAGCTGACCGCAGAGCTCTCGTTCCTGATCGGCGAAGCGGCTTCCGGGACGGCCGCGGACGGGCTCAAGGCGCGTCCGCTATTCGCCGACCTGCTGCGAGCCGTCGGTTCGGTTCCGGGCATCCGACGTGTCCGCTACACCAGCCCGCATCCCAAGGACCTGCGACCTGAAACGATCGCGGCAATGGCAGAGGTCACCTCGGTCTGCGAGCACCTGCACCTGCCACTGCAGTCGGGAAGCGATTCCATCCTCGCTGCGATGCACCGCGGCTACACGGCCGAGCGATACCTGGAGCGTCTGGGCGCAGCGCGCGCCAGCATCGACGGGCTCGCGGTGACCACCGACATCATCGTCGGCTTCCCGGGAGAGACCGATCGAGACGCCGACGCGACCCTCGAGGTCGCTGCCGAAGCGGCGTTCGACGGTGCATTCACATTCGTCTACTCGCCGCGCCCCGGAACCGAAGCAGCGGAGCTGACGGATCGGTTCGTCCCACGCGAGGTTTCCGCCGCTCGCATGGAGCGACTGCGTGCGGTCGTCGAGCGCTCGTCGCGTATGGCGAACCTGGCCCGGATCGGCATGACCGAGGAGGTTCTCGTCGAGGGGCCCAGCAAGCGCGACCCTTCGCGGTTGAGCGGTCGCACCCGACAGAACCGGCTGGTCCACTTCGAACCCGACCGGCCGATTCGTGCCGGCAGCTACGCGACGGTCGAGATCGTCGACGCCACGACCACCCACCTACGCGGACACCTGGTCGATGTCATAGCCGGGCCGACCCACCGAGTGCGGATTCCCGTCGCCGCGGAGTGACCCGACCGCACACACCCGGATCCCGAGAGGTCGACGGCGGTCGGAACCCGATCGATCTGTCTTCAGCGATCGCCAGAAGCGGGCTCGATGCCACGGGGAAGGCGGGCGAGCCAGCTAGTTCGATCGAGTACCGCGTCGATGCCGAGGGAACCGTTCGCCGCCTCGGTGCAGTGCTGGCACAACTGCACGGTGTGGACCTGGACACGGCCGAGATGGCTGCTGCCGTCGGCCCATCTGAGCTGGTCGAGCGGGCCCGGGTCGCCGTTTCGCAGCCGACAGGCGAGCGGCCTGCTCGCTCAGCGGAGTATCGCCATGTCGACGACACCCGCCTCCTGGAGATTCTCGCCGACGGCGCAACAGCGGTCGGGGGTCGCTGCGGTCGAACCGTGCTCACCCACGGACGTCCGACCCTCCAGAACCTCTGGTGCTTCCGCGGAAGCGCGGTCGGGCTTCTGGATTGGGCCGACGCTGCGGTAGGGGACCCCCACAGGGATCTTGCGGTCGCGGCGCGGAGCATCGCCACAGAGCTCTCACCGATGCTGGTTCCCTCCTTCGTCGACTCGTACGGCCTTTTCGCGCCAGATGTCGTTGCGCTGGACTGGTACGCGCTGGCGGTGGAGCTGATCAGCTCGTGAGCAGCGGGGAGGAACCCCTGGTGCGCCACCTGGTGCTCGTCGGCCCGACCGCATCCGGCAAGTCGGCGTTGGCGCTGGCGCTGGCGGTGCGTCTCCGGGAGCGGGGCGAGACGGTCGAGCTGATCTCGATGGACTCCATGGCCGTTTACAGAGGTATGGACATCGGCACCACGACGCCCAGTCGGGAGGACCGGGCCCTGGTTCCTCACCACTTGGTGGACGTCGTCGACCCGGACCAGGAGTTCAGCGTCGCCGAGTTCGCTGTTGCGGTGCGCGACGTGCTCGCCGACATCGAGCGTCGTGGGGGCCGAGCGATCCTGGTGGGTGGCACGGGGCTCTACGTCCAAACGGTGGTGGACGGCCTCGAGCTACCGGGCCGCTACCCGGCGGTGGCCGCCCGGATCGAGTCGGAGCCCGACACGCGCGCTCTGCACAAGCGCCTGGAGCTGCTCGACCCGGTGGCTGCGTCGAGGATGGAACCGGACAACCGTCGACGGATCGTCCGAGCTCTGGAGGTGACCGAGGGATCGGGCCGACCGTTCAGCTCGTTCGGTCCCGGCCTCGACACGTATCCGGACACCCCGTTCGTGCTCGCCGGCCTGCGCGTCGACCGTGAGCTCCTGAGCGAGTTGATCCATCGCCGGGTCCAGGTCCAACTGGCCGAGGGATTCCTCGACGAGGTGAAGGTTCTGGAAGAGCGCGGCGACATCTCGCGCACCGCGGCCCAGGCGCTCGGCTACGGCGAGCTTGCAGCTCACCTTCGTGGCGAGTTGTCGCTGGACGAGGCCGTCGAGCTGATCGAACGTCGCTCCCGACAGTTCTCCGTTCGACAGATCCGCTGGTTCCGACGCGACCCGCGCATCACCTGGTTCGACCACGAAGGCGACCCGCTCACAGTGCTGGATGCCCTCGATGCACTGTGGGCAGGCGAGAACCGCTGAAGCCGTTCCGGTGCAGTCGGAACCCGCTCGGAGCGGCGACTCCGGCACCACTACCGTGGACGACACCTCCGACATCGGCGAATCCGCTGGAGCCCCATGCTGCACCTGACCAAGCACCACGGCCTCGGGAACGACTTCCTGATCGCTCTCGGTTCCGACAACCCCGGTGTCCTTCCGGACCCGGCGGTGGCCAGGGCGTTGTGCGACCGGCGTACCGGTGTGGGCGCGGACGGCCTGATCTACGGACTCGAGGCATCGGAACCAGAGGACGATGCGTGCATGGTCCTGTTGAACTCCGACGGATCGGAGGCGGAGATCTCCGGCAACGGGATCCGTTGCCTCGGCCAGGCGCTCCAACGTGCCCGGGGGGTTCAGGAGGCAGCGCTGCGGATCGAGACATCCAGGGGCGTGCGCAGCCTTCGAACCGTCCGTGGAGACGTGGACGCGGAGCTGTGGCTCCAGGTCGACATGGGGCCCGCTCTGCCCGGACCGCTTCCTGGGCCCGCCACCGAGCGATTCGGTGCGCTGCACACGGCCACGGTCGACATCGGCAACCCGCATCTCGTGCTGTTCGTCGACGAGCCGACGAACATCGACCTGCATGCGTCGGGACCCGAGCTCGAGGCCGATTACGACACCGGCATCAACGTCGAGGTGGTTTCGGTCGAGGACCGCGACCGGTTGCGGCTGCGGGTCTGGGAACGCGGAGCGGGCATCACGATGGCGTGTGGGTCCGGTGCGGTCGCGGCGACTGTCGCTGCACAGCAGCAGGGTCTCGTCGATGACAGGGTGCAGGTCATGATGCCCGGCGGCGCCGCGGTGGTCGAACGGTCGGATTCGTCGATGCTGCTCACCGGTCCGACGGTGTTCGTGGCCGAGGTGCGGGTGCCATGAGCCGCCCCGATCACCCCGACCGAGCCGATCACCCCGACCGAGCCGCCGACCGGGAGGACTCTCCACACGGGGCCGGGCCGATCGCGGCGGGGAACGAGATCTCCGATCACCGCGGCGGGTTCGGTGAGTTCGGCGGAGAGAGCAACGCGTTCATCGAGCGCACGTTCCGTGAGCGCATCATCGTGGTGGGGGTCAGCTTCCCTCCGCATGACGAACAGGCTGTCGAGGAGTCGCTAGACGAGCTGGACCAACTCGTCGACACCGCTGGTGCCGACGTAGTCGCCCGGGTCGTGCAGCGCCGCTCGGCACCGGATCCGGCCACCTATGTGGGTTCGGGAAAGGTCGCCGAGATCCGTGAGCTGGCCGAGGCCTTCGACTGCGACACCGTGGTGTTCGACGACGAGCTGAGCCCCGCCCAGCAGTACAACCTGGAGAAGCAGCTCGGTCGTACGGCGATCGACCGCACGGCGGTGATCCTCGACATCTTCGCCCAGAACGCGCACAGCCAGGAGGGCAAGGCCCAGGTGCAGCTGGCGCTGTACCGCTACCGGTTGCCGCGGCTGCGAGGTAAGGGCACCAACCTGAGCCAGCAGATCGGCGGGATCGGTACCCGCGGTGGTCCCGGTGAGACCCAGCTCGAGATCGACCGCCGGCGAATACAACGTCAGATCCACAAGCTCGAAGCGGACCTGCGCGACATAGCGGCGCACCGTCAGACCCAGCGCAAGGCGCGGGGACGTTCACGGCTGCGTCACGTCGTGATCGTCGGCTACACGAACGCGGGTAAGTCGACGTTGCTGAACCGGCTGACAGATGCCGGGGTCCTGGTCGAGGACCGGCTGTTCGCGACGCTCGACGCGACGACCCGTCGCCTGAAGCTCCCTGGCGGTGAGTCGGTGCTGGCGACCGACACGGTCGGGTTCGTCCGCAAGCTTCCACACCAGCTCGTCCAGGCGTTCGCCTCCACGCTCGACGTCGTGAACGAGGGTGATCTGCTCGTACACGTCGTCGATGGGTCCGCAGCAGACCCCGACGGCAACATCGAGGCGGTGCGCCAGGTCGTCCGCGAGATCGGCGGTGACTCGGTGCCAGAGCTCCTCGTGTTCAACAAGGCCGATCGTTCCGATGACGCCCGTAAACTGGCCGAGCTGCACCCGGGTTCGATCGCTATCTCAGCAGCGACAGGGGAGGGGGTGGACGAGTTGCTCCTACGCATCGGCGACCGGCTGCGGGCTCTCGTCGCACCCGTCGACCTGCACGTCCCCTATTCGCGTGGCGACGTGCTTGCAGGGCTGCACCGCTCGGGTGACGTCCTGACCGAGACCCCCGACGACACGGGTGTACGGGTGAGTGTCCGTCTCGAGCAGGCCGAGCTCGCCCGATACGACGAGTTCCGGGTCGAGCGGACGGCTGCTCGATGACCGAGCCCTTCAGACCTCCGCCGTACCCGTACGACAGGCTCGCCCCCCTGGTCGAACTTGCCGGAACGCATCCCGGGGGAGCGGTCGATCTCTCCATCGGCACACCATGTGACGACCCGCCAGAATCCGTGCTTCGTGAGCTGGCCCGATCCGGGACGGAGCGGTCCTACCCGCCGTCGATCGGAACCGTCGCCCTGCGTGAGGCGGCAGCGTCGTGGTTCGATCGCAGGTTCGGCGTGAGGATCGACCCGGCCGAGGTCGCCGCGTGCGTCGGATCCAAGGAGCTGGTCGCGGGACTTCCGCACTGGCTGCGCCTGCGGGACCCCTCCCGTGACACGGTGCTGTACCCCGCGGTCAGCTACCCCTCGTACGCGATGGGCGCCACGCTTGCAGGATGCAGAGCAGTCCCCGTCGCCGTCGATGACCGATGGCGCCTCGACCTGTCGTCGGTCGACCCAGACGACACAGCCCGCGCTCTGCTGCTCTGGTCGAACACTCCCGGCAACCCCGCTGGGGGTCTCGACGACCTCGGCTCGGTCGCCGAGTGGGGGAGGACCAACGGTGTGCCCGTCTTCTCCGACGAGTGCTACGCGGAGTTCACCTGGGACGGGTCGGGTGCTGCAGACGGCAGGCCGGGCCGGACGATCCTGTCGAGCGGCCTGGACGGAGTGGTCGCCGTGCATTCGCTCTCCAAGCGGTCGAACCTGGCCGGGTTGCGCGTCGGCTTCTACGCAGGCGATCCGGAGCTCGTCCACTTCCTCAGCGAGGTGCGAAAGCACGCCGGGTTCATGGTTCCGGGCCCCGCCCAGGCGGCTGCTGTGGCCGCGCTGGCCGACCAGGCCCATGTGGATGCCCAGCGTGAACGCTACGACCGCCGTCTGCGGACGATCGCCTCGGTGCTGGCCGAGCTCGGACTCGAAGTGACCCTGCCCGGAGGTGGCTTCTACCTCTGGGTTCCCGCTCCGGGGGGAGATGCGTGGGCACTGGCGGAGCTCCTGGCACGTCGGCTCGGCATGGTTGTCAGCCCCGGGGAGTTCTACGGCGACGCGGCTCCGGGTCACGTACGTGTCGCCGCGGTGCAGCCCGACGACCGACTGGACCTGCTCGTGGCACGGCTGGCAACCGGCTGATCAGCCGTCGCAGGCGGGACGGGGCTCGATCCCACAACCGGGCACCGACACCGCGATACCGTCGACCGGGTACTGCGTCGACGTCCGACCGACTCGGCGCGGATCGACGGAACCGGAGGTCTCATGGCAGATGGAACGAAAGCCCCCAAGGGCGCGCTGATAGCCGGTCTGGTCCTCATACTTCTCGGCTTCGCCGGATGCGGCTACGGCTGCGTGTCGTTCGTCGGGATGATCGGTGACGTCTCGGACGCGATCAACTCCGCCAACACCACACCTCTGAACTCTCCGACGACGTTGCGCGCGACCGGCGAGGCAGGGATCCTGCTCACGTCGGATTCATCCGCGCGGTGCCTCGTCAACGACCCGTCCGGCAACGAGGTCACCATCCGTGAGCCGGGAGCCGGGACGAGCGGAACCCTCGAGGTGAACGGCGAGACCCTCGAGCTCGCCTACTACTTCGACACTACGGCGGGGACCACCTACGACGTCATCTGCGGCGACGAGATGGGCACCGGAACCGGGACGTATGCCGTCGCTCCGATCCCCAGCTTCGACGGCGTCGGTGGGATCTTCGCCGGTGGCGGTTCCGGGGTGGGGCTGTTCCTGATCGGTTTGATCGTGTTGATCGTCGGCCTGGTCCAGCGTTCCAAGTGGAAGAAGAACCGACCCATGACCCCACCGGGCGGGATGCCACCGGGAGGGATCGCGCCAGCAGGCGCGCCCGTTCCGCCGCCCCCGGGCGGACTCGGTTCCCCTGCTGCACCACACCTCCCGCCGGTTCCACCGGCTCCGGGCTCGGTCCCACCGCCCCCGGGCTCAATCCCTCCCGCGCCCGGTTCGTTCCCACCGCCGTCTCCGGGGACGCCCCCACCTCCACCTCAGAGCGGGGTGTGAGTCGGGACCTCCTCGCTGCCACCGCCGACCTCGTGGCGGTGGCATCGGAGAGCTTCGACGAGGGCCAGATCACCGATCGCATCGAGAGCGAACTCCGCGCGATGTCGCACCTGGAGGTGGACCGCGTCGGCGACAACCTTGTTGCGCGGACCAACCTGGGGCGCGCCACGAGGGTGATCCTGGCCGGGCACACCGACACCGTCCCGGCGAACGGCAACGCTGTCCCACGGATCGAAGGCGACGTCCTGTGGGGGCTCGGCTCGGCCGACATGAAGTCCGGGCTGGCGGTCATGGGAGCGCTGGCCGACGCCCACACCGAACCTGCGGTCGATGTCAGCTATGTCTTCTACGCCCGCGAGGAGGTTGCTGCCGTGCACAGCGGGCTCGCGGAGCTGTTCGAGCTCCGCCCCGACCTGCTTGAGGGGGATGTCGCTCTCCTCGGCGAGCCGACCGACGGGCAGATCGAAGCCGGTTGCCAGGGGACGATGCGGCTACGCCTGGTGCTCCACGGCGCACGCGCACACATCGCCAGGGCCTGGATGGGGCGCAACGCGATACATCGTCTGGCTCCGTTGCTGACTGCTGTGGCCGCCCATGAGCCACGCAGACCCGAGATACTCGGCTGCAGGTACCACGAGGCACTCCAGTTCGTCCGCGTCGATGGGGGAGTTTCCGGCAACGTCGTACCCGACCGGGTCGAGCTGGACCTGGTGCACAGATTCGCCCCGGACCGTTCGCCGTCGGAGGCCGAGGAGTTCGTCCGGGATCTGATCGAGCCGTTCCTCGAGCAGAGCGACCAGGTCGACGTGGTCGACACGTCGTCCGGTGCGTTGCCGGCGGTAGACCATCCGGTCGTCGCCACGATGATCAGCCGACACGAGCTGGGGGTCACCGCGAAGCTCGGCTGGACCGACGTGGCACGCTTCGCCGAGCGGGGTGTTCCGGCGGTGAACTTCGGTCCGGGAGATCCGACCGTCGCCCACACGGCCGAGGAGCGGGTCCACCGCAACAGCATCGAACGCACCTACGCCGCTCTCGACGACCTCCTTCGCAACGGGATCTGAGACATCCGGCAGCAGACCAACTGCTTGGGTCACATCGACCCGTCCACCGGCCGCATCGATGCTTCCCGGGGCCGTCTACGCTTCCTGCCGCATGGTGCCGAGCTCCGGCACCCCCGGTGAGGAGGCCCCGTGTCCGATCTGCGTCCGAGCGACCGTGACGAGTTCACCCGCATGGTCGGGTCCCTGCGTGGCCGTGAGGGATACCGTGATCCGGTCGCATTCGGTATCGGCATCGCGACACATGCCCTGGCGGACGACTCGGTGCTCGACACGTGGTTCCCGGTGGTCAACTTCGGGGACAATCTCGGAGCAGCGGCGATCATCGCCGACGTGATCGGTCACGACGGTGGTGCTGGCACGTTCACCCTCACCGAGGAGGCGCTCGACGAGGTTCTCGCTCGCTGCGCACCGGTCCTGGACGACGGTGGGGATCATCCGAACCTGCAGGTGCTGTCCGAGCTGGCCGGCCACGTGCCGGCCGAACAGCCCCTACCGGTTCGCAAGAGGCCTGTCGTCACGTTCATCTCGTCCCTGGACGATGCCCCGGTCGACGCGCACGATGCCTACCTGCGCCTTCACCTGTTGTCCTACCGGCGGGTCGCGCCTCACGGGCTGAACCTCGACGGTGTCTTCGGCCTGCTCTCGAACGTCGTGTGGACCACGCTCGGTCCGTGCGACGTCGCGTCCTTCGAAATGGCACGCACCAGGTTGCGTGCAGCGGGTGTTCCCGTTGCAGTCACCAGCATCGACAAGTTCCCACGCATGCTCGACTACGTCGTTCCCTCGGGAGTGCGAGTGGCCGACGGCGAGCGGGTCCGTCTGGGGGCCCACCTGGCGGAGGGAACCACGGTGATGCACGAGGGGTTCGTGAACTTCAACGCGGGCACGTTGGGCAATGCCATGGTCGAAGGCCGGATCTCGGCCGGTGTGGTGGTGGGCGCCGACACCGACGTAGGTGGCGGTGCATCGATCATGGGAACGCTCTCCGGCGGCGGCAAGGAAGTGATCTCGGTGGGGGAGCAGTGCCTCATCGGCGCCAACGCGGGCATCGGGATCTCGTTGGGAGACCGCTGCGTGGTCGAGGCAGGCCTCTACGTCACCTCGGGCACCGTCGTGACGCTGCCCGACGGAACCACGGCAAAGGCAAGGGATCTGAGCGGTAGCCCGGACCTCCTCTTCATCCGCAACTCGACGACCGGGCGTGTCGAGGTGCGACCCCGCTCAGGCACGTGGTCAGAGGGTCTGAACGCAGCGCTCCACGCCAACTGATGGTCGGCCACCTGATCGGCTCGGGTGGCCTCGGACGATCCTGCTGAGAACGGTGGCAACACCGCTGTCGGGAGCGCGGTCGCGGTGACCGAGCGCTGCTGCCATCACGTCGCCGCCGGCCGGCCAGTTGGAGTCAGAGCTTGCGCAACACCGTCACGACCTTGCCGTACACATGCACCTCATCGGCATCGAACCGCATCGGTTCCATAGTCGGGTTGGACGGTTCCAGGATCACTGAGGTCCCGTCCCGGCGGAAGGTCTTGACCGTGGCCTCGTCACCGGGAATGCCCGCGACCACCACATCGCCGTCGCGCGGGTCGCGTTCGACACGGGCCACTATGAAGTCGCCGTCGAGGATTCCGGCGTCGATCATCGACTCCCCCCTGACACGGAGCATGAACAGCTCGCCTTCGCCGGTGAAGTCGGCGGGCAGGGGTACCAACTCCTCGACCTGCTCCTGGGCCAGCACGCCGACCCCGGCGGCGACGTCGCCCACCAGCGGCACGTGACGTGTGGGCCGGCGCTCGGCGGTCGCCCCGCTGGCGGTGTCTCCCGTGACCTCTATGGCCCGCGGCTTCGTCGGGTCGCGACGCAGGTAGCCGAGTCGCTGGAGCGTGTGCAGGTGTGAGTGCACGGTCGAGGACGACGCCAGCCCGACGGCCTCGCCGATCTCCCGCACCGAGGGCGGGTAGCCCCGTTCACCCACGGTGCGCTCGATGAAGCGCAGGATCTCCTGCTGTCGTTCGGTCAGTTGAGGCTGGCCCGAGGGGGTGGAAGACGACTTGGCCATGGTGACCTCCGAGCGGTTCGGTCGAACAGATGTTTGGACCTTAGCAGTTGTCAGCTCCCGGAACGGAACATTCGTTCGATCATCCACTTGACATCGAACGAATGTTCGAACAGATTGGTGGACCGAACATCCGTTCGAAGCGGGAAGAGCTTCTTTGTCACACCACTTCCGGAGAATGACCAGATGGCAGCAGTCATAGAACTCCACACCGGTAGAGCGCTCGAGCCGGCAAGCGTCGATGATGGCCGATCCGGGGTGCCCCGACTCCATGTGATCCAAGGCGGGCGATCGGCCCACGCCCTGCACATGCGCCGTGTCTTCCTCAGGCGGCGACTGCTTGCCCTCGGCGTCGTCGTGTTGCTCTGTGCAGCGATCGCCCAGGCAGTGCGCATGGGCGCTGTCGTCGTCGCCGGGTCGTCCTCGACTGCCGTCCACGCTGAGATGACGTACGTTGTCGAAGAGGGAGACACGCTCTGGGAACTCGCGAGGATGGTCGACCCGTCCGCCGACCCGCGCGACGTCGTCGAACGGATCACCGACCTCAATTCGGACGGCTCAGCGGTTGATGCGTCGGGTCTGCTCCGGGCGGGTGAGACCGTGAGACTGCCTGTCGCAGGCTGAGGCTTTGTTTGGCGTGTGCATTGGCTGGTCGGGTGTGGCCTCGTGGTCGTCGAGCCCCCGTGGCGCGCCTGTGTCGGACGGAGCAGTAGCGTTGTTCTCATGCGCTGCCCCGCTTGTGGATCCGTCGAGGACCGCGTGGTGGACTCACGCGCAGCAGACGACGGATCGTCGATCCGCCGCCGGCGTCAGTGCGAGAGGTGCTCGAACCGGTTCACCACGTTCGAACGGCTCGAGGAATCGGCACCGGTCGTCGTCAAGCGCGACGGCCAGCGGGAGCCTTTCGACCGCTGCAAGATCGAGATCGGAATCCGGGCAGCCTGCAAGGGGCGTCCTGTCGATGAGCAGGCCATCGCCAGCTTGGCGCTCAAGGTCGAGGACGAGTTGCCCGTCGACCGGGGTGAGGTCGGCGCGGCACAGGTCGGCGAGCTCGTTCTCGAGGGGCTCCGCCACCTTGACCCTGTCGCGGCGCTACGGTTCGCAAGCGTGTACAAGGCTTTCGAGGAGCCAGAGGACTTCGAGCGGGAGATTCAGCTCCTTGGCGGACCCGACGGTGCCGCAGGGTCAGCTGTCGACTGACCTATCGCTCCGCCTCCGCACGGCCTCAGAGAGCCCTGCGGTAGGTGAGGAAGAGCGCGCCGTCCTCCTCCATGAGCCTGTGCAGCTGCATCCGACGCTGGAGCGCCGGGGTGCGACCGAGGATGCCTACGTCTTTTCCACCCACCAGCGACGGCGAGACGGTGAGGAAGAGCTCGTCGATCAGATCCGCTTGGTGGAGCTGCCCGAGCAGGCTGGGTCCGCCCTCGCAGAGGAGCCGTTCCACGCCGGAGCGGCGCAGCATCGCAAGTGCCGCGACCAGGTCCAGTTCCTTGTCTCCAACAGCGCATGTATCCACCGTCGGCGGCAGCCCGTCGCCCGCCGCCGTGGCCGGATGCAGCACGAGTGGTACCTCGCCGTCGCCGCCGAACAGCGGCAGGTCCTCCGGAAGGTTCAGAGATCTCGAGACCAGCACCAGGCGTGGATGGTCGGACTGGTGCCGGCTCCTCCGACGACGGACGGCTTCAGGCGGCCCTGCGGGGCGCCTGTAGCGCTCCTGGCGGGCGGTCCCTGCGGCCACGAGGATCGCATCGGCCCCCTGTCGCAGATGGTGGAAGAGCCGCCGGTCACCGTCGGTTCCGAGTCCCCCGGAGCGTGCGTCGACCGCGTAGGCGCCGTCGACGCTCACGACCATGTTCGCCATCACCCAGGGACGTTCGGACGGGATCGTGCAGTCGTCGGGGTACTCCAGGTCCTCGAGCGCCACTTCGAAGATCTCCCGGGGCAGCAGTTGGCGCATGTTGGCACCCTATCCAGCACCTTCTTTCATCCACAGGGTTGTGGGCCTGTGGCCGAGCGTGAAGGGGGCCGAGATTCCATCAGATCGCACGGCACTCCCTCCGTCCTGACCGCTGGCGGGTCAGGCGAAGCCGTCGGAACAGCAGCTACACGTTTCTGCTGCGCGCACGACGTCGTTGATTTCAACATCGCTGTGGGTAACTCTGCGCGAAATCCACATGATTCACCTCTTTTCTTCCACAGGACACTGTTCCTAGGGTGCACCCTTGCGGGTCGCGGCGCGGGCGACCGGAATGGTGGCCGATGCGGTCCTACCTCGGTGGGTCTCATCTCCTGGGGATCGGATCCCCAGGACCCTCCTCGGAGGGGCCAGGTGATCCGACTGGCCCACGCCCGGTCGTCCGTGCCCGCACCCTTCGCATGTCGATGTGCAGCCAACGCCACTCCCCCCGAGAGGCAGCGAAAGGACCCCGATGACCCTTGCACCTGAGCAGTTGCATGGCCGCTTGGCGCGCCGTAACACGACTGTCGGCTCCTCGCCGTACGACGTGGTCGACTGGGAGATCCGCGACGCCAGGCTCGTCGATCACCGAGACGGCTCGGTCGCGTTCGAACAGCTTGGCGTGGAGTTCCCCGCCGACTGGTCGGTGACGGCATCGAACATCGTCGCCCAGAAGTACTTCCGCGGCGGCAAGGCCACCGGCGGGCGAGAGCGGTCCCTCCGTCATGTCATCGACCGTGTCGTGGGAGCGATCGCCGACTGGGGCACCCGTGACGGCTACTTCGCAGACGCAGAGGAGGCGGCGACGTTCGCCGACGAGCTGCGGTTCCTGTTGGTGCACCAGTACGTGTCGTTCAACTCGCCGGTCTGGTTCAACATCGGAGTTCCGGGCGTCGCCCAGCAGGCATCCGCATGCTTCATCCTCGACGTCGAGGACGACCTCCGCTCGATCCTGAACTGGTATGTGGAGGAGGGCGTGATCTTCAAGGGCGGTTCCGGCGCCGGAGCCAATCTCTCCAAGATTCGCTCGTCCAAGGAGCAGCTGAGCAGTGGCGGTGTCCCGTCCGGGCCAGTGAGCTTCATGCGTGGCGCCGATGCGTCGGCAGGGACGATCAAGAGCGGTGGAACGACCCGGCGAGCCGCGAAAATGGTGATTCTCGACGCCGACCATCCCGACATCGACGAGTTCGTCTGGTGCAAGGCACGTGAGGAACGCAAGGCCAGGGTGCTACGGGACGCCGGCTTCGACATGGATCTGGACGGCGCAGACTCGGCATCGCTGCAGTACCAGAACGCCAACAACTCGGTCCGTCTCAGCGACTCGTTCATGCAGGCCGCTGTGGATGGCGGCGACTGGGACCTCATCGCACGTGGGGACGGCAGCATCGTGGAGACCGTGAGCGCCGCAGCCCTTCTGCGAGACATCGCCCAAGCGGCATGGGAGTGTGCAGATCCGGGTGTTCAGTTCGACACGACCATCAACCGCTGGAACACCACGCCGAGCGCCGGCAGCATCGACGCGAGCAACCCTTGCTCGGAGCACCTGCGGTTGGCCAACAGTGCGTGCAACCTCGCATCGCTGAACCTCCTGAAGTACCTCGACGATGAGGGATCCTTCGACGTCGAGTCCTTCGAGCACGCGATCCAGATCGTGGTGACCGCCCAGGACATCCTCGTCGGCGCCTCCGACTACCCGACCGAGAAGATCGCCGAGATGACTGCTCGCAGTCGCGACATCGGCCTCGGCTACACCAATCTCGGTGCGTGCCTGATGGCGCTCGGCCTTCCCTACGACTCCGATGAGGGGCGGGCTTGGGCCGGAGCAGTCACCGGAATACTCACCGGGTCCGCGGCCCAGCGCTCCACCGCTCTCGCCGAGCGGCTGGGCGCGGCCCCGCTCTTCGACGCTGACCGGGACGCGTGGTCGGGTGTCTACGATCTGCATCTCGAAGCTGCGCGCAAGGTCGCCACCGTGCAGGACCAGCCCGTGCTCAACGAGCGACTCGTAGCGCTGTGGGAACACGCCGCAGAACAGGTCCGTCTCGTGGGAGCCCGCAACGCCGAGCTCACCGTCGCGGCACCTACAGGCACGATCAGCTTCATGATGGGCGCCGACACGACAGGTATCGAGCCCGACCTCGGCCTGGTCAAGTTCAAGAAGCTCGTCGGCGGCGGCACACTCGAGATCGTCAACCAGACCGTGCCACGAGCCCTGCGTCGTCTCGGATACGACGACGACCAGGTCGCCGACATCGTCGCCCATATCGGTGAGCACCACACCGCCCTGGGGGCGCCGCACCTCGACCCTGCCCACCTGGCGGTGTTCGCGTGTGCGATAGGCGACAACGTCATCTCCTACGGCGGACACCTTCGGATGATGGCCGCGATCCAGCCGTTCTTCTCCGGGGCCATGTCCAAGACGGTGAACGTGCCGGAGGAGACCACCGTCGAGGAGGTTGAGCAGCTACTGATCGACGCCTGGCGCAGCGGGATCAAATGTGTCGCCCTCTACCGCGACAACTGCAAGGTTGCACAACCGCTGAGCGCCGGTAAGGCCGACAAGTCGGAAAAACCGTCCACCGGTCCCGAATCGGTCGTAGCCGACCTGGTCGCTCACGCCGCACGGCCGACACGCGAGAAACTTCCCCGTAGCAGGGTGTCGCGCACCTTCGAGTTCCGCGTCGCGGACTGCAAGGGGTTCGCCACCGTCGGCGAGTACGAGGACGGCCGCCCAGGCGAGCTGTTCGTGCGGGTGTCCAAGCAGGGGTCGACAATGGCCGGCGTCATGGACGCCTTCGCTATCTCGGTCAGTCACGGGCTCCAGTACGGGGTTCCGCTCAAGGCGTTCGTGCATGCGTTCGTCGGCATGCGTTTCGAGCCGGCGGGAATCACCGACGATCCCGAGGTTCGGATAGCCAACAGCCTCATCGACTACCTGTTCCGCCGGCTCGCCCTGGAGTACCTGCCCTACGAGGAGCGTCTCGAGCTGGGCATCCTCGGCACGACCGAACGTCTCCAGCCCACGCTCCCGGGGGTCGAGGAGCAGGCGACACCCACAGCGCAGGGAATGGACGTCGCCTCCCACCCGGCACCTGTTGCGTCACCGCGTGACGAGGACGAGTCCAATCGTGGGCCTGCGGCAGCGGCACCGCTGTGCATGCAGTGCGGAATCCAGATGACCCGGTCGGGCTCCTGCTACGTGTGCTCCGAGTGCGGAACCACCAGCGGCTGCAGTTGACGCCGAACGATTCCGCGGGCTTGCCTCGGATGACCAGCGAACTCGGATGACCAGCGAACTCGG
>CAYVDN010000024.1:26488-47002 GCA_964450685.1 uncultured Microthrixaceae bacterium
TGACCAGCGAACTCGGCACGTCTGGCGCGCAATGTGCGCGTGAGACGTGCCGAGTCGCAGCGACGCGTAAGCGACTGGGTCGGTAGGTCGCTGGTCGGTAGGTCCTTGGTCAGCAGATCCGGCGGTAGATGGTCTGGGTAGTCGCTTCGGTGTTCTCGACGAATGCGCCTTCAGCGCTGTCGATCAGGTCTATCCAGCTGTCGTCGGCCGCGAGCTTCGCCTCGCCCTGTTCCATCTGCTCGATGTCCTCGAAGGCGGTGATCCAGCCCACGCCGCCGTACGAGCCGGTGACCGAGCGGAGGAACATCGTCGGGATGCCGGTTGTTCGCTCGGCGTGCTCAGCGATCTGCATGCCGACCATGAGTCCCCTGCGGGCGTGACCGGCAGCACACACAGCTCGGACCGCTGCTGCGTAGGTGACATCCCGCTCGGGGTCGGGGCGGGCCGTGAGGAGCTCCGACAGCGAGTCATCGATACTGCCCACTATCAGCGATGCGCCGTCCTCGATCAGAGCCATGTAGGCCTCGTCCGTCTGCATCATGTCGCCAACCTTGTTGCTGAACACCTCCAGGTGAGTGAGGTCCTCGAACCATGCGGTCCAGGACATCGTGCCGACCCCGGCCGAGTATGCGTTGGTCCAGAGACGTACGTCCTGGCCGGTTCGCCGACGGACCAACTCGGTGATTTCCACCGCCCAGGGAGTTCCAGCTGCTGGCCGGACCGTGGCGGTGCGTGAGAAGAGATACATGAGGGCCTCCTACGAGCTACATACGGTTGTAGGTGCAACCGTATGTAGGCGGCGCGGCCCAGACGCGGTCGAGTCGCGGTCGAGTCGCGGTCGAGTCGCGGTCGAGTCGCGGCCCTGTGATCAGCTCCCGAGCGCGCGATCGTGCAGGGCGTTCGTGGCGGCAGACGGACGGATCCCGAACTCGTCGGACAGCACTCTGCGGCACACCTCGTAGGCGACGACAGCTCCACCGTTGTCGCCAGCTGCGAGATGGGCGTGGATCAGAGCGCGATGCGATCCCTCGTCGAACTGGTCGAGGGACACCGCTTCGGCGGCGTGTTCCATCGCATCGTCGTGTGCTCCCACTTGGGACTCGATCTGTGAAGCGATACAGAGCGCCCTGCGGCGCAGCCGTTGCAACTCCGCTCGGCGCACCACCAGCCACTCACGGTCGATACCTGGAAGAAGCGGCGCTCGCAGCAAGGTGGTCGCCCGCACCGCCGGCTCCAGCGCTTCCTCCTGGCGGCCGTCGCGTCGCAGCGCGCCGGCCATGGCGACGGCCTCGGTGGCCTCGGACACGTCGACGCGGGCTCTGCCGCTTGTGCATCGGTAGCAGCCCCCTACGTTCTCGATCCTGACCTCGTCGCCAACGCTCGCGGACAGGAACGCTCGGACCTTGCTGACGATCTTGCGCAGTGCCGCCGCGGAGCGGTCGGTCGGGCCTGATCCCCAGACAGCCTCGGAGAGCTCATCGCTGGTTGCGGGAATCTCGTGCTGGCAGCCGAGAAAGGTCAGGAGAATCCGAGGCTGCTCACCGTGGAGCAAGTACTCTGCGCCACCCACCTCGCTTCGCACGACCCCAAGGAGGAAGAGACTTGCTCCCTCGGTCACCTCGACAACGCTACCGGTGTGCGTCGGTCCTGTCGCTGGCTGGCAGCGGTCTCAGCGGCAGGCGTGGGTGGACCATGCGACCCATTGCCCGACGGTCTGTCGCTGGGGATCATGCCCGGGTGAATGTGGAGGGAATCATCAACGACTGCCGACAGGAACTCGACGACGGGGGATTCACCGTCGCTGCCCTCGTCGGTGACGAACTCGGCTGCGACTGGGCGTACACGATCGGGTTGCAACGCAACTTCGGTCACCCCGAACTGCTCGTGGTCGGTCTGGATGCTCCGGTTGCCGGAGCCGTCCTCGAACTTGCCGGCGGCCAGGTTGCCAGCGGTCGATCAATCGGGGTGGGAGACCGCTGGTACCTGGACGGCGGGTTCGGATTCAGGGCCCGGGCGATAGACCCGCTCTTCGCGTCCCACGGCGACTGGTTCAACCTCGGGCGAGAGGTGATGTCGCTGTGGGGCGAACGTTGGCCGACGACAGTGCAGCTGGTGTGGGGAGAAGCGGGAGACGGCGAATCAGGCGAGAGGGGTGAGGCTGACTGGTCGCTCCGTCAGCCGTTGCTGTTCGGCGCCTGAGCCCAGCCCACGGGGCCCGCAGAACCCCTCGTCTGCTATCATGTCACGTCCGTTCCGGGCCCCGTCACCGCTCTGGTGCTCCTCCGGCCCGCCCGACCGACCTGTGAGGGACATTTCGTGGCATTCGACGTCGGAGACCGAGTGGTCTATCCGCATCACGGCGCAGCCGTGATCGTCAAGCGTGTCAAGCGCAAGATGGACGGCCAGACCCTCGAGTACCTGGTGCTGGAGATGGCGCACGGTGAGCTGACCCTGTCGGTACCTGTCGACAAGGCCGACGACGTCGGGATGCGTCCTCCGATCGGATCCGAGGAGGTCGAGGACCTCTTCGAGTTGCTCGGCAAGAAGGACATCCGTGAACCAGCGAACTGGAGTCGGCGGTTCAAGAACCACCAGGAGAAGCTCAAGTCGGGCGACGTCTACCAAGTCGCCGAGGTGGTCAGGAACCTGGCGTTGCGGGACCAGTCGAAGGGCCTGTCAGCGGGCGAGAAGTCGATGTTCGTGAAGGCACGCAGCGTGCTCGTGTCAGAACTGAGCTTCGCGCTGGACGTGTCCGAGGACGAGGCGCTCGCCAAGGTTGAGGCGCAGCTCGCTCCGACCGACTGAGAGCCGGGTCCAGTGCCCGGACCCGGCTCGCCTGCGAGGGTCCTCCAACTGCTCGGCGACACCCGGACGTCGCTCGCCAACCTTTCTGCGCTCGATCTGCACCACCGACTCGCTGGTGCCGGACGAGAGGTCCGTACGCTGGCTCTCGCTCCGGGGCGAGGCGGTGGGCTCGAACAGGACGTACCCACCCTCGCCCCTGTCCGTCGATCACTTGCCGCAGCCAACCAGGTGTCGAATGAAACACGCTGGTCCGACCTTGTCGTGCTGCACGGCGAGCGGGCGCTGACGCTCGCTACCTCGCCCGGCCGCATGTCGGGAACACCGCCAGTGGTCGTGGCTCTCTGGGCTCCGCTGACGGGCGCCGGGTTCCGTTGGTCAGTCGCCGCGCGCATCCTCCGTTCGGCGAGGGTCGTCGTCGTACCCGATCAGCTCGTGGCCGACTCCGTGACTGAGCGCGAGGACGTTGGCGTCAAGCTCGAGATCATCCCCGTCGTCGACGACCCGCCACACACGGATGGCCCAGCATGGTCAGCGCTCCTCGACTCGGTGATGAGCTCCGACAGCCGGTCAGGGAGACTCTCCTGAGCCGGGATGCTGTGTTGACCCGGGGGCCCATGTCGATCCGGGAGGCTGCGTCGTGTCGTGCAGTGATCCGGGCTGACACAGGCTGGCGTCGGGTCCGCACTACCCTCCAGACCGTGCAGAACGAGCACGCCGGACGGCGTCGCGTCCGCTGTCGACGTCCTGGTGGACCGGTCCGGGAGAGGCCGCGGTGACTCCCAGGGTTGTGCTCGCCGTGGCAGGCGTGACCACAGCGGTGGCGATGGTCCTCGCTGGTTGCGCCGATCGTGGCCCGACCTCGACTGTCGACGACGGACCGGACGTCGAGCGACATGAGCAGACGGTCCCGTCCTTCCCCGAGGACGAGCCGGCCTCGAGCGAGCTGCTGGTGCAGGGAATCGTCTACGACCTGACGCAGCGACCCGACGATGCGTCGTTCTGGTCTGTGCCGACCGCCGAGGCGACATGCGCCGCGGAGCGGATAGTCGAGGACCTGGGCGATGCCCGACTCAACGAGCTGGGCTACCGACCCGGGGTCGAGGGCTCGTCGCTCAACGACATCGGGCTGAACGACGAGGAGCGCAACATCGTCGTGGAGCGGGTTGGAGACTGCGTGGACATGGCTGACGCCGTCGCTGCGATGTTCTTCGGTGACGGCAGGATCCGCTCAAACGTCGCGACGTGTCTCGCCGACGGGCTCGAGGAGCGGGGACAGCTACGACCGTTCGTTGTCGCAATCTCCTTCGGGCAGGCGGTAGACCCCCTGGCCGACGATGGCGCTCTCGCCACTGCACTTCTCGACCAGTCGGTCATATGCGTACCCGAAGGCGCCTTCCGCTGGGACGGTCTGACGCTTCCGGGTGGGGAGACCGTGCTCAACGCAGACGCGCCAGCGGGAATGGCCGGTTCCCCGTATCTGGCAGATCAGCTGCCGTCGACGACAGTCGCCACGACTGATTCGACAACTGCTCCGACCACGACATCCCCCTGAACCAGGACAGAACGAACCACATGCACCACATGTTCGCTGCACTGCCGAGCCCGCCCAGCCAGTCTCTCGAGCTGGGTCCGTTGAGCCTCCGTTTCTACGGACTCTGCATAGCGCTGGGGGTCCTGGCGGCGGTCAGCATCGCCCGGCGTCGCTGGTTCGCCCGGGGTGGTGACCCCGAGGACATCACGACGATCGCCCTGGTCGCAGTGCCAGCCGGTCTGCTCGGTGCCCGCCTGTACCACATCATCACCGACTGGAGCAGGCTGTATTCGGGCGGTCGCTGGTGGCCCGACGCGTTCCTCATCTGGAACGGCGGCCTCGGCATACCCGGCGGAGTGCTGCTCGGGACCATCGCCGGGGTCCTCGTATGCCGCCGGATGCGCATCGACTGGCGGCATGTGGCCGACTCGGCTGCCCCTGCAATACCGGTGGCCCAGGCGATCGGAAGGCTGGGCAACTGGTTCAACCAGGAGCTCTACGGTCGTCCGAGCGATCTTCCTTGGGCGCTGCGGATCGATTTCCCCGAGGGATACCCACCCGGAATGACGTTCCATCCGACGTTCCTCTACGAGGCGCTGTGGAACCTGGCGTTGGCCGGGCTGATCGTCCTCGCCGGACGTCGCTGGGTGCTGCGACCCGGACGATGGCTCGCGGTTTATGTCGTCGGCTACGGACTCGGCCGCTTGTGGGTCGAGTCGCTGCGCATCGATACCGCCACCGAGATCCTCGGGTTCAGGGTCAACACGTGGATCTCGCTCGTCGCGATAGTGGGTGGCCTGCTGTGGCTCTTCTGGCGGGGGTCGCCTGTCGATTCCACCGCCACATCCGAACTGCGTGCCGGCGGTGACCCCCAGGCGCACGTGGGCCGCCCAGCCGGGTACGTCGAGGCTACCGGTGTCGCCGACGGCGCTGACGATTCCGACGACGACTCGGCCGAAGCTGATCCTGTTCAGGAGTAGGCGTCAGGAGTAGGCGGCCCGCACGGCGTCGGAGAACGGTGGCCACGCCGCCACGGCCCAGTCGCCGAACTCCCGGTCACAGACGGCGATGCACGTGACCCCGGCAGTCGGGTCGGTCCACAGCATCGTGCCACTGCCCCCGAAGTGGCCGTAGGTGTCGGGGGAGGCCGTGGATCCCGTCCAGTGGGGTGATTTCGTGCCGACCAACTCCGGTCCCAGACCCCAGGGACACGGATCCTGTCGACCCCATCCGGGTAGGACCCCGGCCAGGTCCGGGAACTGGTTCCGGAGCGCTTCGGAAGCGGTGTCGGAGTGCAGCAGCCGGGGGTTGGCGAGCTCACAGGCCAACAGGAGGAGGTCCTCGACGCTGCACCAGAGGTCCTTCGCGGCGGAGCCCCGCAACTCCGCTGAGCCCATGAAGAGCGGAGCCAGAACGGCCTCGGTGATGTAGGTAGGGAACGAGATGCCTGTCACAGCCTCGACGTGCGAGGCGAGCAGCTCGTAGCCGGTGTTCGAGTAGATGCGCCGTGACCCGGGCGCGGCGAGCACCGCCGTCGTGTCGAAGTCGAGCCCGCTCGCGTGACTCAGGACATGGCGGACCGTCGACCCGGGCGGACCCAGCGGATCGTCGAGGTCGAGCACCCCCTCCTCGAACGCGACCAGGACCGCCCACGCCGTGCAGAGCTTGGTGATCGACGCGACGCGCACGACCCTCGTGGTGTCGCCGTGGCGATGCACAGCGCGGTCTGCGCCGATCGCTGCGCTCGCAGCGTGGCGGGCACCCCAGGAATCGACCAGTTCCAGGGGGGTGCCCGGGAGGTCAGGGTCGCTCACGATGCTCCCAGGCGATTCCGGGCCTGGAGTGGTCGGCCGGTACGCTGGTGCGGAGATGAGATCGCAGATGCGGAAATGACAACGACCTTCCAGAAGCTCGGCGTGGCGGACGACCTGTGCCACGCCCTCTCCGAGCGGGGCATCGACAGCGCCTTCGCCATCCAGGAGATGACCATCCCCGACATCCTCGCGGGTCAGGACGTCTGCGGAAAGGCGAAGACCGGCTCGGGCAAGACCCTCGCATTCGGAGTGCCGCTCCTGCAGATCCTTCCCAGCGCCCATCCGGGGCGGCCGACAGGCCTGGCGCTCGTGCCCACCCGGGAGCTGGCGACCCAGGTCCGTGACGAGCTGCTGCCGCTGGCCCACTCGCGCGGGGTGCGGATCGCTGCGATCTACGGCGGCGACCCGATCGACAAGCAGATCAAGGCGCTCAAGTCGGGCGTGGACCTTGCTGTCTGCACCCCGGGCCGTGCGATCGACCTGATCGAGCGGGGAGACCTGTCGGTGGCCGACGTGCGTCACGTCGTGATCGACGAGGCGGATCGCATGGCTGACATGGGCTTTCTCCCCCAGGTCGAGTGGATTCTCCGAAACGTCGAGGGCACACATCAGACGCTGTTGTTCTCTGCGACCCTCGACGGCGTGGTCGACAGCCTCGTGCGGCGTTATCAGCACGAACCGTCACGCCACGAGGTCGAGTCCAAGGGGGTGACGGTCGAGCAGATGACCCAGCGGTTCCTGACCGTGCACGAGATGGACAAGGCCCGAGTGGCTGCCTCGATAGCTCGCCACAGCGACAGGACGATGGTGTTCACGAACACCAAGCACGGCGCCGACCGCCTCGCCGCCAAGCTGAAGGAGCTCGACGTCGCTGCAGCCGCCATCCACGGCGACCTGCGCCAGAACCTGCGTGAGAAGGCCCTGCACAACTTCTCCTCGGGGAAGCTGAAGGTTCTCGTGGCGACCGACGTGGCTGCACGCGGCATCCACGTCGACGAGGTCGACGTCGTCATCCACTACGACCCTCCGAACGATCACAAGACCTACCTGCACCGTTCGGGCAGGACAGCCCGTGCAGGCGAGTCCGGTCTGGTGGTGTCGCTCGTGCTCTGGAACCAGGAGCTCGAGGTGAAACGCCTCCAGAAGCGGCTGGGACTGGACATGCCGATCGTCGAGATGTTCTCGAACGACGAGCGTCTGGCGGACTTGGCGGCCTGGGATCCCGGATCGGACTGAGCCCTCGCTCGCTGTCAGCTGCCTGCGAGGTGGTGGAGGAAGGCGATCACGCTCAACCCGTCGAGCACCTCGTTGCGTTCCTGGACGGCGCGTACGGTGTCGTCGTCGAGCCAGTCGACCCGCTCCACCTCCTCCGACGAGGGTTCTCCTACCTGGGTGGCCCGGTCCGAGTTGAACAGCCAGAACGTCTGCGTCGACTGGCCCGCGATCGGCTTGAAGCGTTGGATCAGGCGTAGGTCACCGGGCTCCCAGCCGGTCTCCTCGATGCACTCGCGGCGTGCTGCCTGCTCCGGCGTCTCGCCCGGGTCGACCATCCCGCCGGGGATCTCCCACGTCCACTCGTCGGCGAGGAACCGGTGCCGCCAGATCGCCAGCACACCACGCGCGGGATCTGCAACGAGCACGCCGGCAGCATCGGGACCCTCGATGACGTGATGCTCGTAGCGGTGCAGTCCGGGTACCTCGACGTCGACCAGCGACAGCGACACCCAGCTGCTCTCGTACACCGGTCTCCTGCCGTGGACCGTCCACCTCACCTCCGGGACCTTATCGGCCCGGATCATCGTCGGAGCCGATCACATGGGGCACAGTTGTCCCGTGGCCCACAGCTCCAGCCGAAGCGACTCCGGAGCAGCTCGGGCGAAGGCAGACGCCTACGAACGGAGCCTGTCAGCCGACGCGAGACGCGCTGCTGGGGTGCACTACACCCCGTGGCCAGTGGCCGCGGCGCTCTGCGAGCTCGGTTTCGAGGCGTTGGGACGGACACCTAGGTCGGTGGTCGATCCGAGCTGCGGTGGGGGAGCCTTTCTGATCGCCGCCGCGGACCGGCTCGCGGACGCGGGAGTCCCTGCGGCCGAGGTGGTGACTGAGCGGCTGAGTGGGGTGGACAACGACCCCGAAGCATTGGTCGTGGCCCGTCAGGTACTCGTCGACTGGGCTGCGAGCCGGGGTGCCCGAGTGGGCGTCGACGAGCTGCGGATCCATCCGGGCGACGCGCTGCTGATCGAACCGCCCGACTGGCCGGCGATCCCGGATGGTGGACACGACATGGTCGTCGGAAACCCGCCGTTCCTGGGTCAGCTGGACCTGCGTACGAGCCGTTCGCCGGCTCGTCGGGCCCAGCTCGCTGCTCGCCACCCCGAGATGGGCGCCTACACCGACGACTCAGCCTTGTTCCTCGCCGCCGCGGTGGAGTTGGTGGCGCCCGGCGGCGTCGTCGTGCTCGTGCAACCCCAGTCGGTGCTGTCGGCACGCGACACCTCACTGCTGCGCGACTCCCTGGTGCGGCGCAGCGATCTCGTCATGTTGTGGGTCCACGACGGTTTGCCGTTCGCGGATGCCGACGTGCACGTCTGCGCGCCGGTGCTGCGACGTGTCGGACCGGCGGGAGAAGGCGCCGCCAGCCGTAGGACCGAGGTCGTGTGGCAGTCCGACACCGGAACCAGACGTTGGAACAAGGCGCTTGCCGCTCCCACTCGGTGGGGTGAGCTGTTGGCGCTGGTTCACGGGGTGCCCGAGGTGGGTCTGCTCGAGGGGCCGGCCCTGCGGAGCATCGCCACTGCCACCGCCGGGTTCCGCGATGAGTTCTATGCGCTCTGCGAGGCGTCGGTGGAATGTCAGGTCCCCGGAGCAGGCCCTACGACCGCCCGTCCACTGGTGACTGTGGGCATGATCGACCCGTTCCGGTTGCGCTGGGGCGAAGGCACCCACCGCCTCGGTGGTCGACGGGTCCGTGCACCCGTGCTCGACGAACCACTCCTTCGCGAGGTCTCCCCGAAGGTGGCCCGCTGGGTCACGAACAGGCGGCGTCCGAAGGTGCTGGTCGCAACCCAGACCAAGGTGCTCGAAGTCGTGGTCGACCCGGGAGGCGATCTTGTGCCGGTCACGCCGACGATCAGCATCGAGCCGATCGACCACGACCCGACCGTCTGGCATCTGGGTGCCGCGCTGGTCGCACCACCGGTCGCCGCACACGCGGCGTTGGCGCACCTTGGCTCGGGCCGTTCGCCGGGGTCGCTGCGCTGGTCCGCACGGTCCTTGCTGGATGTTCCGCTTCCGGTGGAACCCCGCGCATGGTCCCGCGGTGCCGAGCTCGCGTCGCTCCTGCAGGCTGCAGGTCGTGAGGGAGGCGCCGTGGAGGACCTGTTCGACGAGTTCGCCCGGACCATGACCGTCGCGTACGGCTTGCCGGACGACCACCCGGTGGTTGAGTGGTGGTCCAGCCGGCGGCCACGGCGCTAGGATGGTCAGATCATCAGGAGTGGCCTTTCGGGGTCCGGCAACCTGGGACGGACACCCAAGGTGCCTTCCTGCTCCGGCAGGGATGTGGCAGGTCGACATCGGCCGGCAACCAAGTGTCCGCGAGCCCCTCATCGGGTTCGTCCCACGCGTCGGTTCTCCCGCTCGGCCCGTCTGCCAGCCCAGGACCATCTCGACGTGAGCGCTACCCCCACAGACACAGCCTGCACGACGCCGATCCCGGCGTCCGGCGCATGGCGTCCCGGGGATCCGGTCGGCCGCCGTCGGTTCCACACGGTCGCACATGGACGGCCGTTCCGGCTCGAGGGCGGCGAGTCGCTTCCCGAGGTCCACATCGCGTACGAGACCTGGGGCGAACTCAACGACGCCCGGGACAACGCCATCCTCGTCTGCCACGCCCTCACAGGAGACTCCCACGCAGCGGGCCGCTCAGGTCCCGGCCATCCGACACCCGGCTGGTGGGACGCGCTCATCGGACCCGGAAGTGCGTTGGACTCCGATCGCGACTTCGTCGTGTGCGCCAACGTGTTGGGAGGGTGCCAGGGTTCCACGGGCCCTTCGTCGACCGATCCGCGTACCGGCGATCCGTACGGGTCGGCGTTCCCAGTGGTGACGATCCGTGACAGCGTCCGGACCCAGGCATCGCTGGCCGACGAGCTCGGGATAGCGCGCTGGAAGTCGGTCGTCGGCGGGTCGATGGGAGGCATGCAGGCGCTCGAGTGGGCGGTGATGTTCCCCGACCGGTTGTCGTCGCTCGTGCTCGCCTCGACAGCAGCGCAGGCCTCGGCGCAGCAGATCGCGTGGAGCCACATCGGCAGGTCGGCCATACTCGCCGATCCTGCTCTGCGAGGCGGCGACTACTACGACGCGGCTCCGGGTTGCGGCCCCCATGGCGGTCTCCGGGTAGCTCGCATGGCGGCTCAGGTGACCTACCGCAGCGACGAGGTGTTCACCGATCGCTTCGACCGGGCGCTGCTCGACCAGTTGGACTTCCGTCTGGAGCCGGTCTTCGACGTCGAGGGCTACCTCGACTACCACGGGGACAAGCTCGCTCGCCGTTTCGACGCAAACAGCTACCTGCACCTGAACCGCGCTATGGACCTGCATGACGTCGGCCGTGGGCGTGGCGGCGTGGAGCGGGCACTCAGCCGGATAGAGGCTCCCGTTCTCGTGGCGTCGGTCCGCAGCGACGCCCTCTACCCACCGGTCCAACAGAGGCTCATCCACGACACGGTCACCGCGTCTGGCGGGCACAGCGTCTGGGTGGACATCGACTCGCCGCACGGGCATGACGGGTTCCTCATCGAGACCCACCAGCTCGGCCCTCAGATCACGAACTTCCTGGAGACGACGACGTGAGCGATTCCCCTTCCGACGATCGGACCGGATCAGACCCGGACGCCGGGGTGGTCGACTCGGGACAGCACCGGCGCCTCGCACCCGAGACCGTGACGGTGCGCACCGGTCGTAGCGGCAGCGGTCCCGCGCTCGCGCCGGTGCTGTGGGCCAGCTCCAGCTTCGTTGCCGACTCGGTCGAGACCGCCAGGGGCATGGCGACATCGACAACGTCCAGCACGTTCTACGCCCGCTACGGCAACCCGAGTGTGAACGCGTTCGAGGAGGCGATCGCCGAGCTCGAGGGAGCCGAGGCGGCGCGGGCGTTCAGCTCGGGCATGGGTGCGGTCGCTGCGGTTGTGCTGGGTCTCTGCTCGAGCGGTGACCACATCGTTTCGCAACGCCAGATCTATGCCGGCACCCAGATGCTCCTCCAGTCGGTCTGTCCGAGGTTCGGGATCGAGGTGAGCTTCGTGGACGCCGCTGATCCCGACGAGTGGGAGGCGGCCGTGCGTCCCGGTCGGACGATGTTGCTGTTGGCGGAGACCCCCGCCAACCCGCGCCTGGACCTCGTCGACCTGGACCGACTGGGCGCCATCGCCGGTCCGATGAAGGTCGTCGATTCGACCTTCGCCACTCCGCTGGGTCAGCGGCCACTCGACCACGGCGTGGACTTGGTCCTGCACTCGGCGACCAAGGCGATCGGTGGGCACAACGACGTCTCGCTCGGAGTGGTCGCCGGGAGCCGCGAACTGCTCGATTGGATCTGGGGTTTCGCAGTGCTCCAGGGCGCGAACGCGAGTCCGTTCGACGCCGTGGGAGGGCTACGGGGGCTGCGCACCCTGGGCGTCAGGCTGCGGCAGCAGACGGCGTCGGCCGAGGCGCTGGCTGCGTACCTCGAGTCCGACGAGCGCGTTGCCGAGGTACGTCATCCGAGCCTCTCGTCGCACCCCCAACACGACCTGGCCAAGCGTCAGATGAGGCTCTCCGGCGGACTGTTGACCTTCGACCTCGTCGGGGGACTCGACGCCGGTCGGTCGTTCGTCGAGTCGACCGAGGTCTGTCAGCTCGCGCCGTCGCTGGGTGGCCCCGAGACTCTAGTGACCCATCCAGCCTCGATGACCCATGTGAGCCTGCTCCCCGAGGAGCTCGCTGCTGCCTCGATAACTCCGGGCACCATCCGGATGTCGGTGGGCCTGGAGGACACCGACGACCTGATCGCAGACGTCTCCAGGGCTCTCGACGAGACGGCCCGAGGTGCTCGATGACGCTCGCTGCTCTCAGCTCGCTCGCCACAGCAGCCCAGGTCGCAGCAGATGCAGGTGACGACGCCTCCGGTCGGCTCTCGTTGATCATCGCCGCGTTGGTGATACTCGGCGTCCTCATAGCTGTCGCCACCGTCGTGTTCTGGCGGATGACTCGCCCTGATCGAGGTAGCTGACACTGGTGTGCCTGCCCGGCGCGCCGTGACCGCTCAACGCTGTCCATCCCCTACGCTGGGGGGTCGAGCAAACCGTTTGAAAGGCACTTCAGTGGTCGACCAAAGCGACATCCCCCCACCGGACGGGGTCGGAGCGCTCTTCTCGGTCGACGCCGCCGACAACGCCGAGGTGGTCACTCCTGACACGACGCTCGGTGTCGACCAGATGTGGAGTACCGGTACCGAGGACCGGTTCGTTCACGATGGAGAGCTCGTGGGCTCCGACGAGATCGTTGACGATCCGCTGGATCCCTGGTCCCGTATCGATCCCACGACCCATGCCGCAGCCAACTGGGGTGGCGACCCGGACGGCTCCGACTCGGATGGTGTGTGGGCCAGCGCTCCCGAACCGGAGAAGTCCGATCGGCAGTACCCACCGAGCCCGCCCGACTACTCGAACCTGCCACCACCACCGCTCGGCGCCAATCCCGGCTCGGCACCGTCGGGAGCTTTCGGCTTGGGCGTCACGGGTGGTGGAGGCTCGGCGTGGACCGGTGCACCGACACCGCCCGGCGCTCCCGGTGCGGGCGGTGTCTTCAGTTCGCGTCCGGTCGTGCGCTCCGACGAGTACTACGACGAGCTCGATGAGCCCGACGAGCCTGAGCTGTTGGACGACATGTCGACCGGTCCCAGCGAGGGATCGCCCTTCAGTCCGGGCGGAAGCCCAGCGGCCGGAGCGGGTTCGGCCAGGAGGGTCGATCCGGACCCAGCGAACGACCCGTGGGATGCGTGGCGTGATCCGATCCCCAGCTCCGGTCCGCGCTCAGAGCGGCGTGAAGAGCGTCGCGATGAACGCCGTGACGACTGGCGTGGGGCTGACTGGCGCGGGTCGGATCCGGGAGAACCTGTGTTCCCTGATCCGCAGGACTTCGGCAAGGCCGTCGACCGTCTCCATCCCGATGACGTCGAACGGGCGCGGGTCCCCCTTGCGGTCTGTGGCGCCCTTCTGGACCGAGCCGAGCGGGTCCGCAGCGTCGTGACCGGGCAGATGCTCGGGCGACCGGCAGCGGTGGTGCTGACCGACCGGCGTGTGTTGGTCGTCAACGAGCGACGCTGGCGTCCGATCATCGACAGCTACGACCTGGGACCCGACCTGCGCGTCAGGGGTCGTCAGGACGGCCGGGTCGCGGCACTGAGCTTCGCCGACGAGGACAGGCTCACAATGGTCGACGGAATCGGCGAGGTGGAGATGGCCGTGGCGCTGGCAAAGGCGACCCGAGACCCGTCCGCCGTGGACGAGGGCAAGTGGTATCACTTCTGATCGTTCGCGCCCTCGGCGGCCGACGAGCGCGGAATGCTCAACTTGCCGCCCTGTGAGCCTCTGCTACCATGACCCGTCCCTGCGGACGTAGCTCAGTTGGTAGAGCGCAACCTTGCCAAGGTTGAGGTCGCCGGTTCGAGCCCGGTCGTCCGCTCCAGTTCGACAGCCCCACCCAGCGGGTGGGGCTGTCGGCGTTCCGGCGAGCACCGTCGTTGCGTCGGTGTGGACTGGGCCCAGATCAGCGCAGTCGTGGCGACGATGATCCAACCCGGTGTCGGGGCCGCTACAGTGGCGGGCTCCGGGCGACGTGGCCGAGTGGTGAGGCAGAGGCCTGCAAAGCCTTGCACAGGGGTTCGATTCCCCTCGTCGCCTCCAACGAGCAGGGCGTTCCCGGCAGCATCGCTGTCGGGAACGCTCTCAGCTGTCAGCCACTGTGGTGATGTGGTCCGCTCCGGCATGCGGCAAGCTGGGTGCATGTCGTCGGACCATCCCGGATCCTTCCAGAAGCCATGGTCAGCCCCCGAGTCGTTCGCTTCAGGTGAGACACACGCGACAGCCCCGCCGACCACAGCGGCCATGCAGTTCGGTCCGGCGGGTCCTCTCGGCGGTACCGCCCCCGTGGCAGTCGTCGCACCTGAGCGGTCCAGCCGACGGGAGCTCGCCCTTGTCGCCGTCCTGCTCGTCGCAGCGATCGTCGCCGGAGCGGCGTCGTTGCTCGCGTGGCGGGATTTCGGTCAGCGTTTCGGCGCCACGGCCGTCGAGACCGGCTGGGAACGCGTCGACGGTACGATGGGGCGAGGCTGGGTGGCCGTGGGACTCGCCACCCTGCTGGCAGTTGCGGGTGTTCTGATCGCCTCCGGGCGGGGTCGTCCCGGCAGGGTGCTCGCCACCTGGACAGGAGTGGCGATGTGCATAGCTGCTGTGGCCGAGTGGGGCCTGGGAGCTGGTGGGACCAGAACGGGACCGGGATCCGGCCTGTGGGTTCAGCTGGTCATCGGCGTCGTCGTCGTGCTCGCTGTGGGCATCCTGGGCTCGGAGGAGACGACGGAGCCTGGATGAGAGCCAGGATGCACGAGCAGTCCGCGACGGGTGCTACATTCGTCGCTTCCCAGGGCGTATAGCTCAGTTGGCTAGAGCGCTTCCTCGACACGGAAGAGGTCCACGGTTCAAGTCCGTGTACGCCCACCGGACCGGAACCCCTGCAATTGCAGGGGTTTCGCTCATTCCGGCGTCCGTCGATCTGCACTGGGTCCGTCAACGTGCTGCCTGGTTGGAGTACTCCTCGAACTTCCTGCACGGCTGCGCACGCAGTGCCTCGCAGTTGGCCGGCACCGTCGCCGGATAGCCCGAGATGCCGCTCACGACCGGCAGAACCAGCTTCGACGGGTGACGGCCGGACTGGCCGATGTCGATGGTCGCGTCAGCGGGCACGTCGGCCAGGATGTAGGTCCAGCGGACCTTGTCGCCGCCGGGGGTGTGAACCGACAGGCGCAACCGTGAGCCTGCTCGCACGACATGGGCGAATGGGAAGATCTCGACACGTGCTTCGACGAACTCGTCCGGAGGGAACGGCTCCGCATCCTTTTCGAGGCTTGTGTGTAGTGGCAGAAGCGGAGTCGATCCCCGCGCCAGACGTCTGTGCGAACCACGCAGCACACCCGACTGGATGTAGGTCTCCGACCCGTCGGGCCGCACCTCGGAGAGCGTGACTCCCAGGTCTGCCTCCGGTGCACTGGATCGAACCCACAGATCGGCGCTCGCCGAACCGATCAGGACCTGGTCATCGGCCAGCGCCGCTGAGACGTACACCGAGGCCGCGCCGTCCGGTTCCTGTCGCCAGTCGTAGACGACATCGGTGTGGAACGGGTCGTTGCCCGCGACATCGGCAAGGGTGACCAGGCGTGCAAGGGAGGGTTCGACCCGGAACGAGCTCGCTGCTGGCGTGGCGTCGCGCCCCGGTCGGGTGGTGCTCAGGCCGCCGTCCGGGGTGAACCAGTAGGGGACCGGGGTGGTGCCCGGCAGCGGCCACGAAGCGGCGAGCACCTCGGTCGCGGCGACAGGGGCGGCCGGCGAGGTCGGATCCCCCGCGCCGTTCTCCAACAGGATGCGGACGGGAGGTTCGGACTCGTACGCCGCTCGCTGTGCGTCGATGTCGTCGCCGGGAATCGTGCGCTGCGACGGCAGGGTCATGTTCACCCCGAACGCCTCGTCCATCACGATCGGCGCCAGCAGGTCGAACGCTGCTGGGCGGGGGGACTGCTCGCCCGCCACGTAGAGATCGAGGAACGTCTTCCACTCGACCAGGTTCTGCGGTGCGTAGCCGTCGGCGTGGGCGCCGTTCCAGACGTTCAGCCGCACCAGCGGCGCGTTGGTCAGATTGTCGAAGATCAAAGGCGCTCGACCGCCCACCTGTTCGTCCTGGAACGACGACGTGTAGAAGGTCGGAACGGTGATGCGCGGGCCGAGCACCTCGAAGCTGAGCGGGTCTGCCAGCTCCGGCACGTAGTACTCGTGCGCCAGGGCTTTCTCGGCGGCGTCGACGTTCTGGCCGCGCAGCTTCTGGTTCTGTTCGCAGATCTCGTCACCCGCCTCGACCAGCTCCAGCTCCCACCCCTGCCCATAGGGCTCTGCCTTCGTCAGGACCTCGTCGGCCCAGGAGAGGGCGAAACCGTCGTTGAAGATGCCACCGGGTGCGAGCACGCCGCGGACGGTGTCGTCGAAGATCGCGAACGGGGTGATGGCAGCCAGACCGGGTGGCTGGGTGGATGCCACGAACATCTGCGAGATCCCCGGGTACGACAACCCGACCATCCCGACCTTGTGATCCTTCACCCAGCCCTGGGCCGCGACGGTCTCGATGACGTCGTAGCCGTCGAGCAGTTGGAGCGGTTCGAAGTAGTCGTAGGCGCCGCCCGAGCAACCGGTACCTCGGATGTTGACAGCGACGACCGCGTAGCCGAGCGCGTACGCCAGCAGCGACGAGGGCTGGTCGGGTGCGTTGCAGGCGAATGACGCGATCGCGCACACGGTGTCGATCGACATCCCGGGAAGTGCACTCGAGAGTTCGCCCCAGCGCTGTTCGACGAGGTTCACCGCCGGCTTGGACGGCGAGTAGCCCGAGTATTCGACGACGGTGGGGTACGGGCCGTCCTCGATCGGCCCCGGCAGGTAGACCGAGGCCGAGAGCGTCGTGCCGTCGCGGGTCTCTATGTACGTGTAGCCCGGCTCGAGCGTCTGCGCGTCGTAGAAGGACTGGTCCGGGGTCGACTCCTCGATCGACACCACTTCGACAGGGTCAGATGCCACGACCTCCTCGGCGTTGGCATCTGCGGTGGTGGCCACCCGGTAGCCATCCCCCGGGTCGACCTGGCGGAACAGGAGGGAGCCCTGGGAGTCAGCTGATCCCGTGGCGACGGCCGCTCCGTCCTCGTCGTGCAGCACGAGCTCCGTGCCCGGCGCTGCTCCGGTGACCGAGACCTGCTCGACGCTGCCGCGCACACTGAACTCGGCGGGGTCGACCTGGTCGTCGAGCGCAGGGACAGCGATGGTTCGGCCAGCGGCTGTGTCCGCAGTTGCACCGCTACCCAGGTCAGGATCGTCCCACCGTGGCGCCCCCTCGGGGTCGTCCACGCACGATGTCGCCAAGAGAGCGATCGTGGCCAGCAGGCCAACCCAACGCGAGAACCGACCGAGAACACCGACAGCACGGCGCGTCGCCATTGCTTCCCCCTTCTGCACACGGCGTGTCAGACACGCCGACAGGCGACCGAGCGTAGTTCGCGCCCGCAGTTGGCCCGGCCGAGCGCACCCGGAAGTACGACAGCTCAGCGGTAGGTGGTGGTCGCCGTCTCCGTGTCTGCAGCACTCAACAGCCGGGTCAGGCGTTCGTCGCGGGCACGTTCCTCGTCGAGGTGGCGTTCCTCCCAGCCGGCGTCCTCGTCGGGCGCCTTCCTGTACCACGCGGCCGCGGCTACCAGGGCGCAGATGAGTCCCCAGGTGAGCATGGGCGCGAGAGCGGTGAGCGACCACGGCGCCAGAGCATTGACTGCGAACGCGATGCCCAGCGCCGGAGCCCCGACCGCGGTGACCGCCACCTGTCGTCGCGGCGAGTAGGGGAGCCAGCCCAGGTGTTCAGCCGACCAGTCGATCACCATGGGAACCGGGAGCAGCCACATGGCAGCGACGAGAGCTGCAGTGGGTGGAGCGACCGCCACGACCAGCAACGAGGTCAGTATCGCCGTGGGGTAGAGGACCGCACATCGTCGACAGATGGCCTGGTTGCCCCAGTGGACGCAACGTTCGGTGTGCTCCGGGCCGTGGTGGGCGAGCCACAAGCGGGCGGGGACGGTCGTGTCGGTCATCGTCGTCCAATCGGCATTTCCGCCCAGAACCTGATGGTCCTGGTGGAACAGGCCAGACACCGGGGGTGGGGTTCACCCTCGGCCCATCACCCGGCCGTCGTGCGAAGATGGTCCGATGGCACAGGCTGTGCAGGGTCCCGACGCCGACGACTTCCGGTACGAGGAGTTCGCGTTCCTCTCGGAGAACTGCGACGAATACGACCTGGAGCTGCCTGACGACCTGGTGACTGTCAGGGTGAACGTCGATCTGGACGACGATCGCTGCCTGTCCGCCATCCGCTGGGGTGCTGCTCCGCCCGAGGTCGTACTCGTCCACGGCGGCGCCCAGAACGCCCACACGTGGGACACCGTCGCGCTGGCGCTCTGGCCCACGACGGTTCTCGCCGTTGACCTTCCCGGTCACGGCCATTCGTCGTGGCGGGAGGACGGCAACTACGACCCGCGCAACAACGCGGACGATCTCGCCAGGATGATCGCCATCCATGCTCCTGATGCGTCGCTGGTGGTCGGCATGTCGCTCGGCGGGCTCAGCGTCACATCGCTCGCTGCGCGCCACCCCCGGTTGGTGAACAGACTGCTGCTGGTGGATGTGACACCGGGAGTCAACCGGGACAAGGCAGCCGAGGTCCATGCCTTCATCGAGGGGCCCCAGACGTTCGCGTCGTTCACCGAGATCTTCGATCGGACCGTCATGTTCAATCCGACCCGCAGCCATGAGTCGCTCCGGCGCGGCATCCTGCACAACGCGCACAAGCTGGCTGACGGCACCTGGGAGTGGAACTACGACCGTGGACTGGCCAGGCAACCCGAGAGCCCGGTGGTCGCGGGGGTCATGTCCGAGTTGTGGGAGGACGTGAGCGCGGTGAAGGTGCCGATGTCGCTGGTGTGCGGCGGGTCGAGCCCGGTTGTCGATGACGACGACGTTGCCGAGTTCCTGCGCCGCCAGCCCGCTGCCGAGGTGCTGATCGTGCACGATGCGGGCCACAGCATCCAGGGGGATCAGCCTCTGGAGCTGGCGCGGATCATCGCAGATCGGATCAGTTGAGCGACACCCAGCGGTCGATCATGCCGGAGAGCGCCGGCAGCGTGACTGCGCCTGACCCCAGGACGATGTCGTGGAACCCTGCCAGGTCGAAACGGGTTCCGAGACGCGAGCTGGCATCGGCGCGTAGTCGCTCGATCTCGAGCTGTCCGACCTTGTAGGCCAGGGCCTGTCCGGGCATTGCCAGGTAGCGGTCCACCTCGGGTGCGATCTGGTCGACCGGAACCGGGGTGTGCTGCACGAAGTAGTCGATGGCCTGCTGTCGCGACCAGCCGAGCGCGTGCAGGCCCGTGTCGACGACGAGGCGCGCGCTGCGCCATGCGTCTGCGGTGAGCATGCCCAGGCGGTCGAGCCCTGACGAGTAGAGACCCATCTCGTCGGCCAAGCGTTCGGCGTACAGGCCCCAGCCCTCGACGTATGCGGTAGACCCGACATGTCGTTGGAACTCGGGCAGGCCGTCCAGCTCCTGGCTTATCGCGATCTGGAGGTGGTGGCCGGGGATCGCCTCGTGGAACGCGATCGACTCGGCTTCGGTTCGTGAGGAGCCTTGCGGGTCGGCGGTGTTGATGAAGTAGGTACCCGGGCGGGACCCGTCGGGAGCGGGAGGGAAGTAGTACGCGTACGGGGCGTCGGCTGCGAGGAAGTCCGGGATGGGCTCCACCCGGCACGCGGCGACAGGGAGGCGCCCGAACCATCCGTGCATCCGTTCTGTCGCCCGCGAGACACTCGACCGGGCTACCGAGAGGACCTCGTCCGAGTCCTTGTGGCGCAACGAGGGGTCGCTGCGCAAGCGCTCGAACAGCTCCGACAGCCGCCCGGTCATCGAGTCGCCGAACACCTCCGCTCCGACCTGGGTGAACTCCCGGGGCAGGTCGTGCTCACAGAGGCGGCGACCCAGCTCGTGCAGCTCCTCGGCGGCGCGTTCGAGAGTCGTGTGGGCGCTGATCGCGGCGTCGTAGAGTTCCATCCCGTCAGGCAGCCAGCACCAGCCTGCGTGCTCGTCGTCCCTGGCCGCCGGAACGAGCTCTGCTCGTATGACTGCCCGATACGCAGCGAACGCTGGCCGGATGCGGTCGCGGACGAGTTCGGTGACCTGACGGGTCCATGCTTCCGCCCCATCCCATGACCGGGGCAACGATGCAGCGAGGAACGGGTCCTGGTCGATCGGGCCCTCGAGGTATGCGTCCAGCGTGTTGAGGGTGCGGGCGATGACCGCTGCTGCGGGCGGGCGGCCGGCCTGGAGCCCTGCACGGAAGCGGTCGATCGCCTGGCCGAGCAGTTCGGGGACCTGTTCGTAGCGGGTTATCGCCGCCTCGGCGTTGTCCGGCTCCGGGTATCCCAGCTGGGGCAGGACCATCAGCAGGCCCGCGTGCGGTCCTTCCATGTGATC
>CAYVDN010000025.1:0-41809 GCA_964450685.1 uncultured Microthrixaceae bacterium
CCCCTACATCCGGCGTCGCAAGGGCGAGGAGCCGGTCACGTACCTGCACCCGCTGTTGGAGAACTCCCTGGCCAAGACCCTGGGTGTCCCGCTGTTCCAGGAACAGCTGATGCAGATCGCCATCGACGTCGCCGGTTTCACCCCCGCCGAGGCCGACCGTCTGCGCCAGGCGATGGGATCCAAGCGCTCGGACAAGCGCATGGCTGCACTGAGGGAGCGTTTCGACGCCGGGCTGGCCGAGCGGGGCATCACCGGAGTTGTCGCCGAGGCGATCTGGGACAAGCTCGCAGCATTCGCCAACTACGGGTTCCCCGAGTCTCACTCGGTCAGCTTCGCCTACCTGGTGTACGCGTCGTCCTGGCTGAAGCTGCACTATCCGGCGGCGTTCTGCGCGGCGCTGCTCAACGCCCAGCCAATGGGTTTCTACTCACCGCAGTCGCTGGTCCAGGACGCCCGCCGTCACGGTGTCGTGGTGCACACACCGGACATCAACCGCTCGGACTGGTGCACCACTCTCGAGCCGTCGCCGCCCCCAACCCGTTCTGTGGTGCGAGAACGCGGTGATGACCGCGATCTCGCACCACAGAACGGGGTGGGGGGCAGGTTGGGGGTGCGGCTGGGGGTGCGGCTGGGGATCGGCTCGGTGCGGGGTATCGGTGATGATCTGGCCAAGGAGATCGCAGCAGGTCGCCCCTACGTCGACCTGGAGGACCTGGCGCGGCGTCAGATGTTGTCCCGTTCGCAGCTCGAGGCGCTGGCCACATCGGGTGCTCTGGGTTCTGTGAGCGGGGACCGGCGTCGGGCGATCTGGAGCGCAGGCGCAGCCGCACAGATCAGCCCCGACCGCCTGGCGGGCATCGTGGTGGGGCTCGATGCACCGCAGCTGCCAGGCATGGACGACTGGGAGGAGGCGGTCGCCGATCTCTGGTCCACTGGCATCGCTCCCGAGGGGCATCCGACCAGGTTCCTGCGCCCCGACCTGGACCGGCGGGGGGCTCTCACAGCCACGGAGCTGCGCTCTCGTCGCGACGGCGACAAGGTCCTGGTGGCAGGGGTCGTCACCCACCGGCAGAGACCAGCCACCGCTGCTGGTGTCACCTTCGTCAATCTCGAGGACGAGACCGGGCTGATCAACGTCGTGGTGTCGCGTGGTTGCTGGGCGCGCCATCGGCGTGTCGTGGGCACAGCACCTGCGCTGCTGGTCGGCGGTCGCTTGGAGCGCAGCCCCGACGACGTATTCAACGTGGTCGCCACCCGCATCGAGGCGTTGCCGGTCGTGGCGAGCGCTCCGTCGCGGAACTTCCGTTGAAGTCACCCCCTGGAACCCGTCGATGGATACGGTGGGGTCAACCCTCCTTACCCCCACTCGCAAAGGCACGAGGAGCCCACCATGCCCATCCACGGTTCGTTGTTCCAGGAGTACGCAGAGACGGCAGGCGCCGACCCGTTCACGCTCCAGAACAAGAAGATGCTCAAGGTCCAGATGCAGTACGGACCTGTCATGGCCAAGCTGGGGTCCATGGTCGCCTACCAGGGTGACGTGAGGTTCCAGAACACCGGCTCCGGTGGCCTGTCGAAGATGCTCAAGTCGAAGATGACCGGCGAGGGCGTGAGCATGATGACCTGCGAGGGCACCGGTGAGTTGTTCGTCGCCGACATGGCCTCGGAGATCCAGGTGATGTACCTGGAGAACGACATGATCTCGGTGAACGGCGCCAACGTCCTGGCGTTCTCAGCGTCGATCGAATGGGACATCCACCGGGTGAACGCAGGTCGCGCATCGATGATGGCCGGCGGGCTGTTCAACGTGTCGCTGCGTGGCACCGGCTACGTCGCTGTCACCACCAAGGGTGACCCCGTGGCGCTGGACGTCGGTGGTGCCCCCACCTATGCGGACGCCGACGCAGTCGTGCTGTGGACCTCGGGTGTGTCGATGGACGTCCGGGTGGACACCGGTGGGCTCAAGTCGATGATGCGAGGCGGTACCGGTGAGCTGGTCCAGATGGCGTTCGGTGGGCAGGGATACGTCCTGGTCCAGCCTTCCGAGAGCGTCGTCGAAGGGGGCCATCAGTCTCAGCAGCAACAGAGCTCCGGTGCAGGAGGTCTGGGCGGTCTGCTCGGGATGTGAGCCGGCCCTTCGGTCTGGGTCGGGTGGCTGACACAACCCTCAGGGTGACAAGGGGCTACGCTCAAGGTTCTCCGCGGGCGGTCGACAGGAGAGACGATGACCCGCGCACGAGTCCCACGCAGCGAGAACGTCGAACGCACTGCCGCGGTCGGGGTCTTGTCAACCGCTCGACCAGCTCGGACGTTGATCGAACGATGACCCGACGCGCACACACCCCGACAACACGGCTGTTGCTCCTAGGTGCTGCCATTTGTGTGCTCGGCCTGGTGGGAGCGTCCCTTCCTGCGGCTGCGCAGTCCCGTATCGCAATGGCGAAGTCCGACGATGTCGACGTGATCACGGCTGACCGCGACGCCGTGCGCGCAGAGCTCTCACGACTCGACGAGCGCTACGCCGCCCAACGCGATCAGGTCGACAAGGCACGAGAGGCCGCGCTGGCCGCCGAGGCGAAGGTCGCAGACGCCCAGGCGAGGGTCGCAAAGGCGCGTGAGGACCTCGAGATCGCTCGTCGCATCGTTGCGGAGTACGCAGCCGAGGCGTACATGCGCCCACCGGCAGCAGACACTCTGAGGGTCCTGTCTCTCGCCGACGCCGACGATGCAGGGTTCGCCCACACCGTCATGGAGCTGATGACCGAGAACCGCCAGCAGGTGGTCGAACAGCTTGTCACGCAGCAGGGTGTGGTGGCGCGCGAGGAGGCGGCCGCCGAGGCAGCGGCCGGTGAGGCCCGCCGACGCGCGAGCGATGCCGAGGTGCAACTGGTCGAGTTGGACAAGTTGCGCGCCGAACAGCAGAAGCTCGCCGCGAGGTTGGATGAACGCCTCGATGACGCGCTGGCGGAGGCGGCGGCGCTCGCTGCAGTCGATCAGGCCGTGGCGGATCAGCTGGCAGCCGAGGAGTTGGCGTTGCGCAGCGCGGCTCCGGCGACGAGGGTGACACGCGACGTGTCGTCGGTCGCTTCGACGGGCAGCTCGTCCTCAGCGGCGCCCGCCACGTCACCGCCATCGACGGGTGGCAGCACTGGCAGCGGTGGCAGCAGCTCGAACGCGACCACAACCACCAAAGCACCCACCACGACGGTGGCTGTCACTCCACCGGCTGGAGTGGTCACGTGGGCCGACGTAACCAACGTCGGTGGCATCTACGTGCACAAGTCGATCGCCGACAACCTGCGGGCGCTGCTCAACGCAGCGACAGCGGCGGGCTTCTCTCTGCGAGGCGGGGGATATCGGGACTCGGCATCGCAGATCGCTACCCGCCAGGCGAACTGCGGATCGACCTACTACGACATCTACCTGAAGCCCGCGTCACTGTGCACTCCTCCGACGGCGATCCCGGGTCGGTCGATGCACGAGCGAGGACTGGCGATCGACTTCACCTCGTCGGG
The DNA here is from genome assembly GCA_964450685.1 of uncultured Microthrixaceae bacterium. Lineage (GTDB taxonomy): Bacteria > Actinomycetota > Acidimicrobiia > Acidimicrobiales > Microtrichaceae > JBAOHV01. The sequence goes on from CAYVDN010000025.1 coordinate 3,516, forward strand.
AGCGCTCATAACGTCACGTAGCAACCCGGCGTTCGTGTGGATGTCCAACAACGCCGGGCGCTATGGCTTCTACAACCTGCCTTCGGAGCCGTGGCACTGGAGCACCACCGGCAACTGAGCTGTTCGACCAACTGTCTCTGCGTGGCTGAGCGGCCGTGTCACCGGTCGGCGTGGCTCACTGACGGACCTTGGCCAGCAGGCGGAGCATCTCCAGGTACAGCCAGACGAGCGTCACCATGAGGCCCAGGGCCGCGTACCAGTCCATGTAGGCGGGCAGCCCACGCTTCGAGCCCTGCTCTATGAAGTCGAAGTCGAGGATCAGGTTCATCGCTGCGACGATCACGATGACCACGCTGATGCCGATACTCAGCGGAGACGAGCTGACCATGAACGACGGAGTGGTGAAGAAGATCGACCAGATCATCGATCCGATGTAGAGGAGGGCGATGCCGAACGTGGCGGCGATCACGCCCTTCACGAATCGGGGAGTGGCTCGGAGGATCCGCAGTCCGTACAGAACCATCATCGCCAGGAACACACCGAAGGTGCAGATGATCGCCTGCGCGACGATGCCGTCGAACTGCGCGTTGTAGACGTGGGAGATGGCTCCCAGGACGATTCCTTCGAGGCCGGCGTAGAGAACTCCCGTGAAGCGCGCCAGTGGTGGTTTGAAGGTCGACACGAGGACCAGGACGAATGCTGCGAGCAGGGATCCCCAGACGATCAGAGGGCTGTCGATCGTCGCTGTCGCGGTGGGCCCGTCGGGCAGCGGGTTCAGGATCGGGGTCTCGGTCACCAGCGTCCAGCCGTACCATGCCCCCACCAGGAGAACGGCGAACATGACGAGAGTCGCCGATGCGACTCCGCCGATGGTCATCGCCCGCCCGACCGTGGCTGTCGGGATGCTCGGCGTGGCAGGTGCGGAGACAGGTGCAGCGGCGGAAGCCGCGCCGGCAGCCTGAGCCGCGGCCCACTCGTCAGCAGGGCTGGGACGACCCGTGGTGCCGCTGGCACCGAACGCTGAGTCAGTCAGAACGGGATTGCGTGACATCGTCACCTCGACATGTATGCGGTGAACCGGAGGATACAGGCGAGCACGCCACTGGCCGGATCACCGCAGCAGGGTCGATCATGGCGGCCATGGACCAGTCAGCCGACCCTGCCGATCCAGTAGTTGCTGCTGCCGGAGACGGACCCCCCGGTCACCGACCAGCGGGGAGCGACACCGCCACGGTCTTCGGACACGACACAGCGGTGGTCGGTACTGGCGGAGGCAGCTACCGCGCCGAGATGCACCGGAGGTGGTGGATAGTCGCCGGGCCGAACGGCGGGTACGTCGCTGCAGTGATCCTGCGGGCCATGGTTGCTGAAGTGGGCGATCCGGGGCGTCGTCCGCGGACGCTCACCTTGCAGTACCTGCGAGTGCCTGTCGAGGGTCAGGTCCGAGTGGAGGTGACGGTCGAACGCACGGGTCGCTCGGTCAGCAATGTCTCGGCCCGCATGTTCCAGGACGGGCGACTGCTCGTCGTCGCGCTGGGGGTCCTGGCTGCCGACCGGGCCGCGTCGATCAGCTTCGACGAAGGACCAGGGCTGCCCCTGCTGCCAGACGGTTCGCCGGTTCCGATGCCGGAGGGGATTCCCCGCGCCGCGGTCGACCCGGACCGCGACGTGCCGATGCGCCGCCACTACGACCTGCGCTGGGCTCTCGGGGACCTGCCCTTCCGTCCGTCGACGTCCCGTGAGCCGGCGGCCCGTTCCGGTGGTTGGCTCAGACCGTCTGACGCCGAGCCGATCGACGAGGTGGTGCTGGCAGCGATGACCGACGCCTGGCTGCCACCGGTGTTCAGTCGTGTGGAGCACCTCCTGGCGGTTCCGACCATCGATCTGACGATCCATTTCCGAGGCCTGCCCGAGGACCCCCTCGACCACTGCTTCGTCGTGTTCGACAGCCCGCTCGTGGCCGACGGCTACCTGGTCGAGCACGGCAGGATCCTCGACCGCCACGGGCGGCTACTCGCCGAGTCCCGCCAGCTGGCCGCGGTGGGCTGATCGCCGCCTAAGGTGAGAGTCGCGCTATGGACGATCGACCCAGAAGTCTGAGGACCATGCTCGCCGAGGCGAAGGACACCTCGGAGATCATGGTCGACCTGGCATACGCCGCCGTCTACTTCAACGATCCCGGCATGGCCACCGAGGTGGCCGAGCTCGAGGAGCGGATGAACGACCTGGTGCACGACATGCGGGCGGTATGCACGATGGCGGTGCGCAGGCCCGCCGAGGCCGAGGGCATGGCGTCGGTGCTGCAGATCATCTCGGCGATAGAGAGCATCGCCAACGCAGCAGTGGACATAACCCGCATCGTCACGCACCGCCTCGGAATCCCACACGAGCTGATCGGTGATCTCTCCAACGCCGAGGAGGTGTCGCACCGGGTCTGGATCCGTGAGGGTTCCCACATGGCGCACCGGCCGCTGAAGGACCTCGAGATAACCGTGCAGTGCGGCATGCGGGTGGTCGCGATCCGTCGGGAACGCTCCTGGATGATCGAGGAGGTTGACGGGGACCTGGTTCTGCTTCCAGGCGACGTCCTGTTCCTGCGTGGTTCACCTGCAGGCATCGCGCGCCTGCACGAGCTGGCGGCAGCACCCAGCTGGGACCCGCCGCCTGTCCCTGATGCCAGGGTGCTCAGCGACCTCGACCGTGCTGTGGACGTGCTCGTCGAGATGAAGAACATCTCCGAGACCGCCGTCGGGCTGGCCTACTCGGCGTTGGCTCTGCGCGACAGCGGGCTGGCAGCCGAGGTGCGACACCTCTCCGAGCGTCTCGATGAGATGAAGGACCACCTGCAGCTCTGGGTGCTGCGGGCAGCGCAGGATGACGTCGACCTGTCGGCGCTACGTGGGCTGCTCCAGCTCGCTTCGGCGGCAGCCGAGTTGGGCGACCAGGCCAACCAGATGGTCTGGCTCATCACCGACGACAGGCGGTTCCACCCGATCGTGAAGCTCGCCCTGGGCGAGGCCGACGTCATCGCGACCCAGATTCCTGTGGCAGCTGGCTCGGTGGCTGCCGGCCGTTCTCTGGCCGAGTTGCAGCTGGACATCGAACCTGGCTTCCACGTGCTGGCGATCCGCCGCGACAACCGGTATCTGTATCGCCCTCGTGGGTCGGCGCTGCTCCATCCCGGCGACTCGCTCATCGCGTCGGGCCCACAGGAGGGCCGGGTGCGCCTGGCGGAGCTGTGCGGGTGGGACGTGGTCGAGGACGAGGACGATCCGAGCGGCGAGTTCGAGTTGGTCCCACTGGCAGCGTCGCGCTGAGGAGGTTCCCTCGCAGCCTGAGTTGTGCATCCGACAGCACCGCCAGCAGAGCGGGACGCGGCTCAAGATCTGTAAGGCCAGGTGTCGGTGCCGGGGGCTGCGCGTGCGCCCACCGCTTGGGTGCGCTACGAGGCGGGTCGCGACGACATCAGCGCCCTGTCGTCCTGCGATGACCTGCTCGAACCAGCGGGCAGCGACCCGTCAGCCCAAGTGCTCACCCAGCGAGGATCTGTCATTGATCGGGTGTCGGACGCAACGTCGGAGGGACTGGCGCTGTAGCGCTCGGTGGCGGTGGTAGGGGAGGTACCTGCTCACCGGGCCCGCCCGGAGGGGCCCCTCCCGGGTCAGGTTCTTCGCGGCCGGGTTCACCGGCTCCCTTGAACAGCTCGGCGACGCCTGCGAGCGATCCGTACAGCCCGCCGGTGTCGAGCGGCAGGTAGATCTTGGAGGCTCGACCGTCGGCGATCCCCTTGAGGGTCTCCAGGTACCTGATCGCCAGCAGGTCGTTGGTGGGACGACCGTCGTGGATCGCCTGGAACACGTACCTGGTTGCGTTGGCCTCTCCTGCGGCGACTGTCTCCGCGCGGTATCGCTCCGCCTCGGCGAGGGTCTGCACCGCCTCGGCCTGCCCCTGGGCCTCGAGCACCTGGCGCTGCTTGACCCCTTCGGCTGCCAGGATCGCAGCCTGCTTCTCGCCCTCGGCCTTCATGATCGCGGCCTCGCGGAAGCCGTCCGCGCTGGTGACCTGTGCGCGGCGACCACGCTCCGCCTTCATCTGTTCGTGCATGGCCGACATGACGTCTGGTGGCGGGTCGATGCGCTGGATCTCGACACGTGCGACGCGCACACCCCACTTGTCGGTGGCGTCGTCGAGGATCTGGCGCAGCTCCAGGTTGAGCTTGTCGCGGCTGGTCAACGCCTCGTCCAGGGTCAGGTCGCCGATCACGTTGCGCAGGTTGGTCTGGGCGAGTTTGGTGATCGCCATGAAGAAGTTGGCGATGTTGTAGATGAGTCTCTGCGGGTCGGTGGGTTCGTAGTAGATGACCGCGTCGACAGACACGATCACGTTGTCGGAGGTGATCACCTCCTGCGGAGGTACGTCGACGACCTGCTCGCGCATGTCGACCAGGTGGATGCTCTGGATGAACGGCACGATCAGGTGCAGGCCCGAGTCGATCGTCTCCTTGTACTTGCCGAGCTGTTCGATGATCCCCTTCTGGAACGGGCGGACGATGCGGACACTCGTCGCCACCACTGCGATCAGCAGGACTGCGATCGCCACGATGGCGACTATCGCTGCGGTGTTCATAGGGTGCTACCTCCATCATCGTGTTCCGGGCTCGACGTCGCGACCACCACGACCCGCGTTCCACGGACGTCGGTGACCTGGATCGTCGTGCCGGGCTCGAGCGCGACGCTGTCCGCGGACTCTGCGCGCCACTCCTCGCGGTCGATCCTCACCAGACCTGTCTCACCGGTCGCGATCGGCTCCAGGACCACTCCGGTGCCACCGATCAGACGGGTGGCGCCGATGCCGTCGGCGGGTCCGCCGCGATTGAGGCGGCGGGCGAGTGGTCGCAGCGCGAGGAAGAACGCGAACGAGCCGACGAGGAACACGAGGAGCTGTGCGATGACGGGAGCACCCAGCAGGCCTGCGACGGCCGCCACCGCGGCGCCCAGACCGAATGGCAACAGTACGAGTCCCGGTGCGACGATCTCGAGGGCGCACAGCGCAACCGCGAGGATGACGAACACGACGGCGAGTGTTCCAGGTTCCATCAACATCCAAGCTACCGGGGCCTGCTGCGGGTCCCGCGCCGAGTTCGACCATCCGGGAGATCACGAATGCATGAGCGCCACACCAAGGGCCCGCTGCGACTCCTGAGCGTCCACGCCCATCCCGACGACGAAGCCTCCAAGGGCGCGCCGACCATCGCCAAGTACCGCTCCGAGGGGATCCCGGCTTCGTTGGTGTGCTGCACGGGCGGGGAGTGCGGCGACGTGCTCAACCCGGCCATGGACCGACCCGACGTGCGTGAGAACCTGGCCGCGGTGCGTAGGAGTGAGCTCGACGCCTCGGTCGCCGCGATCGGTTATGCGAGCGTCGACATGCTCGGCTACCGGGACTCGGGCATGCCCGACACCCCCGAGAACGCCAGGGCCGACAACTTCTGGAACGCCCCGCTCGACGAGGCGGTTGGCCGGCTGGTGTCGATCATCCGTCGCGACCGTCCCCAGGTCCTGATCACCTACGGCGACGACCAGCGCCACTACGAGCACCCGGACCACCTCAAGGTGCACGACATAACCCTGCCGGCCTTCGACCGCGCTGGTGATCCCGACTGGTACCCCGAGGCCGGCGAGCCGTGGCAGCCGCTGAAGCTCTACTACACGGAGTGGTCACCCACCCGGATCAGAGCGCTGCACGCGGCGTACCTCCACCTGGGGATCGACTCGCCGTTCGCCGGGGACTGGATCGCACAGGTCGAGGCACGCGCATCCCAGGAACGGATCACCACGAGGATCCAGATCGCTGAGCACTACCACGTGCGTGACGCGGCACTTCGTGCACACGCGACCCAGGTGGATCCGGAGGAGGCGTTCTGGTTCGGTCTGCCACAGGACGTGGCCAGAGATGCCCACCCGTTCGACGACTACGTACTCGCTCGGTCCCTGGTCGGTGAGCTGCCACCCCGCCAGGGCCCGCTCAGTGGTTCGAGCTTCGAGACCGACCTGTTCGCCGGGGTGCCGGGAAGGACATGAGAGTCGGCGAGCGGGCGGCCCACCACGAGGTGGTGTGTCTCGAGGCCTGTACCGACGAACTCGTCGAGCTGTGCTCGCAGGCATTGCCCGACGAGTTGCTCACGTTCGACGACATCGAGACGGTGTTGTTCGCCGGCTCTGACCACGCTCCGGGAAAGGCTGTGGCGGCCCTCGAGCCCCCGTTGGTGACGGCCGGGGGAGCTGTGGTCCTCGCGGTTCTCGACGAAGGCCGGCCTGTCGCCGCGGCTGGCGCGACCACGACCCTTGTCGGCGATCACGTGGCAGCCCATCTTCAGATCCTTGTTGTCCACCCGGCGCTCAGGCGCAGAGGTCTGGCAGCTGTGCTCGTCGAGGCAGTCGAGCAGTGGGCGCGCGACCGCGGCTCCGACACGTTGACGGTGGGCGCCGGAGCACCGTTCTTCCTGTTCACCGGGGTGGACAGCCGCTGGACCGATGCACTCTGCACCTTCGAGGGCCTCGGCTACGAACGATTCGGAGTCGAACTCGACCTGGTGTGTCCCACCACCCCGGGGTCGACTCGTCGCGACCCGGGGTCATCCGGATCGTCGATCGCCAACGTCGCCTGCGATGCCGACGCGTCAGAGCTCGGTGCATGGGCACGCCGCGCCTATCCGCACTGGGCCGCGGAGTTCGACCGTGCGGCCGCAGCGGGAACCGTCGTGCTGGCGCGACGCGAAGGCTCTCTGGTGGGCGCCGCAGCTCATTCGGTCAGTCGGTGGGGTGTCATCGGGCCCGTGGCCGTCCTCCCCGATTCGCAGGGGACAGGTGTGGGCGCGGATCTGCTTGCAGCGGTGCTGGGCGACCTGTCGGTCAGTGGGCTTCGTCAGGCGGAAATCGCCTGGACGTCCACCGTTCGCTTCTACGCGCTCGCTTGTGGCGCCCGCGTCGGGCGCTGCTCGGTGCTGCTGCGCCGGGATCTGCGTGCAAGCGATCCAGGGGCGGATGAATCCTCTGTCGGATGATCCGCAGCGCAGGGCTCCGGTAAGCAACGGGTAGCGTTCGAGACGTGGCGACTCTGGCATCTCGACTCGGTCACGGCGACGACGATCGCCTGCTCATCGTCAACTGCGATGACCTCGGCATGTGCCACTCGGTGAACGAGGGCGTCTACTCGGCGATTCGTGACGGAGTCGCGACTTCGGCGACGTTGATGGTTCCATGCCCCTGGGCGCGGGAAGCATCAGCCAGGTATCGGGGTGAGGACGTGGGTGTGCACCTGACGCTGAACGCCGAGTGGGACCTCTACAGGTGGGGGCCGATCACTGTCGGTCCTTCGCTGCAGGGAGGCGACGGCGGGTTCCCCCGGACGATCGCAGATGTGTGGGACCACGCGGATCTCGACGAGGTGCGAAGAGAGCTGCGCGCGCAGATCGAGAGGGCGATCCTATGGGGCTTCGACGTGACACACCTGGACTCTCACATGGGCACGTTGCAGCTCCGGCCCGAGTTCTTCGACGTCTACCTGGACCTGGCGGTGGACTTCGCTCTGCCCATACGGCTCTCAGGCCGGTCGACCCAGGGCCTGGTCGGATTCCCCTTCCGGGATCTCGCCGAAGCCGAGGGTGTCCTCGCTCCTGATCACCTGATCCACTACAGCGGTGTCGGTGGCCGAGCGGCGTTCGAAGCGTTGCTCGACGACGTGAAGCCCGGCGTGACCGAGATATATCTCCACCCGGCGACGGATCACTCGGAGCTTCGGGCGCTGGCCCCCGACTGGGAGAGGCGGGTCGACGACCATGAGCTGCTCACATCCGGTGGACTGGTCGAGCGGCTGCAGTCCGCCGGGGTGACCCTGATCGGGTGGCGTGAGCTGCGCGATCTCCAGCGGGCCGGCTGAGCAGTCCGCGGCTGTCCGGTGGGCTTTCGCAGACGGCGAGCTCACTCCTCGAAGGGGTCCTCGCATCCGCCCCACGCGCCCTGCTCGGTGGTTCGCGCCGCACGTTCGGCAGCGCGGAACTCGTCGGTGTGTGCGACGTTCGGTGGATACGTGTACTGCTGTGCGTAACCTCGCTCGACCATCTCGAGGTTGACGAACAGCGCGTCAGAAGAGCGGTAGACGTAGGCGAGCAATCGGTCATAGCGATCTCTGGGTTCGACATCACGTTCGAGGCGGATCCCGGCTCCCTCGGCGAGGATCTCGCCGAGCTCGGTAGCGGCCTCCTTGCCGAAGCACATCACTGGTCGTCGGGGATCGACCGACTCTGGGGTGTTGATGCCGATCAACCTGACTCGTTCCTCGGCGCCGTCCATCAGCACGATGATCGTGTCGCCATCGACCACTCGTACGACCTCGGCATTCGCCTCGAGCGCGTCTCCGGACTCGCCCGGCGTGCCGTCACCACCGCAGCCGACGAGCGCGCAGACGCTGAGGAGCAGTGCAGCAGCGATTCTGCTCGACACCAGTCCAGGAATGCTCACGCTGCGGCTGGTCTGCGCTTGGGGGAGTCGTCACCCCTGAGCGGCCGGTCTCCGCGTGTCATCGCAGCGCGACGGGCGATCTCGTCATCCCGACGGGCCAGCCGGGCAGCATCACGGGCAGCTGCCCGGCCGCTGGCCTGCTGCAGTGCGGCACGGGCCATCGAAAGCCCCTCACGGCCGACTCGCTTAGTCTCCTCGTCGAGTCGACCGAAGCTGCTGTCCCGCAGCTGCTCAGCGTTGATGAGGGAGAGTTGCTTGGTCATGGGTCCAGTATGCGGATCAGGTGTGACACTCTGACAACGGGCCGCCCTACCCGGCAGCGATCCTCACCTAGGGTCCCCCGGCATGGACGCGACAGAGTTCCTCGGGCTGACCCCAACCCACAACCCCATGCGCTGGTATCTGCCGATCACCGAGGGCATCGCCACACGTGAGCGGTTCCTGTTCGGCGGGTGCGGTCTCGGCGCGGCAGTGGCCGCGCTGGAGGCGGTCTGCGAACGCCCTGTGGTCTGGGCCACGGCGCAGTACCTGTCGTTCGCGATGGTCGATTCGATCATGGACCTGGACGTGACCGTTGCGGTCGCCGGCAAGCGGACTAGCCAGGCCAGGGTCGTCGGCAGGGTCGGCGACCGCGAGATCCTCACGGTGAACGCGGCGCTCGGATCCAAGGAGAACCCGATCGACGAGCAGTACCGGACGTTCCCCCGGGTCCCGCCTCCGGCGGAGTGCCCCACACGGGAAGGACTGGTCGACGACTCCGACTCGATCATGACCAGGTTCGACATGCGTTTGGCGGTCGGCACTCCGTGGAACAGCTTCGACGGAACCCAGAAGCTCGCCAACGGCCGCTCGGCGCTGTGGGTCCGGATGCCCGACGTTGACATGTGTGCAGCGGCGCTGGCCATCCTGGGTGACTACGTGCCGTTCGGTATCTCGCAGTCGCAGGGCGACTGGATCCCGTCCAACAGCCTGGACAACACGATCCGTGTCCAGAGGCTGGTCCCCACCGAGTGGGTGCTCTGCGACGTGCGGATCGATGGCATACATGACGGCTTCGGTCACGGATCCGTCTATCTGTGGTCGGAGGACGCGACGCTGCTGGCCACCGCCAGCCAGACGGCGGTCCTGCACCAACAACGCAGCTGAACTGCTGTTGGACACGTCGATAGGGTCACGTGCCATGAGTAGCGAGACGTCGCCGAGCCCGTACATGTCAGGCCGCTACGGCATGACAATCCCCATAGACCGGGTACCACTGGCCGCCCAGCGCGACTGGATAGTTGAACTCGAGGACCTCGGCTACACCGACGTGTGGTCATCGGAGGCGAACACGACGGATGCATTCACTCCACTGGCGCTCGCGAGCGCATGGGCGCCGTCCCTTCGTCTCGGCACCGCGATCGTGCCCGCCTACACCCGGGGCCCCGCACTTCTCGCCCAGTCGGTGGCGGCGATGGCCGACGCTGCACCGGGCAGGTTCGCCTTCGGTATCGGAAGCTCATCCAATGTGATCGTCGAGGGCTGGAACGGCATCGACTTCGTGGACCCGTATCGTCAGGTGCGCGACATGGTGCGCTTCGTTCGGGAGGCGATGACCGGAGAGAAGGTCACAGGGCGCTACGGACGCTCTGATGTGAAGGGATTCCGGCTCGGATTCCGTCCCGCTGCCGAACCGACCATCCTCGTAGCAGCTCTGCGCGAAGGCATGCTCGCACTGGCGGGCAGGGAGGGCGATGGTGCGATCCTGAACTGGCTGTCGGCCGAGGACGTCGCCACAGTCGCTCCCGTCGTCACAGCAGCAGCCGCGGACAGCAGCCGGCCGGGTCCGCGCGAGATCGTCGCAAGGATCTTCGTAGCGCCGACGACCGATCGCGACGCGGTCATGGCCATGGGTCGCTACGCAATCGCCGCGTACCTGTCGGTGCCTGTGTACGCAGCGTTCCACGAGTGGCTCGGGCGCGGTGAACTGCTGTCGGAGATGTGGCGCCTATGGGGTGAGGGCGATCGCCAGGGAGCCCTCGCCGCGATCCCGGACCAGGTCGTCGAGGACTTGATCATCTGGGGATCTCCCGACGAGTGCCGAGATCATGTGCAGCGCTACGTGGACCACGGTGTCACGACCCCGGTGCTTGCGTTGCTGCCTGTGGCCGAGAACGAGCAGGCCCACAGGCAGGCGATCAGGGACCTGGCACCGAGGTGATCGTCGCCGAAGCGGCGGGTGCCCTATGCCTGACGTACGGCCCCAAAACGCAGTGGGAGGTACGGCCCCTCCCTCCTCTGGAGCCGCACCACCACTGCTTTCCTCGGCTGATCCGGTCTCGATGGGGCGATCATCGCCGCATCATCCGAGTGAACAGTGATGAGTCTGGTCGAGTGCAGCATCTCGGTCATGAGTAGCCACTACTCATTCTGAGTACGCGTCTCAGCTGGGTGACGAGCCGCGGCGCCGGTACCATCTTTCCCGTGGAGGAGAGCTGGCCGCTGGTCGGCCGTGAGGTCGAGTTGGACGCCTCGCTGCGCTGCTGTGGTTCCGGCGGCGTGCTGCTCGTTGGTCCTCCAGGTGTCGGCAAGACCCGCCTGGCCCAGGAGGTCGCGGCCGGGCGTCACGGTGACAGCCGGGTGATGCGGGTCAGAGCCACAGCGGTGTCCTCCCGGATGCCACTCGGGGCGTTCGCTCAGCTGCTGGCGGCTTCGGGTCTGCCCGATGGCGACGCGGCGCGTCTCGGTGCGGCCTCGCAGCAACTGCTGGGTAGATTGGGTGAGGGGGAGCGGCTGCTGTTGTGGGTGGACGACGTCCACCTGCTCGACGACACGTCGTCCACGCTGCTGCTGCACCTGGCGCTCTCGGGCCGTGTCGACCTGGTGCTGACACTCCGCTCCGGCGAGCCGGTTCCCGAACCCGTCACCTTGCTCTGGCGCGATCAGCTCGTCACCCGGCTCGATCTGGCGCCGCTGTCGCCGGAAGTCATGGACGACCTGCTCGGCACGGTTCTCCCCGGGGGGATCGACGGCGTGGCCCGTCAGAACCTGCTCACAGCTGCCAGCGGGAATCTGCTGTACCTGCGTGAGTTGGTCAGCGGACTGATCGAATCGGGTGCTCTGTCACGAGATCGCGGTCACTGGGAGCTCGACGGTCCCATCGTGGCGCCGCCTCGCCTGGCCGAGCTCGTCGAACGTCGGCTCCAGAAGATCAGCACGCCCGCCAGACGGCTGCTCGAGGCCGTGGCGCTCGGTGAACCGTTGGGAGTGTCGCGTCTGGGTGGGGCGGAAGGCTGGGTGTTGGCCGAGGAGCTGATTGCTGCCGGGATGGTCGAGGTCGTGGAGGACGGCCGCCGCCGGCAGCTCTGCTCGGTGCACCCGATGCACGTCGAGGTGGCTCGTTCGACCATGTCAGAGGTGGAACGTCGCCGCGCCCTCGACGGGCTGGCCGATGCATTGGACGTGGTCGGATGTCGGCGTCGCGATGACGCTCGCCGTCTGGCCACCTGGCGACTGGAAGCCGGTCGCGATGCGGATCCCGACGTGTTGGTCGAGGCTGCCCGTGAAGCCCTGTGGGCCAGCGACCTGGTCATGTGCGAGCGGTTCGCCAGGGCTGCACTCGATCATCGCAACGTTCCAGGTCCCATCAGGCTCGAGGCGGTTCACCTGCTGGGTTGTGCCCTCGACCAGGGGGGTCGTGCCGACCTGGCCGAGGTCTTGTTCTCAGAGCATGAGCCCGCTGCCGGCAACGGTGCCGAGAGGACCATCCTGGCGCTGGCCCGCTCCGCGACCCTGTTCCGCGGGCTTGGAAGGATCGACGACGCGATCGCAGTCCTCGACGCTGCAGAAGGCGCGGTGAGCGATCCGGCGATGCTCGGTGAGCTGGCGGTGCAGCGGGCGTCGTTCGCCGTCTTCAGCGGCCGCGTCAGCGAAGCGCTGGAGATGGCGCTTTCGCACGCAACCGACGCGGATGACCGGGTGTTCTGCGAGGCTTCGCTCCAATCGTCGGTGGCGCACATGCTCGCCGGTAGCACAGCCGAAGCGATCGCCATATCGACCAAGGCCCTCGAGGTCAGGCTCGGTATGGGCGACCAGATACAGCTGGCCAGCCCAGGCCTCCATCTGGTGGCGTTGGTCCTCGCGCAGATCGAGCACGGCCTCATCGCCGACGCCAGGAGCTCAGCGACGATGGCCTACGGGATCGCCACCTCGATGGGTGACCGTCTGGGCCAGGCGTGGCTGTCCGTCGTGTTGGGCAGGATCGACCTGCTCGCCGGTCGTCTCGGCGACGCGGCACTGCGCGGGCGTGAGTCAGCCCTCGTCTTCGGCGAGCTTCGCCACCCCGGCGCCCGATGGGGGTTCGGGGTGCTTGCCCTCGCTACCGGTCAGGCAGGTGACGCCTCGACCGCCACTGCAGCCATCGAGGATCTCGACGCCGAACCGGCCACTCCGTTGACGCTGATGGACGCTGAGCTCGAGCGTGGCAGGGCCTGGGCGCTCGCGGCGGCTGGTCGACGAAGCGATGCCGGCGATGTACTGGTACGGGCGGCGCACCGTGCCCGCTCACGGGGTCAGCATTCGCTCGAGAGCGCAGTGCTGCACGACATAGCCCGGCTCGGAGACCCCGTGGCTGCGATGGAACCGTTGCGCAACTGCCTCCGGCACCTGGACGGAGACCTGGGACCTGCTCGCTTGGCCCACGTAGAGGCGTTGGTCGACGACGACGGCGAGTCCCTCGACGTCGTGTCCTCGACGTTCGAGGCGATGGGAGCGGTCCTGTTCGCTCTCGAGGCTGCCAATGCTGCAGGCACAGCGCACCGCCGGGTAGGGGCGACGAGGCGTGCCGCCGCGTCCGAGCAGGTGGCCCAGAGACTCCGATCGATCTGTCAGAACGTGCGGACGCCGGCATCGAGCACTGCGCCTGTTGTGCAGGGCCTGACCCGCCGCGAGCGTGAGGTCGCCGGCCTGGCCGCCCGGGGCTGCTCCAACCGTGAGATAGCTGAACAGCTGATGGTTTCGGTGAGAACGGTAGAGAACCACCTTCAGCGCACCTACGAGAAGCTGGGCGTCACCTCCAGAGACGCGCTCGGCTCAGTGCTGACCCCGTAGCTGCGTCTTGGTCACGTCCCGGTCGCTGCTGCCACAAGAGCGCGCAGGGCAACCTTGTCCACCTTGCCGGAGGCGTTGAGAGGCAGCTGGTCCACCTGGATCACCCGGCGCGGTCGTTTGAATCCGGCGATTCGACCGTCGGTCCAGTCGATCAGCTCGTCGGGGTCGAACGCCTCCCGCTCGACCGGGACCACGACAGCGCAGACCGTCTCTCCCCAGCGGTCGTCGGGAAGGCCTATCACCGCGACCTGTGCCACCGACGGGTGCTGGCCGAGTAGATCCTCGACCTCACGTGAGGCGACGTTCTCCCCGCCCGTGATGATCAGGTCCTTCTTGCGGTCCACCACGTGCAGGACCCCGTCCAAGACCTTGCCGACATCACCAGTGCGGAGCCATGGGCCGAGACGGGACGCAGAAGTCGAATCGGGGTCGTTCCAGTAGCCGGCACACACCTGATCGCCCCGCACCAGGATTTCACCCGGTGATCCTGCCGGGACTTCAGCGTCATCGTCATCGACGATCCGCACGGCCACGAGTGGCCCGGGTCGGCCTGCCGCAGCGAGAAGGTCGGGCCTGTCGGTCGCGGCCCGCCGATGGTCGGCGGGGGAGAGGAACACGGCGTTGCCGGACAACTCCGTCATGCCGTATCCCTGTGCCAGCCCGCAGTCGGGCAGTTCAGCGGTCACCCTGCGGAGAAGCTCGAGCGGCATCGCTGAGGCTCCGTAGGAGATCTGGCGGAGGTTCGCCATCGCTTCATGGTCCCGCTCCGGGTGATCGAGCAGCATCGCCAGCATGGTCGGCGCCAACGAACAGCAGGTCACCCCATCCTGGCGGAGGGAATCGAAGACGGCCGCAGCGTCGAAGCGGGGCAGCAGAACCACGGGGCACCGTCGAACGTGCGCGTGCAGGACGTTGTACCCGGCCACGTGGAACAACGGGAAGGGGAACAGGTAGACGTCGTCGTCGGCCAGTGGCCGAGCGACCGCTGTGTTCGCGACCGCGGCGATGAGCGAGCGATGGGTGAGCATCACACCCTTCGGCCGCCCTGTCGTTCCTGAGGTGTGGATCAACCAGGCGCAGTCCGACTCGACCACATCCGCCGGCGCAGCGGCAGCGGCTCGACGGTCGAATCGGTCGGCCTCTGCGCTCAGGTCAGATGCAGCGGCCTCGTGAGGTCCGCCGACCGACCAGACCGGCAGCTGCGGGTGCGCCGAACCGAGCGGCCCGCTCAGCCGATCGAGATGATCGGCACCCGCGACCACCAGCACTGGCCCGGTCGCCTCCACGAGTTCCAGAAGCTCAGCCGACGTGTGGCGGGTGTTCCCGAAAGCGAGGATCACGCCCGCGCGCGGAGCCGCGTACATGAGCGTCACGACGTCCAGGTGGTTGTCCGCCACGAGCACGACGCGGTCTCCGGGTTCCGCCACAGCGCTCAGCAGCGTCGCGACCACCTCGATCCGGCGCCGGAGCCCAGCGAAGTCGAGTACACGACCGTTGCTTCTCAGAGCTGTCGCGGACGGGCGCGCAGTCGCCGCGAACTCGACGATCTCATGCAGTAGCACTGGGGGAGTCTGTCCGAACCGCCGTGTCGTCTGCGAGCTCCGCGGCTGAACGCAGGTGGCCCACCAGTTCGTCCAGGGTGACATGCGCGTTGGCTCCGCTCGGATTCGGCATCAAGTACACGGGTCGACCTCCCAGCAGGCGATCCTGCACTCCCACCGTGGCCTTGCGGTCGACCGCCTGGCGCCAACCCGACACCCCGAGGAGGCAGACAGCGCTCGGGCGCAGCCAAGTGCACAGACGTTCCAGACGTGTGATCCCATGGTCGAACTGTGTGGCGGTCAGGATGCCGGCGCGAGCGCTCGGCGTCTTGACCAGGTCCGTCATCCCGACCCTGTGCGCGGTCAGCAGGTGCAGTGGATCTCGGTCACGGGTAGCCAAACCCGAAGCGAGCAGCGCCGGCCACGCACGGTTGCCGGAACGGTGGAAGCCGACACCCGCGTCCGCGGCCACGAAGGACGGGTTCAGTCCCACGAGAAGCAGCCGCATGCCGGGACCCACCGTGTCGGCGAGGGTCCGCTCCCGTCGGGCGCGGATGGTGAACCTCCCGACCGCCCCTGCATCCGAGCGCTCCATCACCTCGAGGCGAAACCCTGCACCCTCGAGCACGACACGCAGTAGCGGCTCCGGCCATGCACTGAACCACCTGCCGGGAGTGTCGTCGCCATCGATCGTCCCATGCTCGAGATCGCCCTCGAAGAGCCCGAGATGCAGCCCGGCGCCGACGCCCAGGATTCGATGGATGTCCCACAGCGCGAGAGGGAGCAGATGGCGGTCCAGATGAACCAATGACCTCTCCACCCAGGCCCCGTCGAACGACCCAGCGGCGAACGGCAGAGCCCGCAGGTCACCCTGGACCAGCGGTGAACCGGACGACCGTTGCGCCGCATGTCCCAGCATCGAGATGCTCGCATCCATGCCGACAGCACCCGGCCGCCCGGCATCGCGATATTCGACCATGTCGTGGCCACTGGCAGCCGCGGCCAACCGGTCGAGGTGCCAACCGGGGCCACAGCCCAGGTCGACGATCCGATGGCGGTCGACCGAGGTGACCGTCGACACCCAGCGAGCGAACCCGAGTGCCGCTGGCAGATCAGGCTCCCGCCTGTCCACCCACGAGTCCGCCGCGGAGTCGTACGCGGCGATGGTCTCGTCGTGTGGATCGCTCACCCGGCATCGAGTTGCGACTGGAGCCGGCGCATGGAGCGGAGCCAGCGTTCCCTGTCAGCGGAGCGGGCCTGCTCGTAGGACGCGACCTCCTCGTGGGGGAGGATCAGGAATCTGTCGTCCTCGAGCGCAGCGACCGTGACCGCCGCTACCTCGTCGGGTTCCAGGATCCTCTCCATCCGCACGACGCGTGCTGCCAGATCATCGTCGGGTGACAGGTGATCGCCGAACAGCAGCGGGGTGCGGACGCCCTGGGGGCAGAGACACGACACGCCCACACCTCGGTCGCCGTAGGTGATCGCGATCCACTCGGCGAGAGCGACCGCGGCATGCTTGGAGACGCTGTAGGGGGCGTCGCCGAGGTTCGTCAGGAGACCGGCTGCCGATGCGGTGACGAGCAGGTGCCCTCGACCACGCTCACACCATCTGGGCACCAGAGCACGCGCCGCGTGGAGATGTGCCATCAGATTCACGTCGAGCACCCTCCTCCACACCTCGTCGGGGGCATCGATTCCCTGCGCCGAGGCGATCCCCGCGTTCGCGCAGAAGAGGTCGACCAGAGCGTTGCGGTTCTCGACCTGCTCGAGAAGGTCGAGAACCTCGCCCTCGTCGGAGACATCGCACGCGAGGTGCCAGACATCGACGTCAGGAGCACCGGAGGCGACCCTGTCTGCGGTGGCACGAGCGGCCTCGGCGTCCAGGTCGACGACGACCACCGCCGCTGCGCCTTCCTCCGCAAGACGAGTGGCCAGTGCGGCACCTATCCCGCTCCCACCGCCCGTAACAACGGTGACAGAACCTTCGAGCCGCATGCTCAGACGCCCGCTGTCGCTTCGAGCGTCGCGTCGATGACCGCACGACGGTCCTCACCCCACGGCAACGGCATGATCACCGGTACATCGACCCCGGCACCGCGGTACTCACGCACGGCCGCAGTCACGGTCGCAGCGTCACCGCAGATGTCGATCGCGTCGACCATCCGCTCCGAGATCGCAGCCACGGCGCCGTCACGGTCGCCCACGGCGTGTGCTCGTCGCAGTTCAGACATCTCGTCACCGAAACCCGCCCGTTCGAAGGCGCTCGCATACGCGGGTACGACCGCGTAGGAGAAGAGATCGCGCCTCGCCGCATCCACGGCTTCCGCACGGTCGCAGACACCGACGTGCACGTAGGCGTAGACGGTGCACGCACCTGGCTGTCGCCCCGCGGCCGCCTCGCCGGAGCGCACCTGTTGCACACACCACGGCACGGCAGATGCCGGCAGATAGTTCAACAGGACCCCGTCCGCCAGCTCGCCTGCAAGATGGAGCATCCGCTCGTTCAGCGCGCCCAGGACGAGCTGCGGTCGGCGCTCACCGAGCCGCACGCCGAGCCTGAACTTCGAGCACTTGTAGTTGGCGCCTTCGTGGATGACCGGTTCTCCGGACAAGCACTTCTTGACCAACTCCAGGTACTCACGGGCCTGTGCAACCGGGCGGTCGCCGTAGTCCGCGCCGTGCCAGCGCCCGACGACCACGGGCGACGAGATGCCAACTCCAAGGAGGATGTCGACGTCGGGGGAGATGCTCTGGAGAGTCGCCGCGCCCATCGCCGCGAGCATCGGCGTGCGGATCTGCATGGGAATCACGCCGGTCCCCAGCGACATCCCGGGAACTGCCATCGCTACGGCAGCGAGTGAGGAGAACGCCTCGTGGCCGACCGTCTCGGCGGTCCAGAACGACCTGAAGCCGAGCTCGTGTGACAGTTGGGCGACCTCGAGCCCCACCGGAAGTCCCAGCGGGGCGAAACTTGCGAAAGTGACCCCCGCAGGGGTGGGCGTTGCGGACATCGCGGCGACGGTAGCCCGAGGCACGTGCCGAGCGTCGTTCCGAGGGTTGATTCAAACTCGCGCCATCACTGTCCCTCCGGCCCGGTATCCTCGTTGGCGAGCGGTCGGAACCAACCGGTCGCGGGCAGCAGGAGGCACGATGACAGAGGTACTCGACGCCCAGGTCCTGGACCCAGAGGCGCAGGCCGAGTCCGCGATCCGTGAGGCGCTCGAGCTGATCGACCAGGGGCTCGGTGGCATCTCGGACCGCAATCTGGTCCCCACCTCGGAGATGGCGGACCTTCTCCTCGACGTGCGGATGCTGCTCGCCAAGGTCGACGCCCAGGTCTCGACCAACTGACAGGTTTCCACGGTCTGTCAGCTCAGATGTCCTGCGGTCGCATGGGTCGGTGGACACCCCCGGCGTGGAGCAGCTCGGCGTAGGCGGCCTCGAGTTCCGAGAGCAGCTCCTCGGGGTTGTCGATCGCCGCTGGGTCCGAGACCAGACCCAGGTACAACCAGCCACGGTACGACATCGTTGTCAGGTTGAACGCGGTGCCCGCCAGCGGGCCCAACGGGTAATTCGCCTCCAGCAACGCCCCGCCCATGAACAGGTCGAACGGTGCCGCCCGGACGTTGGAGCAGACGAAATCGACCGAACCGGCGAGGTGCTGGCCAGTTCTGACCACTGCCGCCGACGGCATCATCGACGCGATGTTGGCGGCGCCCTCGAGCTTGTTGATGACCCGCTCGCTCTTGAGCTCCGAAAGGACTCGGTGGATCTGCTCGAAGCGCTGGGCACAGCCCATCGACGAGGTCGGTACCAACGTCTGGGTCGGCGAGAAGGCGTTGCCACCTGCTGAGCGATCGTGGCGGGTGCTCACCGGCATGGACACGCGGAGCTCGTCGACCGGCTTGCCCGCGCTGCGGTGGACCCGTCCGGCGGCAGCGGCTGCACCCGTGATGAACAGGTCGTTCACGCTGCCCCCCAGCTTCTTCGCTGCGTCGCGCACGTCGTCGAGCGAGAGGACCGTGGTGTCGAGACGGCGTTCCAGCGATCGTTCCACCCACAGGGGCGAGCGGAACGATCCGACCGAGACCTGCCGGAGGGTGGAGCGCGTCACACCAGCCAGCTCCTCTCCCAGCTTGGGCACGGCCGTTCCAATACGGGGTACGGCTGCGGCCTGCTCGCCGATGCGTCCTGCAGCACCGCCGATGACGCTGATCGGTCGCTGCCACCACGGTCCAGGATCGGCCGTCCTCTGGTCATCGTCGTACGGCGGGGCGGATCGGCCGTCTGCAAGGGGAGAGGTCGACCGCTTCGCCCTGTCTGGCTCGTCGGCTCTGTCGGAGTCGCCGACTCCAGGCTCCGGTCTAGTTGCGGGCTCACGTTCGAAGTCGATGAACTCGACCGACAGCCTGATCCCACCCTCGCCGTCGGTGATGGTGTGGTGGAGCCTCTGCAGCATCGCCGCTTTACCGTCCGGAAGCCCCTCGATCGTCACGAACTCCCACAACGGTCTCTGCCGGTCGAACGGCTGGCGCATCAGGACGGCCGCCAGGTCGTACAGCGCCCGCTTGTCGTTGGCGCCGCTCAGGTGGACCCAGCGCAGGTGGTGGTCGATGTCGAAGTCCGGGTCGTCGACCCACCTCGGGGCTTCCCACGGGACCCGCGGCTCCATGACCCGCTGACGCAACCTGGGGACGGCATCCGCGGCCGAGGCCATGCGATCCCGCAGCTTCGCTCGGTTCGGGGAACGGTCGAGGATCGTGAGGTTCGCGAAGGCAGAGGAGAGGCGAGGGTCGCGCTCGAGTTCCCACATGAGCGACTCGAAGCCACTCATCTGGTCCGGTCCTTCAGGCGATGGGAATGTCACGACAGTTGAGGCTAATCCCCGTCACAGTCGACGAGGCCACAGAACCGCCGCGATGCGAGCCATGAGACGCCCGACGGCGATCCCGGCGATCACGTCGCTCGCGTGATGCACCCCCACGTGGATCCTGGTCCAGGCCACAACTGCAGCGAGGGTCCACCACACAGGCGCTGCGCCCAGGTCGGCTGAGAGCATCGTCGCCGAGCAGGCCGCAGCAGAGGCGTGCCCGCTGGGGAACGACGAGGTGCGGGGTGTACGCAGTTCGTGGGGATGGTCGTCGCGTTCCTCTGGACGTCGACGTGACACAGCCGACTTGATCGGGCCGTTGACGACCGCCTGCTCGACCGCGACGATCACAGACCGGCGGATCGCTCTACGCCGGTGCTGGGGCCCGCCCACGATCGCGTCGACCAGGTTGATGCCGTGCCAGAGCATCGAGTGATTGGCGGCCTGCGAGAGCAGATAGACGGCACGGTCGGCTCCCCGGTCGCGCGCGGCTGCTGCTGCGTTCGCAGTGGCCCTGTCGAGTCTGACAACCGGCGCGGATCCCAGGGCACGCGCTCCGACCGAGCGATCGGAGCTCACGGTGTCGGCACCTGATCGGCCTCCGCAGCTCGCACAGCCTCGCGTGCGAGGGCTATGGCTCTCGCCTCATCGGGATCGCCTCCGAACACGGGGCAGTAGGACTTGAACGCGCACCAGTTGCACAACGGCGACTGCTTGGGGCGGAAGTCCTCTCGCTCGCACGCCCGTTCCACAGCTGACCAGATCGCTCCGACCTTCTTCTCCACACCGCGAACCGACTGCTCCGAAGGGGTTGCGATTATGACCTGGGGGTCCTTGCCCAGGTAGACCAGCTGGATCCGATCGGGGATCCGGCCGAGCACCTTCTGGCACAGGAAGGCGTAGAAGTGCACGCCGCCGAGACGTGACTGCTCCTGGACGACCGACGGGGTGCGGCCGGTCTTGTAGTCGGTCACGACCAGCGCGCCGTCAGGGGCCTCCTCGAGTCTGTCGATGATCCCGCGCACCGTCACTCCGCCGACGTCGGCCTCGAGCATCATCTCGAGCCCGACAGGTGTGATCGCGCGTGGGTCCTCGAGTGTGAAGTACCTGTCGACCATCTTGGCCGCGTCCGCTGCAAAGGCCGCGACGCCAGATTCGTCGAGACCGAGCTCGCTGAACTCAGGGTTGGTGCGCATCTCGACGAGCGCTTCGTCGAGGCACTCCCGTGCCATCTGCGGGGTTCGCTCGACGGGCTCGGCCCCGAACAGCAGCTCCAGCGCCCGGTGGACCGTGGTGCCCTTGACGGCTGGCTCCGAGGGCGGTTCCGGCAGTCGATCGATCGCTGAGAACCTGAAAGCCAACGCGCAGTCCTTGAAGGCCGAGACCTTCGACGGTGACAACGAGGTGGGCAGCGGAAGGGCCATGCCGTGATGCTACGACCGGGCACCGACAGCCGAGCTGACCTCCGCCGCCATGGTCACCGGATCCTGCAGCGGGCCGAAGTGTCCGAGCTCCCGATGTTCGACGAGTCTGCCGTCAGCGAGGCGCTCGGCTATCACCGGTGCGAGCATCGCCGGGCCGGGACCGTCATCGCCGCCGCGCACCACGGTCACCGGGCACCGAACGTCGTCAAGGTGCTCGAAAGCGGAGTGGTGTGGGCCCATCTCGTAGGTCTGGGCCTCGGTCTCGGGTCTGCAGCGCAGGGTGACGGAGCCGTCGGGCAGTCGCTCGAACCCGTAGCGGACATAGGCGGCCAACGCCGCGGGCGAGAGCTCCGACAGCGGGGCCTTGGTCGCGAAGTTCCGGTAGGCGCTCGCCTCGTCCGGGAAGTCGGCCCGTCTACGCCGCGCCCCGTCCACGAGCGGGTTGCGCTGGTTCAGCTTGGCGACCTCCGGTGGGAACACGATCGGTTCGAAGAGCCACAGCCCGCGGAAGGTGCCCGGCCGGGCCTGCTCGGCGAGCAGCAGCGATGCGCCACCCATCGAGTGCCCGACCCCGAAGGGCCGTTCGAGTCCGAGCGAATCGACCGTGGCCAGGACATCCTCTGCAGTTCCTTGCCAATCCATCCCGTTTCGTGGCGCCGCCGATCGTCCGTGGCCCCGAACGTCGAGAGCCGCTCGACGGTGACGGGTCAGGTGGCGCGCGAGTGGGCCCCAGACACCGGCACAGAACCCGGTCGCGTGAACCAACAGCACGTCCGGTCCGTCACCACCCAGGTCGTAGGTTGCGATGGGTGTGCCGTCGACGGAGGCGACCATCGACGGTTCGGGGAACTCCAGGTCCAGGGGTGGGAAGTCCATCCGGACAGCTTCTCACCGTCCGATCACTCCGCCCGCCCGGGCTCAGGCCGGGTCCAGATACCGGGCCCCGGTGCGGAGCTCTCTGGCAACCCTGGCCAGCAGCCCCGGAAGCTGTGCGAGTGTCGGCCCATCGACCACGCCCCGACCGGTGGTGAGCGCTGCGGGCAACATCGACGGCTCGATGACAGAGCATGCCGTCGAAGCGTCGACAGAGCCGAGCTGACCAGCCGGCACCACGAGTAGGGGATCGACGAACGGCACCCATGCCATGCATGTGGACAGCAGAGTGCGGACCTCGTGGGCCAGGACGGTGGTCCGCTCAGCGTCGCGGTTCAGCTCACCCTCACCGCGGCCCACGACGAAGATCCCCGGCGAACCGCCGACTATCCAGTGATCCTCGACACGCTCGACGGCGAACTCCATGGGGAGCTCGGTCACGTGACGAGACACGTCACGAGCGTGCGAATGGGGCCTGATCACCTCGGTGGCATCGGCACGTTCGCCCGCACACCTGAGCCTTTCGGCCTAGTGGCGTGGGTACAGCTCGTCAGCCAGGGCGTTTCGACGCAGCTTTCCGGTGGCCGTGTAGGGCAGCTCGCCGACCGTCACGTAGTCCTTGGGGCGTTTGAACCCGGCGAGTCTTGTCCTGGCGTACTCGGCGAGCGTGGCCGGAGTGGCGTCGCCGACGACAGCTGCACACAGTCTCTGGCCCCAACGGTCGTCCTCGACACCGAACACGGCGATCTCGGCCACGCCCGGCGCGTCGCTGAGGACCCTCTCGACCTCTGCGGGGTAGACGTTGACACCTCCGGTGATGACCAGGTCATCACGCCGGCCGTCCAGGAACAGGTAGCCGTCGAGGTCGATCCGGCCCAGGTCCCGCACCGTGAAGGCGCCCCAGGCCGCACTGTCATGTACCGCCGGGCGCCACGAGCGGTCGGTGTCCTCGGGGCGACGCCAGTACTCAAAACGCGCCCAGCTGGGAACCTCGCACCAGATCGTTCCGTCGTCGTCCGCCGAGAGCGCTCGGCCCGGCCGGGCCCTGCCGACCGTGCCGGGACGGTCGAGCCACTCGGCGGACGTGGCCGCGCTGAACTGACCTTCGGTGGACCCGTAGAACTCCCATAGCCGCTCGGCACCGAACGCGTCGATGGCCTTGAGCTTCAGGGCCTCGGGACAGTGCGAACCTGCGTGAGCGACGAGGCGGAATCCGTCCAGTGGTGGCAGTTCATCCAGCGCGAACAGTCGCTGCAGGTGGGCGGGCACCATGAAGGCCGTGTTCGGGCGGAACTCGGCGATGGCAGCAGCGGTCCTGCTCGCGTCGAAGGCTCCGCCGAGCACCACCGATCCGCCACTGAGCAAGGTTGCTCCAGCCCAGCGAACCGCGACCGAGTGGTACAGCGGCGAGCTGACCAGGTGCACATCGTGGGCAGCGAAGCCCCAGAGATCGACCTCCTCGGCCAGGAGAGCTGCTGCGTCGGCCTCGTCGAGCACGCCACTCCACACTCCCTTGGCCCTGCCGGTGGTTCCCGACGTGTAGTGCATCGGCCGGGCCAGCGGCCATGGAGCGAGCTCTGCAGGTGCGGACTCCTCCAACAACGCGAGCGCCGCGTCGTCGAGCACCAGAGAGGGGTCGGCATCGGCGAGCAGCTCGGCGCGTTCGGCCGGCATCAGCCCGGCGTGGGTGAGGACCGGGACGATCCCGACGCGCAGTGCTGCCAGGACAGCGCACAGCATCCGCGAGCCCGTTGTGTCGACGTAGGCGACCCGGTCCCCGGCTCTGAGTCCGGCACCCAGCAGGCCGCCCGCGACTCGGCGCTGACGGGATTCAGCAGTGGCCGCGTCGAGCAGCTCGAAGCCGTCGATGGTGGCCGTGTCGGGGAAGTATGGTCGTCCGCCGGGTTCGCCACTCGGCCCGATCGATGCCATCGACACGCCATTCTACCGCCCGACCCGCATCAGCGGATCGGAGCGCAGACCACAAGGAGCAAACCGTGACCGACCGTTCTGCTTTCACCGACGAGCAGTGGCACGCCCTCACCGATGCCCCGGTGGCGATCATGTTGGCTATGGGGGTGGTCGGGGAGCACGGCCCGATCTCGATGATGAAGGAGTCGACAGCTGGGGCCAAGGCGATCGCCCGACCGCAGCACTCGGGCCCAGCCAACGCACTGATAGCCGAGATCGTGCCCGAGGCCGCCAAGAAGGAAGCCCGCCACGACGCCAAGCAGCACAAGGGTGCGACGCCGAACGTGGTGATCGACGGGCTGCTCGTCGACGTCGCCAAGGCGGTCGAGGCGCTGTCGGCCGTACCGGCCGATGAGTCAGCTCAGGTGCGTCAGTGGTTCTATGACATCGGTGCAGCGGTCGCCAACGCCTCGAAGGGCGTGAAGCCGTCCGAACAGGAGCTCCTGGACCGGCTCAAGGATGTCCTGTCGATCTGAGTCTGCTTCCGATCGACAGTAGTTGAGCCGGCGCCGGGAGTGCCGGTTGGTCTGATCAGACCTCAACGCTTCTTCTGTTGGGCCGAGCTCTTCGCTGTCGATCTCTTCGCCTTCGAGTTCTGAGCTTCAGAGTGGATGCGCGTCTTGGACGCTGCCCACGAACAGATCGGACACGTCGTCAGGTCGTGGTGGCGTGCAGGGCAGTACTCGCGACCGAAGTAGATGATCTGCAGGTGCCGTCGGTTCCAGGTGTCACGCGGGAAGACGGCCTTCAGATCGCGCTCCGTGCGCTCCACCGAAGTCCCGTTCGACAACCCCCAGCGGGCAGCGAGACGGTGGATGTGGGTGTCAACCGGGAACGCCGGCACACCGAACGCTTGGGCCATCACGACGCTCGCCGTCTTGTGGCCCACCCCTGCGAGCGACTCGAGGAACTCCATGTCTGGGAGCACCTCGCCGCCGGCGTCGACAATCTGGTTTGCCGCAAGCCACACGTTACGGGCCTTGGTGGGGGCGAGACCCACCTCGCGGATCAGTTCGAGGATCCGCTCCGGTCCGAGCATCACCATGTCCTCGGGTGTCGGTGCCTCAGCGAACAGCGCCGGGGTCACCTCGTTGACCTTCTTGTCGGTCGTCTGGGCCGAGAGCGCCACGGCGACCAGCAGCGTGTACGGGTCCACGTGGTCGAGTGGGATCGGCGGATCCGGATACAGGTCGTCGAGGATCTCGCCGATCAGCTCGGCCTTGTCGCTTCTCTTCAAGGGTCAGGACCCTAGCGACGGGTGAGCACACGGATCAGATCAGGCGAGTCAGCGCCAGCGTTCACCCACGGCAACCTCTCCGTGAGAGAGCGACTCGTTGTACGGAATTGTACGTAGCTGTACAATTCCCTCATGTCCTCGGTTTCCATCAGCGCTGCCCGCGCTGCCCTGCCGGAGCTCCTGGACCGTGTAGGCACGGGTGAGGAGATCGTCATAACTCGCCACGGGCGCGAGGTCGCCGTATTGGTGCGTCCCGACACGCTCCGGGTGCGCCGTGCGGAGATGGCGTTCTCCGAAGCGGAGCGGTTGCGTGGCATCGTCGAGCGAGCCAGACGCACGCACCTGGACGACGGACCCACCATCCGTGCAGATCGGATCGACGATCTCCTCTCTGGTGTGACTGAAAGCCGATCCGAGCGCTGAGCCCCCTCTGTGGACGCGTTCGACGCCGACGTCCTGATCTACGGCGCTGTGCCCGATCATCCGATCGGCAGCAGGGTTCGTCGGCTGTTCCCAGCCGAGGCTGGCGAGATTGCCGGGGTGGGGTCGGTGCTGCTGATCCCCGAACTACTCTCCAAGCCGGTCCGCAACGGCGCACGGGACGAGGTGGGTGCGCTCGCTCTGCTGCTCGCTCGGTTGGAGCTTCGTCCCGTCGACCTGTCCACGGCCGAGCTCGCCGCGGCCTTGGGCTCGGCCCACCGTCTGCGGGCGGCTGACGCGGTGCACCTGGCGACGGCTGTCGCCGCTGGAGCCGATCGGTTCATCACCAACAACTCGTCCGACTTCTCCAAGTCGATCACCGAGATCGAGATCACCTACCCGGCTGAGCTCCCCGAAGTCTGATCGTCGCGGGCAACCGCAGTTCTCTGGCCGTTGCTCACGCAGCGCTGTGCATGTCTGGATCAGGGTGCCTGTCGGTTCAGGATGACGCGACCCGGTACTGAGACTGCGTTCGTGTCGCTTCCCTGCGATTGCCGAGCACCCCTTCGATGGTCGCCACCGGATCGCTGTCGCCCGCACCTGCTGCGATTGCGCGAGCGATGCGCCCAGCGGCTTCGCGAAACGATGGTTCGACGAGAACTCGTTGAGCTGCGGCTTTGATCTTCGGCGTGGACGCTTTGCGTGCGAGCTTGATTCCTGCGCCGGCGGCGACGATCCGCGCTGCGTTGTCGCCCTGGTCGCGCCCCATTGGAATGCACACCACCGGCACGCCGGCAGCGAGGCCCTTGACGGTGGTGCCATGCCCGCAGTGCGTGATCAGAAGTGACGCCTGAGGGATCAGTTCGGCGTGTGGCACCGCCTCCGACACCCATACGTTCCCGGCGCCTTTAACCTCCCCGCTCCGCAACGCCGGTCCGAGTGAAACGACCGCTCGTACAGGCAGGTCCGAGAGCGCGTCCACTACGCGGTTCATGACGGGCGCCTGGTCCTGGAACGTCGATGACATCGCGACGACGACCAAGGGTCGGTCGTCCTCGTGGCTCCAAGGTGCATCCCAGCCGGTGTCGACCCAGGCCGGGTCATCGAGGATGGGGCCCGACCAGGTGACGTTGCTCGGGGCTGGGCTGTCGGGGAAGTCGAAAGCGCGTGGTGTGAGGACCACCACCGAATCGGCTGCGCGGACCTGGTCGAGTGAGTGTCGCAGTTGCGGTAGTCCGTGTTCGGTCCTCACCTGGTTCAGCACCTTCTTGGACCGGTCGTAGAACATCTCCGACATCGATCCGATCAGCCGGTTGCGCAGCGGCTGCAGCAGCTTGGGAGCTGGAACCATTGCTGACCCGAGTGGTGGGAAGCCCTTGGTGGGCACTGCGTACGGATAGGTGAGGAGTGATACGAAGGGCAGGCCACGGATCTCAGCAGCGACTCCAGCCCAGATCACCATGAACTCCGACATGACCACGTCGACCTCGTGTCGGTCGATCGCTTCGATCGCGTCAGCTGTCCATGCCGCGCCGCTGTCGAAGAAGTAGTCCCTGAACTCGCGCATCTGCTGGCGGGGTTTGCCGAGGTAGTCCCGGATCGGGTCGTCGTCACGGTCCCGCGAGGTGCGGTGCGGGGCGCGGGTCCACGGCGTGAATTTGCATCCATTGGCCGTTGCCTCGGGCTCGATCGTCGGGTCGCCGAGCACCACGACGGTGTGTCCACGCGCGACGAGTCGCTTGGCGACCGCGAGCAGCGGGGGCACGACTCCGCCACCGTCCCACAGCGCCAGAAGGATCGTTCTGGGTTCGCCGTCGCCGGTGGCAGTCTGCTGGTCGGCATCGGTTCTCGGGTCGTTGCTCATCTCTTCCCCCTTGAATTGAAAGGTCTTCATCGCCCCGGCTGGCCAGCAGCCGTTCGCTCCCACAGCGAGGTGAGCGCCTCGAGCTGCTGCTTCATCACCGCGCTGGCACGTTCGACGCTGTATCCGAACCGTCGGCGGAGAACCCACCAGCTGCGGATCTCGGTAGCCCCGAAGAGGCACATCAGCCGGTCCTCGCGCTCGCGGCCATGCGGCGGCAGCCACGGCGAGAAGGCGTGCGCGAGCCACTCGAGATGGCTCGTCCTGGCCATCTGGACCCAGTCCGAGAGCCAGTCGTAGGTGAGCTCCATGTCGCCCATCCGGTAGATCGCCTCGTCCATCTGGTCGTAGCGATCTGCCAGCACCGCGCAGACAGCGTCGATGTCGCCGACGGGCACCTCACGGTTGGCCTCCTCCACACCCCGGGCTTCGGCCATCCCCTGGCGCAGCAGCTCCTCCTTCGAGCCGAAGTGCCGGCTGACGGTGCGTAGCGAGACGCCGGCCTCGTCCGCTACTCCCTGGAGCGTCACATCGCTGAACGATCCCCGGTCGATCAGGGAGAACAGGGCCTGGATCATCTGCTCGCGCCTGGCGAGCGTTTGATCACTCCGTTTGGTCTGCGTGTACTTCCGCGTGGTTCCCATTTCGTGACCATCGTACGGTCACGAAATTGGAACTCAATGGTCCTTTCGCGCCTTGATCACCTGGCTTGGTTCGGGCGGGTTGCCCGCTGTCAGCTAAACGCCGGAATGCCGGTTATCGCCTGGCCCAGGATCAGCGTGTGGATCTCGTTGGTGCCCTCGTAGGTGAACACCGACTCCAGGTTGTTCATGTGGCGGATCACCGGGTACTCGGTGGTAATGCCGTTGGCGCCCAGCACCGACCGCGCAGTGCGAGCCACATCGAGTGCCATGGCGACGTTGTCCATCTTGGCGAAGCTGACCTGCGGGGTGGCCAGGGTGCCGGCGTCCTTCATGCGCCCCAGGTGCAACGCCACCAGGGTGCCGCGCTGCACGGCGACCATCATCTCGACCAACTTGCGTTGGGTCAGCTGGAACGAGGCGATCGGACGTCCGAACTGCTCTCGTGCTAGCGAGTAGTCGAGTGCTGCCTCGTAGCAGGCGCGAGCGGCTCCGCAAGCACCGAAGCTGATGCCGAAGCGGGCCTCGTTCAGACACGACAGCGGCCCACGCATTCCGGTAACACCAGGTAGGACGGCGTCTGCCGGAAGGCGAACACCGTCGAGGACGAGCTCGGATGTGACCGACGCTCGCAGCGATACCTTGCGGTGGATCTCGGGAGCGGAGAAGCCAGGAGTGTCGGTCGGGACCAGGAACCCGCGGACGGCACCCGCGTCCGGCCCGTCGGGATCGGTGCGGGCCCAGACGACCGCGACATCGGCGACGGAGCCGTTCGTGATCCACATCTTCGCTCCGTCGAGCACCCAGTCTCCCGACGGGTCCCGACGAGCGATTGTGCGCATCGACGACGGGTCAGATCCGGAGTCGGGCTCGGTCAACCCGAAGCAGCCGATCAGCTCGCCGGCCGCCATGCCCGGCAACCACCGCTGCTTCTGCTCCTCCGATCCGAACGCGCGGATGGGGAACATCGCCAGCGACCCCTGTACCGAGACGAAGCTGCGAGCCCCGGAGTCGCCTGCCTCGAGCTCGAGGCAGGCGAGGCCATAGGCCGTCGCTGAGGTTCCTGCACAGCCGTAGCCGTCCAGGTGCATGCCGAGCAGGCCCAGCGAGCCGAACTCCTTGGCCATCTCCTTGGGGAACGCTC
This sequence comes from uncultured Microthrixaceae bacterium, assembly GCA_964450685.1. Lineage (GTDB taxonomy): Bacteria > Actinomycetota > Acidimicrobiia > Acidimicrobiales > Microtrichaceae > JBAOHV01. The sequence continues at coordinate 33,108 of CAYVDN010000025.1, forward strand.
CGACGTCGAACCATTCGCCGACCTCGGGCACGATCCGCTCGGTGACGAACCGGCGGACCGTGTCGCGCAGCAGCCGTTCCTCGTCGGACAGCAGCGAGTCGATCGCGAGCACGTCACGGGGGTCGACCTGGTGGGGAAGCGGCGCGTGTTCGGTCATGGACGCAGGCTAGGCACTGGCCGGCGGGCGCGGTTCCTTGGGAAGCCCGAGGATGCGTTCACCGATGATGTTCCGCTGGATCTGCGATGTGCCTCCGGCGATGCGAGCACCCGGAGCGCTCAGCAGGACCTGTGCATCGGTACCGTCGAGCATCGTCGCTGCGCCGCTCAGGTCAGCGCGGAAGGTGGCCAGGTCGAACATCAACTCGGTCGTGCCGAGCTTGGCCAGTGAGCCGAGCACCGACGCGACCGGACCTTGGCGCTTGCCCATAGCCCACAGAGCGGTACCCCGCGACCACAGCTTCACGAGCTCCTGGCGTTGCAACGGGTCCAGGTCGCCTCCCATGGCGATCATCGAGTCGAGGCGACGTTGCAGCGAGATGCCCGACGCCCCGATGTAGCCACGTTCGTTGGTCAGGGCCGACATACCGACCATCCAGCCCTCGTTCTCCGGGCCGAGCAGGTTCGCCGCCGGTACCTCGACGTCAGTCAGGAAAACCTCGTCGAACTCGGCTTCGCCGTTCATCTGCCGGAGAGGGCGCAGCTCCACGCCCGGGGATGTCATGTCCAGCAACAGGAACGAGATGCCCTTGTGCGGCTTGGCGGTCGGGTCGGTGCGCGCCATCAGGATCCCCCAGTCAGCCACGCGGCCGTTGGAGCACCAGACCTTCGTCCCGTTGACGACGTAGCGGTCACCGTCGAGCTCGGCCCGGGTCGACAACGACACCAGGTCCGATCCGGCGTCGGGCTCACTGAACAGCTGGCACCAGATGCGTTCGCCGGTCAGGATCGGACGCAGATGCTCGGCCTTCTGCTCGTCGGTGCCGAAGCTCAACAACGCCGATCCGGTCAGCACGCAGCCGACCATGTTGAGGAACGGCGGCACTTGGGCCAGCGCGCATTCGGTGATCCATGCTGAAGCGTGCTCTGGTGTCAGACCCGCTCCGCCGAACTCGGTCGGCCAGTGCACACCCGCGTAGCCGGCCTCGAACAGCATCCGCTGCCAACGCCGGCCCTCGTCGGCGAGGTCCGGTGGGAGTATCGCTCCGTAGTCACGGGGGGCCTCCCGACGGTGTTCCTCGATCCAGTTCGCCGCGGCCTCGCGGAAGCGCTCCACATCAACGGACACACGGCCCCGTTCCTCACCCATCTCGTTCCCCCGGTTGTTTGTGACGCCCCTTGCGACCCCGTACTCTGCCCGGATGGCCAGTACGGGGGCAACGGCGCCAGTGTTCGAATCGCGTGCGCCCCGACTCGGTTTCGTCGGCGGGTTCGACGGCGTTCGGGGTATCGGCATCCTGATGGTGCTGTTCAACCACGCCTACTCGGAGCTGTCGCCGTCGTTCGCCGGGATCATCGACGTGTTCTTCGTGATGAGCGCGTTCCTGATCACCACGCTGCTGCTCCAGGAGCACCGTGACCTGAACTCGATCAGCATGCGCAAGTTCTACTCACGGCGAGCGGTACGGCTGCTCCCGTCTGCGTACCTGTGCATCGTCGCTTGGCTTGTGGTCACGGTGCTGTTCGCCCGCGAGCGACTCTCCACTCTGGTCGGCGAAGCTGCGGCAGCAGTCTTCTATGTCTACGAGATCTTCTTCCCTGTCGGCCTGGGTGCCCTGGACCCCCAGGCGGTCGAGCACCTCTCGATCGACCAGTTCTGGTCCCTGGCGGTGGAGGAGCAGTTCTACCTGCTCATCGCGGTGACGGTGCTCGTCTGCATTCGCAGGCGATGGATGGTTCAGTTGGCGGTCGGGCTAGCCCTGGTGGCCACGTGGATCGGATGGCAGCGCTGGACGGGCACGCCCGGCCCGGTTCCGATCCCGGACGACCCGGCCAACGCCAACCCCGTCATGCGTGGCCTCAGTCTGTTGTGGCTGTCGCGGCCCGACTCGCTGATGTGGGGGGTCGGTCTCGCCGTGATCAATGCCAGACTCCCGGACCCGCTGCCAGCGGTCTGGCGACGATGGCTGCCGAGGGTCGGGGCCGTCGGGCTGGTCATCTCGTTCGCGTCGATGCTCGTAGCGAGTCGGTTCCTGTTCGACCTGACCGCGAAGATCGGGCTCCCGTATCCGTACGTGCCGATGGGTCCGATCGAGATCAGCCAGGTGGGTGACCGGATCTACTGGATCAACTTCGGTCACACCCTGACGGCACTTGCGTTCGCGCCGGCAATGCTGGCGATGGCGCGGCACAAGGAGTGGATCGCCAACCGGGCGCTCTCGTGGGGTCCGCTGAGGTTCCTGGGGCGCATGTCGTACACGGTCTACGTGTGGCACACGCTCGTGTACTTCATCATCCTGGAGCTCCTCGGTGGTGACGAGGTACTCGGCCAGAAGTGGCGGGCCCCGATCCTGGCGGTCATCACGATCGTTGCCTGCCTGCCGGTGTTCTACGGCGTCGAGCAGCGAATGCTTCGGGTGAAGCTGCGATTCGCCGCCGAGAAGGAGGTGCTCGACCTGACCACCGGCGAGATGGTGCCGGTCGAGGTTGCCCGACAGCGCGCCCGTGGGATCGTCAGTGCCGAAGCCGTCGAGCCCGACGAGTCGACAAGCGGAGGACCCGGTCGGTGACCGCGACAGCGACGAACAGGTCGTTCGTCTCCAAGGCCCCCAAGCTAGGGCTCGTCGGTGGCTTCGATGGAGTGCGCGGCATCGGTGTGTGCATGGTTCTCGTCGGCCACGCGTTGTTCGAGTACGTCGAGAGCTGGGTGACGATCGTCGACACCTTCTTCGTGCTCAGCGGCTTCCTCATCACGACGCTGCTGCTCCAGGAGACCCGTACCACCGGCACGATCGACCTGAAGAAGTTCTACTCACGACGTGCGGTGCGGCTGTTCCCGTCGCTGTGGCTCTTCGTCGGCGTGTGGCTCATCATCTCGACGATCGCGACGCTGGTCGGGTTCGAGGCGTTGAGCCTTCGCTACGTCGGACAGGACGCTGCCGCAGCGCTGCTGTACGTGTACCACCTGTTCTTCCCGAACGGTCTCTACGTCATCGAACCCGTAGTGCAGGGCAACCGCACGATGTGGCACCTGTGGACGCTTTCGGTCGAGGAGTGGTTCTACGCGGTGATCGCCGGAACGGTGTTGATCTGCGTGCGCAGGCGTTGGGTGGTGCAGCTCGGCTCACTGATGGTGGCGATCTTCGTCGCGGTGGGTATTGCCCGCTGGTTCGCCTACACGGGGTTCTTCCAGGACGACACAGAGATGATCGCCGGGGTACGCATGGCGCTCCTGCAGCGCCCCGATGCACTGATGTTGGGCGTGGCCCTGGCGTGCGGGAACGCCTACATGGACGAGGAACGCATGGCGCGCATCCGTCGTCCGATGATCGTCGCGTCGACGTTCGGCCTGGTGCTCTGGTTCGTCATGCTGAACCTGTCGAGCGGCCTGGTTAGGAAGCTCGGAGGGCCGTACTTCGACTACCTGCCCTCGGGGCCCGAGGAGTTCACCCGCCCCCAGATGCTCGAGACGATGTACTGGTTCCGATTCGGTCACACCCTCGGCGCCATTGGCTTCGGGCTGATCCTCGTTGGGCTGGTGCGCTACCGGGACTGGTGGGCCACGCGGTTCCTGTCGCTCAGCCCTTTCCAGTCGCTCGGTCGACTCAGCTACACCCTCTATGTCTGGCACGCCCTGCCGTACATCATCCTGATGGCGCTGCTCGGCGGAGCCGACGCCTCGCTGCCGGTCCAGTTGGCGCGCACCCCGATCCTCATCGCTGCCGCGTTCGCTGTCTCGATCCCGGTGTACCGGCTGGTCGAGCTGCGGGTTCTGCGCATGAAGCTGCGCTTTTCGGCCGAGAAGGAGGTGCTCGACCTGAGCACCGGCAAGATGGTCAGCGTCGACACCGGGGGAGCGGTGGAGGCGATTGCCGAGCCCGACCGGGTGCTCAGTGTCGACGAGGTCGGTGAGCGGCCAGGAACTGATCTGCCACCCGATCAGCCAGACCGTCGTTGATGTCGACCGTGTTGAACATTCCGGCCAGCAGGAGCGGTCCGGCGAGCATCACCAGGGAGACCTCGACGTCGTCGAGCACCGACGCGTCCAGCGTTCCGTCGGCCACGCATCTTTCCAGCAGCTTGGTGCCCAGCTCGGTCTGACGGGCCGAGATCTCCCGCTGGAGCTCGTCGAGCTCGGGGTTCTGCGCGCGCAGGAGTATCAATGCGGGGATGAGCCTCCGCCAGTGCGGATCGGCGATCCCGTCTGCGAGGTGGTGGACCATCTGGCGGAGCGCGTCGTCGCCGCTGAGCGACTCGTCGGGCAGTTCCAGGTCGGGTGCGCAGTTGGTGAACACATCGGCCAGCAGGGCATCGCGGGTAGCCCAGTGGCGGTAGACCGTCGACTTGGCGACACCGGAGCGGTGCACGACCCCGTCCATCGTCAGAGCCTGTGGCCCGCCCTCGACGAGCAACTCGGTGGCCGCGTTCATGACCGCGGCGTGGGACTTCGCGATGCGTGGATCCATCCGCTCGGACCCTACCTGTGACCGGTGTCGCTCCTGAGCACGTTGCTTCCTGACGACCATGAATCATACGATACCGTCTAGTAGCGAAAGTCTCCAATCAGATCAAGGACCCCTCCGATGACATCCAGACACGACCCACCGCCCGGCGCCCTTCCGATGGCGGGTCACGCGCTCGACGCACCGGACGATCCGGTCGACGACGCCCACAAGCGGACGATGATCCTCTGGGCCATGTGCGCCTCGCTGATAGCGGTGGTTGCCTCGGTCTCGGGGCTCAACGTCGCCCAACAGGACCTGGCGTTGGAGTTGGGCGCCACCCAGAGCCAGCTGCTGTGGGTGATCAACGGCTACACGATCGCCCTTGCCGCGCTGCTGCTGCCCCTCGGCGCCATCGGCGACCGATTCGGTCGCAAGAAGCTGCTGCTCGGCGGTCTCGTCCTCTTCGTCGCGGCGAACATCGCCGCCGCGACGGCAGGTTCGGTCGACGCCCTGCTGGTCTCGCGCATCGTCGGCGGTGTCGCCGCGGCGATGATCATGCCGGCGACCCTGTCGATGATCACCTCTACCTTCCCCGCCGAGGACCGCGATCGAGCGGTCGGGGTGTGGGCGGGTGTGGCCGGTGCGGGCGGCATCCTCGGGTTGTTCAGCTCCTCGGTTGTCGTCGACAACTTCACCTGGCCATGGGTCTTCGCTCTCCCGATCGTGGTCGCTGTCATCGGTTTTGTGATGACCGCCGTCGCCGCTCCGCACTCGCACGAGCACACCGAGGCACGCTTCGACACCGCCGGTTCGGTCCTCTCAGCGGTTGCTGTCGGAGCGCTCGTGCTCGGCATCCACGAGGGGCCCGAATCGGGGTGGACCGCTCCTCTCACCGCGGCAGCTCTGGCCGTGGGCCTGGTGGCAGCGATTGCCTTCGTCGTTCGTGAGCTGCGGTTCGAGCACCCGCTTCTCGACGTACGGGTCTTCCGTGACCGATTGCTCGCCTCGGGCTCGGTCACGTTGCTGGTCGCGTTCGGCGTGATGAGCGGGCTGTTCCTGGTTCTCGTGCAGTACCTGCAGGTGGTTCTCGGCTACTCGGCGGTCAAGGCGTCCGCGAGCCTCATGCCCATGGCCGCGGTGATGATGCCGCTGTCGGCGGTGGCCCCTCTGATCGCCCGGCGCGTCGGTCCGCGAGCGATGTTCGTCAGCGGAATGTCCTTCATGGCAGCTGGATTGGCGGCGATGGCTTCGATGGCCAGTGTTGAGGGCGGCTACTGGTCGATCGCGCCGGGGCTCCTGGTGCTGGCCGTCGGCATCGGTCTCGTGATGACACCCGGCACGACCGCCATCACCGGTTCGCTTCCACCCGAGGAGCAGGGCGTCGCCTCGGCGCTCAACGACACCGTCCGGGAAGTCGGCGCAGCAGTCGGTGTGGCGCTGCTGGGCTCGATCATGGCCGCCGGCTACTCATCCGCGGTGGGCCCGGCGACCGAAGGGCTGCCGGCCGACGCTGCTCATGCGGTGTCCGAAGGCATCGGCGGAGCGGTCGGTGTGTCGATGGCAATGACCGAAGCCGGTTACGGCGACTTGGCACAGCAGGTCATGGGCAACGCGAAGGTGGCGTTCCTGGACGGCTGGACCCTGTCGATGTGGGTCAGCGCGGGTCTGGCACTCGCGGTTGCCGCACTGGCGGCGTTCTGGACACCCGGCAGGGTGCACGCGGACGGGCCGCTGACCGAACCCGAGGGTTCGACCAACGGCCCGGACTACGAGCGTGGTGAGTCGGCTCAGCTGGAGAGCGTCTCGAGCAGCTTGCGCAGCTCACCCGAGGGGTCCTCGGGGACGATGTAGCCGGCCTCGGCGCGGATCTGCTCGAAATTGTCGCGCACGTCCTCGGCACTGTGTCCCTCGCCGTACCAACCGGGCGTGAGCCCGATGAAGTAGCGGGCGACCACACCGCCGGCGACCGAGTAGACCTCGCCGTTGACGGGGCAGTCCTCGTGAGCCAGGTAAACGACCGTCGGGGTGACCTCGGCCGGCTCGAGCTTGTCGCCGAGCGGGCCGAGGAGATCCTCGGTCATGCGGGTCTTGGCGACGGGGGCGATCGCATTCACCTTGATTCCCTTGGACTTGCCCTCGTTGGCGAGCACACGGGTGAAGCCCACCAAACCGAGCTTCGCGGCTCCGTAGTTGGCCTGACCGAAGTTGCCGAGAAGTCCGGAGTTCGAGCTCGTGTTGACGACGCGGCCGTAGCCCTTCTCGCGCATGATCAACCAGGCCGGCTGGGTGACGTAGAAAGCTCCCAGCAGGTGCACCGCGATGACAGGCTCGAGCAGCTCGGGTGTCATGTTGTGGAACGTCTTGTCGCGCAGGATGCCAGCGTTGTTGATGACGATGTCGACGGTGCCGAACGCCTCGACCGCTGCGTCGACGATCGCCTTGCCGCCCTCGGCGGTGGCGACCGAATCGTGGTTGGCGACAGCCTCGCCGCCTGCGGCGACGATCTCGTCGACGACCAGCTGGGCGGCCGAGGCGTTGTCGCCCTCGCCGCTGACCGATCCGCCGAGGTCGTTCACGACAACACGGGCACCGCGCCGGGCGAGCTCGAGAGCATGTGACTTGCCCAGACCGCCACCGGCACCGGTGATGATCGCAACCTTGCCGTCGAATCCGAGGTCTGACATGTGGATCCCCTTCGTCCTTGGTCCATTGGAGTGTGGGCCAAAGCTACCGACGGGTCACCGGTGCGACTAATCGTCCCAGGAGCGCTGGCGATAGGGCGCGAGCGCCGACGCGATCGCGGATGGGACCGGTCGACGTCGTTCCCGGGCGGAGAGCGAGAGGCCTCCACCTGCGAGCAACGCACCGCCGAATAGCAGCAGTGCTGCGCGTTCGCCTGGCCCGGTGCGAGGCAGGGTCGCTCCGCCGTTCTCGATCACCAGCGGAGGTGGTGGCGGTGGGGGCGCCGGGCGGGTCTCTGCCAGGTCGCATGGTCCCCGGCCCCCGGTCCCGCAGCTGAGAAGTCCAGCGACGGGTCCATCGCATCCGCCAGTCTCGCCGGCCGTAGCGACCTGTCCGTCGAGATGGACCTCGACCGGTAGGGCTCCCGGGGGGACGTCGAGAGTCCGCTGTAGCACCGAGTCGGCCTCGATCCGGGCGGTGTTCACTGTGACTGACCGAACGACGATGTCCGCGTCGACGTCCCGGTCGCCACCGGTGGCCAGCACCACCAGCCGGCCCGCAGGGGCACCGCAGCGTTCGACGACGACCGCGCTGGGGCCTGGGACCTCGCAGTCGGCGCCATGTGTACGTTCCGAAGCGACGAACCCGTCGGTGCGCACCACGATCGGCGTCGCACGGCCCACCAGGATCGGGACCACCAGTTCCTGGGATGTGCCCGGCTCGAGCGCCATGGTCCGGACGGTGACGCGATCGACGTTGACGTCTGCGTTCAACGCGGATCCGCCGGCGTTGGTCGCGCGCACAGTCACAGAGCCGCTGGCGCAGTCCAGGCGCTGGGTCGCCACGAGGGGTCGTCCTGCACACTCCGTGGGAACGCCGGCCTTGGCGTACCTGGGTTCACCGGGTGCGTCGCCGTCCTCGTCCTCGCCCCACTTCGAGGTCGCCCGCACCCGTACCTCGACCTGGTCGACACCTTCGGGGAGGACGAACGAACCATCGAAGCGGAAGTCGTTCGCGGCGGTGAACTCTCCTTCCGGGCCTGCCGAGTGCCAGCGGTCGTCACCCGAGGTGGCGCGGTAATCGACGACCACCGAGTTGTTCGTCCGCTCGTCGTCGCTGCCCTCCGTAGAGGCAGAGGCACGCCAGCTGACGGTCCGATCGCAGGCGGCGGACGCTTCGATGCGCGCGTAGTTGGCGCCCGCCGGGGGGCTGATGACCGCCAGGGTCATCACGACCAGACCGACCGCTACGGTGAGGCGCGCGCCGATCCGTGCGCGTCGTCGATCCGTTCGATCTTCCCGGCCCCGCCGCCGTGATCGCATTCAATCCCTCCACGCGGGAACCCAGCCAGCCCGCGGAGCCAGTCTGGCACGGAACGGCCGTTGGCACGGACCCGCCATCCGCCGTCCCGCCATCCGC
>CAYVDN010000025.1:41909-45715 GCA_964450685.1 uncultured Microthrixaceae bacterium
CCCGCCATCCGCCGTCCCGCCATCCGCGCGGCCTGCCGGTCGGTTCAGGCGTCGGCGCCGAACTCGCCCAGCGCGAGCTGCTTGGCGCGCTTGTAGTCGACCTTGCCGTTGGGTGCCCGACCGATGGTCTCGACGAACAGGATGTTCTTCGGGGCCTTGTAGTGCGCCAGGCGACCCTTGACGTGTGCGACCAGCTCCGCCGGCTCTGCTGATTCGCCGGGGGCCAGCTCGACTATGCCGGTGATCGCCTCACCGAACTTCTCGTCGGGGATCCCCACCACGACAGCGTCGTGTACGAGGCCGTGGGTCTTGAGCGCTTCCTCGACCTCTTCGGGGAAGACCTTCTCGCCACCGGTGTTGATGCACACCGACCCGCGTCCCAGCAGCGTGATCGTGCCGTCGGCCTCGACCGTCGCGTAGTCGCCCGGCATCGAGTAGCGGGTGCCGTCGCGTTCGATGAACGTCGCCGCCGACTTCTCCGGATCCTTGTAGTAGCCGAGCGGTACGTGGCCGGGGATGGCTACACGGCCGCGCTCACCCGAACCGGGCTGCACCTCGTTGCCATCGTCGGAGAACACCTTCACTCCGGATCCCAGCGAGAAGTGCGCGGTGCGGTCCTCGGCACCGGCTGCCGAGACCGACGACCCCATGCCGATCGCCTCGGACGAGGAGAACGAGTCCAACAGCAGCATGCCCGGGTTGTGACGGAGCAGGCCCTCCTTGCCCTCGTTGGACCACATGACTCCTGACGAGGTGACTAGCACCACGCTCGAGATGTCCCAGCGGTCGGGTTCGGCGTCGAGCGCTCGGATGATCGGCTTGGCGAACGCGTCTCCCACGATCGTCATCGCACCGACCTTCTCACGCTGCACCGTGTCGAGGAGCTCCTCGACGTCGAAATGGGGAGACTCCAGCAGCACCACCGATCCGCCAGCCGTCAGGTACAGGTTGGCCGTGTACCAGCCGGTGCCGTGCATCAACGGGCAAGCGGGCAGACCGGGTGCACCGGGGCCTGTGAGCGCATCGACGGGTGCTCCCATGCCGATCTCCTCAGGGTCCTGGAGGAACGTGGCGTTGGCCACCCCGTGGACAGCCCGGATCAGGTCGTCCTGGCGCCACATGACACCCTTGGGCATACCGGTCGTACCGCCCGTGTAGATCATCGTGATGTCGTCCCCGGATCGCCCCCATGGCGCCACGACACGCTCGGTCTTCCTACTGACGACCTCCTGGTACGACTCGGCCCAGTCGGGGCGCGCACTGCCGTCGTTGTCGACCCACAGCCAGTGTCGGACCTTGGGGAGTCGGGAACGCACGGCATCCACGCGCTCGGTGAAGTCGCTGTGGAACACCACGGCTATCGCATCTGCGTTGTCCCACAGATAGGCCAGTTCGTCGTCGAGGTACCGGTAGTTGGTGTTCACCGGTACGAGCCCTGCCTTGTATGCGGCGAACGCGCCTTCCATGTACTCCGGCGCGTTGTAGACGTACAGTGCGACCTTGTCCTGGTGCTCTGCCCCACCGTCGAGCAGGTGCCGCGCGAGGCCATCGGCTCGCTGGTCGAACTGGCGCCAGCTGATGCGCCGGTCGCCCTGCACCTGCGCGTCTGTGTCGGGGAAGCGGTCTGCGATGCGCTCCCAGAGCTCGGCGAAGTTCCATCCAGCCATGTGAAGATCCTCGGTTTCGGCGAACAGTGCGCTGGAGTGTAGGTCTGCTCCCGGCCGATGCGACGCCCGGCACGGTCGGCGAGAAGTTCCCTACACTCCGCGCGCGTGGACTTCGAACTGCCCCCGGACGGGGACCCTCGGCGATCAGCGGTCCGCAGTTGGCTGGCCGAGCATCCGGATCCGTCGGCAGCCGACCTGGCCGGTGTCGGCTATGTGGTTCCGCACTGGCCCCGCCCCTGGGGGCTCGAGGCGGATCCGATACACCAGCTGATCATCGACGACGAGCTCCGCCGGGCGGGCGTCGCCCGACCGGTCAACCCGATCGGGATTGGCTGGGCAGGGCCGACCCTCATCGCCGCCGGAACCGATGAGCAGAAGGACCGATACCTGGGTCCGCTGATCGAGGGGACCGACATCTGGTGCCAGCTGTTCTCGGAGCCGGGCGCCGGCTCGGATCTCGCTGGTCTGGCGACCAGAGCGGTGCTGGATGGTGACGAGTGGATCGTGAACGGCCAGAAGATTTGGACCTCGCTCGGTCATCGGGCCCGCTACGGGATCCTGATCGCACGGACCGACCCCGAGGCTTCAAAGCAGAAGGGCATCTCGTACTTCGTGTGCGACATGTCGGCACCGGGTATCGAGATCCGACCGATCATTGAGATGACGGGCGGGCACACGTTCAACGAGGTGTTCCTGACAGACGTGAGGATCCCGGCCGCGAACCTTGTCGGTGAGGTGAACGACGGCTGGCGTCTGGCGAAGGTCACTCTCGGCAACGAGCGTGTGTCGTTGTCGTCGGGTGGGGCCTTGTGGGGCATGGGACCGACCGCCGAGACCCTGTTCGACGTCGTCAGGGAGGGCGGTGGCACCAGCGACCCCCTGATGCGGCGACGACTGGTCGACCTTCACATCGAGTCGCAGATCCTCAGACTGATCCGGCTCCGTACCGTCACCGCGGCGATCAGGGGAATGGAGCCCGGCCCGGAAGCGTCGATTCGCAAGGTCCTGGCCGACGAACACGGACAGAACGTGATGGGGGTCGCCAAGGACCTGGCGGGTGCCGGTGGGATGCTCACAGATGTGGGTCCTCTTGGCGGTCCGGCCGACATCTGGCACTACGGCTACCTGTTCGCGCCCGCGCTGACCATCGGAGGCGGCACAGGAGATGTGCAGCGCAACATCCTGGCCGAACGAGTGCTCGGGCTGCCCCACGACGTCGACGTGGAAGAGGGCCTCAGCTGGGCCGCCAGCCGCAGGGTTCCGCAGGGCTGACGGCCGTTCGTGGTGATCAGCGCCCATGAGACCTCGAGAGTCCTGGTCACAGGTGGGGCCGGTCTCGTAGGCGGGCATCTCCTGCGCGCAGCGCCACTCGGTGTCGATGTCCACGCAACGTGGCTGCGGACACCTCTCGCCCGTTCGGTTCCGCGCGGGAGCGGTGCCGGTGAGGGGCAGATGAGTGCGCACCGCGTGGACCTGCGGGACCGCGACTCCGTCGATCGCCTCGTCGAGGAGGTGCGCCCTGAGGTCGTGGTGCACACCGCGTACCGGCAGGGCTCGCGTGATGACATCGTCACCGTCAGCGCAAATGTCGCCGAGGCTGCCGCTCAGCGGGGGAGCGCGCTCGTACACCTCTCCAGCGACATGGTGTTCGGCGGTGACGACGCGCCGTACGACGAATTCTCGGCCCCAACTCCGGTGAGCGAGTACGGAAGCTGGAAGCTCCAGGCTGAAGAGCTGGTCCGCGAGGCAGATCCTGACGCCTGCATCACCCGGACGTCGCTCGTCATCTCCTCCGATCCATTCGATCCTGCCAGCATGTGGTTGTTGGACTCCGTGCGACGCGGGGAGACCCCGACGCTGTTCGACGACGAGATGCGGAGCCCGATTCTGGCGACGGACCTGGCGTCAGCGCTGTGGCGCCTGGTCGCCATGCCGCGGGACACACGGGCGGGCATCTGGCACCTGCCAGGACCCGAGGTCCTGTCGCGCTACGAGTTGGGTTTGCGGATCCTCTCGAGAGAAGGGTGCCCGGTCGAATCGGTCAGGGCCGCTTCTGCAGCGGAGCACCCGGACCCCCGTCCCCGGGACCTGTCGCTCACGAGTCAGCGTGTGATCGAAGGGTTTCATCCGCTGAGCGTG
>CAYVDN010000026.1:0-43514 GCA_964450685.1 uncultured Microthrixaceae bacterium
CCAGTGTACAGCGTATATATTAATAGACCCAGCTGGCAGCCACCGCCTCGACACCGAGCCGGAGGTGCGGTCCCAGGTCGTGGCGGTCGACGAGCGACTCGAAGTAGCCGAGGATCTCGGGTTGCTCAGGGAACTTGCGGGTCCAGTCGGTCTTGGGTGAGAACGAGAAGCTGTAGAGGTGCGACGGTACGTCGCAGGCGGCACCCGGATAGGTGTTGTCCCGCCACGTCCCGCCGACGCCGTCGGACTTCTCGTAGATGGTGAAGCTCTCGATACCCGCCTCGCGCAGCTGGATGGCCATGCACAGGCCGGCCGCGCCGGCGCCCAGGATCGCCACCGTCGGAGTTGGACGTCCCGGTACGACGTGACTGGATCGGTCCGTCACTGGTCACCCCCATTACTTGACCGAACGGTCAAGAGACTACATGCACGGGACTAGCCAAGCACCGGAGCGTGTTTCGCACCACATACCCCCCAGGGCATACGTACAGCCCGCTTCCCCACCCAAGGAGCCGAACCTGATGAGCACCGTCGATCTGACCCTCGCCGACTTCGAGTCCACAGTCACAGCACCGGGCACTGTGCTGGTCGACTTCTGGGCGTCCTGGTGCGGCCCCTGCCGGTCGTTCGCGCCGGTGTTCGAGGCGGCCGCGGCCGAGAACCCGGACCTGACCTTCGCGAAGGTCGACACCGAGGCCGAACAGCAGCTCGCCGGCGGTCTCGGCATCCAGTCGATCCCGACCCTGATGATCTTCCGTGACGGCATCCTGATGTTCTCCCAGCCGGGGGCACTGCCCAGGGCCAGCCTGGATGACCTGATCTCCCAGGTCCAGGCGCTGGACATGGACCAGGTGCGAGCCGAGCTCGGCGTGGAGACCGCAGACGCAACCGACTGAGCGGCGACGCGCGCGGCCGCGCTGGTCGTAGATTCCATGTCGTGTGCGACACCATGGTTGCCCGTACCGATGGCGGCTGGCTGTTCGCGAAGAACAGCGACCGCGACCCGAACGAGGCGCAGTTCCTCGATTGGCGGGCAGCTGAGACACATCCCGAAGGCAGCTCCGTGCGCTGCACCTGGATCGAGATCCCCCAGGTGCTCGACACTCACGCGGTGCTCCTGTCACGGCCCTGGTGGATGTGGGGTGCCGAGATGGGAGCCAACGACGCGGGCGTGGTCATCGGCAACGAGGCTGTGTTCACCGACGCCCACGAGGAGACGACCGGACTTCTCGGAATGGACCTGCTCCGCCTGGCGCTCGAGCGGTCGTCCTCTGCTGCCGATGCCGTCAGTGTGATCGTCGAGCTGCTGGAACGCTACGGGCAGGGCGGCTCGGCGAGCTTCGAGCACCCGGGCTTCAGCTACGACAACAGCTTCCTGGTGGTCGACCACGACGAGGCGATCGTCCTCGAGACAGCCGGCCGGCGCTGGGCCGCCGAGACGGTGACCGGTGCCGCCAGGAGCATCTCGAACGGGTTGACCATCCCGGCGTTCGCCCGGGCACACCGGGACCGCCTGCGCTCAGCCGTGGCGCAGTGCGACGCGAGGCGCGCCGTCACCACGCGCTGTGCCAGTTCCGCGACCGGTGTGGCGGACATGATCGCTGCCCTGCGCGAGCACGGCGGATCCACAGCACCCAGGTACAGGCCCCACAACGGTGCGATGTCAGCGCCATGCGTGCACGCCGGCGGCGTTCTCACATCCAGTCAGACGACCAGCTCGTGGGTCGCCGATCTGCGCGGCGGCAGGGATCTGCACTGGGTGACCGGTACCGCCGCGCCATGCACCTCTGTATTCGTGCCGGCTCGGGTCGACCAGCCCTGCGATCTGGGGCCGCACCCGACCAACCGGCGCGACGACTCGACGCTCTGGTGGCGCCACGAACGGCTCCACCGGCTGGTCGCGCGGGACCCCGCCGCACTTCTCGCCCGCTACTCCCATGAGCGAGACCGCGTCGAGAGGCACTGGATCGACGAGCCACCCTCCACCCACGATGCCGTGGCCGAGGCCGACGTCCTACGCAGACGCTGGTTGGCAGACGTAGCTGCGGCTCGACCGACCGACGTGCGACCGGCCGGTGTCCGGCGACGCTGGCGTCGACTCGACCGCGCCGCCGGATCGCGCTCGGTGGAGACCCCGACATGAGCGCCGTCGTCATCGTGGGGGCAGGCCTGGCTGGGCTGTGCGCCGCACGACGGCTCGTCGGAGCGGGGCTCGAGGTGACGGTGCTCGAGGCCAGGGACCGCGTCGGCGGGCGGACCGAGGGTGGTGTCACCGCGGATGGAACCCGGGTGGAGCTGGGGGGCCAGTGGCTGGGCCCGACCCAGAACCGGATGTACGAGTTGGTGGACGAGCTCGGTCTTCGGACCTTTCCCACCTACAACTCAGGACAGCATGTGGTCCACCTCGGTGGCCGCTCGTCCCGTCTCGGTTCCAGCCGGGGAGCGGTGCCGCGCCTGAACCCGATCGCGCTCGCCGATCTGTTCCGGGGCCTGCGACGCTTCAACCGCCTCGCCGACAGCATCCCCCTGGACGAACCGTGGCGGGCTCCTGACGCCAGGGAGCTGGACGGTCAGACCTTCGAGACATGGATCCGTTCCAACCTGCGAACAGAGCTCGGCCGGGCCTACTTCCGGGTCGTGACCGAAGCGGTGTTCGCGACCGAGAGCACGGACCTGTCGGCCCTTCACGCAGCGTTCTACGCGCACTCCGGTTCGGACCTGGAGACTCTCCTCTCGGTCGAGGCAGGCGCCCAGCAGGACCGTGTCGTCGGTGGCACCATTCGCATCAGCGAACTGCTGGCCGAACAGCTCGGGGATCTCGTGAAGCTCTCCTCGCCGGTCAGGCGCATCGAGCACCGGACCGGCTCGGTCACGGTGACCACGCGCAGCGGCGACTCACACCATGCCGACGCGGTGATCGTCACGTTGCCCCCGACGTTGGCAGGCCGACTCGAGTACTCGCCCGCACTACCGGGCTGGCGTGACCAGCTCACCCAACGACTCCCAGCTGGCTCGGTGATCAAGTTCCACATGGTCTACGACGAGCCGTTCTGGCGGTCGGACGGCCTGACCGGTCAGGCGGCCTCGGACACCGGCCCGGTGAAGGTCACGTTCGACAACTCACCTCCGGACGGCGGCCCGGGGATCCTCATGGGCTTCATGGAAGCCGAGGACGGGCGGGTCTGGTCGCGACGCAGCCCGCACGAGAGGCGTCTGGCCGCGACCGACTGCCTGGAGCGCTACTTCGGCCCTCGTGCCCGCCGCAGCACCGACTATGTGGAGCGCGATTGGATTGCCGAGGAGTTCAGCCGAGGCTGCTACGGGGCCCACTTCACACCCGGGGTGTGGACCGGCTACGGACCGGCACTCAGGGCCCACGTCGGCCCGATCCACTGGGCCGGAGCCGAGTACGCGGCCGTGTGGAACGGCTACATGGAAGGTGCGGTCCGCTCCGGCGAACAGGCAGCCGACGACGTGATCGACCTGCTCGACGGTTCGACCAGCACTCCTCCTACCACTGACCGGCCAAAGGGACCGATACCATGACAACCGAAGGTCGGATCGAACACGACGCCCTCGGTGAGGTCCTGGTCCCCGCCAATGCCCTCTGGCAGGCACAGACCCAGCGGGCGGTGCAGAACTTCCCGATCTCCTATCGGCTGGTCGATCCGGCCCTCGTGCACGCGATCGCCAGGATCAAGGCCGTCGCCGCGCCGGTGAACGCGCGTCTGGGCGTCATTGCGCCCGAGATCGCCGACGCCGTACGCGCCGCCGCTGAGGCGGTGGCGGCCGGCGACCACGACGATCAGTTCCCCGTCGACGTGTTCCAGACCGGGTCGGGCACCTCCACCAACATGAACGTCAACGAGGTGATCGCCACCCTCGCCTCGGCTTCGCTGGGATCCCGTGTCCATCCGAACGACCACGTGAACGCCTCGCAGTCGTCCAACGACGTGTTCCCGAGCGCCATCCGCCTCGCCGCGCTGGCCCAAGTGATCGGAGGCCTGGTCCCGTCGCTCGAGCACCTGGCAGCTTCTCTGCGCAACGCCCAGAACCGTTTCGCGACGGTGGTCAAAGCGGGGCGAACCCACCTGATGGACGCGGTTCCCGTCACGCTGGGCCAGGAGTTCGGCGGCTACGCGACAGCGATCGAACTCGGAATGGAGCGGATCGAAGCGGTCCTCGGGCGGTTGGGCGAGCTGCCTCTCGGCGGCACTGCAGTGGGTACCGGGCTCAATGCTCCAGCGGGGTTCGCCGCTGCGTGCATCGAGGCGCTCGCAGACGCCTCGGGACTCGACCTGCGTGAAGCCAGGGACCACTTCGAGTCCCAGGGCGGACAGGACGTCCTGGTGGAGATGAGCGGTGCCTGCCGCGTCGTCGCCGTCAGCATGAACAAGCTGGCTACAGACCTCCGCTGGATGTCATCAGGTCCGGCGACGGGCCTCGGTGAGCTTCACCTGCCCGATCTGCAGCCTGGCAGCTCGATCATGCCCGGCAAGGTGAACCCGGTGCTGCCCGAGGCGGTTCACCAGGTGGTCGCCCAGGTGGTGGGCAACGACGCTGCGATCGCGATGGCTGGTACCTCCGGCGCTTTCGAGCTGAACGTGATGCTGCCTGTGATGGCCGACAACCTGCTGTACTCGATCCGCCTGCTCGCAAACGTCGCCAGGCTGCTCGCCGACAGGTGCATCGACGGGATCCGGGCCGACGAGGAGACCTGTGCGCGTTACGCTGGTTCTTCACCGTCGCTCGTCACCGCGCTCGTGCCGCTCATCGGCTACGAGGCGGCAGCCGCGGTGGCGCACCGCGCTGTCGAGGAACGCCGAACGGTCGCGGAGATCGTGTCGGAGTCGGGGCTCGCGACCCGCGAGCAACTCGAGAAGGCTCTCGACGTCCTGGCGATGACCCGCGGGGGTGTCCGCTCGTAGGCGGGATCCCGGACGATCGAGGCTCAGTCGACCGAGAGCAGCGCGAACAGCTCGGTCTTGCGGTCCTCGAACTCCTCGAAGGTTATCTGGTCGTCCTCGAACTGCTGGTGCAGGTCGGCGACCATCTTGAGCAGTTGATCTGCGGGGATCTCCTCACCCGGCGTCAGCTGTGACGGATCGATCACCTCGACCCCGTCGTCATCGACCGTCTTGTCGAGACGCTTCTCGCGCTTGGCAGCTGCTTTGGCCTTCTTGGCCCTGTCGCGCTGCAACTTCTCGAAACTCGTACGACTCGCGCCCATGGTGATCCTCCTTGACCTTCGGTCCGGGCCACAGCACCTCTCGGGGGCTGGTGGTGCCACGCTGGCCCGGTGAATGAGAGGGCCGCCGGCTCAGTGCCGGCGGCCCTCAACGCAACAGTCCGGGATCAGACGACCCGGACGTTCTGGGCCTCCTCGCCCTTACGGCCGGGAGCCACGTCGAACTCGACCTGCTGGCCCTCCTCGAGCGTGCGGTAGCCGGAGCCCTGGATGTTCGAGTAGTGAACGAACACGTCCTCAGCGCCCTCACGGGAGATGAAACCGAAGCCCTTCTCGGCGTTGAAGAACTTCACGGTACCTGTAGCCAACTTCTTCTCTTCTCTACTTCCCGGCGCGGCCCGACTGGCCACACCGGCTCAACCATTGTATTGGTAGCGGCAGGCTCGCGCCCGTCGGCACCTCTCAGGATGCCGTGCCACCAGCCTCTCGTGCGGCCATCGCCTCACGGACCGCGCCATCCACCGCCACCCGGAGGTGACGCGAACGAACGGAACGTCGGCGCCACGAGTACGCTCCCGCGGCCAGGACGAGCAACACCAACACGATCTGTGGCCATGGGACCAGGGTCACGCTCGTACGTGCGATGGCAGGTGCAGGAGCGCTGTCGAGCGGCGCACCCGACGGCTCGTATGACACCAGCTCGACTTCGCTGCTGGTCGAACCGGCCGGCCAAACTCCCGTCACGGTCTGGGTCAACTCGTAGCTGTTGCCGGGCAGCAGTTCGGCCATGTCCGATGCCTCGTCGCTCGCCACCGGACCGACCGACGGCTCGACCTTTGCGGTACGTCGCGCCCGCAGCCTGACGTTGCCCGTGTTCTCGACGGTGTAGGTCAACACCATCTCCCCGGGCGCGAAGGGGTTCAGACTCCCCTTGTAGGTGGAGCTCAAGGCCGTGAACGTCAGAGCCGGGCGCAACTCACCATCGACACGTACGTGCATCCGGGTCCCGAGCCGCCGCTCGACGGTCACGCCGGTGCCCGACTGGCTGTCGTCGCGCACGGTCAGCGAGGTCACGATGCCACCGGCATGGTCACCTGACGCTGCGTCCGCAGGGACCGTCACGGTGAACGGAACCTCCGTCGCTTCTCCGGGGGCGACGGTGATCGCCGCTGTCGAGACGGTAACCCAACTACCCAGGTCGTCGGGCTCCTCACCGCCGGCGAGCAGATCGATGCCGCCATCGGGGGTGTTGAAGGCGTCGCTCGCGTAGACACCGAGGACCAGCGTGACGCCGCCCAGGTTCCGCACCACCAGAGCGTCCTCGATCGTGTCGCCCGGTTCGGCCTCGAACACGAAATTGGCGCGGTCCTCGGTGCCGTCGCGACGCACCGGCTCGACCGACCACGACACCTCGCCGGCCGGTCCGCCTGCCTGGGCGGTACCGTCCTGGGCTGCACCGTCCCGTGTGGCACCGGGGCCGATCCCGACGGCAGCGATGACCGACAGCACAACCAGGAACAGCGACACCCGTCGGGTCGAGACCCCTCTCATCCGAGCGCTGTCAGCGTCAACGTCGCCGTGTAGGTGCCGGCGGGGGTAGTCGTCGGCACCCGCAGGTCGAGTGATGCTCCCAGTGTCGCGCTACCGGGGGTTCGCCCCACTGGCGCCGAAGCCAGGAGGGCAGGCTGCGAGAGTCCCCGCCCTGCCAGGAACCCGGACGGGACCGCCTCGCCGGGAAGCGCTCCTGCGCCTTGCGAGGTCACACGTGGGATCCAGCCCAGGTAGCGGCCGGACAGCCCACCGCTGAAGTCGCTGACCTGGCCTGACAGCGACCATCCGGTCGCAGCGGTCCGGGTGTCTATCACGGTCACCTCGCCCAGCTCTCCGGTGAACAGGTGGGCATCACCCGACTGCTCGAGCCTGTTCATCGTCACCCCGCCGGTGGCGGTGTCGATGCTCCAGGCGAACGCGTTCGTCGGCAGTCCACCATCGCCGGGCTGCTCCTCACCGCCGCCCTCTACCTCTGTCCCCGGCGGCACCACCGCTGTGATGCCGACACCGCTGCTCCCGCCCGGTGTCGTGGTCGAAGTGGTCGAGGTGGAGGTGGTCGAGTCGACCGTGGTCGTGGTGGTCGTCGTCACGGCAGTCGATGTCGACCCTGGAAGGGTTGTAGTTGTGGCCACGACCGAAGTGGTCGGCGAGGTGCTCGCTCCGTACGACACCGTCATCGCCGCAGCAGGCTTGCGGACATCCGCGGCGCCGCCGGTTGTGTACCAGTAGGCCCCGACACCCAGGCGTTCCATCACGTCCACGAAGCCCGCGGGCCATGCACCCCATCCAGGAAAGGCCCGGATCTGTGGAGTGGCGGTGTTGTCGATCTGCACCCCGGTGTAGTCAGGCGTGACCACGAACCCGAGCGGATCGGTGCTCGAGACGTTGCTCAGGGTGGCGATCACCACGTTCGGGATCGGCTGGATGAGCTCGCGTTCCTCGGGGTTGTCGATGCTCGACGCGTATCCACCGACGGTTGCAGTCACCGTGCCAGTCCCGTCGGACCCCACCCGGAGGACCGGGTTGCTGAACCAGAACGGGACCAGTTGGCCGTAGAAGTTGATGCTGAACGTGCCGCTCCAGGAGATCTCCACCTCGCCGGTGTCCGGGTCCATCGTGCCCGTACCGTTCGTGTAGCGGACCTTCTGGCCCAGCCGCGCAGTCCCGCTGGCTGTGACGGTCACCCCGTTGGCATCCCTGCAACGGGTTGTGTAGTCGGAGATGGGGGCGTATGCACCACCGGCGTTCAGCTTGAGCACGGTCGCGTTGCCGTTCGTTGCGGCGTAGGTGCTCGAACTCCCGTCGGACTCCCCGGCGCTCATGAAGTTGCACTGTCCGTTGAACGCGCCGGTGTTGGACTCGTCGTTCACGGACCACTCGAGGGTGGCACCGGTGAGCTGCTGCGGCGCTGCTCCGGCGCTGCGAGCGCCGATCGCACCGGCACCCATGCCGAGTGCCACGACTCCTGCCGCTGCGAGCACGCCCAGGTGCCGACGAGCGCGGTCACGCTGGTTCCGAGATGTCCGGTTCATGATGCAACCTCCGTTCCGGCGCCGCGACGACGCACGATCAGGACTCCTGTGACGGCCAGCACTGCGACCAGCGCGGCGACTCCGATGACGGGGACCAACGGCACCCCTCCCGAAGAGCTGTCGCCGAAGTCCTGGACGGTCGCCGCAGCACGCTCCCCGTCGAGCGACTCCGGGTCATCGGCGCCAGCCTCGCCATCGGTGGCATCGGCCGCGGCCGTCGTCGTGGGGGCCTCGCCTACCGTGCCGCCCGCAGCCGTCGTCGACGGTGACCCACCTGCAGAGGAAGCCCCGGCAGCGCCACTGGTCGAACCCGACCCGGTCGACGATCCGGTCCCGGATCCCGACGTTCCTGCCCCACCCGGCGTCGACGACGTAGCTCCACCCGAAGCGGCGGCGGCCGACGGGTTGGAGGGGCTGATCACATTGCCGGTGCCGTCGACGAAGTTGATTGGCGTGAACCGCTCGTTGGTCCGGCTCGCCTTGCCGTGCGCACCGATCGTGAACACCCCGCACTGAACAACGGTGCAGTCGACCGTCGCCGTGCCGCCTGTTCGGAGGTCCTTGTAGGAGAACGTGGCTCCCCGCACCGTCAGGTTCGACTGCCAGTTCCCGCTTCCGTCCATGTGGAATGAGGTCTGGTCACCCGATTCGCCACCGGAGGTGAACGAGATCAGACGGGTCGTGCCGGTGCCGTCGTCGCGGGTCTCACCGCCACCCCCCTCGCCCGGGTAGCTGTAGGTCGTACCGAACAGGCCCTGGGTTCCGGTCGAGGTACGGAAGCTCGGTCCCCACTGTCCGCCGGGCGCGACCCAGCCGAAGAACAGGTAGATACCACCGAACACGTCTGTTCCACAGACGTGTTGGGGAAGCAGGTAGCTGGTGCCGGTCACGTTCACGACTGCCGTCTCGGTGACGCCGATGGTCGTGCGATCGACCGAGATGCCCGGATTGGCCTGGGTGTTGCCGCACTGCGTCTGCGTCGGCGCGGCCGACACGGCCCCCGCGGTGGTGAGCGATGCACCGACGCCGATTACGACGGCCAGAGCTGCACACAGGAGCACCCCGGGTAGCGAGAATGTCGGATCGGCAGCTGATCTGGTGCTCGTCATCGGACGGGGACCACGAGGAGCTGGCCGGTACGCGGGTGGGCGATGACCTCTATCGGACATTGGTAGACCTCGCTGAGTAGCTCTGTTGTCAGCACCTGCTGGGGGGCGCCATCCGCGACGACCCGGCCCTTGCTGAGGACGACGATCCTGTCGGCGTGGGCAGCAGCCAGGCCCAGGTCGTGCATGACGACGGCGACGGCGCGCCCGTCGTGTGCGAGCTGGCCGGCGACCCCGAGGACCTGCTCCTGGTGACGTATGTCCAGCGCGGCGGTCGGCTCGTCGAGCAGCAGCACCTGGGTGTCCTGGGCGAGCACGCGGGCAAGTGCTGCCCTGGCCCGCTCGCCACCCGAGAGGCTCATGTAGACGCGATCCGCGAACTGGGCGACATCGGTGCGCAACATCGCCTCGAGGACCACCGAATCGTCGGCGTCGTGGGCCGGACCCCTGTCCAGCTGCGATGACCGGTCGTCGAAGGTGTCGACCCGCTCCCACGGAGCGCGGCCCATGCGGACGCTCTCGAGCACGGTGAACGGGAACGACATCGCGACGCTCTGGAGCAGCACCGCTCGCCGGATCGCCAGCTCTGCCGTACTCCACTGGCCGACCGGTCTGCCGTTGAGCTCTACGGAGCCGCTGGTGGGCGCCATGTCCCCCGCCAGCACCGCCACCAGGGTGGACTTGCCGGCCCCGTTCGGCCCTACGAGCGCCACCAGTTCGCCGTGACGAACGTCCAGATCGACCCCGTCGAGGATCGCCCTGTCACCGATGCTCACCCCGACCGACCGGCACGCGAGAGCGACCGAACCTTCGGGGCACGGTTCGGGGGCGCGCAGCCGACCTCTGGCCCTTGTGCGATCCCGGGTTCCGCCGAGCGTGGCGTTCATGCCCAACCCCCGGCCCGCGCACGCTCGCGTCGGATCAACCAGAAGAAGAAGGGGCCACCCACGAGCGCCGTGAGCATTCCGATGGGCAGATCGGCGTAGTCGACCGCGTTGCGCGCGACAAGGTCGGCCAGCACCATCACCAGCGCTCCACCCAGGATCGAGGCCGGTACGAGAGTCCGATGGGCCGGCCCGATAAGCATGCGTACTACGTGGGGCACGATCAGGCCGACGAAGGCGATGATCCCGACGAACGCGACGCCGCACGCCACGAGCAGCGCCACCAGCACGATGCAGAGCAGCCGCAGCCGCTCGACGTCCAGGCCCACGTGACGAGCAGCTCGTTCACCCAGCGACAGCAGGTCGAGCCGACGTGCGACCATCATCACTCCAACGAGCCCGATCGCTATCAGTGGGGCGACTATCCGCACCGCCTCCCACCGTGTTCCGTTGAAGCTTCCCAGCTGCCAGAAGACGATCTGCTCACGGGCCTGGGTGTCGCCGGTGAACACCAGGAACGCTATGACGCCGGCAGTCACAGCGTTGACGGCTATGCCCATGAGGACCAGCGTCACGACCTCGGTTCGTCCGTCGGTGCGCGACAGCGAGTAGATCACGAGAGTCGTGACCAGCCCGCAGACGAATGCCAGTGCGGGCACCGTGAACCCGCCGAGGAAACTCCAACCGAACACGATCACCAGACATGCCCCGACCGCGGCGCCGCCGGAGACGCCGATGACGCTCGGCTCGGCCAGGGGGTTACCGAAGATCGCCTGGAGGACTGCGCCGGCGCCGCCGAGCGCCGCACCGACCAGCGCTGCCATCAGGACGCGGGGGAACCGGACGTTCCAGAGAGCGGCGTCACCCTGTGGATGCGTGGGCATCGGGCCCAGGTCCAGGCCCATGCGGTGAAGGATCGAACCCAGGACCTCGTCCGCCGGCACGTGCAACTGCCCGTTGCCAGCGGCGATCAACGATGCGACCACCAGTGCCACACCCAGACCGCCGATGAGCACCGCTGCTCGCAGCGTCCTCGTGGCCGGCACGGCCGGCTGCGGCGACGCGGCTGTCGGACCTGGAGCGGGATGTTCGGTCGCCGCTCCTGGCTCAGCCCTCATGGCTGTTCTCCG
Source organism: uncultured Microthrixaceae bacterium (assembly GCA_964450685.1). GTDB lineage: Bacteria > Actinomycetota > Acidimicrobiia > Acidimicrobiales > Microtrichaceae > JBAOHV01. Next base: position 11,392 of record CAYVDN010000026.1, read on the forward strand.
TAGACGGCCTGCGCGAGCGCCCTCAGAGTGTGGGGGAACTGTGGGCCGAAGCTCAGGATCTCGTAGTCGGCCATGTCGACGACGCAGCCGGTGGAACCGGCGGTGGTCTCGGCTACGCCCGGAACCTCGAGCAGCCCTGCCGCCCCGCCGACAGACGCCAGACCGTCGGTCATCATGAGGAACAACTCGGGTTCGGAGCGGACCAGGCCTTCGGCGTTGATCGGGCGTGAGCCCTCCAATCCGGCTTCGGCAGCCACATCGACGCCACCCAGAGCATCGATCAGATCGTCGGCGCCGGAGCCCTCACCGAACCAGTAGTAGACGCCTGACTGGCCTCGCAAGTACAGAAACACCATCCGCGGGCCCTGACCGTCCGAGGGGAGCAACTCCGCCACCTCGGCCTCGGCAGCGGCCACCTCCGACTCCACGCGGGTTGCCAGCGTCTCGCCGGCATCGGGCACCCCCAGGACCTCGGCAACGGCCCGAATCTGCTCACCGATGACCGCCCTGCTGCGCTGGCTGTCCATGATCACGACCGGTATGCCGGAGTCCTTGAGCTGCAACTGCACCTCGAGCGGCCCGATGCTGTAGTCGGTCAGCACCACGGAGGGGTTCAGGTCCAGGATCGCCTCGGCGCTCAGCTCGTGGCCGTTCTGGGTGACAACCGGCAGATCTGCCAACTCGGGGACACCTGTCGAGACGTCTCGTCCGACCAGCTGGTCCCCGAGTCCGAGCGCGTACACGGTCGTGGCCAGGGTGCCGTAGGTGTCGAGGGCCAGCAGGCGGGACGTGTCGTCGATGGTCACCTGCTCTCCGGTGAAGTCCGTGACCGTGACAGGCAGCGTCGGCGCCGTGACGTCCTCCAACGGCTCGACCCAACCCGAGGACCGAGCGGTGCGCGGACCGGAGCACTCAGTCCCGGCGCCCCCCTCGGCTGACTCCTGGGCGCGTGCCTCGGAACCCCCAGCGCATGCAGCGAGGCTGCCTGCGACCAGCAGCAGGCCGAGAGTCGGGATCAGGACGCGACGGAACCACATGCGCTGTCCCGGATTCAGTGCTCTTCGGACGGGCGGGGCTCGATCCCGAGCGCTGCGCAGGCGTCGTTGTACATCCGCACGATCTCGACCCTCAGTTGTGGACGCTCGGTGACCGGCTCGGGGAACGGGACCGTGACCGACGTGCTGCCGTCGGGGCCGGATGCCTCGAAGTGGGCGGCGACCGTGTCGATCGACGACATCCGCGCCGATGTGGCACCGGTGATGCCGCCCAGACCGCTGACGATCAGGAGGCAGTCGTCGGGGTGGTCGTCGTTCATGTGAGCACAGACAGCAGAGACGACCTCGGGAGGGAAGCCGGCGATGCTCACGCGAATGCACCCGAGCTGAGCAGCCCATCGAGGTCGAGGAACACATCGGTGTTCAGCTGGTACGCGACGCGCACCTCGTCGAGCAGGTTGGCGCGCTCATCAGCGCTCCACGGGGCGTTGTCCAGGCGGTCGCGGTACGCCTGCTTGTAGGCGCTCGGGTCCGCGATGTCGGCGAACTCGTAGAACGCAGCGCCGGCACCGTGTTCGAAGCCGTACGTGCCCCGGGCCACGGATCCGATCATCTGACCGCCGGACAGGTCACCCAGGTACCTCGTGTAGTGGTGGGCGACGAAACGCTCGGGTTCGGCCACGCAGACCGCCTCCATGCGCTCGCAGTAGGCGCTCGTACCGGCCGTCGGGGCGTGACGCTCACGCCAATCCGGTCCGTCCAGGGCCAACAGGTCGGCATCCAGGGACGGGAGCCGCCGCAGTGCCTCGTCGATGAAGGTCCCGGCGATCGGGTGGTCCACGAGCCTGTCGGCAGCGCCTTCCAGAACGGAGTAGGCGTAGTGGTGCTGGGCGACCATCTCGACGTAGCCGGCCAGCGGCAGCGATCGCTCGAACAGAGCCGTCATGAATCCTGAGTTGGCTGCCCGCTCGTGATCGCCGAACGTCGCCACACGGATCTGGTCCGAGAAGCGGTCCTCGATCGTGTTCGAACCCTGCGCCGTGGTCATCGTCGTGCTCCGCTGCTCGCTGGTGGGACAGCGGAACTATATGCGCGATGTTCGGCCAACTTTACAAATTGGTTAGTGAGTGCCTCATCACCTGCGGGCGGCCACCTCGGCACGGGTGCACCCGGACCGATGACCGGGCGGGTCGAACGACGCCTAGAGGGTCAGCAGGAGCCAGCCGAGCAGCCCGACGAGCAGGATCGCCGCGACCACCCAGATCGGCCAGCCGCCGAACGCCTCGACCTTCTTCTGACGTGCTTCGTATGCGCGGTTCTCCGGCGAACCCACCTTCGGGAGGTGGTGCTGACCCGGCTTGCGCGGCTTGGAACCCTTGCTGCCCACGACCCGATCCTACCTCCGGGCAGACAGCGCCCCGGCATCGACGTTCACCCGGCGACCGATGATGCGATCGACCCGCCCCACATTGGGCTACACTCGATTCGTACATAGCCGACCGGGACCCACGCGTCTTTCGACGCCCTGGGTCCTGGACGATGCTCCGGTCGCAGGGCCGCAGCATCGGTCCACACGACGTCAGGGAAACCTCGTGCCGGCCGGTTGCAACGGTGCAGCGTCGTCCCCCGACGGCGGTCCACCCACACCACCGGGTGTCGTTGCAGGAGCACACCGAGGAACAGATGCATCAGGTGTCAGACATGACCGAGTCCGTCGATGACGACGCTGCCCCAGTCGAACCGGCTCCGGCCGTCGACGGCGGAGTGGCTTCGGCGGAGTTCGGCTTCGCAGTCGAGGCGGCTGCTGCTGCCGAAGCAACCCCTGCACAGCTGGAGATGCTCGCAGCCAACCGTGAAGCGTGGCGGTGGACCCTGGAGCGACTCCTTCACCGCACCGACGAGGATCTCGAGTCGGTGCGCACCATCCATGGCCCCGAACGGGATCAGATCGTCGCCGACTTCGAGGACGAGCGCGACCGTCTCGAAGCAGCTCTCGCCCAGCTGACGGGAACCCCCGGGTCGAGCAGCGAACCGATCCTGTTGGAGTCCGCCGGTGAGGTGAGGCTCCAGGCATCGTGGGCCGCCGGCCGTCTGGTGGTCTGGGCCGCGGGGCCAGGTACCGAGCCGGCCGGGGCCGAGGAGCTCCGGCAGCGCCTGTCCGACCAGGGCGTGCTCGAGAGCGGCTGGACCAACCATCCACCGGTTCGGCTACCCAACGGTGCAACCGCTCCGGCTCTCGCCCTACCCGTGGGAGATGCACTCGGCTGGCTCGCCGCGGTGGGAGGCGGACATGACGACGACACGTTGGGAAGCAGCGTCACGTGGTTGGGGCGTGTCGCTGTCTGGGCGATCCGGCTGGTCGCCAACGGCTCGATCGTCCCCACTGTTCGGAATCGCCGCCGGGGACGCCAAGGAAACGATGAGACCGTGGAGCTGTCGGTTCGCTGGTCCCCCGCGCTTCTGGGTGCGAGCGAGCTGGATGAGCTCGCGTCGGCGATGCCCGGTCCGGTCACCGCTCTGGAGCGCACCGACGCCCGGCCGCTGACCACCTCGGTGCTCGGAGCGATCGTGAACGCGATAGCGACCGACGCCGCCCGGCGCCTGAGCCTGCCGGCGCCGCCGCCCGACCCCAAGGACCCGACGAGCATCGCCGAAGCACTGCTCACCCGGCTGGACGGCAGCGCGTTCGAGGCGCCCGCCCGACCGGCAACCGAGGTGACCAAGCGACTCGACCGCTGGAGCGCGCCCGTCACCGCACCCACCGACGCACGCCTGGTGATCCAGCTCGACCCACCGGACAAGGACAACGCCTGGTTCCTGTCGGTCTCCGGGCCGGATCTGGATGGCAACCTGGTCCCTCTCGAGGTCGCCCTCATCGAGAGCCGCCCGAAACGGCACCTCGCCGATGAGCTCGCCCGACTCGAGCGTCTCATGCCCGTCCTCAAGCGGCCTGGCGAGGCCCGCCGGGGTCAGGTCGTGCTGAGCCAGGACGAGGCGTGGGAGTTGATGACCGTCACCGGACCGACCGCCAAGGCTGCCGGCTTCGAAGTCCGAATTCCCGCCCTGTCACGACGCAAGCCGTCCCCGGCTCTGCGGCTCGAAACCCTTCCGAGCGACCCGTCGGTGGTCGGCGCCCACCAGTTGGCCCAGGTCCGCTGGTCGGCGGTGTTCGACGACGTCGAGCTCTCCGCCGCCGACATCACCCGGCTCGCCAGCCAGGCACGACCACTCATCCGCAGTCACGGAAAATGGGTCGAGGTCGACCGTGCGGACCTGGCCGAAGCAGCTGCCGCGCTCGCCGAACGCTCAAAGCAGACACAGCTCACCGGCGCCGAGGTGCTCCGCTTCGCCATCGGCTTGGAGGAGAGCCCCCTCGCAGGCGGATTCAGCATCGCCGGCAGCGGCTGGGCTGCAGATCTGCTCTCGAGCGCCGAGACGATCTCGACCGAGCCGATCCTCTCCCCCGACGGCTTCGAGGGCGAGCTGCGCTCCTACCAGGGCGAGGCAGTGGCGTGGCTCGGCTTCCTCGACTCCGTCGAGCTGGGAGGCTGCCTGGCGCTCGACATGGGTCTCGGAAAGACCCCGACGATGCTCGCCCACATCGCCCGCACCGCTGGCTCGGGTCCTGCGCTCGTGATCGCACCGCCCGCTGTGGTCGGCAACTGGGCCGCCGAGGCAGCCCGGTTCACTCCCGACCTGCGCGTCGTGGTGCACCACGGGGCATCGCGCGCCTCGGCGAGCGAGCTCGCGGCCGAGGTCGCCGACGCGGATCTGGTCATCACCACCTACGGGACCGCCATCCGCGACGTCGAGGCGATCGCCGCTCTGTCGTGGGACCGCCTCGTGCTCGACGAGGCCCAGGCGATCAAGAACCCCGCCAACGAGACCACCCAGCAGCTCCGGCGGGTGCCGGCGCGGGTGCGGATCGCACTGACGGGAACCCCGATCGAGAACGGTCTCGGCGACCTCTGGTCGATCCTGGACTTCACGAACCCGGGGCTAGTCGGCTCCCGGGCGTCGTTCGTGGCCGCGCTCTCGGCCGGTAGGTCGAACTCGCGACAGGGCGCCGAGAGCGCCCTTCGAGCGCTCAACGGGATCCTCGTGTTCCGCCGCACGAAGACCGAACCCGACGTGGCGGCCGAGCTGCCGGAGCGTATCGACCAGCTCGATCACTGCACGATGACTCCCGAGCAGATCGGCCTCTACCAGGCGGTGCTCGACAGCCTCGTCGCCTCCGACGACGACACCGACGGGGTCGGCCAGGACTCGCGCAACGGAGCGATCCTGGCGGCGATCACGGCGCTGAAGCAGATCTGCAACCACCCGGCCGCATACCAGGACGACGATCGCCCACTGGCCGGGCGGTCCGGCAAGCTCACCCGACTCGAGGAGATCGTCGAGGCTGTCTTCGCGGCCGGTGAACGGGTGCTCGTCTTCACGCACTTCGCCAGCTGGGGTGTACGCCTGGCAGAGCACCTGAGCGCCCACACCGGCACTCGGGTCGACTGCTACCACGGTGGGTTGGCCCGAGGTGTGCGCGACCAGATCGTTCACGACTTCCAGAACGGTGAGGGGCCCGGCGCTCTCGTGCTCTCGCTCAAGGCCGGCGGAACGGGACTCAACCTGACCGCCGCCAGCCATGTCGTCCTCTACGACCGTTGGTGGAACCCCGCCGTCGAGGACCAGGCCAGGGACCGTGCCTGGCGCATCGGGCAGACACGTACGGTCGTGTCGCACCGACTCGTGTGCCCCGGAACCGTGGACGAGCGGGTCGAGGAGGTCGTCGCAGGCAAGCGCCACATCGCGGATCTGGTGCTGCCCAAGTCGTCGTCGCTGGCAGATCTGGACACCGATCAGCTGCGGAGCGCTCTCGGGCTCCGCTCCGACAGCCTTCTGACGGAGAACGCGGCCGACAGGCAGAGCGAATTGGCGGAGGTGGCATCGTGAGCGGTCAACGAAGGAAGTCCAAGCAGCGTCGTGGCGGTGCCCGCTCAAACAACCGCACCGCTCCCCCGGCCGAGTTCTGGCGTGCGGCGCCAGAGCCTCCCGAGCCGCCCGACATCGTGCCGGCGTCGGACCCGACCGCTCTGCTCCGGTCGATGGGAACTCCTCCGCTGCCAGGCCAGAAGGAGGCGTCGATGGTGACGATCGGCCAGGTCGTGCTCGGCGCCCAGCGTGCTGCTGTCGCACTGGCGGCAGCGGCCGACCTTCTCGACCTTCCCGGCGACGACTCAGCCTGACCCGGACCTCCCGGTCAGGCCGGTGCCGGACGGACCTCTCCGGCCGGAGGCACCTGTGCCTCGTCGGGCCCGAACTCGCGCATCCAACAGGCGAACTCCAGCAGGATCCCGTCGGGGTCCTGGAAGTAGATCGACCGCACGAACACGCCGGGGTGAAGCTCCTCCGACAAGCCCAACTCGCTGTCGTCGTGGTTCGCCAGCTCGGTGCAGGGGACCCCGGCTTCGATCAGCCGGCACCTGTACTCCTCGATCCGATCCGGCGGCACCGAGAACGCCACGTGGTTCATCGAGCCGATCGCGCTGGTCAACGAGCCCTGGTCCGGCCGCGCCGCCGGAGCCGAGATGCCGGGAGCAGGTTCCGGTGCGTCGGGGAACCAGAAGAACGCCAGGTGGTCACCACCTCCGCAGTCGAAGAAGAAGTGCTGACCCAGCCCGACGGGCAGCTCGATGGTCTTGACCAATGGCATGCCCAGCACACCCGAGTAGAAGTCGACCGTCCGCTGCATGTCCCGGCACACGAGCGCCAGATGGTTGATGCCCCCGTACTCGAACCGCTCCGGCGACCCCGGTGTCTCGTCCACAGCTGAATCCCCCTTCGTGAACAGATTCGAAGGCTAGGCCGAGGGTCCCGCTCACGGAAGCAGCCCGTCCTGCCGACAGGTGTGTGTGGCCCCGACCGCTTCACCTGCTCCTCCCACGGTACGCATCCCACGGATCAGCTTCCCCGAGCGCGTGGACACGACGTGGCATCCGGCGTTTCCCGAGTTCGCTGCCGCGGCCAACGCCGTGTCGCTGCTGATGCCACACATCGAGCCCTATGTGGCGAGGGCGACTCTCGCTGTGCGGGATCATCTCGACGGCGAGCTCCGAGACACCGCCACCGCGTTCGCAGCCCAGGAACTGCAACACCAGGCGTTGCACCGGTCGCTCAACCGCAGCTTGATCGCCGCGACCCCTGCACTCTCGCGGGTCGACCGATGCGCGGCCTCGGTGTACGGATTCCTGGAGCGCCGTGGCGACTCGCGCTGGTCGCTCGCTTTCGCAGCGGCCTTCGAGACGGTCGCATTCGCGCTGGCTCGCTGGACCGAACGCCACATCCGTCTCCTGTTCGACGAGGCCGACGATGCCGTCGCCACACTGTTCCTCTGGCACCTCGCAGAGGAGGTCGAGCACAAGAGCGTCGCCTTCGACGTCATGCGGGTCGTTGCACCGTCGAGGCTCAGGTATCTGCTCGCCGGGCTCGTCTCGCTGGCGTGTCTGGCGCTGTTCACCGTCGCCGGCACACTCGTCCAGCTGTGTGCGTCGCGACGCATCTGGTCACCGGTCGCGTGGTGGCGGTTGCTGCGCTGGTCGCTGAGCCTTTGTTTCGAGTTGCTTCCCGACCTGTTCGTCGGCGCCACCCGGAACCACCACCCGTCGCAGTTCAGCGACCCGACGCTCCTGGTCGCCTGGCTGCGGGGATTCGATCCGCAGACCGGTCAGGATCCGCTCAGACGACGCTGATCGCGTACTCCGGGCAGTTGTCGACACATAGCTGCGCCTTGTGCTCCAGCTCGACAGGAACCTCTCCATGGACGCGCAGAACGGCGTACCCGTCATCGTCCACATCGAAGAGCTCCGGGGCGAGCAGGAAGCAGCGGTTGTGCCCCTGGCACAGGTCACGGTCGAAATCGATCCTCATGACCGTCCTCCGATCGTCACGGGCAGCGTCCGGGGCCCACGCACCTGGCCGGTCGACCAGCGCACGGCCTCCGGGTCGGCCAGCTCGAAGTCGGGAACGGCAGCGAGCCACTCCTGCAGGGCGATCGTCAGCTCCATGCGGGCCAGGTTCGAGCCGAGACAGCGGTGGATCCCCAGCCCGAACGCCAGGTGACGGTTCCGGGCCCGGTCGAGCAGCACCTCATCAGCCCGGTCGAACGCGTCCGGGTCGCGGTTCGCCGCCGGGAACGACAAGAGGACCCAGTCGCCGACGGGAAGCGTGCGGTCACCCACCCTGACCTCCTTGGCCACCTTCCGGGCCATCGTCACCGGCGCGTAGGCCCGGAGCAGCTCCTCGACAGCCATCGGCAGAGCCTCCGGGGTCTCGGCCAGTTGGCGGCGCTGGTCGGGGTGCTGGGCCAAGTGCCAGATGCTGGCCCCGATCGCCGACCAGGTCGTGTCGATCCCGGCGATCAGCAGCAGCGCGATCGTTCCGATGATGTGATCTGGGTCGAGCGGTTCCCCGTCCAGCTCGGCGGCGAGGAGGAAATCGATCAGGTCGGTCTCGGCCCCGTCGGGACCCGTCGTACCGGTGACGCGGGAGCGGTGATCCTCGATCGCTGCGACCAGATACGCCCAGAGGGTGTCGGCGGGGTCGACCGGCTCGTTCTGCCCACCGGTTTCCAGGATCCTGTGGATGAATCCCCGGAACCGGTCGCCGTCGGACTCCGGCACTCCGAGCATGCGGGCGATGACCCGGACCGGGATGTGCTGCGCGTAGTCGGTCGCAGCATCGATCACCCCGCCCGGTCCGCGTTCAGCTACCAGCTCGGACAGCAGTCCCCGACAGAAGTCACGGGTAGGGCCCTCGAGCGGGCGGATCGCTTTGGGGGCGAAGGCCGGCAGTAGAAGTCGACGAGCCTTGTCGTGGAACGGCGGGTCCGAGGTGATGGGTGGCGCGTAACCGACCGGGGCGGTCGCATCCGGCTCGAAGGCGGTGACGACCACGCCGACGGAGCTGAAGTGCTCGGTGTCGTGCGCGATGGCGGACACGTCGTCGTGTCGCGTCGGCAGCCAAGTACCTCCGAAGCGCTCCGAGTGCGCCACCGGGCACCTCGACCGAAGGTCTCCCCAGATCTCCGGCGCCGCGGCCGCGTACTGCGGATCCGTGTGGTCGAAGTCGGTCGCCCAGTCCACGACAGGGCGGCGCTCGTGTTCGCTGGTGTCCGTCATCAGCTCCGCCCTTTCGCCGCTGTGAGGAACCGACGATGCCACACCGGCGGGCGCTTCGTGCGCAGCGCCGGTGCGACGCTAGATTCGAGGACCTGCCTTCCGGGACCGACTCCGAGCACGCCCCCCTCGCTCGAACTGGGGCCAACAGCGACTGTGACGCACCACCGCCCGCCACTTCGCTGGCAGCCGCGCGTGCGATGCACGCCGCCAGGCGCCGACGCCGGATGGGCGATGTTCACTGGGGCGACCTGGCGTACCGGGTGTACACGACGGCGCTGGCCGTGCTCGTGCTCACCGTCTTCGCCTCCGGGCTGGTCGGCGACGAGCGCCTCGGTCCGTCCCAGGTCGAGTCGGTACGGGACCTCGGGCCGATCTGGGCTGGCCTGCTGCTCTGCGCAGCACTGTTCATCGGTGTCCGTTCGGGGGTGCGCAGCGGTCCTCTTGCGATGGAGGCGACCGACGTGCACCACCTGCTGCTCGCACCGCTCGACCGCTCCGCGATCCTCCGGGTGCCTGCGGTCAGCATGATCGGCTACGGCGCCGCCGCCGGTGCTGCGGTGGGTGCCCTCAGCGGCGAGCTCCTCTCGCAGCGACTGCCGGGATCGTCGAGCTCCTGGATCTTCTCCGGCGCGGTGTTCGGGGCCTCGATGGTCGCTCTCTCGCTCGGTGCAGCGATGCTCACGGCGTCGAGGCGGATCCCTCGTCCGGTACCCGAGCTGATCGGAGCTGCGCTGATCGCCTGGTCGGTGGCCGATCTGTTCGGGGTCGCTCCGACGGCACCCGCGACCTGGGCCGGTCGAATGGTGTTCTGGCCGCTGCACACCGGGCCGTGGCCGCTCGGCACGATCGCAGTCACGGTCGTCGTGGCCGCGCTCGGAGTTCTCTGGGTGGGCGGCCTGTCGATCGAGGGCGCTCGCCGGAGGACCCAGCTCGTCGGCCAGCTCCGCTTCGCCGTCACCCAGCAGGACCTGCGTTCCGTGCTGCTGTTGAGGCGCCAGCTCGCAGCCGAGCGGCCGAGGAACCGGCCGCTGGTCCGCCGCCTTCCGGTCGCCCTCGGTCGGCGGTTCCCGGTGCTCACACGTGACCTCCAGAGCCTGCTGCGTTGGCCGACTGTCCGCATCGTCCGTGTCATCGTCCTCGTCGTAGGCGCAGCGCTGGCGCTGCGCGGGACCTACTCGGGTACCACTCCGCTGATCCTGCTCGCGGGAGTGCTCACCTTCGTCGCGGCGCTGGACGCCACAGAGCCGCTCGCCCAGGAGGTCGACCATCCGACGATGCTCGGCTCCTACCCACGCCCGGCAGGGTCGATCCTGGTACAGCACCTGACCGCTCCGGTCATCGCCATGTTGCTCGCCGGCCTGGTGGGTCTCGGTGTCTCCTACGCGCTCGATCCCCACCACCTCGTGATCGGATTCGTCACCGTCATCAGTGGAGCGTTCGCCGCTGTGGCGGGTGCGTCGATCAGCGTCGTGAGCGAGGTCGAGTTGGACCACGGCGACGTGACGATGTTCTCGCCCGAGGTCGCCGGTCCACGCGTCGTGTTCCGCACTCTCTGGCCCCCGGCAGTGGCCGTCATCGGGGTGCTGCCCGTGCTGTTCGCCCAGCGGGCACACCGCAGCGGAGCGGACCCGACAGCACCCGCCGTCACCGTCGCGGTCATCTCCATGGTCCTGTGCGCCGCAGTATTCGCCTGGGTCCGCTACAGGGCCGACATCCACGAGGCCGCAGGCATGTCCACCAGAGGAGCCAGCTCATGAGTCGTCGCCGCAGCGGCGGATCCAGGTCCCAACGCCCGGTCACCCCCGCGGTCGAGCTCAGCGATGTCGTCAAGTCCTACGGCGAGGTCATCGCGCTCGAGGTCGAGGAGCTCGTGGTCCCACCCGGTCAGGCGGTTGTGCTCGTCGGGCACAACGGTTCGGGCAAGTCGACGTTGCTCAACCTGGTCGCTGGCACCCTCGACCCGTCTGAAGGCTCCATAAGGGTCAAGGGCCGAGAGCCCGACTCGATCGAGGCCCGGGCGCAGCGGTCATGGCTGCCCGACAGCCCCGTTCTCTACGACGACCTGAGCGTGCGCGAGCACCTGGAGTACACGATCCGCATGCACGGAGGCGACGGCGACGAGGACGTCATCGACGACCTGATCGACCACCTGGGGCTACGCGGCCGTGAGGACGACCTGCCGTCTCAGTTCAGTCGGGGTCTGCGCCAGAAGACCGCTGCCGCGGTCGCCCTGTGCCGCCCGTACTCGCTGCTGCTTGTGGACGAACCGTTCGTCGGCCTGGACGCGGAGGGACGTGAGGCCTTCCTGGAACTTCTCGACGACGCCCACCGAGCGGGAGCGACCCTGATGGTCGCCACGCACGACCCCGTCGTGCTCGACCGCTTCGAGCGCGGCCTCGTGCTGGACGACGGCAGGATCGTGCACGACGGGCCCGCCTCCGAGCTGGGCGAGTTCCTTTCGGCCGACACCGCACACCGCGAACGCTGACCGACGATCCACTGCAAACCATTGGGGGGAATGTGACAGACCGAATCCGCCTGGACATCGACGGGCCGATCGCGACGATTACCAACGACAACGCCGACCAGCACAACGCGTTCGACGACGAGATGGATCTCCGCCTCTTCGACATCCTCACAGAGCTTCGTGGGCGCAATGACGTGCGGGTCGTCATCTGGCGGGGAGAGGGCAGGTCGTTCTCGTCGGGAAGGGACGTGCGTTCGATCGGCACACTGCGGACCGAGCTGTCGCACCACGAGCTGATGCGGCGCGGTCACCGGGGCATCCAGCAGCTCTGGGAGATGGACCAGCCGGTCATAGTGGCCTGCAAGGGATGGGTGCTGGGCGGATCCTTCCAGCGAGCGCTCCTGTGCGACGTCAGGGTCGCGGCCGAAGGCACCCGGTTCCAGCTGCCGGAGCTCACCCACGGGGTCATCCCCGACACCGGCGGGATGGCCGTGCTGCACCAGATGTGCGGTCCGGGGGTCGTGAGCGACATGGTCCTGACCGGACGGGTCATGGAGGTCGACGAGGCGTTGCACCACGGGATCGTCAGCCGCGTGGTACCGGTCGAGCAGCTCGATGACACGGTCCGGTCGATGGCCGAACAGATCGCCTCCTCGCCGGCGGTGACCGTCAAGCTGGCCCGCCAGATCCTGCGGCACCTGTCGGTTCCCCAGATACGAGCGTCGATGGACGACGAGATGATCTACCAGACGTTCCTGAACCGCAGCGACGACTTCGCCGAGTTCAAGGCCGCCCGCGCCGAGGAACGCGAGCCGAACTACAAGGGGAGCTGACGATGTCCGACTACCGCGGTCTTCCGCTGCCGCCGCCCGCCGGGACGAGCGCGTTGAGCGCCGGCACCTACGACGGAGTCACCGTGGTCGTGACCGGCGGCGGAACCGGCCTCGGCAAGGCGATTGCCACCGAGTTCGCCCGACTCGGAGCTGACCTGGTGATTCTCAGCCGCAAGTCCGAACACCTTGACGCGGCACAGGAGGCGCTGGCGGGTTTCGGAAACCGCGTCGAGGTGATCCAGTGCGACATCCGCGACGCCGACGCGATATCCGCCGCCTTCGACCAGATCGAGGTGACTCTCGGTCTGCCCGGCGTGCTGGTCAACAACGCAGCGGCGAACTTCCCCTCACCTACCGAGGACCTGTCCCCCAACGCCTGGCGCACCGTCATCGACATCACCCTCAACGGAACGTTCCTGATGTGTCGCGAGTACGGCCGTCGTCTCATCGCCGCGGATCGACCCGGGTCGATCGTGAACATCGGCGCCTCGTACGCCTGGACCGGTGGGCCCGGGTTCGCGCACAGCTCCGCTGCCAAGGCCGGGGTCAAGAACCTGACCGAGACCCTCGCCGTCGAATGGGGCCCCTACGGGATCCAGGTCAACTGCCTGGTACCGGGGTTGATGCCACACGAGGACATGACAGCCGACATCAAGGGCAACCTGGCCGCCACGACCGACAAGGACGTCTGCCAGCCTGCACTTCGCGTCGGCCACCGACAGGAGCTCGGCTGGGCCGCGACCTTCCTCGCTTCGCCCTACGCCCGCTTCATCAGCGGCCACACACTCGTCGTCGACGGAGCCAACTGGCAGCGCCGGAACCTGGTGTCACCACCGGTCGTCCCGATCCGGGAGCAGATGGGGCGTCCACCCTTCGGCCAGGACGCCTGACCCACCCGTATAGGGGTCCTCAACGACAAGATCTGTCACCCGGGACCCCAGGAACGGGTTTGAGTCAGACCGGCACGCCCTCCTCACGCAGGTCTTCGACCACCACGTCAGCAGGCCCCTCCACGTTGATGTTCGGCAGGATCCGATCCAGCCACCGCGGAAGCCACCAGTTCCGATCGCCCAGGAGCTCCATCGTCGCCGGCACGAGCAGCATCCGCACGATCGTCGCGTCGAGGAGCACCGCGAACGCGAGGCCGAAGCCGAACAGCTTGATCACGCGGTCGTCCTCGAGCATGAACGACCCGAACACGAACACCATGATCGCCGCCGCTGCTGTGATGACACGAGCGGTCGCGGCCACACCGTCGGCCACTGACTCGTGCGAGTCACCCGTGTGGAGCCACTCCTCGCGGATGCGCGACAGCAGGAACACCTCGTAGTCCATGGAGAGCCCGAACACGATCGCGAACAGCATCATCGGCATGAACGGCTCGATGGGTGCGGGCTCGACCCCGAACACGTCCTTTAGCCAACCCCACTGGAAGATCGCCACGACGACCCCGTAGGCAGCACCGATCGACAGGAGGTTCATGACGACCGCCTTGAGCGGCACGAGCAGCGACCTGAACACCGCCATCAGCAACAGGAACGACAGCGACAGCACAACCCCGAAGAAGAGGACCAACCGCTCGGCGAGGTACTCCGAGAAGTCGACCGCGATGCCGACCTGACCCGTGACCAGGACGTCAAGGCCCGTCTCGGCCGTCAGCTCCGGCAGCACGTCGTCGCGCAAGTGGTGCACGAGCTCGGTGGTCTCCTCGTCCTGGGGTGAGGTCGTGGGGACGACGGTCCAGAGAATCGCGCCGGATGAAGCAGGGTTCTCCATGTCCGCCGGCACCGGCGGCGACACTGACTGCACTCCGTCCACCTCGGCCAGGGCATGGCTGATGGCGAGATACGGCTCCGAGGAAGAGAGGTCGACGCCGTCGGGAACCTCGGCGACCAGGATCAGCTTGCCGTTCGATCCAGGGCCGAACCCGTCCGAGAGCAGGTCGTACGCCTGTCTGCCGGTGCTGTCCTCGGGAAGGTTGCCCGCGTCGGCGAAGCCGAGTCGCATACCTGTCAATGGCAGCGCCAGCACCACCAGCACAAGCACCGATGCCGTTGCGAGCAGCCACGGGTGGGCCTGCACGAACCGGCTCCAGCGGTACGCCGAGGTCTCGCGCAACGGCTTCGGAGTGCGCCGGGTCACCTCGCTGCGCAGAGGGGCCAGGGCGAAGCTCGCGATCAGCACCACGACCGCGAGTGGGAAGCCGACCTTCAACGGGTCGATCGACAGGCCGAGGCCGATCAGACCGACCGCTACGAGAGCGGCAGCGACGAGTCCCCTGATGCGGGTCACCTCGACCCGACGGCCGGCGAAACCGAGCAGGGCCGGGAGCAGGGTCAGCGATGCGATCATCGTCACCGTCACAACCGTCGCGGCTCCGATCCCGAGTCCGGAAACGAACGTGAGGCCCATGAGAAGCATGCCGAGGAGCGAGATGACCACCGTGATCCCGGCGAACGTCACGGCTCGACCGGACGTGTCGATGGCGATCGCCACGGCCTCTTCGACGTCGTGCCCCAGGGCCAGTTGCTCGCGGTAGCGGGTGACGATGAACAGCGCGTAGTCGATTCCGACACCCAGGCCGATCATGACTCCCAGGGTCGTGGCGAAGTCGGGCATCGCGTACAGGTTCGAGATGAGGGCTAGGAGGATGCTGCCGAGTCCGATCCCTGCCAGGGCGACGCCGATCGGCAGCCCCATGGCCAACACCGATCCGAACGCCAGGATCAGGATGACGATCGCGAACGCAAGACCGAGCATCTCCGACTCGGGCGCCTCGAACGCCCCGAACAGCTCACCGCCGTACTCGATGCGCACACCGTCTACCGCCGGCGCGGCGTCCATGATCTCGGTGCCGACGGCCTGGATCTCGTCCAGACCCAGCTCCGCAGGCATCTCGACGGTCGCATAGGCGACCTTGCCCGCCAGGTCGCCACCGACGGAGATGCGTTCATTACCGCCGGACAGCGCCATCAGCGAGGCGACATCGCCGTCGGCGCCAGCGATCAGCCACTGGGCGAGGGGCGAGCCGGGATCGGGAGTGTCGTCGACGAACGGGCTCGTGAGCGTCACATCGTCAATGGCATCCACCTCGTCGAGATAGCCGACGAGCTGATCACGCACCGCGGGGTTCTCGAAGCCGTCGTCGGAATACATGACGATCGTTCCTTCGATTCCGGTTCCCAGGCCGCCCATCTCGGCCTCGAGCACGTCGAGGCCCTGCTTGGACTCGACCTCGGGCAGGTTGAGCTGCGTGGTGAAGTCGGACCCGACGGAGCTGGAGATGGCCCCGCCGGCAACGAGCACGACCACCCATGCGATCACCACCAGGACGCGACGACGGGCGCACCAGGCTCCCAGCCGATGGAACATGAGGATCCTTCCCGCCACCGAGCGAACGGGCAGCAGGGCCAGACCGCCGGGGACGGTCGTCGAATGAGTCGGCGCTCAGTATCCATCCCGGGGTCGATCTCCGGCAACAGAGCGGTGGTGACAGTCGCCACTGTCGGCGCGACCTTCCCGCGAGGTGCCACGATCTTCGGATGAGCTCTGAATCCAGCCACCTGTCGGTCGTCGACGAGGACGGTGTCCGCACGATCACCTGGACCAGACCCGACGCTCTGAACGCCATGTCGATCGAGATGTGGCACGGCACCCGTGACGCGCTCGACAGCGCCGACGCGGATGGCGTACGTGCGATAGTCCTGACCGGACAGGGTCGGGCCTTCACCGTCGGCCAGGATCTCTCGGAGTTCGGCGATCCTCGGCACGGAGAGCCCGACGGTGGATTCCGCGGCCTGATGCGGGCGCTGTCCGAGGTGCCCGTGCCTCTCGTCGCGGCGGTGAACGGAATGGGTGTGGGGTTCGGCCTCACGGTCCTGCCGTGGTGCGAGGTCGTGCTGCTGAGCCCGGAAGCCCGGTTGAAGGCACCTTTCGTCGGACTGGGAGTGGTCACCGAAGCTGCGGCGAGTGTCAGCCTTCCTGAGATCATGGGCCCCCAGGCGGCGGCATGGCATCTGCTCACCGGAGAGTGGATCGATGCAGAATCGGCCGTGCGGCACGGGATCGCTCTCCACATCGTGCCCGCCGAGGAGCTACTGAGCAGGGCTCTCGGCGTTGCGCGGACCCTGGCGGATCAGCCCCCGACAGCCCTGCGAGCGACAGTCGCCCTGATGCGGGAACGGCGGAGGGCGACGTGGGGTGCCGCGATTGCCCGCGAGTACGACGAGATGGAGCGACTGGCGGGCGGCGAGGAGAACATCGCCGCGATCACCCGCTTCTTCGACCAGGGCTGAACCACAGCCCGGACAACGGCGCTGAACCACCGAGCGCCCCAGGTCCTCGTGCGGCAAGCTGGTCATGCACACCCGACACGCCCCAGCAAGAGGACGACCCATGGACGACGCTTGCCCACCGCAGAGAATGCAGTCCGCGACCATCTCGTTGACGGTAACCCCCTGTGCCGAGGCGATCGATTTCTACGTCCGGGCTTTCGGCGCCGTGGAGATCGAGCCACGGATGACCGGACCCGACGGGTTGGTCGCCCACGCCGAGCTCCGGTTGGGCGACTCGGTGATCATGCTCGGCGACGAGTGGCCGGACGGGCCGACTCTCTCGCCGAGCACCCTCGGCGGTTCGACAGCCGCGATCTTCCTGTACGTGGACGACGTCGACACCCTGTGGGCACGAGCTGTCGCCGAAGGGGCCGAGGTCGTCTACCCGCTCGAGTTGCAGTTCTACGGGGACAAGGGTGGACGGGTTCGGGACCCGTTCGGCCACACGTGGGGTCTCGCAGAGCACGTGGAGGACGTGAGTCCCGAGGAGATGGAGCAGCGCATGGCTGAGTTCTACGAGCAGACATGAGCTGATCCCCGTTCAACCGTCGGCTTTCTCCGCGACTGTTACGCTCCCCCGCCGAGAGAGCGACAACGGGGCGACGGCGTGAGCACGACAGACATGGGCAAGACTGCAGGAGTCGAGCACTGGGGAACGATCGACGGTGTTTCGATCGACTTCCCGATGGTCGTCGACGAGATGCATCAGCTGACGATGACCTACACGGTTCCTCTCGATGCCGCACGTGCGCTGCTTCCCGGAGAAGCGTTCGAGGTTGTCGAGGTTGCGCCCGACACAGCGATGCTGATCATCGCTCTCGTCGACTACGTGACGAACCCGTGGGGTGACTACCTCGAGATCAACCTGGGTCTGCTGTCGCATCCTGTCGGCCAACCCGACCGGAGTGGCGCGTTCGTGTGGAGGATGCCCGTCGACCAGGAGTTCACCAAGCGCGCCGGCAACCAGGTGCTGGGGCTCCCGAAGACCGTCGAGGATCTGACGTACGAGTACTCCGACGACAGCGTCACGGTGCGCATGGCACAGAACGGCGCCGAAGCCCTGACGGTGCGCTTCCCTCGCCAGCTCAGCTCAGACCCGGCGACCGCCACCGAGGCGGTTACGTGGTCCTACATCGAGGGAACCCCCACCGAACTACCCCTGGTGATCGAGGTCGGTTCGTCGATGATCGACCCGGACGAGATCGAGCTCTCCCTGGGCGACGGTCCGATCGCTGATGAGCTCCGCTCGCTGGGCCTTCCGAAAGCCCCGGATATCGCCATGTACGGCGAGGGGCTCAGCGGCACCTTCCAACTGCCACGCCCCGCCTGATCCGACCCGAGTACCCCTGCTCACCCGATAGCTCCCTGCGGATGGCTGCGCCTCTTCAACTCGACTTCGTCCAGTCCGCGACGAGACTCGACCAGCTACCCCCGAGCTCCGCAGAGGTCGCCTTCGTGGGCCGTTCCAACGTCGGCAAGTCGTCGCTGCTCAACGCACTCGGCGGACGCAAGGCACTGGCGCACGTGTCGAAGACACCTGGACGAACCCAGTTGCTCAACGTCTTCTCCGTGGGATCAGCCCGCAAGGACGGTGCAGCTGGTCCCACCCTCATGGACTGCCCCGGGTACGGCTATGCGGCGACGTCTAAGGCTGTGCGCGAGTCGTGGGGTCCCATGATCGAGCGCTACCTGCTGGGGCGCGACGAGCTGCGCATGGTGATGGTCCTGGTTGACGGTGAGGTCGGCCCCACCAAGCTCGACCTGCAGATGCTCGACTGGCTGCGTTCTCACGCGCTGTCGCACACGGTGATCGCCACCAAGCACGACAAGGTCAAGTCGTCGCGGCGCCAGAAGCGCAAGCGGGAATTGGCCGAGGCCTGCCAGCTCGAACCGGGCGACGTCGTCTGGGTCAGTGCAGCCAAGGGAGTCAACATCGACCTCCTGCGTGACCTGGTCAGATCCTGGCTCTCGCCGTGATCCATCCAGCGCCGCACCCCCTCGGCTGGCGGGCTCAGAGCGGCAAGTCGCCGGTGGCACGCCGGGTCGAGCCCGTGTCGCGGTAGGCGGCGATGGTTCGCTGGGCGATTCGCATCTGGTGCACCTCGTCGGCGCCGTCAGCGAACCGAGCCCAGCGGGCGTGCTGGGACATGTGTGCCAGCGGCGTGTCGGTCGAGTACCCGAGCGCGCCGTGGACCTGGATCGACCGGTCGATCACCCGACCGAGCATGTTCGCGACGAAGTGCTTGGCCATCGAGACCTCGCTCTTGAAGTCCATGCCCCGATCGATGCGATAGGCGGCGTGCAGAACCATCAACTTGGCCTGGTACAGCTCCATCGTCGAGTCAGCGATCATCCACTGGATGCCCTGCTTCTCGGCGAGGACCGATCCGTGCGCATACCGGTTGAGCGACCGGTCGACCATCATGTCAAGAGCTGTCTCGGCCTGGGCTATCCAGCGCATGCAGTGAGCCAGCCTGGCAGGGCCGAGCCGGTACTGGCCCAGCATGTGACCCTGTCCGCGCCCACCGAGCATGTTCTCCGCCGGCACGCGGAGATCCTCGATGACGATCTCGGAATGCCCTGTGCCACCGTGCATCGTCTCGATCTCACGTACCCGGTTCCACCCTTCTGAGGGGAGGTCGACCAGGAACGCCGTGTTGGCGGCCTGAGGCATGTCGGGGTTGTCCTCGGTTCGGGCGATGAGGATCGCGAAACTTGCTCGCCGCGCGTTCGAGATGAACCACTTGTGCCCGTTGATGACCCACTCGTCCCCGTCCTGGATGGCCGTAGTCCTGATCAGGGTGGGGTCGGACCCGGCGACCTCCGGTTCGGTCATGGCGAAGCAGCTCATCTGGATGCCGTCGCAGAGGGGACGGAGGTACCGCTCCTTCTGTTCGTCGGTGGCCCAGTGCAGGAGGGTGTGCATGTTGCCCTCGTCGGGTGCCTGGCAGTTCATGATGAAGGGCCCGTAGTAGGTCTTGGCGGCCTCGGCCTGGACCATCGCAAGTTCGACGTGGCCGAGACCCATGCCTCCCCACTCGGCAGGCATGTGCGGCAACCAGAGCCCCGCATCCTGGGCCTGTCGACGCATGTCGAGCAGGATCCGGACGTACTCGTCCCGCTCGATCTCGTCGGGGTCGCCGATGAGCGCCTCGCCGGGTCTGACCACGTCATCGATGAACGCGCGGACCCTCAGACGAACCTTCTCGAGCTCGGGGCTGAGGGTGAAGTCGATCGACATGTTGGCGCTCCTACTGCTGTGGCCTTCAGTGCTCAGCGGGCCGCCAGCGCGTCCGCTGTCAGTTCCATGTGCCCCAGGTGCTGGTGCAGCTCCTTGAGGACGTACTGCAGTATTGCTTCGTCGCTGCCGTCGCCGAGCGCGAACTCCCGCAGCTCGGATGGCCTGCCTGGCCCGCCGCTCAGCGCGCCGAGATCTGCAGCTACCTGGTGGAGGCACACCTCGACACGGTCGCGGAGTTCGTCCAACTCCGCGGTCGTGTCGAACTCCGCGTCACGGTTGCGGTCCGACGGTCGCCCCAGGACGACGTGACCCAACCAGAACTCGCACACCTCCGCGCAGTGCACGATCAGCGCAGCCACGGAGTTGGTCCCGGGACCGAACGGACGGGTGTTCACATCGGTGCCTACCCTCTCGGCGACGAGCAGCATCTGCACGAAGGCGTGATCCACGTAGGTGTTGATCAGTTCGGCGTCCATCGCCGCAGTCTGCCCGCGATCGCGAGGGTGCCGCTCGGTCAGTAGCGCTCGGGCACGAAGGTCTGGTGGTCC
This sequence comes from uncultured Microthrixaceae bacterium, assembly GCA_964450685.1. Lineage (GTDB taxonomy): Bacteria > Actinomycetota > Acidimicrobiia > Acidimicrobiales > Microtrichaceae > JBAOHV01. The sequence continues at coordinate 31,981 of CAYVDN010000026.1, forward strand.
ATCGGCGGACGCATGTGACGACCTGTGGGAACAGGGCGAGGGGCCAGCTCGCTCGGGGCCGGCACGACGTCGCCGTACGGGATCATCGACAGCAGATGGCTGATGCAGTTGAGCCTGGCGCTGCGCTTGTCGTCGCCGTCGACGACCCACCAGGGACTCTTGCGGGTGTCGGTGTAGGCGAACATCTCGTCCTTGGCGTAGGAGTACTCCTCCCACCGCTCACGTGACTCCAGGTCCATCGGCGAGAGTTTCCAGCGCTTGGCCGGATTGTCGAGGCGAGCGGCGAAGCGACGCTCCTGCTCCTGGTCGCTGATCGAGAACCAGTACTTGATCAGGATGATCCCCGAACGCTGGAGCATCTCCTCGAACTTCGGACAGGACCGCATGAACTCGTCGACCTCGTCCTCGGTGGCGAAGCCCATGACGCGCTCCACGCCGGCTCGGTTGTACCAGGAGCGGTCGAAGAGAACGATCTCTCCCGCGGCGGGAAGCTCCTGGACGTAGCGCTGGAAGTACCACTGGGTGCGCTCCCGGTCACTGGGTGCGGCCAGAGCGACCACTCTGACGACCCTGGGATTGGTGGCCGCCGAGATGCGGGTGATCACTCCCCCCTTGCCGGCTGCATCCCGTCCCTCGAAGATGACGACGACCTTCAGCCCCTCGGCCTTCACCCACTCCTGGAGCTTGACCAGCTCGACCTGAAGGCGTTCGAGTTCGGCCTCGTACACCTCGCGTCGTAGTCGCCCCGAGCTGTTGTACGAGTCGGGCCCGAAGACCTTCTCCGTGGTGCTGTTCGCCTCTCGACCCTCGTCGTCCGACATCTTCCTCCCTGACTCCTGCGGCAACTCCGACCCTGCCTCCCGTCAGAGTATGAACAGCATCTCCTGATAGGTGGGCAGTGGCCACAGGTCATCGGCAACGAGATCCTCGAGCATGTCTGCCGACTCCCTGACCGACTGCATGGCGGGCAGCAGCTCCGCCGCGGCGCGCGCAGCCTCACCATAGGAGGAGCTGCTCGCATGGTGGCTCCCGCCGTCGGCCAGTACCCCGCCGAGCCCCGCGATCGCGACGGTCAACGACCGGATCGCCGAGCTGACCGTCTGGAGTGCGTCGACATCGGGCTCCAGTCCGGCGGCCCGCACCTGGTTGACGTTGGTGGCGAGATCGGTCTGGTGACGGACCGCTGCGGGCAGCACGATCGTCGAGACGACCTCGTGCAAGGAGCGCGCCTCGACGGCGAGGCTCAGCGTGTACTGCTCCAGATAGACCTCGTAGCGGCTCGCCAGCTCCCGGGGGTTCAGCACCCCGTAGGTGGAGAACAGCTGGCGTGTGCTGTCGGTGTCCAGCTGGGGCAGGGCATCGACGGTCGATCGCAGGTTCGGCAGGCCACGGCGCTCGGCCTCCTCCTGCCATTCGTCGGAGTACCCGTCACCGTTGAACACGACCTGGCCGTGATCGCTGATTATCGCCTGCAAGACCTTCTGGACGGCGTCGTTGAAGTCCACTCCCTGGGCGATCGACGCTTCGAGCTCCGAGGCGATGTGGTCGAGCGACTCGGCCAGGATCGTGTTGATGGCGACCATCGGGCCGGCTATCGACTGCGACGACCCGACTGCGCGGAACTCGAAGCGGTTGCCCGTGAACGCGAGCGGGCTTGTCCGGTTGCGGTCACCGGGGTCGCTGGGCAACTCAGGAAGGGTGTCCACCCCGACTGTCAGCGTGCCCTTCTCCTTGGAGGCCGTGGCTCCACCACGTGCCACCTGGTCGAAGACGTCGGCCAGCTGCTCACCGAGGAAGATCGACATGATGGCTGGCGGTGCCTCGTTCGCGCCCAGGCGATGGTCGTTCGATGCCGAGGCGACCACCGCTCGCAGAAGGCCGCCGTGACGGTGGACCCCGCGGATCACTGCCGCGCAGAAGACCAGGAACTGAGCGTTCTCGTGAGGTGTTTCCCCCGGGTTGAGAAGGTTCCCCTGGAGGTTGTTGCCGATCGAGAAGTTGACGTGCTTGCCCGACCCGTTGACACCGGCGAACGGCTTCTCGTGGAGTAGGCATTCCATGCCGTACTTCTGGGCGACACGCGACAGTGTGACCATCAGCAACTGCTGGTGGTCGGTGGCGATGTTCGCCCTCTCGAAGACCGGGGCGATCTCGAACTGTGCGGGAGCAACCTCGTTGTGGCGGGTCTTGGCGGGGATTCCGAGCTTGAGCAGCTCGCGCTCCGCTTCGAGCATGAACGCCAGCACACGCTCGGGAATGGCTCCGAAGTAGTGGTCGTCGAACTCCTGGCCCTTGGGCCCGGGGGCACCCAGCAGCGTCCTTCCAGAGGCCATGAGGTCGGGGCGGGCGAAGTAGAAGTGGCGGTCGACCAGGAAGTACTCCTGTTCGGCCCCGGTGAACGAGACGACCGTGTCGACCTCGTCGTGGCCGAAGAGCCGCAGGACACGCTGCGCCTGGGCGTTCATCGCCTGTTGGGAGCGCAGCAGCGGCGTCTTCTTGTCGAGAGCCTCACCCGTCCATGACACGAACACCGTCGGGATGCAGAGCGTGTTCCCGTTCGGGTTCTCCAGGATGTAAGCGGGGCTCGTGACATCCCATGCCGTGTAGCCGCGGGCCTCGAAGGTCTCGCGCAGCCCGCCGTGGGGGAAGCTCGAGGCGTCGGGCTCGCCCTGTATGAGCGTCTTGCCGGCGAACTCGGCGATCGATGCCCCGGTCCCGTCGGGCTCGAGGAAGCTGTCGTGCTTCTCCGCCGTTAGGCCGGTGAGCGGGTAGAAGACGTGCGCGTAGTGACTTGCACCCTTCTCGAGCGCCCACTCCTTCATTGCCAGAGCCACTATGTCGGCGACGGAAGGGTCGAGCGGTTCGCTGTGCTCGATCGTCGCCATCACGCTGCGATGCACTGCCTTCGGAAGCCGCTTCTTCATCTCGGCGCTCGAGAAGACGTTCAGACCGAAGAGCTCTCCGGGTGCCTCCCGACTCGAGAACGAGCCTGTCGGCGGCGAGTACGCGATGACAGCCTCGATCGCCCGGCGCCGTGCCTCGTGTCCGCTCACTCTGCCACTCCTCGAACCGGTTGCGTGGGTGCCGCCGATCGGCACGCGGCACCGACGCTACCTTTCGCGGTCGTTCAGGCCGAACGGTCCTCCGGCTGCTCACGCGGCCTGCGGGCCGCGTCGACGCTCGCTTGGAGAGCTGCCATCAGATCGACAAGCTCGCCGGGCTGATCGGACTCACCCGAGGGCTCCTCCACCAGGGCGTGCCCGGCCGCCTTCTCGGCGATCAGCGCCCGCAGCTCGGCGGTGAACGAGTCATGGTAGAGGCCGGGGTCCCATTCGGCGGCCAGCCCGGTGATGATCTGGCGGGCAAGTTCGATCTCACGCTCGCCGGGTTCGACGAGGTTCTCGCTGTCGACTATCTCGCCTGCCGGAACCACCTCGTCGGCGAAGCGCATGGTCGACATGGCGAGTACGCCCTGGAGGGGGCGGATCGCTGCCAGGTACTGCTTGGTCCGCATCACGACCATGCCGATGCCCACCCGCTGCTCGGCCTCCATCGCCGCGGCCAGCAACGCGTACGGCTTCCGCGCCGCCTCGTCGGCCGGCGCGAGCCAGTAGGTCTTCTCGTAGTGGATCGGGTCGATCGAGCTCAGTGCAACGAAGTCGGAGATCTCCACGGTCCGCGTCGACCGGGGTCGCAGCGCTGCCACCTCCTCGGGGTCGAAGGTGACGTAGCGCCCGGGCTCGACCTCGTACCCGAGAGCGATGTCGGCCTTGTCGACCTTCTCCCCTGTGAGCTTGGAGACCTTGTCGTAGCCGATCCGGGATCCACTGCTGCGATCGATCTGGTGGAAGTGCACCTTCTGGTCACGGGTGGCGCCGAAAGCGCGCACCGCCACGTTCACCAGACCGAATGCGATCGAACCGCGCCACACCTGCTGTGCCATGGGACCATCGTACGGGTCGGGCCCGTCAGGACAGGAGAGGAAGCTCCTGGTGAAGTCCGATCAGCTCCGCCATCGGGTCCCCGACGTGACCGATCCGCGCGGGGACGTCCGCGATCCGCCAACGGTCGCCGCTGAGTTCAGGGTCGTCGATCTCGTGCCAGGCGATGGGCACCGACACCGGCGCCCCGGGTGCGGGGCGCACCGACCAGGGCGCCACCAGCGTCTTGTGAGGTGCGTTCTGGGTGAAATCCAGACGGGCCAGGCCGCCTCGATCCTCGGTCCTCCAGTTCCAGCTGACGAGCTCCGGCACGAACGACGCGACCATGCGCGAGAGCTGCTCGACCCAGGTCCGGGTCTGGTCGTAGGTGTAGCGAGGAGCGACGGGAACCCAGATCTGCAGTCCTCGCTGACCGGTGGTCTTGGCGCACCCCCGCAGACCCAGGTGCTCGAGCGCCGTGCGGTACAGCCTGGCGAGCACCACGACATCGTCGAAGCTGGTCGCCGAGCCGGGATCGATGTCTATCAACGCCCAGCTCGGTGTCATCTGTGCATCACAGGTGGATGTCCATGGATGGAGCTCGACCGCTGCCAGGTTGGCCATGAACGCGAGCGCTGCCGGTCGGTCGATGACCGAGTACCACTCGGTGCGTCCGGGCCTTGCGTGATCGTCGTGCCAGCGCCTGAACCAGTCCGGGGCGTTGGACGGCACCTCCTTCTGCCAGAAGCCCTTGGCACCTATTCCGTTGGGGAAGCGCTGGAGGTTGACGGGCCTGTCGGCCAGGTACGGGAGGATCAGCGGGCCGATGATCGCGTAGTGGCGTATCAGGTCCCGCTTGGTGACGGCGTCGCAGTCACCGTCGCCGGCCGCGGGGAACAGCTCCTTGTCCAGATTCGTGAGGGTCAGATCGACCCCGTCGATGTGCCACGTCCCGCCTGCACCCAGCGAGTCGAGCGCTTCCAGCTGAGAGGTCGACGGAGCATGCCAGCGGCTGTGCGGATCAGGGGGTGGTGGCGGCGGCATGTGTGGGTGGCGGACGTCGTCGTTGGTGCGCCCGCTGAGGACCGAACGAGGGTGATCGTCGGCATCCCAGTCGTCGACCGCGTGCTCGTCGGACGCGTGGATCACCAGCCATTGGTCGCCGTCGCGTGAGCTTCGTCCCGTCCGCACAAGAGCGAAACGACCATCGAGCTTCTGTCCGTGCAGGTCGACGTGCAGCGCACCGGCATCGAGCGCTGCCGCCGCGTCCTCGCCCTTCGTCAACGAATAGGTCCCCCGGTCCCACACGATCATGTCGCCGGCGCCGTATTCGCCGCGGGGGATCACACCCTCGAAGTCCAGGTACTCGACCGGGTGATCCTCGGTGCGCACCGCCAGCCGCTTCACCGACGGGTCGAGGGTGGGACCGCGGGGCACCGCCCAGCTCACGAGAACCCCTTCGATCTCCAGGCGTAGGTCGTAGTGGGTGCGCCTGGCGCGGTGTCGCTGAACGACGAAGCGCGACAGACCATGGTTCGTCGCACTGTCGACCGGAGCACCCGGCGGTTCCGGAGTTCGTCCGAATTCGCGCTTGCGCCGGTAGCTCTCGAGGGGATCCCCCGCACTCGTCACGGCGGCATCGTAACGAGCGCCACCCACGGGATGTTCGGACTCGCCCTTACGCTGTGCAGGCGGATTCGTGCGCCAGGCCGGCGCGTGGCACCGTGATCCACGCCGCGACGCGGCCCCGTGACCGATCGGACAGCCATGTCGAGCGACAACGACCTCTCCCCCAGTGCCGCGCCAGAGGAAGGCTTCGCCTCGCTCGGGCTCGACCCCGACATCCTCGAGGCGCTCGTCCGACTCGGATACGAGGAGCCCACACCCATCCAACGGGCGGCGATCCCCGAGATGATCGCCGGCCACGACGTGCTGGGACGGGCGGCGACGGGAACCGGCAAGACCGCTGCGTTCGCACTGCCGGTGCTGTCGAAACTGGCGGGCGTGAGCGACGACGACCGCTCCTTCCCGTCGGCCCTGATCCTGGTGCCCACTCGGGAGTTGGCGATGCAGGTGTCCGAGGCGGTTCACCGCTACGGACGTGGTGTCGGCGTGCGCGTCCTGCCGATCTTCGGGGGCCAGCCCATCTGGCGTCAGCTGCAGTCGCTCGAACGTGGTGTGGACGTAGTGGTGGCGACACCCGGCCGGGCGATGGACCACCTGAGGCGTGGAACCCTGGCTACCCACCGCCTGGCGACCGTGGTGCTCGACGAGGCTGACGAGATGCTCGACATGGGCTTCGCCGAGGACATCGAGACGATCCTGGCCGAGACACCATCGACCAGACAGACCGTCCTCTTCTCGGCCACCATGCCCGGGCGGATCGCCAGGCTCGCCAAGGCACACCTCAACGATCCCGTGCAGATCGAGATCAACGCGGAGGCCCCGGACCCGGGCACCGCGCCCCGGGTCCGCCAGCGCGCCTACGTGGTGCCGCGGTCGCACAAGGCTGCCGCACTCGGGCGGATACTCGACATCGAGGCACCGGCTGCGGCGATCGTCTTCTGCCGCACCCGCCTCGAGGTCGACTCGCTGACCGAGACGCTCAACGGCCGCGGCTACCGCGCCGAGGGGCTCCACGGCGGCATGAGCCAGGAGCAGCGTGACAGGGTGATGGGCCGCCTGCGATCCGGTACCGCCGAGCTGCTCATCGCCACCGACGTCGCCGCCCGCGGACTCGACGTCGACACCCTCACCCATGTGGTCAACTACGACGTGCCGTCCGCTCCCGAGACGTATGTGCACCGCATAGGCAGGGTCGGCCGTGCCGGCCGCGACGGCGTCGCCATCACCCTGGCAGGCCCCCGCGAGCACCGCCTTCTCAAGAACATCGAGCGGTTGACCGGACAGAACCTGGAGATCGACCGGATACCCACCGCCGAGGACCTCCGGACCCGGCGGCTCGAGGTGACGACCGCTGCACTGCGCGACGTGGCCCTGGAGGGTGACGTGGAGCCCTACCGTGTGGTGCTCGACGCCCTGGGTGACGACATGGACCCGGTCGTGGTTGCACTGGCTGCGATCAAGTTGGCCCACGAGGCGACCAATCCTGCCGCCGACGGGGACGACGAGATCCCGGACCTGAGCCAGCCCCGTGAACGCGACAGCCGTGGCCGCGGCCAGAAGGGGGCCAAGGGCACCGACGACCGCAGGGGCGACCGCAAGAAGGACGACTGGAAGAAGCAGGGCCACAAGAAGGGTGACAGGACCAAGGACGGCCCGCGTGGCGACGGCAAAGGCAAGCACGGCGGCCCGCGCCCCGTGGCGCCCGGGCAGGCCAGGATGTACATCGGTGCCGGGCGGTCCGAAGGCGTGCGCCCGAAGGACCTCGTGGGTGCGATCACAGGTGAGTCGAACGTCTCCGGCAAGGATGTAGGTGTGGTGCGAATAGGCGATCACTACTCGCTGGTCGATGTACCCGACCGCGTGGCCGACGAGGTCATGTGGTCGCTGAGGCGCACGAAGATCCGCGGCGTGAAACCCAAGGTCCGCCGCGACAGGGACAAGCCCGCCGGACGTGACTGAGCTCCCCACCGACCGAGAGCCGATGACAGCCCCCGGTGCCCGCTCCGACGGATCGGACAAGCTCGGCCACGATGTGCTCGTCGTACCCCAGGGCGAGTTCGTCCTGCACCGTTACCCGGAGCGCACGCGGGCGGGCCTGCGAGCCTGGGACTCGGCCGACTCCCTCCTGTTGCACCGGGTGGCCGGGGTGGACCCCGGGATCGACGCGATCTGGGCACCTGCGGCCGCCGACGGCCGAACCCTGATCATCGGTGACGCCTTCGGCGCGCTGACGGTCGGTCTCGCTGCCAGGGCTCCAGCGACGGTGATCGACTCGTACTGCTCGCGTGTGGCTGTCCGGGAGAACCTCGAGTCGGCCGGATCGCAGCTCTCCGCCGTCGAAGTGCGCGGGCTGGACGAACCCCTCGAGGGCCCCGGCGGCGGAGCATCGGTCGATCTTGTCGTCATCAGACCCCCACGTCAGCTCGCCCTGCTCGAACACGCACTCCGCCTGGTCGTCCCGCTCCTCGACCGCGGAACCCTCGTCGTCGCGGCGGACATGGTCCGACACGTGCACAGCTCCACACTCGAGGTGTTCGAACGGGTGATCGGTCCGACCTGCACGACTCGGGCGTTGCGGAGGGCCCGCCTGATCGAGAGTCGCTGGGAGGGCCCGCTCACGACTGGCGACTGGTCGTGGCCCCAGCAACACCGAGGGCCCCACGGCCTGATGGTGACGGCCTGGCCGGGGGTGTTCGCTGCCGGCAGGACGGACCGGGCTACAGAGCTGTTGGCGGATCACCTGCCAGCGATCGGACCTGGGAACCACGTCGTCGATCTGGGCTGCGGAGACGGCGTACTGGGCACGCTCGCCGCCGTCGACGGTGCCGATGTCACGTTCGTGGACGACTCCGCTCTGGCCGTGAAGTCGGCCCGGGCCACGTTCCTCGCGGCCGGGGGCGACCCGTCCAGTGCCCGGTTCGTGCACGGGAACTCGCTTTTCGACTGGGATGAGCGCGACGGCTCGGCGATCGCGCAGGGATCGGTGGACCTGGTGGTGACAAATCCCCCGTTCCACGAACACCGGGCGATGGGCGATGCGGTCGCGTGGCAGATGTTCGTCGACTCGCACCGGGCCCTGCGTCCGGGCGGCGAACTGCTCGTGGTCGGCAACCGGCACCTGGCGCACCATGCGAAGCTGCGACGCATCTTCGGTAACTGCGACGTGGTGGCGAGTACGTCGCGCTACGTCGTGGTCCGTTCGTTGCGGCGCTGAAGCCAGCCCTCTGCTCCGCGGGCTGCGGCCACGCCGGTCGCGAAACATGCCTGTAGGAGGTATCCGCCGGTCGGGGCATCCCAGTCGAGCATCTCCCCCGCCACGAACACACCCGGTCTGGAGCGCAGCATGAAGTGCTCGTCGATCTGGTCCAGTCGGACTCCGCCCGCAGTCGAGATGGCGCGTTCGATGGGTGCGGTTCCACTGACGACCAGGCGTACGTCCTTGACCAACGACGCGATCGCCCCTGGTTCGTTCGGCAGGTTGTTGCCCGTCGCCTCGCGCATGAGACCAATCGCCACGGGAGGCAGCCCACCGAGACGAGTGAGCATCGTCGACGATGACTCCTTCGGACGTCTCCGGTCCAGTCGGCTCTGCAAGGAGTCGTGACTCAGGTCCGGGCGCAGGTCCAGGCTGAGTACTGCCTCGCCGTCTCGCCCCAACTGTTTACGGACGTCTCGTGACAGGGCGTACGCAGCACCTCCCTCGATCCCGTGTTCGGTCATCATCAGTTCGCCGCGCACCGAGCTGTCGCCGCAGCTGGCAGCGACGTTCTTGAGGGGGGTCCCGGCGAAGCGGTCGCTGAACACGGGGGTCCAGCAGATGTCGAGGCCGCAGTTGGACGGGCGCAGCGGCTCGACACCCACCCCGGATCCCACCATGTCGTCCACCCAGCGACCGTCGGACCCCGTGCCCGGCCAGCTGGCACCTCCGAGAGCGAGAACGACAGCGTCGGGGTGCAGCACCTCCACACCGGACGGCGTGCCCAGAACCAGGTCGGTACTCTCGTCACCCCAGCCCGACCAGCGGGTGGAGCTGAGAATCCTCACCCCCAGTTCGTCGAGTCGTTGCAACCACGCATCGAGCAACCTGTTGGCACGGAAGCTCTGCGGGAAGACCCTGCCGCTGGAACCGACGAAGGTCGGCTCTCCCAGCCCTTCGCACCATTTCCGGAGGTCCTCGGGAGAGAAGCGCTCGACCGCAGAGCAGATCTGCTCGGCCTGATCGCCGTAGCGGCTCAGGAACCTCTCGAGCGGTTCCGAATGAGTCAGGTTGAGACCACCGCGACCCGCCAGCAGCAGCTTGCGACCCGGGGCTGCCATCGCTTCGACGACAACGACATCGACGCGCGCGGACGCCAAGGTCTCTGCGGCGATGAGCCCGGCGGGACCTCCCCCGACGACGGCCACGGACCCGGCTGGCATGGCTCCGGACTATCCCACGGTTGTGGTCCCCTCTGCCCGTTGCGGCAGGATCTCCCGATGAACCTGACGATGTCGCACGACCTGGAGGCAACGATCGACCGGTGCTGGTCGATGTTCGCTGACCCGCAGAGCCACGTAGCCAAGTTCACCGCGATGGGTCATCGAGAGCTGGAGGTCGTCGAGTTCGACTCCAGCGACGATCACATACGTCTGGTGATCGAACGGCTGGTCGACGCTGACATCCCGTCCTTCGCCCGCAGGGTCTTCCAGCCGACGAACCTCGTTCGCAGCGTCGACGAGTGGGTTCGCGAGGACGCTACGTCCTGCGGCGGTACGTTCACCTTGGAGTTCAAAGGAGCACCGGTCGAGGCATCGGGAAAGACACTGCTGAGCGCAGACGGCCCCCGCACGCACTACGTCATCGATGTCGCTGTGGACGTGAAGGTTCCGGTCATCGGTCGCCGTATCGCTCCGGTGGCACGGGGCATCCTCGAGCAGCAGCTCACGACCGAGTTCCACCTGGCCGACGAGTGGTTGGCCACTCGCTGAGCTCCTCTGCGATCGGTCAGCCCCTGGCTGTTCGATCGAGCGGAATCCCTGACGCACCATCGTCAGGCGTGGAGACGCCCAGGATCTGGTGCAACGAGATCGACCCCCGGTCGAACCCGACCGCCGAAGCTGCCATGTAGAGCCGCCAGGCCCTCGCGACCGCGGGGCCCACCAGTTCGGTCGCCTGCACCCACGAAGCCTCGAGGTTCCTCACCCAGGCACGCAGCGTCTCGACGTAGTGCTCGCGGAGGCATTCGACGTCCCGCACCTCCAGGCCTGCCTGTTCCATCGCCAGCACGACCCTGCCCGCGTCGATGAGCTCGCCGTCGGGAAACACGTATCGTCCTACGAAGCTCCTTCGTGGGACGCGGGAGCCGCCCACCGATGAGATCGCGTGGTTGAGGAGCCGCCCACCGGGGGCTAGCCGCTCGCTGAGGATGCCGAAGTAGTCGTCCATCCGACGCTCACCGACGTGTTCGAACATGCCGACCGAGGCGATGGCGTCGTATCGCTCACCGCCGAGGTCGCGGTAGTCCTCCACCCGGACCTGCACCTGGTCGTCGAGGCCAGCTTCGTGCACCTGCTGTCGGGCGAATTCGGCCTGCTTGAGACAGACAGTCACCGCCACCACCTGGGCCTCGTACTCACGCGCGGCGTGCAACGCCAGGGAACCCCAACCGCATCCCAGGTCCAGCAGTCGACGCCCGGGGGACTCGTGGAGTCCGAGCTTGCGACAGACCAGGTCGAGCTTGGCCCGCTGAGCGTCGTCCAGGGACGAGGCGGGTTGGGTGAACAACGCGCAGGAGTAGGTCATGGTCGGACCCAGCACATGACCGTAGAACTCGTTGCAGACGTCGTAGTGGTGTCGGACAGCTTCGAGGTCGCGCCGTTGCGAGTGCAGCCGCCCGTGAGGATGCGCTTCGGCGGCCGGCACACGGGGCGGAATGCCGATCTCGCCGCAGTGACGAGCTGCGCGGAGCCCGGCGATCGTCTCGCGTTTGCTCAGCCGCGTGCTCCGCA
>CAYVDN010000027.1:0-43374 GCA_964450685.1 uncultured Microthrixaceae bacterium
CGTTCGAACAGGGACGGCACCGCGTCGAGCCGGAAGCCGTCCAGGCCCAGCCCCAACCAGTGGAACACGACGTCGAGCATCGCGTCCTGGACCTCGGGGTTGTCGTAGTTCAGGTCCGGCTGGTGGTGGAAGAACCGATGCCAGTAGTACTGGCCGCGCTGCTGGTCGAAGGTCCAGTTGGAGGGCTCGGTGTCGCAGAAGATGATCCGCGCATCGCCCCAGCGCTGGTCGTCGTCGCCCCACACGTACCAGTCGGCCTTGGGGTTGGTGCGGTCCTGACGGGACTCGAGGAACCACGGGTGCTGGTCCGAGGTGTGGTTGACGACCATGTCGGCCACGACGCGGATGCCTCGCCGGTGCGCTTCCTCGATCAGTTCGGCGGCGTCGTCGACGGTACCGAAGTCGGGGTGCACGGTGACGAAGTCGGAGATGTCGTACCCACCGTCACGCAGCGGGGACTGGTAGAAGGGCAGCAGCCAGAGGCAGTCGATACCGAGCCATTCCAGGTAGTCGAGCTTCTGGGTGAGACCGCGGAAGTCGCCGTTGCCGTCACCCGAGGCGTCGAAGAAGCCGCGCACGTGCACCTCGTAGAAGATCGAGGAGCGGTACCACTGGCTGTTGGCGGCGAGCATCGAGCCCGTGGTCGAGGGATGGGTCACCCCTGCAGGCTATCGGTACGCAAGGACCCTTCCCATGATGCCATTGCAGGCGCAAGATACATGGTGGGGCGGTCGAAGGAACGAAGGAGAACACCATGGGGAAGGACGTGCTCCCACCGGGAGTGACCCCGACGCGCGGACAGCGGAATCGGACCTCACAGCGGCGACGAGCACCGAGGACGGGACGCTGGGCCCTCGCAGCGACGGTGGTGGCGCTGCTGGCGACCCTGACCGGTGCACCGGCCGGCGCGACCGGTGACGGCGGCCATGGCGGAGGGGGCAGCGGCAGCGACGTGAAGGTGCTCGCAGAGGGCCTGCTGTCTCCGCTGCACCTGGACGTGCAGGGCCACGGGCGCTGGCGTGACGTGTTGGTCAGCCAGTCGTTCGCTGGGACCATCGGCCGGGTCGAGAACGGCGGGGTGACCGAGGTGGTGTCCGAGCCCGGCGGGGGTACGGGCGGCATGCAGGCCGGCCCCTACGGCACTCTGGCGTACCTGGCGGGCGGCGAGAGCGGTTCCTTCTTGAAGGCACTGCTGCCAGGCGGCCAGATCAAGACGATCGCCGACCTGAGCGCTTACGAGGCCGCCAACAACCCGGACCAGATCTACACCTACGGGCTCCAAGGAGCGACTCCCGAATGCCTGGAGTCTCTCCCACCCGACATCCCGCTGGCCCCCTACACCGGCATGGTCGACTCGAACCCCTACGAGCTGCTCGTCACCCACCGCGGCGCCTATGTGGCGGACGCCGGCGGCAACACGATCCTGTTCGTCACGTGGTCCGGCAAGGTCCGCACGGTCTCGGTACTACCCCCGCGACCCGAGGTGATCACAGCCGAGGTTGCCGGCGGTCTCGGGCTACCGGAGTGCGTGGTCGGCCTGACCTACAACTTCGAAGCCGTGCCGACAGACGTCGAGAACGGCCCTGGCCCCTACCTGTACGTCTCGTCGCTACCGGGCGGCCCCGAGGACGCGAGCCTCGGCGCACGTGGAGGGGTGTTCAAGGTCAATCCGCATGACGGGTCCAACAAGCTGATCGGCACCGGGTTCCTGGGCGCCTCGAACCTGGCGGTCGACCCGTGGGGCTCGATCTACGTGACCGAGCTGTTCGGCAACCGCATCTCGAAGCTGATAAACGGCGCGCCGGTCCCGCTGCGGGAGCTGAACCAACCAGCGGCGCTGGAATGGGCAGGAGGACGTCTCTACGCGACCACGGACGCACTGCCATCCGAGGACGGGCCGCCGGCGGGCAAGGTGGTGGCATTCAAGCCGTGGTGAGCTGAGCTGGCCCACTGTCAGCTGGGGAGAGCCGCGTCAGCGAATGCCTGACGCGGCCTTCCAGCCACCTACGGCAGCGGGCACCGCCACGGCCAACGTCGTCGCGGTGCCGACAGCGCCGAGTTCGTCACGCCAGACCACTGCCGCCACCGCATCGGATGTGTCGGCCAGGGCACCCATCCTCACCCAGTGCGGGTCGGGCTCGACCTGGGCCAGCGAGTGAAGGGCGCCGAGTCCGAGCACGATGTCGCGGATCCCGAACGCCCGGGCCACCCAGACCAGGGGACCGGGACGATCGGACACGATTCGGGCCAGCAACACGTTCGGGGTGAACAGCATCAGCGCCCCGAAGAGGATGCGTCCGACAGCGATCGAGCGGGCCAGCTTCATGTCGTCCATGACCGCAATCCTTGCATCAGCGGAGCGGACCTGTGCCGATCGAACCGATCGCGAACACGTGCGCCACGCGCTCGGCGGGATCCAGCCGGACGTAGTTCCCGCCGGGCCCCCACTCCCAGCACTCCCCTGTCAGCTCGTCGAGCATCTGGATGGATGCACGTCCGCCCAGATCCAATGACCAGTTGTCCATGTACACGGTGGCTTCGCGCACCTCGTCGGGGACGAGGTTCAGCACCACGAGCACGGTGTCGGCCACACCGTCACACACCGCGTGATGCGAGTAGGCGATCACGTCGTCGTTGTCGACGTGATGGAACCGCAGCGACGACATCCGCCACATCGCCGGGTGGGCACGACGGATGTGGTTCAGCCGTGACAGCAGCGGCCACAGCGACCGCGGGTCGTCGTGGTCGCGGGTCTTGAGCTCGTACTTCTCGGAGTTGCGGTACTCCTCCTTGTTCGGATCGGGGTCGTTCTCGCACAGCTCGTAACCCGAGTAGACACCCCAGCTCGGGGCGAGGGTTGCCGCAAGCACCGCCCGCGATGCGAACACCTCGCGTGACGCGCCACGAAGCGGCTCGGCGAGGATGTCGGGCGTCGTCGGCCACAGGTTGGGCCGGAACCAGCCCGACGCGTACCCCCTGGCCAACTCCTCGCCGTACTCGGTCAGTTCCTGCTTGCCGCGACGCCACGTGAAGTAGGTGTACGACTGGCTGAAGCCGATCTCGGCCAGCGCGTGCATCATCGGTGGGTCGGTGAATGCCTCTGAGAGGAACACGAGGTCGGGTCGATCCTCGACCAGGTCATCGATCAACCACTGCCAGAACGACAGCGGTTTGGTGTGCGGGTTGTCCACCCGGAAGACCCGCACACCATGTGAGACCCAGAACGAGAACACGTCCCGACACGCGCTCCACAGCGCGACCCGATCGGTTTCGTGCTCGGGCCAGAAGTCGAGCGGGTAGATGTCCTGGTACTTCTTCGGCGGGTTCTCCGCATAGCGGATCGAACCGTCCGGGCGGTGCGAGAACCACTCGGGGTGCTCGGTGACCCACGGGTGGTCCGGACTGCACTGGAGAGCGACGTCGAGCGCTACCTCGACCCCCAACTCCCGGCCGCGGGCGACGAACTCGCGCACGTCGTCGAGGGTGCCGAGGTCAGGGTGCACAGAGGTGTGCCCCCCGGCCTCACCACCGATTGCCCAGGGGCTACCGACGTCGCCCGGGAGCGCTACGAGCGTGTTGTCGCGCCCCTTGCGGTGTGTCACGCCGATCGGGTGGATCGGGGGCAGGTAGACGACGTCGAAGCCGGCCTCCGCGGCCGCTTCCAGTCGCTGCCACGACCCCGAGCCCTTGACCAGTCCCCCTTCGGACCGGGGGAAGAACTCGTACCAGGCACCCCGGACAGCCAACTCGTCGTCGACACGCACGAAACGAGCGGTGCTGGAGGTCAGGTCGATCGGGTCGGGCACCGCCTCGAGGATCGACGCGACAGCGTCGTCGAGGGCGGCGGACAGTCGCACTCGATCACTGCACGCAGTGCTGCGGATCGCTGCCGCGGACTCGGCCAGCCGTGCCCGGTCCCGGGCCTTCGCCTCACCCGCGAGCCGGTCCAGGATCTGGGCGCCGACCTCGAACTCCACATCGAGGTCCTCGCCGGCGTCGGCTCGCAGTCGCAGGTCCCGGCGCCAGGTCGCCCACCGGTCGACCCAAACCTGGATCCGGAACTGGTAGCGCCCGGGTCCGTTCGGCAGGAAGGACCCCGACAGCCGCCCGGAATGGTCGACCTGGGCGCTCGCGATCTGCCAGCGACGACCTGCCGTCGGTGCTGCGCGATCCACCCGGCGCCAGCGGATCCTCCCGGCCAGCTCGTCGTGGCCGTCGCGGACGATCTGTGCCCCGACCTCGACGGGGTCCCCAGCAACTCCCCGTGCCGGTCGGCCCAGCGGGGTGACCGGGGTGATGTCGCGGATCAGGCTGCGTTCCGGAGTTCTGCGTTCCGGAGTTCTGCGGTCAGCTGACATCTCGGGACTCACCCACGTCGCAGCGCCAGTCGGAACTTGCCGGAGATCACAGGTATCTCATCGGTCGAGATCCACGTCCCGGTTAGCGACACGACGCGAATGCCCAGCACGGATGGTTCGGCCAGGATAAGGAACGTCCGGTCGATGCCCGCGGCCGGGTCGACGACGGTGAGCGTCCCGGTGGCGAACTGTGCGCCTTCCCTTACCTTCACGTCGATCGCGAGTGACCGCTCGCCGTCGACCAGTGTCGCTGTGACGCGTGAGGCTCCCGACCCCAGGTCGGTGAGCTGACCCTCGAGCTCCGCTGAGATGTTGTAGGACGCCGAGTACTCCAGTGGGCCGGTCATGACCAGGTCCAGCCGAACCGACTGGAGCAGCGGTCGCATCAGCGGGGCGACGGTCGACGCGGTGGGACCTGCTGTCAGCTCCATCCGATCGGGGTCGAGGAAACTGACTGTGCCTCCGCACTCCACCGGACCGTCCGTACGGCGACACTCTGACAGTGCGACGTGGTGGCCGTCCTCGGTCCATCCGAGCGCAGCGGTGCCGAAGGTCGTGTCTCCCGGGCCCTTCGGCGGCGTGATGTCGACAGGTTCACCGCCGAGGGAGGAGATGACCTCGAGGCGCTCGCATTTCTCGCCAACGGCGTAGACGATCCTCGTGCTGTCGGGCGACACCGCCGGGTTGCAGATCCCCTCCGACGAGGTGAGCGTCGCCTTCTCGAGCGAGTCCGTGGAGAGCCGGAGCAGCTCCTTGCCCTGCTTGTCCGGCCCGACTGTCACGATGAACGAACCGTCCGGGGCGAACGCCGGTTCGTCGGCGCTGAGCAGGGTCGGCGTGATCTCGTCGGTACCCGTGGTCGCCAACGACAACGTGTACGGCTTACCGGTGTCCGGGGCCACCGATTCCAACAGCAACAGGTCGTCGGAGAACGACGATGCCAGGCCCACCATCGAACGGGTCGACGGATCACCCAGGCGGACCTTCACAGCGCCGGAGCGGTCGACGACCTTGACCACGTTGCCGAGCGCTCCCTCCGGCAGCGGCACCCGGTAGGCACCGGTCGCAGAGGAGAGCGGGGCCGGCTCCTCTGAGCGGGGCTCCACCATCTCGAGGGTTCCCACCGCCAGATAGGCCACCGTGGTACCTGTCGGGTCCCAGGCCATGCTGCGGCCGGTGCCGAGGTCTGTGAGCGAGGCGTCCGTCGCCAGCACGACGGGGACACCTGCCACGCCACCGATCGGCAGGGGGATCATCACGAGGGCTCCGTCGGCGCGCACGTAGACGACCACGTCGCCGGTCGGAGCGATCGTCACCGAACCGAGACCCGATTCTGCGACCGCGGCATCCGACGCCAGCTCGACAGGCTCGGCCGCGCCGTCCCCCAGCAGGACCCGACCGTCTGCTCTCACGTAGGCGACGGGTCCCGCCACCGCCACCTGGGCCGGCTCTGTCTCGGGTTCGGAGGTCTGCGCCTCTGTCGTGGTCGAGGTGATCGCAGTCCCGGCGTTCGACGTGGAGCGAGCGGCGCTGCGCTGGTCGCGAATGCCAGGCACCACCACGGCGAAGAGGACCACGCCGACGAGCACCGCTGCCAGGACGGCAAGGGCGATCAACCACGGCGGGACCTGCTCGGCACCCTCCCCGCCCGTCGGGGAACTCTGTCGGGCATCACCCGTGTCTGACATGGCGGCCCACGTTACCGGTGACGCCCGACGGTAGAGCTGCGCCGAACCCCAGACACCGTCGGGCGTGACCGCAGGTACCCTCGACGGGGATGAAGGCGCTTCGCACGTTCACGGTCCGCCCACACCTTCCGGAGCCACTCGCCGGCCTGGATCGCCTGGCACGCAACCTGCGGTGGTCCTGGGACCGTCCCACCAGGGACCTGTTCGCCGGCATCGACCCGAAGATATGGGACGACAGCGATCACGATCCGCGCCGTGTGCTGGCAGAGGTGAGCACCGACCGGCTGCGCGAGCTGGCCGACGACCCGTCGTTCCTCGAGCGCCTCTCCGCCGCCGAAGCAGCGCTCGACGCCTACCTCGAGCTGCCCCGCTGGTTCCAGCATCAGGTCGACTCCGACGCGATGCAAGGCGCTGTGGCCTACTTCTCACCCGAGTTCGGCATCTCCGAGGCGGTGCCGCAGTACTCGGGTGGACTCGGTGTCCTCGCCGGCGACCACCTGAAAGCTGCATCCGACCTGGGCGTTCCGCTCGTGGCGATCGGCCTGTTCTACCGACACGGCTACTTCCGCCAGTCGCTCACCGTCGACGGCTGGCAGCAGGAGCGCTTCCCCGACCTCGACCCCTACGCCATGGCGTTGGAGCTGTGCGACGACGTGCGCGTGTCGCTCGAACTGGACGGCCGGACGCTCGTCGCCCAGGTGTGGAAAGGCACCGTCGGACGCACCCCGCTGTACCTGCTCGACGCAGACATCCCCGAGAACCCTCGGGAGTTGCAGCTCGTGACCGACCGCCTCTACGGCGGCGACGTCGAACACAGGCTCCGCCAGGAAATCCTGCTCGGCATCGGCGGGGTGCGGGCGCTGCGGGCTCTGGGTGTGCCGGTGCAGGTGTTCCACACCAACGAGGGCCACGCCGGGTTCCTGGGCCTGGAGCGGATCCGGGTGCTCATGCAGGAGGAGGGGCTCTCGTTCGCCGATGCGTTCGAAGCCGTCCGGGCAGGAGCGGTGTTCACCACCCACACCCCTGTGCCGGCGGGTATCGACCAGTTCCCCCGGGAGCTCATGGAGAAGTACTTCGGCAACTGGGCGGCTTCGTGTGGGATCTCCATCGACCAGCTGATGGCGCTGGGGCACCGCCCGGACGACCCGACCGACACGCCGTTCAACATGGCTGTCATGGGCATGCGTCTGGCCGAACGTCGCAACGGCGTCTCGGCTCTGCACGGCGAGGTCAGCCGGGACATGTTCTGTGACCTGTGGCCGGGAGTCCCGGTGACGGAGACCCCCGTCGGTTCGGTCACCAACGGCGTTCACGGCGCGACCTGGACTTCGGCCGAGATGGACGCGCTGCTGTCGTCGACGGTCGGCGACGACTGGCAGTGGGCCGACGACACGGACTGGCAGCGGATCTCCGACGTCGACCCGGACGCACTCCTCCAGGCACATGGTGCCGCCAAGGTCCGCCTGGTCGAACACGTCCGTGACCGGCTGCGCAGGTATGGGCTCGCGCAAGGTCGCTCGGCGTCCGAGCTCGCCTGGGTGGACGACGCGCTGGACCCGTCGGTGCTGACCATCTGCTTCGCTCGCCGCATGGCCACCTACAAGCGGGCCGCCCTCCTACTCAGCCAGCCCGACAGGTTGCGAGCGCTGCTTGCCGACGACGAACACCCGGTCCAGTTCGTCTTCGCCGGCAAGGCCCACCCGGCCGACGACCAGGGCAAGGAGCTGATCCGCCAGATCGTCTCGTTCTCCCACGACCCCTCGGTTCGGCGTCGCTTCGTGTTCGTCGAGGACTACGACATGGCGCTCGCCCGCTCCCTCGTGCAGGGGGCCGACGTCTGGCTCAACACCCCCGTCCGACCCATGGAGGCCTCTGGCACCAGCGGCATGAAGGCTGTGATGAACGGCGGCCTGCACTGCTCGGTGCTCGACGGCTGGTGGGCCGAGTGCTTCGACACGACCGGGCCGAACGGTTGGGCGATCTCGTCGGCCGAGGCGATCAGCGACGAGTCCCGACGGGCCGAGATCGAGGCCAACAGCCTCTTCGAACTGCTCGAGACACAGGTGATCCCGCTGCACGGCAGCGACCAGTGGGCGGACCTGATGATCGACAGCCTGCGCACCCTCGGCCCGTTCGTCAGCGCCCACCGCATGGTGCGCGACTACGTCACGGATCTGTACCTGCCCGCCGCGTCACACGCGGTCGACCTCAGCTCCGACGACCACGCTGGTGCCCGTGAACTCGCCGCCTTCCGCGCCCGACTGGACGCCCTCTGGCACCAGGTGCACGTAGACGTCGTCGAGGCAGACGAGTCGGTCGCGGATCTGGGGACCAGCCGCCGGATCGAAGCTGTCGTGGCACTCGGTGAGCTGGGCCCGGACGAGGTCGAGGTGCAGCTGGTCTGCGGACACGTGGGGCAGTCGGGTGAGCTCGAGTCGGCCACCGCGACGCCGATGGCCGATGCCGGCCGAACCGACGACATGCACCACCGCTTCGTCGGTGACGCACCGCTGGACGTGGCCGGACGGATGGGGGTCACGGTCCGCGTCGTGCCCCGCCACCGGCTCGTGGTGACTCCGAACGAGTTCGGCCGGGTCGCCTGGGCCGAGGGCTGACCCACGCGCTCTGTTGACGGTCGACCGAAGCCGGCCCGGTGCCCCGATCCAGCTTTGTCAGCCGAAGTCGGCCTTGCCGGGGCCGTGCGCCAGGAACGACTTCACCCCGACTGCAGCGTCCGGCGTTACGAACGACTGGACGAAGTCGCGCTGCTCGGTGTGCAATCCCTGCTCGAGCGTCTGCTGGAGGCCATGGTCGATCGCGGACTTGGCCAGCGCCAGGGCGTGACGCGGGCCAGCGGCGAACGTCGCAGCCCAGTCGATCGCACGGTCGAGCACCTCGTCCGCCGGAACGACCCTGTCGACCAGGCCGATGGTCGACGCTTCGGTGGCGTCGACCATCCGGCCGCTGAAGATCAGGTCCTTGGCCCTGGAGACCCCGACCAGACGGGCGAGTCTCTGGGTGCCACCTCCCCCGGGAATGATCCCCAGGAGGATCTCCGGCTGGCCGAACCTGCTGTTCTCCCCGGCGACGCGCAGGTCGCACGCCAACGCGAGTTCGCAGCCTCCGCCCAGCGCCACCCCCGACACCGCAGCGATCGTCGGCGACGGGATTGCAGCGACCGCGTTCAGCGCCCGCAGGAACGCGGCACCGATCCTGGCCACCTGGGCGGGGGGCGCGATCTCGAACGGTTCCTCGCCGCCACGCTGAGCGAACTCGGTGATGTCCGCGCCTGCTGCGAAAACCTTCGGCCCGCCGGTCACGACGACGGCCCGTGCTGGCTCCGTCGTGAGCTCCAGGGCCACGGCGTGGAGCTGGTCCAGCAGCTCGACACACAGTGCGTTCACCTTGCCGTGGGAGAGGGTCACGACTGCGACGCCGTCGTCCCGGCGATCGAGGTTGACCATCTTGTCGGTGCTGGACGGGTTGCCGCTGGCGTCTGACATGGACTGTGACGCTAGCCCCTGAGCGGATCGAGCGATCCGGCCAACTCGAGCGCCGTAGGTCGACGCACCGGGTGTTCGTCCGTAGCCCGCTCCAGCACAGCCAGCAACGACTCCGGTACGGGTTCGGCTGCCACTCGCAGCAGCGTCGTGGCGAGGGACCAGACATCCGACTCGGCGCTGGGCGGACATCCGCGAAGGCGCTCGGGCGCGGCGAACGCCGGCGTGAGCCCGCCGGGGTCATCGTGACCGACACCGAGTCCGGCCACGCCGAAGTCCGTCAGCCAGCACCGACCGCTCCGTTCGACGATGACGTTGGACGGAGTCACGTCGCCGTGGTGGACCTGGCGTACGTGGGCTCCGGCGAGGGTCCTTGCAACCGTGGCACCAATCACTGCGAGCTCCGACCAGGGCATCGGGGCCAGTTGTTCGAGCGTGTCGCCGTCTATCCGGTCGTAGACCAACCAGGCGACACCGCCGTCGGTGCGGCCTGCCTCGTGCAGCCTCACGACTCCGTCGAGGTCGGCCAATCGTGCGAGTGCTCGGGCCTCGGTCTCCACGCGACTGGCAGGGTCCACGTGCCAGGAGTCCGACGGCATGACGACCTTGACGACCCGATCCGCCCCGAGGGCGGTGTCACGCGCCGACCACACCGCTGAGATACCGCTGTCGCTCAGCAGGTCGAGTGGTCTCAGCCTGGAGGGGATGCCCAATGGCCACCTGGTTCCGGGCACCGCTCAGACCGCTGGAGCACGGCCGATGGTCGACCGCAACTCGGACAGGACCATTGCCATGAGAAAGCAGCCAACCGCGCACACCGCCATGGCCGCCCCCGCCGCCAGGCGGTGGTACCACGAGACCAGTAGACCGACCACCACCGACACCTCGGCGATCACAACCGACAGCACCATCACCCAGGGAACCCTGCGGACGACCTGGAGTGCGGCTGCCGCCGGTGCGATCAGCAGGGCGAACACGAGCAGAGTGCCGACGGTCCGGAAGCTGGCGACGACGGTCGCTGTCACGAGAACCATCAGGACGATGTGGGCCCATCTCGGGCGCAGCCCCATGAGCTGCGCTGCGTCCCTGTTGAAGCAGAGCGCCAGGAACGCCCGGTAGCCGGCTGCCACCACCAGAACTGCACCCGCTGCGACCAGAGCAGCCAGTGCCAGATCCGCGGAAGTGACGCTCGTGATGCCACCGAAGAGGTAGCCGGTCAGATCGCCGGCGAAGGTGGAGCGCGAGCTGACGATGAGCACACCGAGCGCGAGCATCCCGACGAACAGCAGACCGATGGCTACGTCTTCGTTGAGGCGGGAACGCCTGCCGACGACGGTGATCCCTCCGATCATCGCCAGCGCGCTGACGAACGCGCCGATCGTCGGGCTCACACCCAGGATGGTCGCCAGGGCGAGACCAGGCAGCACACCGTGTGCGAGAGCGTCGCCGATGAACGCCATACCGCGCAGCACCACCCACGTGCCGACCACCCCGCAGGCGATGGCCGCGAGTGAGCCGGCGGCCAACCCCCGTTGCATGGTGACCGATTCGAGGAAGGGGTCGAGAACCCAGTGCACCGACCGACCCTACTGCCCGGCGACGAGGCGCCCGTTGGTGCGCATCATGCCCAGGTAGCTGTCGGCACCCGACCCCGGCGGGCCGACCGACTCGGTGTGGATCCCCACGGCTAGGATCGGCGACCCGAGCCGTTCGGAGAGGGCCTCGGCAGCTTCGCCCGCCTCGCCGTGCTCACCGAGGACCCGGTCGATCCTCAGGTCGGCCATGGTAGCGGCGAGCTCGTCCAGGTCCCGGGCGTTGCCCTCGGCCAGCGGGTTGGTCGACCCCGCAACGGATCCGACGACGGTCAACCCGAATCGATCGGCCAGGTAGCCGAGCGCTGCGTGGTCGGCCACGAGGTTGCGCAACGATGGGTCCATCCCGTCGAACTCCGATTCGAGTTCGTCCGACAGCGCCTGGAGCTCCTCGAGGTAGTTCTGTGCGCACGCTCGGATCCGATCCTCGCTCAGGTCGCTGTCCAGCTCCACCATCGCGTCGACGATGA
This sequence comes from uncultured Microthrixaceae bacterium, assembly GCA_964450685.1. Taxonomy (GTDB): domain Bacteria; phylum Actinomycetota; class Acidimicrobiia; order Acidimicrobiales; family Microtrichaceae; genus JBAOHV01. The sequence goes on from CAYVDN010000027.1 coordinate 11,609, forward strand.
GCGGGACGGCGTCGGCGACGCGGTCCGGGTCCATCCAGACGTGCGGGTCGACTCCGTCGTCGTCACGGATCGGCCGCAGCTGCGATCCGAGCTCGAGCACCGTCGTGTCGTCGCCGACCACTGCGTCCATCGTCGCGGTGAGTCCCGCCTCGAGGCCCAGCCCGTTGACCACGACCAGGGATGCCCCGGCCAGTTCATCCGCGTCGCGGACCGATGGTTCGTAGGAGTGTGAGTCGACTCCCGCGGGAACCAGCGAGTCGACCTCGAACTGTCCGCATCCGACGTTGGCCACCACGTCCGCCCAGACCGAGGTCGACGCCACGACCCGCGCCCCTCCGCCGGCACCGTCCGGATCGTCGGAGCGACCGGCTGTCCCCGGATCTGAACACGACGCGGCCAGCGCCGCTGACAGACCGACCAGCGCCGTCACCGCCACACCTCGATGGAGAACGATTCTCACAACATGAGAATAAGATGAGGATCATTCTCAGTTCCAGTCGGGCGACGTTCTCATCTGTTCCCATCTGTAGATGTACTCTCGGCCGGTGGCACGCCACTCCCCCACCGAGCATGTCGACATCGACGAGCTGCACGCGACAGCCGCACAGCGGTTACGTGATTCGGGTCTGCGCTACACCGGACCGCGCCGCTCCATAGTGCAGGTGCTCGCCGTCAGCGACCGTCCCCTCACGATTCCCGAGATTCTCGGGCGGGACGACACGCTTGCGCAGTCGTCGGCCTACAGGAACCTGACCGAGCTGATCACCGCCGGTGTGGTCCACCGCATCATCGCGGGCGACGAGTTCAGCCATTTCGAACTGGCCGAGGACCTGACTTCGCACCATCACCACCTGGTCTGCACGTCGTGTGGACGCGTGACGGACGTGATGCTCAGCGATGACCTGGAGGCTTCACTCGATCGGGCACTCGAGCAGCTGGCAGCCCGCAACGGCTTCCGCGCCGACCACCACCGGCTCGATGTCGTGGGGCACTGCTCCAGCTGCGGGTGACTGCGCCAGCTGCGGGAGGCGTGTCAGAGCGATACGTGTGTGCCGGTCTCGGTGTCGCCGCTCGGTTGCACGACAGAGGTGACTCCGGGCACGCGGTCCTTCATGATCCGCTCGACTCCGGCCTTCATGGTGATCGTCGACGCCGGACAGCTGACGCACGCACCGTGGAGCTCGACGGTGACCACGCCGCTCTCGTCGTCGATGCCGAGCAGGGTGATGTCGCCGCCATCGGCCTGGATCGCGGGTCTGATGATGTCTATGACCTCTTCGACCTTGGCCGGGTCCACGTTGGGCACTCTTCGACTCTCCAGTCGTCGATCGGTTCGCTCGTCGCCGGCGTGATCCCACATGGGCCCACGACGCGGGCCACCGATGATGCAGCGCCCGCCACGGACTGACAACCCAGGACCATCCGATGATGTTCCCGGCGCATCTGGATGGGAGCGTTCAGTCGAGCCGCTCGATGTCGGCGCCGACGGATCGGAGGCGTTCGACGAAGCGCTCGTAACCACGATCGATGTGCTCGGCATCGCTGATCTCGGTCGGACCGTCAGCACCGAGTGCGGCGACCACGAGAGCGGCACCTGCTCTGATGTCCAGTGCCTTGACGGGTGCCCCCGAGAGCTTCTCGACCCCGTCGATCACCATGTGGTGGCCGTCGATGCGGATCCTCGCCCCCATGCGCGCCAGCTCGCCCACGTAGCGGAAGCGACCCGAGAACACGTTCTCGGTCGCGTAGCTGGTCCCATCGGCGTAGGACAGCAGCGCCACGAGCATCGGCAGGTAGTCGGTAGCGAGACCCGGGTACGGCAGGGTCGCGACGTCGACGGGGCGGGGTGCGCCCGAGGACATGACCCACAGCCCGTCGCCGTCGGGCGATATCCGCAGGCCTGTGCGGCCGAGCTTCTCGATGAGGAGGTCGACGTGCTCGGGGCGGGCGCAGCGCAGGGTCACTTCGCCGCGGGCGACGCCGACTGCAGCGAGGAACGTCGCCACCTCGATCCGGTCTGGTATCACGACGTGTTCGACCGCTCTGAGCTCCTCGACACCGTCGATGGCGATGACGGGGCTGCCGGCGCCGACGATGCGAGCACCCATCCGGTTCAGGAAGGCCGCCAGGTCGGCTATCTCGGGTTCGCGTGCTGCGTTGTGGATGGTGGTGCGGCCGCGTGCGAGAGAGCCGGCCATGAGCAGGTTCTCGGTGGCGCCGACGCTGGGGTACTCGAGCACCACCTCTGCACCGATGAGCTTGTCGGCACGCCCCTTGATGACACCGTGTTCGAGTTCGAAGCTGGCGCCGAGCGCCTCGAGTCCTTCCAGGTGCATGTCGATCGGCCGGCCGCCGAAGTCGTCGCCGCCGGGCATGGCGACGCTGGCCCGGCCCACCGCTGCCAGGAGCGGACCGATCACAGCGCTGGATGCACGCATGCGTTCCACCAGCTCGTACGGCGCCTCGGGAACCACATCCGCACCACGCACGACCTCGAGCGCACCGTCCTCGCGCCAGCGGGCGCTGACTCCCATCGCGTCGAGCAGTGAGCACATGTCATCGACGTCGGAGATGCGGGGAACGTTGCGCAACACGTAGCGGCCCTCGGCCAGAACGCACGCCGCTATCAGCTTGAGCGCGGAGTTCTTGGCTCCCGACACGACCAGCTCCCCGGAAAGGGGGCCTGACGGATGCACCAGCAGGCGAGACACGCCCCCCAGTATGTCGGGCTGTGCCACCGCTATGGTCACGACGCCCATGCCACGGATCCACCAGAGCTTCGACTGCGACCACTCCGAGCTGGCCCGGCTCGTCTCCCCACGTGACGACGTGCTCGTCGCGGAGACCCGACCGGGCGTCGACGACGGGGGGCGCCGAGCATACCGGGACGAGTCGGTGGACTGCGCGGGTGTGGTCGCCCTGATCGCGCTGGAGGGACCGTTCACCGACTACCGACGAGAAGTCCGCTGGTCGCCGGCCGAGGAGAGTCCGGAGATGTTCCGGGTGGACCAGACGCTCGACTACCGGTTGGCGATCCCGTATTGGGCCTGGTTGTACCGCCTTCCTCTGCGTCGCTGTGCCCGCAGCGGCCTCATCCCCGGCACCAAGCCGTGGTGGAGCACCCCTGACCGGCTCACCCCTTCCCAGTCGACGACCGTCGCTGCGATGTGCATGTTCAACATGGTCGCCGGCGTCCTCTACGGCATGTTGACCCAGATCCTCACGTTCGTATCGGCGGACCTGGGCGACGGGTCGGCAGGACAGCAGACAGCGTTGCTCTCGATCGTCCGACTGGGTGTCGTCATCACAATTGCAGCGATGGCGGTGGCGGATCGACGCGGACGCCGTTCGGTCGCACTCGCGTGCTTCCTCTCGGCGGGGGTGCTCACGCTGGCGGGGGCCGCGGCGCCGAGCTGGGAGCTGTTCGGCGCCCTGCAGTTCGTGGCACGCAACCTGGCCATCGCCGGTCTGCTGTGCGTCGACACGATTGCGGTGGAGGAGCTGCCTGCCGGATCACGGGCCATGGCGACCGGGCTCGGCTCGCTCGCCTACGGGCTCGGAGCGGGAATCGTCGTGGTCACGCTCCCCCTCGCCGACCTGGGTGCCGGCGGCTGGCGGTTGAGCTTTGTCGTCGCCGGGATAACGGTGCCGTTGATACTCCACGCCCGCCGGCACCTGCCCGAGTCGGGTCGGTTCCGACGGCTCCGCAGCGATGCCCCTCCTGTCGAGTCGCGACGAATCAACGGTGCACGCTTCGGGCTGCTCGCAGCGATGTTCTTCCTGTTCAACGTGTTCGTGGCCCCGGCGTCGCAGCTGCAGAACGACTACCTGCGCGTCGATCGGGGTTACGACGGACTCCTGATCGCGCTGTTCGTGGTGGTCACCTCCACGCCCGCCGGTATCGGCGTGGTCCTGGGCGGACGACTCGCCGACATCAGGGGCAGGCGGGTGGCCATCGTGCCGGGTCTGGCAGCATTCGGCCTGTTCAGCGTCGCGTTCTTCTCGCTGGCGGGCCCACCGATGTGGGTCGCGTCGCTCCTGGCATCGAGCCTGGGTGCGCTGGCCGTGCCGGCAATGGGGGTGATCGCCCCCGAGCTGTTCCCAACGGCCAGACGAGCCGGTGTGCGCGGAATGCTCACCGCCATCGCGGTGGGCGGCTCGGTCTGCGGGCTCCTGATCGCTGGCCGGGTGGTGGACTCGAGCGGTTATGCCACGGCGTTCGCGATGCTGGCCCTTGCTCCGTTGGCAGCTGCGGCACTGGCGTTCGCCATCCCAGAGACCCGAGGCAGGGAGCTCGAGGAGCTGAACCAGGCTTCTTGACTCCTCGTGCCGATCTACCCGGCGGGCGTCGCCCGGGAGAGCCAGGTCCGGATCTGCTCGACGATCAGGTCGTCGCAACCCTTCAGCTCGTGGCGGGCCCCGGGGATCGTCATGGTTGTCACCTCGCCGTGGATCAGACCGCGGGCTGATTCCATCTCGGGCGGGGTACCGAACGGGTCGCGGTCGCCCTGGATCATGAGCGTCGGCACCGTCACGTCCGCCAGGTGCTCGGTCCGCATTCGTTCGGGCCGACCCGGTGGGTGCAGTGGGTAGCCGAGCAGGATCAGCCCGGCGGCTGGAAGCGGCTCCTCGCGTGTCTCAGCACCTCTGGCTGTCGCGCCTGTCCACCCCGCCACGGCCATCGAGCACATGCGACCACCCATCGACCGGCCACCCAGGACCACGTGCTGGGGCGTGGTCGCCAGCCGCTCGCAGAGCTCGGCGACATCCGCGCGGAGCGAGGCGATCAGCTTGTTGGCCCGGTCGGGCGCCCTCCGACCCTCCCTGCGGTACGGGAAGTCGAACCTTGCCACCGGCAGCGGGGCGAGGTGCTCCTCGATCGCCATGAGGGACGGGTGGTCAGACGCACTGCCGGCACCGGGCCAGAGCGCGACCGCGTGGACGTCCACGGGCGCGGTCCCGTGGGACTGAGCGCTTGCCCGGGCGCTCATCCCAGAAGGATCCGTCTGGCTTCGCTCAGCTCGGCGATCCTCTGGGCAGCACCGTGGTCTGCTGCGCCGTGGTCCGGGTGGGCAGCCCGGAGCTGCTCCCGGAAAGCGCGTTTGACGTCACTGCGCGACGGGCCGGTGTCGCTCGGACCCGCAAGGTCGAGCAGTGCGAGCGCCCATGCGACCGGGTCGACGAGCGATCCTGTGCCCGCGACGCTGCGGCGACCAGCCAAGTGGCTGATCAACGACGCGTCCACCTCGCCGCGCCATCGGAAACCCCGCCGGACGGTGTCCATGACGGCTGGTCTCAGGGCTTCTGTCACCGTCCCGGCGGCGTAGACGGCGCACAGGACGTGCTGAGCCGGTGTGCCCTTCTCGACGTCGAAGTGGAAGCTGAGTCGTTCACCGCGGCCGACGAGGCGATGCCTGCACGTCTGGAGTCCGACGCGGTCGGCCTGCAGTCGGTGACGCAAACGGGGCTGAGCGATCCGGCGACCGTGCTCCAGCTCATGTGTCAGGTGGAGCACCTCGTCGTGGAAGTCCTCTGCAAGGTCCGGCCCGAAACGGGCGACGATGCCGCCGAGCAGGATGCCACCGAAACCGGGAGCCGGGTCGACCGGCAGTGTCAATCGGCCCAGCGCGACCCTCCGCGTGGGAGCGATCGGACGCGACAGGTGGGACTCGAGCTCGGCCAGGAGCATGCGACACGGTACCGTCGACCGGGCAACCCCGGGCCGCGGACCTTCGCCTGGCCTCTCAGGCGTGGAACGGCTGAAGGGCTCCGGGCGGCACGCGTCCGAAGCGCCCGGACTGGAAGTCCTCGACAGCCCGGACCAGCTCAGCACGGGTGTTCATGACGAACGGCCCGTGCTGGGCGACCGGCTCACCGATCGGCACACCACCCAGCAGGTAGAGGTCCAGGCTCTCGCGCTCGGAGGCGGTGAACACCAGGTGGTCACCGCCTTCGAGAACGGCGAGCTGCCCACCTCGGATCGCCACTGCCTCGTCACCCACCGAACCGCTGCCGGACAACGCATAGGCAAGAGCGTTGTGATCGACCGGCCACGGAACTTCGACTCGTGCGCCCGGGAACAGGGTCGCGTGCACGACGACGATCGGCGTGTGGGTGGAGCCCGGGCCGCGGTGGCCGCCCAGGTCGCCGGCGATCAGTCGCAACAACGCACCGCCGTCGTGGGAGCCCAGGAGCGTCACGTCCCCGCCGGCCAGGTCCTGGTACGCGGGCGAGATCATCTTGTCGGCTGACGGCAGGTTTACCCACAGCTGCAGGCCGTGGAAGAGCCCGCCGTTGACCACGAGATCCTCCGGAGGTGTCTCGATGTGCAGGATGCCCGACCCCGCCGTCATCCACTGCGTGCCCCCGTCGAGTATCCGTCCGCCACCACCGTGCGAGTCCTGGTGCAGGAACACGCCGTCGATCATGTAGGTGACGGTCTCGAAGCCGCGGTGGGGATGCCATGCGGTGCCGCGGGGTTCACCCGGGGCGTAGTCGATCGCACCCATCTGGTCCATGTGGATGAACGGGTCGAGCACCGAGTGCGCAACGCCAGCGAACGCGCGTCGTACGGGGAAGCCCTCCCCCTCGAAACCGGCAGGAGCGGTCGTGAGCGATGTGACGGTGCGGGCACGGGACTCCACTCCGGGCCGCTCCATACGGGGCAGCGTGAGCGGGTCAGCGGTAACTGCGGGCATGTCGTCCTCCGTTTCTCGCCGCCCAATCCCCTGACCAAGCAGCTATTGACTCATCAGAACTTCTAACCCGCTGCGACCGGGCGTTGTTCCTGACGACGATCCTGGACCGCACGACGGAGCTGATCGACGCCCAGCAGTCCGACGATGTCACCTCCCCAGGTGACAACTGCGCAGTCACGGACCGATCCGCCCAGGCGCCGCACTACGTCACTCACCAGCTCGTCCGCGGCGATCTCCGCAGGACGCCGTGCGCCGTCGACCAGCCGCCCGACGGGCGTGGTCGCCCAGAACTCCGCGGAGAGCCGACGCACGTCGCTCATGGAGACGAGCCCGAGCACGCGGCCGCTCCCATCACACACCGCGAGCGGACGGTGGCTGGTGTTGCGCAGCGGTCCTGCGACGGCATCCGCGACCGATACCCACGGGGCGATCCGTTCAGGTGCAGGGGCCATGGCGTCGGCGACCACTGTGTCTCCCATCGCCATCAGGGTCGCCGCGGACCCGAGAACACCTCGACCGAACCCGATTCCCATCAGCCCCATCTGCATCCTGCCCCCAGGAGATGCCCACACAGCACTCCTGAGCTGGGAAAGCTAGCCATCGGCTTGGGGGAGGTCGCGGATCAACCCCGACTGATCCAACTGGACGACGGTGTCAGAGGATGTGACGCCGAGGCGGACCGATGGTGTCACCTCAGGCGTTGCAAGAAGTTGCGCACCCGGCGGCGGACAAGCCGTCGAATGCGCACCAGTCTCCCCTCCGCCGGCGAGTCCCTGATCGTCGAGGAGATGCCGATGACCTCTTCGACATAGGTGGTCGGATGCGCCAGGCGGACGATCGTCGGATTCCGGTAGGAGAGCTCTGCGAAGGCGCCGTCTGCACCTACACCGCCTCCTGTCATGACCGACTCGTGCGCCAGGGCGTCATAGTCGTCGACCAGGCGGGCGAAGCCGTCGGGTCGAACCATGTACGCGGTCGTCCCGTAGATCATCCCCCGGACCTGTAGCCACTGATTGGCCATCAGCTCGGCGTCCCACGAACGCAGATGACCCCATCCCGAGTGACCCAGGTAGAGCAGATCCCATTCTCGTGTCAGCGCGTCTTCGATGACGGCCCGCATCCGTGCAGGCTGCACCGTGAACTCGATGTCGTCCTCGAGGATCAGAGCTGCCGTGCCATCCGGGAGCCCTCGGGCGCGCCGCAAGCACACGCCATGGCTCTGGTAGCACCCCCATTCACCGGGGCTGTACATGGGACCAGCGTCGGCCGGCTCGACCGCCGGGATCACCTCGCTCGACTCGACCCCCACCTGCTCGAGGTACTGGAGCAATTTCGAGACGTTCGCGGTGCGAGCATCCGAGGAAGCGAGGTGGACAATGAACACGTGCACCGGTAGCGCGATCCTGCCGACCAACTCGCCATCCCCTCCGTCGGTTCGCAGGGCAACCTACCAGCTGTGCGACAAGAACCAGCGCCTCATCCGGGACCGGTCAGATCGACCGGACCAGGCTGAGTTCGGTCCCACCTACCGCAGTCGTCGTGCGTGACCGATCGAGGACGAACCCCGACGGGTGCCGCCAGTCGGCAAGGTCATCGGGCCCCGCGGAGGGATTCTCCAGCAGGAACCTCACGAGAGCGCCCTTGAGGAACTTGTTCCAGTGCGACACTGCGACCAGCTCGCCGTTGCGGCCCGGTTCGAGGAACCGAACGGAGAACACCTGGTGCTTCCAGCCGGCAGCCACACCGGACCAGGCGGTGGCGTGTTCCTTGGGTAGCAGGTTCCACACGACACGGGGACGTGTTCCGATCCGCTCGGTCAGAGCCCTGTCGATCGAAGGGCGCCACCAGGTCGAGAGCTTTCCCAGACCCGGCAGCGACGCGCCCATCTTCAGCTTGTAGTCGGGAATCGGATCGGACGCAGCCACCAGGCCCCACAGCCCGGACACGATCAGGACGCTGCGGTCCAGCCTCCGACGTGCGGTCGCTGCCAGGGTTGCCGGTTCGAGCGCCCCGTAGAGAACTCCGCTGTAGCGGTCGATCGCCGCCATGGTGGGCGCCTCGCGCAATGACCTGTTGGCAGTCGTAGCGGCCGCCAGGGCGTCGCCCTTGACCCCGAGCAGCTTTCCTCGCTTCTCGGCGTTGGTGCGCATCGCTCGCGCCAGAGCGGACACGACCTTGCCTCGTTCGACGTCCAGGTCGACCGCCATCCGCCCGACATTCCACGAGGGACCATTCCCGCCCGATGTCTTGCCCTCCGAGGGCGGCAACAGGATGAGTGGAGTTGTTGACGCCATCTGGTGCACCTGGCAGGGCTTTGCTCGGACCTTGGACTGTACCGCTGAGCCGCTCCGCGGACTCAGTCCGAGTGCTCCTCCAAGGTGTCAGCATCGACGAGGTCCTGCGGCCGTCCCGCAGCGCGCTTGTTGCGGATGAGGTCGTCTGCCGAGATGAACCCGACGGACAGCTCACCGACGTCCACCAGGACGCGATTGCTCCAGCATTCGTCGAAGCGGACGCCGCTGATCGACGTGAGTAGGTCAATACGCATGGGCGGATAGCCGATTTGCACGACGATCTCCGGCTCGAGGAAGTCCTGGGCAGTGAGGTCCAGGGACCCCATCCCGAAGTCGTCGAGCGCGCTGACGACCCGCTCCGCGTTCTCGGGATCGATCATCAGCCACACGTCGAGGTCCTTCGTCGCCCGGGGGTAGCCGTGGGCGGCCAACGCATAACCCCCGACGATCAGAAAGCGGACGTCACGAGCGGCGCAGCACTCGATGAACTCGACGAAGTCGTCGGTCAGGAACCGCATCACCACACTCCAGGCTGAGCTCGGTGGCCATCGCAAGACGTTCCTCGACTGGTCGCGTGCGCCAGTAGGTCACCCACGATCGATCGTGGTCGGTGAGTCGACGCTTGGTAACGACTGGGACGATCTGCCTCACGAAGCGAGTCTACGAGCGACCGATGATGCGGCCATGGAGAATCGCGATCGACCAGCTGCCCTCCGCGCCACCGTTGCAACTTCCACAACGTTGCGGGAGGTTCACGAAACCCCGGAACGCCAACAGTCCCAAGGGCCTGCGTCTGCGCACGGATCCGGTTGCACACGGTTCGGGGCGAACCTTGCACACGTTTCGATCCCACATGCTGAGACGCCGAGTGCCTCCAGGGTTCCGGTGCCCCGGCGGCAGGGCGCGATCGGGCTCATCCCGCGGCGAGGGCGCCCGACATCAGCGAGGCGCCCTCCGCAGCCGTTGTGGGTCAGAGCAGATGAGCTTGTGCTCGAACGCGGTCCGCCACATCGGTGAGCGACGGCCGAAACGAGGTGCGATACAGGAACGTCTCCAACATCTTCGCGTAGGACCTCTCGCACACCCCGAGTGTCTCGTCGTCGACGAAGATCCGGCTGTCGGAGAACCCCGCGGGCGGCCGAACCGGTGACGTCCCGTAGAAGCGCTCGGTGATCCGAGCGCAGTCGTCGTACAGCTCAGACGCCGTGCCGTGCTCAGCGAGCCAGCGAACCGCCGGCGAGCCACCGTCGAGGAGGCAGTAGATGTCGTAGAGGTGCCGAACCTCGCGAGAACGCACATTCTGGTTGCCGCCGGCGATGCGTTCACCGAGGTTCGACACGATGCAGAGCTTCTCGACGAGTGTGCGCGCCGGCTGCAACACGTCGACCGACACATCGGCCAGGTCCTCGTAGTTCGCTCGGTCAGCGGCGAAAGCGTCGCCGATCATGGCGCTCAGGCGGCGGGTCTCAGAAGGGAGCACTCCGCCGGGGACGCCGTGGTCGACCCTGACCAGCGGCTCCTTACCCGAGGGTGTGCCAAGCACCGACTCATACGAGACGAGCGTGACCGTCGCAACCCCTTCCTCGGCGTCGGCGCGATGCGGCTCGGTGCCCGTCACAGCAGCGAGCGTGACCTCGACCGCCGACAGCAGGTCCTCGACCGCGCTGCCATCGGAGTCCGCCGCCTGCGGGACCAGGAGCAAGTCGACATCTTCGGAGAAGCGGTGGATCAGCCCGTAGCCCTTGGAGAGGCTGGTGCCACCCTTGAGCAGGAACTGTCCTCGATGCGCCGACGACACCGCTCGAAGCATCTCGGTTAGCCAGTAGTCCTTCTCGATGTCGAACACGTCGAGGCCGAACCGCTCCGCCGATCGTTCAGCAGCCGTCGCGAACAGATCGGGATCGTCACGTATCAGCATCGGACAGGCGGCTACACGCCGAGCGACGGTAGGAGATCAGCGAGGCCGTCACGGACGGCACGGGGCTCCCACCGGGCAGCCTGTTCGAGCGCGGCCGGGCGCAGGTCACCGGACTCCACCAGACGACCGAGGTGGAAACGAACCTCTCCCTCGGGCACCTCGACGTATTCGTCCCAGTCCGATAGCACCTCGAGCAAGGCGATCTCGTCGTAGCCCAACCGGCCCCTGCCTCGACGTCCCGACCGCTGCACGAAATGCACCGAGGACATGTCACGAGGGCGACGCCCGGTCACCGCGTAGGCCTTCACCGCGGGCAGCTGCGAACTCAGCCCCAACTCGTTGGCCGCCGTGTAGGAGGCGGGACCCCACGCCGCCCCGGCAAGCACGTGCTCCAACACTTCATTCCGACGAGGGCCCGCCATGCCAAGAGCAGTCATCGGGCCCTTCCAGTAGAGGCCCTTGCGGACACGGATCAGATCACCGGATTCGACGAGGCGGCACAGCGTCCGATCGACAGCCTGAGTCGACCCTCTGAAGTCGGACACCTCGAAGAAGCGGCGCTTCGCACGCCGCACCCTGTCGGTCACATCTCGGGCAACACTTCCAGTCATGACAATCGCACCAGTTGTCCGAATCGCGTGCGCGATTCGGACATCAACTGTAGCCGGCCGGCAGCGAAAGGCAACCAGCACAACGCCGCGTACCGCTCGCCCGATGTGCCCGAGCGCGTTCGAGGGTCGATTCGTCCCTTGCGTCCCCGCCTGTCTCCGGCGGGTTCCGGCGACAGGGCGGGCCCGGGCGAAACCCTGGCGCAGCGTCCGACGAGCGGCGCTCACCTGGCGGGCTGGGACCCCGACCGGCTCCACGGCGACCGCACCGGCATGCTGTCACCAGCGCACCATCGAGGTGCCAGAGGACGCCCAAGGCAAACTCCGCCAGAAGCACCGCTGGGGATCCGACGACTGGATCCGCGACTACACGAGGCGCACCTACGTCGAAGCCGGCTTCGGAGAGCTCCGCAACCCCGCCCTCGGCGCCCTCGGCGCCCTCGCCCGCGGCAAGTTCTGTGTCATCGGCATCATCAAAGTCACCCTGTTGCTCGCCGCGCTGGTCGCCGCATCCAACGCCCGCCGCCTCGCCACCTGGGCCGCCCGCCAAGACCGCGTCACCAACGACCCCGCACTCGCCACGGTCACCGACGACGACTGAGCCTTCGAAGAACTCACACCCGAGACCACCACCGGCACCGACCCACCCGCTGTCACCACCCCGAACTGACCGACCACTCCGGTGCGACCGGAGCAAGCCGACGCGCCCCGGAACGACCGAACCACGGTCACCGGGGCTTCCTCATGTCCGAAAACAGGTCGACCCACACCCGACCGCGGCACTCGAGGTGCAGATCTGGCCCCGAACGCCACGAAACCCTGCCCGGATCACTCCAAGACAGGGTTTCGTGAACAACAGCGGCCCACTTTCGTGAACCACCCGTTGTGCCCCCGGCAGGATTCGAACCTGCGACCGTCGGATTAGAAGTCCGGTGCTCTATCCAGCTGAGCTACGGAGGCGAGGGCATCACCGTACCGTTTCGGCGGAGCCAACCGATTCGGGCGCTCGCGGACCCTCGTCTATGATCACCGCTTCACATGGTGGCCGTAGCTCAGCCCGGTTAGAGCGCCAGGTTGTGGCCCTGGAGGTCGGGGGTTCAAGTCCCCTCGGTCACCCTGCTCGACCCGGCGGTCGAAGGCGGTTTCTGCCTGACACCGCCGGGTCGCTATCATCACAACTCCTGCGCCTCTAGCTCAATTGGCAGAGCATCGGACTCTTAATCCGCAGGTTCTGGGTTCAAGTCCCAGGGGGCGCACAACAGAAGCATTGCAACGGCGGGCTCCATCCGGAGCCCGCCGTTCGCGTCTAGCGTCTGGCCGGTGAGCACCCTCGCGACCACCTTCGCCCTGCTCGACTCGCTCGACCCCGAGAAGCTGCTGCGCAGCGGCGGCTACTTCCTGTTGTTCGCCATCATCTTCGCCGAGTCCGGGCTGCTGATCGGTTTCTTCCTGCCGGGCGACTCGCTCCTGTTCGTCGCGGGTATGGCCGCAGCGGGCACCCTCTCGCAGGCCACGGGCGGCGACGCCGTCCACCTGAACATCTGGGTGGTGCTCATCGGCGTGTTCATCGCTGCTGTCGCCGGCGACCAGGTCGGCTACGCGTTCGGCAACCGGGCCGGCCCTGCCTTGTTCAAGCGTCCGAACTCACGGTTCTTCAAACACGAGCACGTCGAATCGGCCGAGGAGTTCTTCGAGCACCACGGCCCGAAGGCGATCGTGCTGGCACGGTTCGTGCCGATCGTGCGCACCTTCACCCCGATCGTCGCCGGCGCGGGCAACATGCAGTACCGCACCTTCGTGAAGTTCAACATCCTCGGTGGACTCCTCTGGGGCGTCGGCGTGACGCTGATCGGCTACTTCATGGGCAACATCGCGATCGTCCATGACAACCTCGAGGTGGCGATCATCCTCATCGTCGCCGTGTCGGTTGTCCCGATGGTCATCGAGGTGCTCAAGTCGCGACGCATCAAGAAGCGCGAACTCGCCGAGGCCGCCGCCGCTGGGGAGCCGACAGCTGACGACGACGCCGACGTCGACGCCTGAACCAGCGCGCTGACGCCGGTCAGCCAGCTGAGGCCACGGACTGCCTGCGGCCCAGTGCCCTCACAGCAAAGGGGTTGACGCTCAGCTGCGACGGCAGGACCGGCAGGATCGCACGGGAAGCCGTCTGAGCGCCGCGCACGACACCCAGTTGGGCCGGGTTCAGGTTCGAGAGCCCGAGTCGGTGGCGCATGGTCGACGGCAAGAGCTCGATGGTGATCCAGTCGAGCGGGGCGAAGACCGGGTCGGGCACGATCGGCAGCCCCGGCTTGAGCAGCGACGCGGTGATCTCGATCGAGTCGGAGTCGGGAACGATCTCCTGGACCCGCTCGGCGATGTACGAGCGGAATGCCCCGTACCCGTCGGGCACGAACTTCTCGGGGATCCCGAACGCATCGGCCACCACCCGGGACTCCTCGACGTACCGCACCCTGTCGGCGTGACGCATACGCCCCAGGTAGCGGTGCTCCACCACCAGCACGGTGTCGACGAGTGTGGCCAGCACCCAGTACATGAGCTGGGGGTCGAGTGCCGAATAGGCCTTGCCCTCCGACGTCCTGCCCCGCACGGCGGAATGGATCGTGCGCAGCTCGTCGAGCACCTGCTCGCGCTGCTCCGGTGACCCGAAGCCGATCTTCAGCATCGAGTCCATGGTGCGTTCGAGACGACCCAGGGGATCCGTTCGGTAGCTGCTGAACTGCGCCACACCCGCCGCGACCTTCGGGTCCGCCACCTGCATGATCGCGGCACGTGGACCGCCGATCAGAACGAACCATCGACTGTTCAGCTGCCACGAGATCGTGTCCCGGTCGTGCATGGCGCCGGTCGCAGGTCGCTGCATCGCAGACTCCCCCTCGTTCACCGCTTCCCCCCGGAGACGGTGTTGGCGAGCGTATCCCCTCACCGGGACCTTCGCTCAGGTGATCCTCACCTCGTACATCGTCGGCCACCACTTGCCCGTGACCAGGTAGCGGTCCGTCCCGGGGATGTGGGCAATGCCGTTGGTGACGTCTATCGGGTCTCCGTCGGCCACACCGGTCGCGTCCTCACGGAGGGACCCAAGGTCGGCGACGCCGGTGACGATCCCACAATCAACGTCTATTCGCAGCAACTCGTCGCTCTGGTAGCGGTTGGCCCACAACCAGGTGCCGTCCCACTCCAGCTCGTTCAGCCGGTCGGCCGGACCGTCGCTGCGCCGGATCGTGGAGGTGGAGATCGCGGCGAAATCGTCGGCGTCACGGCGGACCAGGTGATCCGATCCGTCGCTTTGCACCAACGTCGAGTCGTCAAGAGTCGTCAGACCCCACCCCTCGCCGTCGTAGCCGAACCGACCGAGCGACTCGAAGGTGTCCGGATCCCAGACGTGGGCGACGTTCTCCTGCCACGTGAGCTGCACCAGCCGCCCGTCAGACGTCATTGTCAGCCCCTCACCGAAATGATCGGCGGGCAGCTCGACCGACCGGAGAACCTCACCCGAGTCGGGATCCACCTCCCGTAGCTCCGACTCTCCGCGCCGTCCGGTCGACTCGAAGAGGCGGCCGTCGCTCATCACCAGTCCCTGGGTGTAGGCCTCGGGATCATGGGGGACGGTGGCCAGTATCTCGACATCGAGGCGGTCCGGATCGGAGACGACACAGTCGGTGGACGTCTCAGCGGTCGGCACCGTGACGGCCGACGCCTCTGACCCGCTACTGGATGAGCCGTCATCCGAGCTGCACGCCCCGACGATGCCGACGAGTCCTAGGACGACCAACAGCGACACATGACGGAGCCCGGAGCGTGGCTGAGCGGAGCTCACCGCGGATCTGCAGTTCGAACGAGCGTCGTGACGGCTTCGACGTGGTGGGTATGGGGGAACATGTCGACCAGCTCGACCCCGACCGGGCCGTATCCACGCTCGACCAGCAGTCGGGCGTCGCGGGCCAGTGCCGCTGGGTCGCAGCTCACCAGCGCCACCCGTGCGGCACCGGTGGCCGCCACGACGTCCGCCGCGGCGGCCCCCAGTCCGACACGGGAGGGGTCGGCCACGACTGCGTCGGCTGGCTCGGGTTCCCATTCCTCGACAGCGCACTGCTCGACCCGTGTCCCCAACTCGCGCAGGTTGTGCGCGGCGTCGGACGTCGCCGAACTCGACCGCTCGACCAGCACACCGTTCCTGGCTCCGAGACCGGCGCTGAAGAGCCCCACGCCGCCGTACAGGTCGACCAGCTTGTCCGCGACGGGGTCGAACCCCTCGAGTGCACGACCTGCAGCGCGAACCAGCGCCTCTGCTCCATCAGGGCGGGCCTGGAAGAACGACCGCGCCGAGATCCGCATTCGACGCCTCGCCACCACCTCGTACAGGTGGGCGTCCGCACCGGCGTCGAGCTCATCGGATCCGACAAGTACGACCCCTGACGGCACGACTGCATCGCCCACGTCGGGGCTCACCACGACCAGGCACTCACCCGTGCGTGCCCCGACCCGCACCGTCACCTCGTCGGCCCCCGGGAATCGTCCCTCGGCGAGGATCCGATCGATCGCCGGGTGTGCCACCCAGCAGCGCTCGAAAGTGTGCACCTCGTGGCTGCGGCGCCGACGCAGACCCACGCGATCTCCGGCCACGGCGCAGCGCAGAACGGTCCGGTAGGAGTCGCTGGGCGGGTGCTCGCCGGGAACCACGGGCACATCACGGATGTTGCCTATCCGTGCCAGCGCGTCACGGACCACCTGGACCTTCAGTTCTCGCTGCAACTCAAGGTCGGCGTGCTGCAGGTCACATCCGCCACATCCCGCATCCACCTCCACACACGGAGGGCTCACCCGCCCCGAAGCTGCGCGGTCCAAACGAATCACGACACCTCGGGCCAGTGTCGGCTTGTCCGTGGTCGGGCGCACCAACACCGACTCGCCGGGCAGGCCCCCTTCGGCCAGGACGACGCGCCCGCCGGCTTCGCGTCCGAGTGCGACACCCCCGGCGACGAACCGCTCGAGCTCGACCTGGATGGGTTGGACGTCCGGCGGGGTGGACCGACGCGCTGGGCGGTGGTGGCGGGACATCGCCCCACCGTACGCGCGGATAGCCTCGGTCGTTCCGGGGAGACAGCACAGAAGGTGGCCAGATGAGCACCCGAGACATCCAGATCGCACCGTCGGTCCTGCCGGCGGACTTCTCACGACTCGGCGAGGAGTGCGTGGCGCTTGAGAAGGCCGGCGTCGACCGGATCCAGTTCGACGTGATGGACGGCGTGTTCGTCCCCAACCTGACGTTCGGCCCCGATGTGATCAGGGCCTGCCGCCCACACGTGGACATCCCCTTCGAAGCCCATCTGATGGTTGTGAACCCCGACGAGCTGATGCACCAGTACGTCGAGGCAGGCTGTGAGATCGTGATCGTCCACGCCGAGGCGTGCACGCACCTGCACCGCACGCTCGCGAACATCCGTGAGCTGGGCGCCAGCCCTGCCGTTGCGCTCAACCCCGCCACGCCCGCATCTGCGATCGCCCACGTGATGGACCTGGTCGACCTCATCCTGGTGATGACGGTCAACCCTGGCTTCGGCGGGCAGGCCTACATCGCAACGATGGAACCGAAGATCGCCGAGGTGGCCAGGATGATCGAGTTCACAGGCCGTGACATCGACCTCGAGGTCGATGGCGGGATCGGTCCCGCTACGGTCGCAGGGGCAGCGGGTGCCGGGGCCGATGTCCTGGTCGCCGGATCTGCGCTGTTCCGAGACCCCGAGGGCCTGGAGCATGCCGTCTCCGACCTACGTGCTCGCGCGATCGCGGCACGCAGCTGAGGCTCCCGTCCCCCACGGTGGCGACCCCTTCCTCGGCATCCGTCTCGTCGCGGGCGGCACTCGGTACGACCCTGTCCGGGCGCAGTTCGAGCACTACGCCGATACAGCGCGTCCTGGCTGCCTGCACGTGGCTCGTTCTCGTGGCGTTCGCCGTCGCGGCGTGCACCGACGGCACGCCATCGTTCTGCGGACCCCTGCGTGAGCAGGCAGACCTAGCCGAGCTGGCCGCAGCGCTCGATTCCGGCGATCTGGACGTGGCGTCCGCCGAGGCGAACCGACTGGCCGACCTGGCCGGCGACGCTCCTCCCGAGATCCGCTCCGACATCCAGGAACTCGCCGACGCAGTCGTAGAGCTGGTCGACCTGCTGGCCGACGAACGGGCAGGCGACGGCGATGCGGACGACATCGAGCGTCGACGTGCACGGCTGAACGACGAGCTGGCCGAGCTCGATCAGCGAAGTGAACGTGTTTCGGAGTGGGCCTCCTCCGAGTGCGGACTCCGTCTGGACTGAATCCCTCACGAATGGCGTGTTACGGCCGATAGGTGTGATAGTCATGTATTCGTCATGAAATCGCCACATTTGGAGGACGTAACGTCATGACCTCGCAAACCCGCCGAATCTCAGTCGCCATGGCCCTCGTAGCCGCCGTTGCGGTGCTCCTGTCCGGCTGCACCCGCAATGCCGAGGCATGGGACTCAGCCACGCTGGTGAACCAGACACGGCATCGTGCGGGCGTGAAAGACGTCACCCTCGAGGGTTCCCTGGTCGACAAGGCACAGGCGTGGGCAGAGCACATGGCGGCGACCGGAACCGTGAGCCACTCCAAGCTCAGCGACGGCGTCGGGGGCAGCTGGAGCGTGCTGGGCGAGAACGTCGGCTGGGCACGCTCGGTCGACGAGATGCACCAGATGTTCCTGAACAGCGCCTCGCACCGAGCGACGATGCTCGACCGTCGCTACACGCGCTTCGGTGTGGGCGTCGCCGTGTCGAACGGCCGCTACTACACGGTTCAGGTGTACGCGGGCTGAACCCCGACCTGCAGGTGTGATCAGGCGCCGGGCTACGCCTCGGTGCCGATCTGACCGCGGCGCTGGATCACGTCGTCGATGATGCCGTAGTCCTTGGCCTCGGCGGCGGTGAACCAGCGGTCACGATCGGAGTCGGTGTTGATCTGCTCCGGGGTCTGACCGGTGTGCTCCGCAATCCGCTCGGCGAGCAGCGACTTGATGTACTTCAGCTGCTCGGCCTGGATCGCGATGTCCGATGCCTGTCCCTGCATACCGGCCGACGGCTGGTGCATCATGATCCGGGCGTGCGGCAGGGCGAAGCGCTTCCCCCTGGCTCCTGCGCACAGCAGGAACTGGCCCATCGAGGCGCCCAGGCCCATGCAGATGGTGCCTACGTCGGGTGACACGAACTGCATCGTGTCGTAGATGGCCATGCCGGCTGTCACCGACCCGCCCGGCGAGTTGATGTACAGCCAGATGTCCTTCTCCGCGTCCTCTGCCTCCAGGTACAGCATCTGGGCGGTGATGAAGTTCGCGACCTGGTCGTTCACCTCGGAACCCAGGAACACGATCCGGTTCTTGAGAAGACGGGCGTAGATGTCCGCGGAGGGCTCCATGCCGGTACCGGCGGGTGTGGCGTCCACGGGGATGTCGATGCTCTGCATAGGTGTCTGAGGCTAACGCGGGTACGGACGTGTGCCGCGCCGGTGGCTAGGGTTCCCCGGACGTGCGGACGTGGCGGAACTGGTAGACGCGCTGGGTTTAGGTCCCAGTGCCCGAAAGGGCGTGGGGGTTCGAGTCCCCCCGTCCGCACCATTCGCCTCCCGGGAGCGCTGTTCGTTCCGGCGCCGCTCAGTGCGGGTTCAGCCGTTCTGTGCCCGTAGCTGATCGATCGCGACCGCGAACGCCAGGGCCTGGCACTGCTGGCCCGACGCGCTCAGGTGCCACCCGTCGGACACGAACGGATCCTTGCAGCGTTCGAGCCACCAGTCGGCGGGGATCCTCGACACGCCGGGCCCGGCGACCACGCCCTGGATGTACTGGGCGATGTCGCGCTCGTTACGCTCCTTGGCGGGCACCGGGGCGTTGTGACCGACGACGTAGACGTGTGCCCCGCGGGCCCCTGCGGCGGCGAAGAGCTCCCTGGCCTCTGAGATGTAGGCCTGTTGACGAGCGGGGTCGTCAGCTCCCGGGAAGAGGATCGACTGCACGATGACGACATCGGGGTCGAACGCGGCGACGTGCATCCGGGTCAGGTCGGAGAATCGGGCCTGACCCTCCCACGGCTGGAGGATCGTGCTCCCCGGGTATCCGACGATCCTGGTCTCGATACCACGGTCGGCGAGCAGCGGAACGATCTGCTCGTGCAGCCGCGGAGTGGTACCGAACAGCCCGTACGTCATCGAGTCCCCGACTATCAGCACCCGCCGAACCGGGGTGCCGCGCCCGGCCGAGGGGTGCTCCGGCTGGCACGCTGACAACGTGAATGCGGCAATCAGCAGGAGAGCGACGAACACCGAAGCTGGTCGGCGTTCGACGATGCGATTGCGGTCCGGGGATGTAGTCGATCTGTCGCTCATGGGCCTACGAGTGTGACAGCCCAGCCGGTCGACACAAGCTCGGGGCCCCGTTGTCCGGTCGGTCCGGGAGGGATTGCCCAGGGTTCCGGGACTCCGGCCCCCGGATCCGGCCCTGTCAGTCGGTGCTGCGGAGCAGCCGGCCGCTCAACGCCCCTGTGTGCTCGCCGTGTTCCATGAACGGCACGCCGTTGACGATTGTGTGCTCGATCCCCCGCGCTCGCTGCACGAAGCGCGGCGCCCCACCCGGGAAGTCGTGCACTATCTCGGGCAGCTCCAGCGCCAGGCCGTCCAGGTCGATCACGTTCAGGTCGGCGAACGCCCCCTCTGCCACGACTCCACGGTCTCGGTAGCCAATGAACGCCGCCGTGTCCGAGCTCAGGCGCCGCACTCCCTCCTCGAGGCTCAGCACCCCTCGGTCGCGCACCCAGTGGGCGAGCAGGTAGGTCGGCTGGGAGGCGTCCATGATCTGGGTCGCGTGGGCACCGGCGTCCGCCAGGCCCAGCACAGTCACGTCCGAGGTGAGCATCTCCTCGATCGCCTCCTCCCGTTCGTTCATGACCGGCCAGTTGACGATCGCCCTTCCGTCCGATGCGTCGACCGCGTCCAGGTATGCCTCGACGGGTGTCACCCCTGCAGCGCGGGCGACTGCTGCGAGCGAGTCCTCCGGCCCGTACGCGTAGCGGGCAGGAGAGTCGTGGGGCATCAGGTACATGAGCTCGAACGGACCATCCGGTTTGGAGCGGCCCTCATCGACGAGCCTGGCCCGCACCTCCGGGTCACGGATCGCCGCCAGCCGACCGGCGAGGTCCAACGATCGCAACGGCTGGAACGAAGCCAGGTCATCGATCACGGTGTTGGCAGCGAAGCTGAACAGCACGCCGACGCTGCGCGGCGTTATCTGCGGTCGCAGCTGAGACCCGGAGCTGTTCGCCTGTGCCGCCAGGTCGATCACCCGACGGTAGTGGTCGTCGAGGGATTTGATCTGCTGGAGGTTGAAGCTGAACGGCCGGCCGAGCACTCGGCTGATCTCGGCCATCCAGGCCAGCTCCTCGTCCACCCGGTCGCCGGGTGCGTTCTCGATGTTGTAGCGAGGCGCGCTCTCCAGCACTCCCCTTCCCAGCTCGGCCAACGGCGCCGCAATCCGGAAGAACTCCGCCGGGTCGGACCAGGTGCCAGGCACGTTGCGACCATCGGGCACGCGGTGGAACAACGAACGCGAGATCGAGTAGCCGAACGCTCCGGCCTCGATCGCCGCACCGACCTGGTCAGCCATCTGCGACAGCTCGTCGTCGGACGCGACCCAGTCCGGTTCGCAGGCCGCATCACCGGCCACGTACAGGCGGACAGCCACGTCGCCGACGTAGCCGCCGGCGTTGATCCCCTTGGGCAGCACCTCGACGGCATCCAGGTACTCGCCGTAGCTCTCCCAATCCCACGACAGCCCGTCCAGGATGCACGATGCCGGTATGTCCTCGACGGACTCCATCGCTGTCGCCAGTTGCTCCGACCCGCCAGGCCTCACCGGGGCGAACGTCATGCCGCAGTTGCCCATGACCACGGAGGTGACCCCGTGCCAGCACGACGACGACATGGTCGGGTCCCAGCCGATCTGGGCGTCCAGGTGCGAGTGCAGGTCGACGAAACCGGGGGTGACCAGCCGCCCTTCGGCGTCGATCACCCGCTTGGCACCTGATGTGCCGACATCGCCCACGGCGACGATCCGGTCCCCATCCACTGCGACATCCGCGCGCCGTGCCGGGGCTCCGGTCCCGTCGACGACCGTGCCTCCCCTTATGACCAGGTCATGTGCCATGTGCACCCCCTTCGACCGCCCGCAGTATGGCAGCTCGGCGGCGCGCCGGACCTGCGGACGCGCCGATAGCGTGAACGGCCGTGGGTCCCCGCGCAGTTCTGCTGCTGTCCTGTCCAGATCAACCCGGTGTCGTGGCGAACGTCGCCGACTTCGTCTGGCGCAACGGCGGCAACATCGTCGACGCGGATCAGCACACCGATACCGAGGACGGTGTGTTCTTCCAGCGGATCGAGTTCGATCTGGACGGATTCGCGTTCGACCGCTCCGAGCTGCGGGAGGTGTTCGACCCGCTCGCCCGACGTTTCGGAATGGACGTGACGGTGCGGTTCTCCGACGAGCGCCCACGCATGGCCGTGCTCGCCTCACACGCGCCTCACTGCCTGGTCGACCTTCTCGGCCGCTGGCACGCGGGTGAGCTGGCTGCCGACCTGACACTCGTGGCGTCGAACCATCCCGACCACCGTGAGCTCTGCGAGTTCTTCGGTGTGAGGTTCCACCACCTGGCGGTGGGCGACGACCCCGCCGAGCAGGACGCAGCGATGCACCTGCTCCTGGTCCGAGAACAGGTCGACCTGGTCGTCCTGGCCCGCTACATGCGAATCCTCTCACCCGAGTTCGTCCGCAGCTGGCCGAATGCGATCATCAACATCCACCACTCGTTCCTGCCGGCGTTCATCGGCGCCCAGCCGTACCGCCAGGCCCACGAGCGCGGGGTGAAGATCATCGGCGCAACAGCGCACTTCGTGACCGAGGAACTCGACCAGGGGCCGATCATCGCCCAGGACGTCGCGCACATAACTCACCGGGACGGAGTCGACGAGCTGACACGCAAGGGACGTGACCTCGAGGTCGTCGTCCTGGCCCGGGCGCTACGCGCCCACCTCGACCACAGGGTTCTGCCTTGGGGGAACCGCACGGTCGTGTTCGACTGAGAGGACGATCTGCCAGGTGCCGGAGGGACACATAATCCATCGACTCGCCCGGCATCTTGAGCGGACGATCGGTGGCGAGCCCGTGCGGGCAAGCTCTCCCCAGGGACGCTTCAGCGAGGGAGCGGCGCTCATCGACGGCAACCCGCTCGAGCGTGCCGACGCCTGGGGCAAGTACCTGTTCTGCGACTTCGGGACAGGACCGATCCTGCACATCCATCTCGGGTTGATCGGCAAGCTTCGCCTTGCAGCCGGCCCAGATGCCGCCCCGGTCGGACAGGTGCGCCTTAGGCTCGGAGGGACCAACGAAGCGTGGGACCTGTCAGGCCCGACTCGCTGCGAGCTGATCGAACCCGACGAGATGGATCGGATCATCGCCCGAATCGGCGCCGATCCCCTGCGCCGCCGACCGGACGTGACATCTGCCAGGGAGCGCTTCGCACGCTCGAACCGCCCCGTCGGGGCCCTGCTGCTCGACCAGTCGGTGATTGCCGGGATCGGCAACGTCTACCGGGCCGAGCTGCTGTTCCTCTGCGGTATCCACCCTAACCGTCCGGCCAGCTCGCTAGCTGACGAGGAGTTCGACGAGCTCTGGAAGCTGACCGTGGAACTGATGAGGATAGGAGCTCGGCTGGGCCGGATCGTCACGACCGACCCGGCGGAGATCGGTCGTCCGAGATCCAAGATGGGCGACTCCGAGCGACTCAACGTGTACCACCGTGAGCACTGTCGCCGCTGCGGCTCGACGATCTCGACCATGGAGCTGGGCGGACGACCGATCTGGTACTGCCCGACCTGCCAACCCGGATGAAACCATGAAATCAGTACATGACTTGTCCACACCCGCCCTCGTCGTCGACACCCGGGCCCTCGATTACAACATCGACCTGATGGCCCGGACTCGTCCGGGCTACGCGCTGCGCCCGCACATCAAGGCGTTCAAGTCGACCGCCATGGCGCGACACGTGCACGATCGAGGAGGTCACGGCTCCTTCTGCTGCGCCACCCTGCGCGAGATGGAGGGAATGGTCGACGCCGGCCTCGGCACCGACCTGCTCCTGGCCAACGAGACGCTCGACACCGCACGTCTCGCCGAGCTGGTTCGTCGCAACCACGGACGCACGACGGTCGCCGTGGACTCAGCCGCGACGATCGAGGTGGCCGCCGCCGCCCGGTCCGACGTGCTGATCGACGTCGACGTCGGCATGCCGCGCTGCGGCTGCGAGCCACGTGACGCGGCTGCGCTGGCTGACCTTGCGGCCGCTAACGGTGTGGTGGTCCGCGGGGTCATGGGCTACGAAGGCCACGCGATGGGCAACGACGACCGCTGCTCACGTCAGGATCAGGTGCTGGCTTCGATGGAACTGCTGCGCCGAGCGCACGATCAGGTGGGTGGGATCAGCTCGGCCGGGGGAACTGGCACATACGACCTGCACGACTGGGTGGACGAGGTCCAGGCCGGTTCGTACCTGCTGATGGACTCGCACTATGCACGTCTCGACCTCCCGTTCCGTCAGGCACTGTTCGTGGTGGCGACAGTCATCTCGACGAACGAGTCGAGGGGCTGGGCGGTCACCGACGCCGGCCTAAAGGCTTTCGGCATGGACCACGGGAACCCGTCCATCGACGGTCACGAGGTGTTCTTCTGCTCCGACGAGCACACGACCTTCATGGTCGGCGAGGACGGGCGGCTCCCGCGTGTGGGCACGAAGGTCCGGATGACCCCGGCACACGTCGACCCGACTGTCGCGCTGCACCAGCGTATGCACTTGCTCGACGGCGACGAGGTCGTCGACTGCTGGGACGTCGACCTGCGCAACTGGTGATCGGCCCGCGATCGTCTGCGGCGGGCTCAGCCCCAGATGCCCCCGGCCCTCCACACCAGCTTCGCCGCGGGGGTGACCATGTCCAGCTCGACGAAGAGGCTGCGAACCCCTTCCAGCGCGTCGACGAGGTGGCGTCGCCCCGGAGCGGACCGGTACATGTCGACGAGCACGTTCTTGGGAACACCCGCCCCGATCAGGTCGTGGGTCGGGCGCAGCATCAGCCGCACCATCACCGCGAGCGCTACCGGTGTGAAGAACGCGACCGTGTGACGCCGGGCCGGGTGCAGCGCGGCGACGTCGCGTTCGATCGCGGCGCGGGCGTAGGAGATGTGGCGGGTCTCCTCCGCTATGTGCAGCGACATGATCCGCTCGACCAGGGGATGGTTGCCCGCTGCCAGGGTTCTGCGCTGGATCAGGTCGAGTGGTTCCTCGCCGCCGAGCACCATGGCGAAGAACACGACGGGCGAATGCCGCGACAGGACCCGGAGCAACCACTCGGTGAAGCCACGGAGCCAACGCGGCATGCCTCGCACCGGGAGACCGCTGCGCTGCACGAACTCCTCGAACATGAGCGTGTGCTGCGACTCCTCGATGATCTCGTGGTGCAGGTAACGGAACTCCGTCGCTGAATCCACCACCCGGTCGGCAGTCACATCGGTCTGTCCGCCGGTGTCGAAGTCGCGTAGGTAGAGCGCGCGGTGCAGCAGACCCTGCTGCAGCAGGTTCTCGAACTGCCAGCCCGTGCGAAAGCTCGCTGCGGTCCGGGCGAGCCCGACCCGGGCGCGCTGTTCAGGGGCCAGGGACCTGTACCAGTCCGTGTCGGCCAGCGGGTCGTCCGCCGGCAGCGCGAGGCGGGCGTCGGTCGGGTCGAGCGCCATCGACGGGTCGTCCCACGCGATGTCGCGGTATGCGTCGGCACCGCGAGCAGTCGACAGGCGGCTGAGGCGCCCCAGCAGCGTGCCGAACCGTTGGGTCCTACCGATGTGGCGGATCGATGTCACCTTCTCAGGCTACGGACGCTCAGGCCCCGAGCGACGCCACCAACGCCCGCAGCGCCCGACCCCGGTGTGAGATCGCCTGCTTCTCGGCAGGCGACATCTGGGCGAACGTGCGCCCGTCGGGGCTCACAGCCACCGGAACAGCCACCGGAGCGTCTGCCTGTGCGCCGACCGGATCAGCAACCGGGGACGGCACGAAGACCGGGTCGTAGCCGAAGCCGCCGTCACCGACGGGGGCGTCGGCTATGTGTCCCTCGACGGTGCCGTGAGCGGTCAACTCGGCGCCGTCCGGCCAGCGCAGCACCAGGACGCAGCGGAACCGCGCGGAGCGCTGCGCTGCAGTCACCGCGCCGGCATCGCGCAGCCGGTCGAGCAGGAGAGCGACGTTGTCCGCATCGGTCGCCGCGTCACCGGCGAATCGTGCCGAGTGGACCCCGGGCGCACCGTCGAGCGCGTCAACCTCGAGGCCCGAGTCGTCGGCCAGGGCGACGTCACCGGTTGCAGCGGCCAGAGCAACCGCCTTGAGCCGGGCGTTGTCCAGGAAGGTCTCGCCGTCCTCGACAACCTCCGCAACCTCGGCCGGGCGCGGTATGACCTGCACGTCCATGCCGGCGAACAGCTCAGCCAGCTCGGCGGCCTTCTTGGGGTTGGCCGACGCGACGACGATGCGCGGTGGCAACTCCATCAAACCAGCCCGTTCACGGTCGGTCAGCGCCCGAACGTGCGCGGCGACGGCTCGGTGGCCACGTAGGCGCGCTGCGCCTCGTGGATCTGACGGATGCCGCCTTCAGCGATGCCGAGCAGCGAATCGAGCTCGTCGCGGCTGAACGGCGCTCCCTCGGCCGTGCCCTGCACCTCGACGAACAAACCCTTGCCGGTCATGACGACGTTCATGTCGGTCTCGGCCGTGGAGTCCTCGGCGTAGGGAAGGTCGAGTCTCGCCTCGCCGTCGATGACACCGACCGAGATCGCGGCGAGCTCGTCGAACAACGGCACGCTGCTGAGCAACCCGGCCTGCACCATGCGGGTGAGGCAGTCGTGCAGGGCCAGGTAGGCACCCGAGATCGACGCCGTCCTCGTACCTCCATCGGCCTGGAGCACGTCGCAGTCGATCAGGATCTGACGCTCCCCGAGCGCGCGCATGTCGACCACCGAACGCAACGCCCGACCGATCAGCCGCTGGATCTCCTGAGTGCGCCCCTTGGGGCCCTTCGTCTCGCGGCGGATCCGCTCGGGCGACGACCCGGGCAGCATCGAGTACTCGGCGGTGACCCAGCCCTTGCCCGAGTTGCGCATCCAGCGCGGTACGTCCTCGTCCAGCATCGCCGTACACAGCACCTTCGTGTCACCGAAGCTGACGAGCACGGAGCCGTGGGCGTAGGCGGTGAAGTCGCGTTCGAACGAGAAGGGGCGCAGCTCGTCGTTCGCGCGGCCGTCAGGTCTCATCGTGTTCTCCTCAGACGTCGAGTGTCAGGTTGGGGGTTGCGACGTCGACCGGCGAACCATAGGCCGATGCTGCCTCCGCCGCCGACGCTCCCGGTGATCCGACGGGGAGGATGTGGGTCAGGACGAGGCGCCGCGCGCCGGCCTCACGGGCGAGCTCGCCGGCCTGTCGCGCGGACAGGTGTACCGGGTTGCGCTCTGCCGAGTCGTGCAGGAAGGTCGCCTCGCTCAACGCCAGGTCGACCGGCCCGAGACCGGGTGGGCACAGCTCCGCGATCGACCAGCCGGGTCCGGTGTCAGCGGTGTAGGCGAACGATCGACCGCCGGAATCGACCCTGAACGCCAGAGTCTCGACCGGGTGATCGGTACGTGAGCACAGCCATCGCTGGTCCCCGATCTCGAAGGTCGAACCGTCGGAGATCGTGTGGTCGCGGAACGTCGGGGACATGGCCGACCCGGTCAGGGCATCGGCCATCTCGAGCGTCTCGGCCGTGGCGTACAGCTCCAGCCCGTCGATCTGGAACACGTAGCGAAGCGCATTGCGCAGCACCGGCAGCTCGAGCCAGTGATCAGGGTGCGAATGGCTGAGCACGACAGCATCCAGACCGGTCAGCGGCATGTGACGTTGGAGGTTGGCGAGCGTGCCGGGCCCGGCGTCCATCATCACAGCGGCGTCATCGCTGCGAACGAGGAATCCGGTGCAGGCTCCGTCAGTCCCCGCGTAAGTGCCGCTCGCACCGAGGACTGTGATCTGCAACCCCACGGACTCAACCTAGCGGGCGGTCCCAACGATGACGCTCGGCTCGTTCGAGTTCCGGTCCGAGCAGCCGGCGGCCGAGCTCCTCGAACCAGTTGACATCACCGGTTGTGACGAACGTAGCGGTGCCCTTGGCGTCAGGGGCGGGGTGCTCTCGCAGCAGACCTCCCTCGATCATCAGGCGTCGCACCTCGAACGCTGTTTCGTCCGCACTCGACACCAGCACCACGTCACGCCCCATCACGTCGGAAAGGGTCCTGGCCAGGTACGGGTAGTGGGTGCATCCGAGCAGCAGGGTGTCGACCTTCGCCTCGATCGCGGGAGCGAGCAGTGCCGAGGCGAGAACATGGACCTGCTCGCTGTCGAACTCTCCCCGCTCGACGAACTCGACGAATCCCGGACAGGCCAGTGCTGTCAGCTGGGCGTCAGGAGCGTGCTCGGCTACTGCATCCTGGTAGGCGCCCGAGTTGATGGTTCCGACGGTACCGATCACGCCGACGTGTCCGGTCCGGGTGGCTTGCGCCAACGACCGCACACCTGGGTCGATCACCCCGACGATCGGCACGTCGAAACGCTCGCGCAGCTCATCGAGAGCGGCCGCGGCGGCGGTGTTGCACGCGACCACCACGAGCTTGACGCCGCGCCGCTCGACGAGTTCCTCGGTGATCTGGTGGGCGAAGCGGGCCACCTCGGCCAGTTCACGCGGCCCGTACGGATACCGCCCGGTGTCACCCAGGTAGATCAGGTCCTCACCCGGGAGCAGATCGATGAGCGCCCGAGCAACGGTCAGGCCTCCGAATCCCGAGTCGAACATGCCGATGGGGGCGTCACGCACAGGCCGCCACGCTACCGGCCCCCTGCCGCCCCGACATATGGGTCCGCCCCGACACACAGGGGTCCTCAACGACAATCCTTGTCGCTCTCGCGCCCAAGAACGCGAGGGGTCAGAAGTAGATCACCTTCTCAGCGTTCGCCGCGGCCTCGTCCAGGTCCAGTGTCCACGCTCCGGTGGACAGGTACTTCCAGCCGTAATCGCAGACGACGAACACGATCGTCCCGGAATCGATGCGCTTGGCGACCTTCACGGCCCCGGCGAGCGCGGCCCCAGCGGAGATGCCCGAGAAGATGCCGACATCGGCGAGCTGGCGGGTGAACTCGAGCGACTCGCGGGGGCGCACTATCGACTTGCCGTCCAGGAGGTCGTAGCCACCCCACTTGTCGAACACCGGCGGGATGTAGCCGTCGTCCAACGAGCGGAGCCCTTCGACCTGCTCGCCCGACGGTGGCTCTACCGCGAGCACCTTGATGTCGGGGTTCTGCTCCTTCAGGAACGTACCCACGCCGAGCAACGTCCCAGAGGTGCCCAGACCGGCGACGAAGTGGGTGATGTCGGGCACGTCGCGCCAGATCTCGGGCCCTGTGCCCCTGTAGTGGGCCTTGGGGTTCGCCTCGTTGGCGTACTGGTACAGGAACACCCACTCGGGGTGCTCGTCGGCGAGTGCGACCGCCATGCGGACGGCGCCGTTCGAGCCCTCCTCACCGGGAGAGTCGATGATCTCGGCTCCGTACACCTCGAGCAGCTGTCGACGCTCGATCGACACGTTGCCGGGAAGGACGATCTTGATCCTGTAACCCTTGATCCGGCAGATCATCGCCATGGCAATGCCGGTGTTGCCCGACGACGGCTCGATGATGGTGCAGCCGGGCGACAGCGTTCCGTCGGCTTCGGCGTCCTCGATCATCGACAGGGCGATGCGGTCCTTGACCGAGCCCGCGGGGTTCTGACCCTCCATCTTGGCGAGGATGCGGACATTCGGATTGGGGCTCAGCTGGCTCACGTCGACGATCGGCGTGTCACCGATCATCTCGAGAACCGAGGAGTAGACCGTCATAAACCTGACCTGAATGGTAGGGAATCCTGTGGCGTGGAACCACTCGGGGGCCGCTCCCCTTCCACCCGGTGACCGGGGTCACACGTCAGTCGATCAGCTGAACCTCTTCCTCTGTGATGTCGCCCGCCACGATCCGGTACGAGCGCAGCGACGGAAGGTCGTCGCGCAACGAGACGATCACGTAATGCCAGTCCTCGTCAGGGGCCTGTCGCACGTCCGTCGGGGACGGGTATGCGTCGGTGTGCGTGTGGGAGTGCATCACGCCCAACAGCTGCCACCCATGATCCTCGGCGTCGCGGTCAGCTCGCAGGAACGCCTTGGCAGGCACCGTGTAGACCTTCGCGCTCGCCGCCTCGTTGTCAGTCGGGTAGAAGCAGTTCACAAGGCCATCGACGCCATCACCGGATGTGGTTCCGGCAAACAGCCCACACGCCTCCAGCGGCAGACCCCGCTGGGCATGGGCGAGCATCTGCTGATGGACCTTGGTGGACATCCGGAGCACGCCGGGACGATAGTTCGCCGCCCTGTAGGCTGGTCAGTCCTGTGAAGCAGACCGGCGTGAAGGTAGTGGCCACCAACCGGCAGGCTCGACACCGCTACACCCTGCTCGACACGTACGAGTGCGGGCTGGTCCTCACCGGCAGCGAGGTCAAGTCGCTGAGGGAGGCCAAGGTGCAGCTCACCGAAGCGTGGGGCTCGATCGACGCGGGCGAGGCCTGGCTCCACGGGCTGCACATCGCCCCCTACAGCCACGCCCAGGCGCACACGGGCCACGAGCCGACTCGCGACAGGAAACTGCTCCTGCACCGCCATCAGATCGAACGCATTCGCATGAAGATGCAACTCGAACGGTTGACGCTGGTGCCGACCAAGCTCTACTTCTCCGACGGCAAGGTCAAGGTCGAGATGGCGCTCGGCAAGGGCAAGACGAACATCGACAAGCGCCAGGACCTGGCCAAACGCCAATCCGACCGCGACGCTGCGCGTGAGATCGCCAACGCCCGTCGCAGGACCGACTGAGTCGATCGATCCCGTCCAGCGAGCAAGATTGCCCATTCAAAGGTATTCGTCGACGTGTCACGCTGACCCGACGAGGAAGTAGGTGGGGTGGTCCCGGCGGGCGCCTGTCACAGGCGCCTGCCGCTGCCGCTCGCCCCACCTGCCAGCCGCTTGCGGGTCACGGGCGACACCCCTTCAGGCTGTGAGCACGGCCTGGGTCTGCGTGGTCTTGGCCACCAGCTTGCCGTCATCGCGACGCGTTTCCGTCTCGATGACAATCGTCGTTCGCCCGACGTGCAACGGGCGTGAGGTGGCGACGACCCGGCCGTTACGCACGGCACCCAGCAGGTTGGACTTGGACTCGATGGTCGTCGTTCCAGCAGATCCCTCGGGCAGGTTCAGGAACGCGCAGAGCGCCCCCGCACTGTCGGCGAGCGACATGACCGCGCCACCGTGCATCAAGCCGCCCACGGTCGTGCGTTCGGGTGTCCAATCCATCGACATCACGACCTGGTCCGGTGACTGCTGATCGACGATCATGCCGAGCAGTGCCGAATATGGCATCAGCTCACGAAGCTGTGCGGTTGGATCTGTCATCCTCAACTCCCTTTCGCTCGGGCGCCGGCCGCGCCGCGGACGGTTGCACGACACTGCCACCGACCGCCATGTCCGGGCCGATTGTCCGAAACCCGCAGTGAAGTTGTCGTAGCTCTCCGGTATGGTGACCAACGCAAGGGGCTGACTGGTTTCGACGTTGGGACCTGGAAGCCGAGTTTGCGACCCGAGTTGCTTCAGACTCGTTAAACGGGGGCACCAAATGAACCGCCAAGAATGAGCAGTTCGCTCTCGCCGCCTGATCTGATCAGACGACAGTGAGCAAAATCGTGACCAGTGATGGCGCACGGGGCCGGATCCCCACAGCCCGGCAACAGAAGTGGGGGTGGACCGTAGGGAAAGACCACTGACGGCGTGAAAGACCGCTGACATCGGGG
This sequence comes from uncultured Microthrixaceae bacterium, assembly GCA_964450685.1. GTDB lineage: Bacteria > Actinomycetota > Acidimicrobiia > Acidimicrobiales > Microtrichaceae > JBAOHV01. The sequence continues at coordinate 43,187 of CAYVDN010000027.1, forward strand.
AAAGACCCGGCGGTGAGGTCCTCGGACCTCCACTGACCCGCCAGTTCGGTAGCCGTCGAGGCCGAGATGCGGGGATGGTCGTATCGGGTTCGGTAACCACCTGGCGGACGGGAGTTCGATTCTCCCCAGCTCCACCAAAGGGGTATTGGCGAAATTCCACCCCAATACCTAGCGAAATGTCCGACCGC
>CAYVDN010000028.1:0-42086 GCA_964450685.1 uncultured Microthrixaceae bacterium
GAGGAACCAGTCCCGAACCTCCGGTTCGAGCTCCACCTCTCCCCAAGACATAGCGTGCATGCTATGCCAGGTATGGCTCATCGGCAACCAGACGCCTTGCGCCACGACCAGGTCGGACCCGACGCTGCAGTGCCGGTCGCTGAGGCTGACGGAGGCTTCAGAGCGCTGGGGCGGTTCGAGAAGCCAACAAGGGGGTCGGGGGCGGCTTCACCCGCGTCGCGACCGACCGCATCCTCGTTCCGCTCTACGCCGGCGACCCCACTGGGACCTACTGGACTCGGTCACTGCGCGCTGAGATCCGAGTACCGGGTTGACCGGCCGAGGCGCTCGTCGAGGTCGGTGATGAGGTCGAGAGCATCATGGACAGCTCCGTTGTATCGGTCCTCATGGTGCGGGTGCGCGGAAGTGGCTCGCGGCTACTGGGTGCACTCGGAGAGGCCTTGCTGGAACCCGTCCCATGCGGCCTGGCTGGTCTCGTTGACGTCCTCGCCGATGTTCTCGGCGCTGCGCTCCAGCACCGCGAGGTCTTGTTGCATGAGGGTTGTGTTGACCTGGATCCGATGCTCGGCGAGGTCCGCCAGGCTGTTCTGGATGTCGGCGGCGTCCTCGGCGGTGTAGAGCGCGTACTTGTTGCCCAGGTCCTCGAGTTGGCTGTTGATGTCCTCGAGCGCAGCCTGGGCTTCTTCTTCGCTGGAGGCGTTGCGCAGGTCGCACACTGCTTCGCCGAGTTGCTTGCCGTCGCGCTCGGCGGAGTACTTCTGGCTGCATCCGCTGGCCAGCACGACGACAGCGACGGCGGTGAGGGCGATCAAGGTCTTGGTCTTGGTCATGGCGTTGTTCCTTGTCGTCAGGGCGGTCAGGCGACGGCGTCGCGTGCGCTGTGGAGCTTGAATGCGAAGACGATCTCGGTGATGCCGCGCGTGAGGGCGCCGATGCCGACCCACAGGATCAGCAACCAGGCCGAGCGCCCCGGGTAGCCGAGCGCCCAGGCACCGATGGCCATCTCGATGATCCCGGCCGCGAGCCCGAGGCCCCACAGCGACATCTGGTCGCGCTCGACGATGCTGAAGATGACGGTGAAGATGCCCTTGAAGAGCAGGTACCAGCCGATCAACAGGGCCAGGATCCCGAAGGTCTGGAACGGCGACGTCAGCGCCATGACCCCAGTGACCACGAACAACACGCCCATGATCCCGTGGAGCCACTTCCAGCTCTCGGCGAAGCCGATGGCAACGAACTCGTTCACGCCAGCCGCTATCAAGACGAAGGCCATCAAGTAGCCGATCGTCGCGGCTGACGATGGGTCGAAGGCCAGGACCACGAAGGAGACGAGCACCCAGGCGATGCCGGTGATCAGGAACAGCCACCACGACTTGGTGAGTGTTCGGACGGCGTCCGCCGCCTCGGGTTCGGTCATGACCAACCTGCCAGTCCATTCATAATTGGGTCGCGTCGTCGCCCAGGCCTCGACCTCTCGACTGTGGCGTTGTTGGTCAGCGGCGATCTCGGCGGTCTTCGCGGCGATCGCCCCGGTCGTCACGACGATCGTCACGGCGGTCGCGGCGTCGGCCGACGCCGTGGGCGACGACCGCGGTGGTGCCGACCACGGCGGCGGTGCGGGCGACGGGGGCGCCGATGACGCCTCGGCGGGCTGCTCGTGCTGGACGCAGTGGCATGTCAGTCTCCTTCGTTGAGCTCGGCCTCGACGGAGGCGGCGATGGCTTGGATCGGGATACGGCCGGTGGCGATCAGCTGCCCACCGGCGCGACGGGCCGCCGATGCGAACGGCGCCGCCCAGGTGTTCTCCCAGACGAGGACGCCGGCGACCGAGCCGGGCTCCATCGCCGCGGCGAGATGGGCGACATCCTCTTCGGCGAGGATCTCGGCGACCTCGGTTTCGAGGGCCCGCACCTCGTCGACGCCGTCGAGGTCGTCGATCTCGAAGGCTTCGACCGAGCCGTCGGCGTCTTTCTGGAGGATGAGCAGGTCGAGCAGCCGGATCGTGCTCGATTCCACCAAGGCCGCCAGCTCGGCGGCCATCTCGCCGGTGAAGTTGGAGTGACCGGCGGGGAACTCGACGACGAGGTAGTCGACCGGTCCCATCTCCTCGATGTTCGGTTCGCTCATGGGTGCGGTCCTTTCGAAGGGTGTTCTCGTTGCTGTGTCGATCGTGCGCCTGTGCGAGCCCGGGTCGCCTCCCCCACATCGGCCGGTTCCCGGTTGGTCGGCACAACCGGCCGATGTGGGGGAGGCGCGAGCGAACAGGCTGGAGGATGGTTCAATTGCCCAGGTTTCCGGCCTGGTCGACGCCGTCGAGGACAAGGCCAAGGAGGTTGCCGTGAGTCAAGGAATCGCTGAGGTGCTCACCTTCGCTGTGGGTGTCGCGATCAGCCCGGTTCCGATCATCGCGGTGATCCTGATGCTGTTCTCGGCACGGGCGAAGGTGAACGGCCCGGTGTTCCTGCTCGGTTGGGCAGCGGCGCTCGCCATCGTGAGCTTCGGGGTCTACTTCCTCTCCGACGCGAGCGATCCGTCGACCAGCAGCGGCGCGTCGGACACGATCTCGTGGGGGACCCTGCTGCTCGGTGTGCTGATGCTGGGGCTCGCGGCCCGGAACTGGCAGAAGCGGCCGGCGCCGGGTGAGGTGCCGGACATGCCGAAGTGGATGGACGGCATCGACGACCTCGCCCCAGGAAAGGCGCTCACCTTCGGCCTGCTGCTGGCCGGGGTGAACCCCAAGAACCTGATCCTCACCCTGAGCGCGTCGGCCGGGCTCGCCCAGCTCGGCCTCGAGACCACGGACGCGGTCGTGTCGCTGGTCGCGTTCGTCGTGATCGGAAGCCTGTCGATCGCGGTGCCGGTCCTCTACTACCTGGTGGGCGGCAACAGCGCCCGATCCGCTCTCGACGGCATGAAGGTGTGGCTCACCACGCACAACGACGCAGTGATGGCCGTCCTGTTCCTCGTGTTCGGGGTGAAGCTGATCACCGAGGCCATCCCGCCCCTGACGAGCTGACCGCCCGATGAGCGACGACCAACACCCGGGCGATGCCGGCACAGACCCCCACTACCCGGGGCGCCCCGACCAGCCCGCTGACCTCACACCCACCCCGTACGGCGACAACCAGCCCGCGTTCGCCCCCAAGCCCCGGCCACCGCTGATCCACCGTGTCGCCCCGGTCACCGCCAACGCCAAGGGCTACGGCAAGCGGGACCTGCGACCGGACCTCCTCGCAGGCGTGACTGTCGCCGCGTTGGCGATCCCGTCCGGCATGGCGTATGCGGAGGTCGCCGGGCTGTCGCCGGTGGCGGGGCTGTACGCGCTGCTGCTCCCGGCGATCGCGTACGCCCTCCTGGGATCCTCACGCCAGCTCATCGTCGGCCCCGAGGCCGCGCTTGCGCTGCTCGTCGCGTCGATCGTGACCCCGATGGCAAACGGCGACCCCGGCCGCTACGCGACGTTGGCCGCGATGTTGGCGCTGTTGACCGGCGGCGTGTACCTGGTCGCGTTCGTCGCCCGGCTCGGTTGGATCGCCGACTACTTCTCCCGACCCGTGCTCGTCGGCTACATCCACGGCATCGTGGTCATCCTCGTCGTCGGACAGCTCGAGAAGCTGCTCGGACTGTCGATCGACGCCGAGGACCCGATCCCCCAGCTCGTCGAGATCGCCCAGGAGATCGGCCAGACGAGCGTGGTCACACTCGCTGTCGGCATTGCGTCGATCCTGCTGCTGGTGCTCCTGCGCAAGTTCGTGCCGGCGTTGCCAGCGTCGCTCCTGGTCGTCGTGGCCGGCATCGCGGCGTCCGGCCTGCTCGCGCTGGGCGATCACGGTGTTGCCACCGTGGGCGAGATCCCCGCCGGCCTGCCGTCGTTCGTCTTCCCCTCCGTCGGCATGGACGACTTGGTCGTCCTGCTCCCGGCCGCTCTGGCGGTGTTCTGCGTCGGCTATGCAGACGGTGTGCTGACCGCACGTTCCTTCGCGGGGCGACACGGCCAGAGCGTGCGAGCCAACCAGGAGATCCTGGCCCTGGGTGCTGCAAATGCCGCGGCCGGTCTCACCCAGTCGTTCGCGGTCGGCGCCAGCGGATCCCGCACGGCGGTCAACGACCAGACCGGCGGGCGCACCCAGGTCGTCGGGATCATCGCTGCCGCGGTCATCGCGGTCGTGTTGCTCTTGCTGACCGAACCGGTGGAGCTTCTCCCCAAGGCTGTGCTCGGCGCGGTGATCGTGATGGCCGCGCTCAGCCTGGTCGACGTGGGTGAGTGGCGCGCCCTGCGCGCGGCGGGGACCGCCGAGGTGGTGATCGCCGCGGTCACGATGTTCGGCGTCGTGGTCGTCGGCGTGCTCTGGGGGCTCGCTGTCGCCGTCGTCCTGTCGATCCTGCACACCACGTCACGCTCGGCCCGCCCGCATGACGCCGTGCTCGGCTGGGTCCCCCGCCTCGGCCGCTACGCCGACGCGTCGACCCACCTGTCGGCCCGGATCACACCGGGCGTCGTGGCCTACCGACTCGACGACCGCCTCTTCTTCGCCAACGCCGCCTATGTCCGGGCCCGCATGCTGGAGGCCATCGACGGGGCGACCACCGCGACACGCTGGTTCGTGTTCGACGCCGAAGGAGTCCCGAGCATCGACGCCACCGGGACCGAGATGATCGAGCAGTTCATCGACCAGCTCGCGTCGATGGACATCGGGATGGCCGTCGCCCGGGCGAAGGGTCCCCTGCTCGACGCCCTCGACTCTGCCGGGCTGACCGACCGGATCGGAGCCGAGAACCTCCATCCGAACATCGAGGCCGCCGTCGCAGCGTGTGCCGAGCGGTCCGGTTCGACATGAGAATCAGCTCACCGCCACACCTGTCCTGGCGGATCCTGCAACCGCCCGGACCAACTTCCGCCCACCGACCGAGGAGAATCTGAGAATGGCCAAGCAGTTCAACGGCAAGATCGCCGTCGACATACGGGACTCGGTTCCCGACTGGGAGCCGTACCTGGCGCCGAAGGCGCCCGAGGGTGCCCCCAACGTCCTGATGATCGCGTGGGACGACCTCGGCTACGCCACCATGGACACCTTCGGCGGACCGGTGCAGTGCCCCAACATGGCCCGCATCGCCGAGCGCGGGGTGAAGTTCGCGAACTTCCACACCACTGCGCTGTGCTCGCCCACCCGGGCGTCGCTGTTGACCGGCCGCAACGCCACCACCAACGGCATGGCCACGATCGCCGAGTTCTCCTCCGGCTTCCCCGGGATCTCCACCCGCATCCCCTTCGAGAGCGGGTTCATCTCCGAGGTGCTGGGCGAACGCGGCTACAACACGTACTGCGTCGGCAAGTGGCACCTGACCCCCGGCGAGGAGTGCAACCTGGCGGCGTTCAAGGGCCGCTGGCCGCTCGGTCGGGGCTTCGAACGCTTCTACGGTTGGTTGGGCGGCGAGACCAACTGCTACTACCCGGACCTGGTCCACGACAACCACCAGATCGAGGCACCGGCGCAGCCCGAGGACGGCTACCACCTCGCCGATGACATCGCCGACAAGGCGGTCGAATTCATCCGCGACGCCAAGGTCATCGACCCCGACAAGCCGTTCTTCATGTACCTGGCGCCCCAGGCCGGCCATGCCCCACACCTGGTGCCCCTGGAGTGGGCGGACCGCTACAAGGGGGTCTTCGACGAGGGCTACGAGGCGATCCGCGCCGGCATCCTGGCCCGTCAGATCGAGCTGGGACTCCTGCCCGAGGGAACCGAGCTGTCGGAGATCAACCCCCACGGTGAGCCGGAGCGCACCGGACCCGACGGCCAGCCCTGGCCGATGCTCGACACCGTCCGCCCCTGGGGCACGTTGAGCGCCGACGAGCAGCGGCTCTTCACCCGCATGGCCGAGGTGTTCGCGGGCTACATCTCCTACCACGACGACCGTCTCGGTCGGGTGCTCGACTACCTGGAGGACTCCGGCCAGATCGACAACACGATCATCGTCGTGGTCTCCGACAACGGCGGCAGCGGCGAGGGCGGCCCGAACGGGTCGTTCAACGAGTGGCGATTCTTCAACGGGGTCCCCGACACCACCGAAGGGACGCTCCCCCACATCGACGAGCTGGGCACCCCCGCCTCGAACAACCACTACAACACCGGTTGGGCCTGGGCGTTCGACACGCCGTTCCCCTACTGGAAGCGCTGGGCCGGCGCGGAGGGCGGCGTGGCCGACATGTGCATCATCTCGTGGCCTTCGCAGCTCGCCCACGACCCCACACCGCGACAGCAGTACGTGCACGCGGTCGACCTGGTGCCGACGCTGTACGACCTGCTCGGCATCGAACCGCCGGAGGTGCTGAAGGGCTACCCGCAGCTGCCGATCGACGGCGAGAGCTTCGCAGCGGCGCTCACCGACCCGGCCGCGCCAGGCCGTTCGTCGCAGTTCTACTCGATGCTCGGTCAGCGCTCGATCTACCACGAGGGCTGGATCGCCAACACGGTGCACCCACCGCTGTCGGGGTGGGGCAACTTCGAACACGACGAGTGGGAGCTGTACCACCTCGAGTCGGACCGGTCCCAGCGCACCAACGTGGCTGCCGAGAACCCTGAGATACTCGAGCGGCTCAAGGGTCTGTGGTTCTACTACGCCGGCCGCTACAACGGGCTGCCGGTCGACGACCGATCCGCGCTCGAACAGGTACTCGCGGAACGCCCCCACGGCGCTCCCGACCGCGACCAGTACGTCTTCTACCCGAACTGCGCGGACGTGCCCGAGGCCGCCGGTCCGCAGATCCCCGGCCGGTCCTACACGATCGCAGCAGGTCTGGTGGTCGAGGACCCGTCGGTCGAGGGTGTCGTCTGGGCCGCCGGCGGTATCCCCGGTGGACACAGCCTCTACGTGAAGGACGGACGCCTGCGCTACACGTTCAACTGGATCGGGACCACCCTCCAGGACGTCGTGGCGGACCGCGAGCTGACCGTCGGCGCCCACGTGTGCACAGCTGAGTTCACCGCCGACGGGCCGAGCAGCAACCCCGCCATGCCGGGCACCGCCGGGACGCTCAGCCTGTACGTCGACGACCAGTTGGTCGGCTCGGAACAGATCGTCACCCAGCCCGGCAACTTCTGTCTGACCGGCGACGGCATCTGCGTCGGACGTGACAGCGCGTCACCGGTGAGCCCCGAGTACACCGCGCCTTTCCCGTTCACAGGGGGCAGCATCGACAAGGTCGTCGTCGACGTGTCCGGAGAGCGCTACATCGACCACGAGGCCCAGGTTCGCGCCTGGTTCTCGATCGACTGACCAGCGTGGGAGCACGGTGAGCACCGACATCGTGGCGGTGCTCACCGTGCTCGTCTTCGGATGGGCGGTGCTGTCCGGGACCCTGGCGCGCCTGAACGTGACGGGTCCGTTGATCTTCGCGGTGGCGGGCTACCTGCTGGCCAACCCCGACTGGGGCCCCATGCCGGTCGATGTCGAGGCGGGGTCGATCCATGTGATCGCTGAGGTCACGCTGGGCCTGCTGCTGTTCACCGACGCTGCACGGGTGAACGTCCGGGAGCTGCGCGCCGATGTGGGCCTGCCCGTACGGCTGCTGGGGGTCGGGCTACCCCTGTCGGTCATCGCCGGCACCGCCGCGGCCAGCACCCTCATGGGGCTCCCGTGGGGATTGGCGCTTTTCCTGGGTGCGGCGCTCGCTCCTACCGACGCGGCTCTGAGCGTGCAGGTGATCAACGACGAGCGGGTGCCGATGCGACTGCGACGGGCGCTCAACGTGGAGAGCGGCCTCAACGACGGCATCGCTACTCCTGTGGTGACCGTCGCACTCGCGGTTGCGGCCAGCCAGCTCGGTCTCAGCGCCGAGTCCGAGTCGATCGAGCTCGGATCAGCGCTGGCCGAGATCGCGGTCGGGGTCGGAGTCGGTGCGATCCTCGGCGGGATCGGGGCGCTCGTCGTCGACCGGGCCGGCCGACGCGACTGGGTCGCAGCCGGCGGTCGGCGGCTCGCGACCCTTGCCGTCGCGGCCAGCGCACTCGCGGTTACGCTCGCACTCGACGGCAACGGGTTCATCGCCGCGTTCGTGGCCGGCATCGCGTTCGGCGCCGTCTCACCCGGCAACCAGGACGAACTCGAGCACGTCGTCGAGCTGCCCGAGCTCGGCGGGGAGCTGCTCGCCCTCATCGTGTGGTTCCTCTTCGGCGCGAGCCTGTTTCCGATCGCGGTCGAACACTTCGGCTCCGAGGTCGTGCTTTACACCGTGCTGAGCCTCACCGTCGTGCGGATGGTGCCGGTCGCCATGGCCATGACAGGCGCTGGCCTGGACCGACCGACCACGGGGTTCCTCGCCTGGTTCGGACCGCGTGGCCTTGCATCGGTGGTGTTCGCCCTGCTGGCGATCGAGCAGCTGGGCATGGCCGACGACACGACGATGCGCGCCGTCGCGGCGGTGGCGCTCACCGTCGCGGCCAGCATCGTCTTGCACGGGGTCACCGCGGGGCCCGGTGGCCGACGCTACGTCCAGCGGGAACAGGCCACCACGATGACCGGACCTCGAGCCCGCCAGGGACTCGGCCGGTGACGTTCAGTCCGGGTTCGTGATGTCGGTGATCAGCGCGTCGGCCCACCACGCTGGCGGCTCGAGCGGCGGGTTCATCGGGGGGCCCTGCTCGTTGGTGGGCCCGACGACCGGCCAGTGGTACGGATCGACGGTCGCCTGGCGGGCCACCACCGACTCCTTGGTGATGTTGAACACGGTGAGGTCCTGGCTGATGACCACCGGCCCGTCGTGCTCGGACCGCACGTCGGAGAACACCGGACCGACGGTCTCGTGATCGACCACGAGGTGCCACATCGCCGACACGCGCGCCCCGGCACGCTCGAACACCTTGCCCGCCATCGCCGGGCTGGTGTGCGCGCCGTTCACGATCATCTCGGCGACCGGCAGCGGCATCCCCGCCTTCTGCGACAGCACGCCGGGCGTGGGGAACGTCTCGTGGATCAACAGGTCGGCCCCGTCGCAGGCGTCGATGAGGTAGTTGCAGGGTCGGGTGTCGCCGGAGAAGACGACGCTTCGCCCGGCGTAGTCGAGCCGGTAGCCGACGGCGCCGTTGTGGATGTGGATCACCGGGAACGAGGTGATCGTGACCCCGTTGCGCTGGTAGACGACCTCGGGTCGGTCGTAGGGGACCTCGGTGGTGATGGCCTGGGCCCCGGATTGGCCGGGGTGGCCGTTCAGCGACTTCATGTCCCACGCGTGGGCCGCCTCGAGGTGCTGGGCGTAGGCGAGGGTACCGAGGTGGCCTTCCTCGCCGGCGGGGCCCCAGACCTCGACCGGGTCGCGTCGGCCGGCTTTGGCCAGGCTCCACAGCAACGTCGGCATGTCGCCCACGTGGTCGGCGTGCAGATGGGACAGGAACACCTTCGTCGTCGAGGTGACCGGCAGGCCCAGCCCGTTGAAGTTGGCCAGCGATCCTGAGCCGAGGTCGAAGAAGAAGAAGTCGCCTTCGGCGTTGCCGACCTCGATGAGCAGCGACGCCGAGGCCTGGGACTTCTTCACGAACGGGTCGCCGCTGCCGAGGATCGTCACCCGGATCTCATCGGACGCCAACGGTTCGGTTCCGGGCACGAACAGATCGGCGTAGTCCCGTGACGGGGTGCCCACCACGGGGGAGATCGTGAGGGGCGTCCCGCTGCCGTCGTAGGCCAGCTCGGTCAGCTCGTTGATCTCGTTCGCCATGGTTCGCTCCGTTCGATCCAACCCGCGATCCTTGTCGGACCCTCTGTTGCTCAAGCTACGACGGGTGCGAGTGGTCGGCATCGGCCACATGGGCCGAGATCTCTCAGCCGACCTCGACGGTGCCGTCGTGATCGAGCAGACCCAGGCCCCGGGCGATCTCCACTGCTTCGGAGCGCGACCCGACGTCGAGCTTGCGGTAGATCGAGCCGCAGTGGGTCTTGACCGTGTACCGCGATACGTACAAGCGGGTCCCGATCTCGGCGAGGCTGAGGTTGGTGGGCAGGAAGCGCAGGACCCGCAGCTCCGCCGTCGTGAGCGCTGAGCTCCCCGTACCGGAGTGGCGGCGCAGGTTCTGGAGTTGGCCTTCCAGCTCGGCGATCTGCTGGTGGGCCCGGGTGGCGTCGGGCTGGCGGACCAGGTACTCGTGTGCTTCGCGCAGCATCGTCTCGACGCCGATCCGATCGCCGAGCAGCAGGCTTACGTGCGCCAGCGCGATGCGGGTCTGGACGTTCGCCCACCCCGACACGACCGCGAGCTGGGCGAGCTGTGCCCGAGCGAGCTGCCAGCTGTCCCGGGCTCCGTCGGGATCGCCCGTGCACGCCGACGCCAGCGCGCCCATGGCGCTGACCATGGCCATCCCCGGCGCTCGCACCAGTCCGTGGTCCGCCACGACCCGCTGCGCACGGGTCACCAGCGGCCACGCTCGCTCGAGGTCCCGTTTCGTGTAGGCGATCACCGCCAGGAGCACACAGCAATAGGCCTCCAACGCCGGTGCCCCGAGCACCGCCGCCTCCTCGGCGCCTTCGGTCAGCACCTCGACCGCCCGGTCGTCACCGGTGGTCCAGCACCATCCCCCGAACGCGACGCACGACGCCGCGTGCCAGATGCCCGGCGGGAGCCCCTGATGTGCGGCCTCGGCAGCTTCGAGCGCGGGACGAACCGGTCCGATGGAGGTGGTCGACCGGAGGTCGAGCAGACACAAGCGAACCATCGGGTCTGCGACGGGCGCGGACCCGACCGCGTGGTCGCCCAACCGGAGCCACACCGACAGCTCGTCGCTGCGGTCGAGGCCGAGCGCCATCAACGCGCCGCACAGGCACAGCGCCGGGTTGTTCACGACCCGGTCGCGGGGCAGCGACCCGATCCACCGCTCGATCGTCGTGTAGTTCCCGTTCGTGTAGAGCACCGGGGTGTGCGCCGCGATGAGCTGCTCGGCACGATCGAGGTCGTCGGCGGCGACGGCATGGCGGATCGCGCGGTCGACGTCCCCCGCGGTCTCGAACCACTCGCTGGCCTTCGCGTGCACCTTCACGACGCCGCTCGCGTCGACACGCTCGAACTCGGCCTCCAAGGCCTCACGGAGGAGCCCATGCATCCGGTAGGCCTCGCCGCGACGATCGAGCGGGATCAGCAGCAGGCGGTTGCGGAAGATGGCATGGAGCACCTCGCCGGCGTCGTTGCGGTCCAACACCTCGTTGCACAGCGGACCCGAGAGCCACTCGAGCGGACTCACTCGCAGGAGCAGGTCGCGCTCGTCATCGGTGAGCCCCCAGAGCCATTGCGAATCGAGGTAGCTCGCGACGCTCTCGTCGCGTCCGCTCAACACGAGCGGACGCGATGCGGCCCCGCCGTCCGCCGAACGTCCGGTCAGGCCAGCAAGGCGAACGCCCACGGGCCAACCCTCGGTCTCTGCTGCCACGCCGCCCGCGTCGTCGACCGAGACGTCCACTCCCAGACCGGCGAGCACCGCGGCCGCCCCCGCGGCGTCGAGTGCGAGGTCATCGGCACCGATCTCGATGAGCGTCGAGTCGACCCGCAGGCGGCTCACCTCGTCGACGCCGCACGCTCGGCCGACCAGCAGCACCGCCGACCCTGCAGGCACGTTCGACACCAGGGCACCGATCAGGTCCGTCGCCGACACGTCACCCAACCGGTGCACGTCGTCGAGGACCACCACGAACGGAACCGTGCACGCTCGCACAGCACGGCCCAGGGCTGCGGCGACGCCGGTCGCGTACTCGGCTGGGGTCGCGCCGCCGGCGGCGAGACCATCGGTCGGGACGTCGGTAACGGCGCTCAACGCGGCGACCAGGTCGGTCAGCAACGCTAGCGCATCGTCGTGGACGGCATCGAGATCGATCCACGCCACCGGGCGAGGGTCGTCGGCCACCCAGGCGGCGGCGTGCGACGACTTGCCGTAGCCCGCCGGAGCCGTGATCACCCCGACCTGCATGGAGGCGGCGGACAACCGCTCGAGGACCAGCGGCCGCAAGGCCAGGCCATCCAACGGTTGCGGCGGCGCGAACCGACCGGACCGCGCCTCGTCATAACCGCCATTGGCCCTCGTCATCGACCACAGAAGCTAGCGCCGGGCTTCACGCTGGAACCGGTCGGCGGTCGGGGTCAGGGGTCATCATCGCCGAGCACCGCGGTCGGCGCGTCGCCGTCCCCGACGTCTGGATCACCTACCGCCAGAACACCATGCTCGTCAGGTTGCCGACCCGGTCACACCCTGCTTTCGTGCAGGCGGATCGGCGCCTGCAACCGACTCCGCTACCGACCCCCAGCGTGAAGGAGACACCGGTGGCGTATGTGACCGAGAAGCGAGGCGTGCACTACGCCGTCATCTACGAGGGCCGCAACCCGGTCACCGGCACCGAGCGACGCCGCTGGCACCGCTGCGACGACCGCGCCGACGCGAAACGGCTCGCAGCTGAGCTGACCGCCGCTCGTGAACGCCAGACCCGCGGCGGATCGTCAATGACCGTGTGCGACTACCTGATCGGGTACTGGCTCCCGAACCGCCAGGCGACGATCGCCGCGTCGACCCACGCCCGAGAGTCTGCGGCCGTCGCGCATTACTTGCTCCCCCACCTCGGCACCACTCAGCTGCGCAGGCTTCGCCCCGAGCACGTCCAGACCCTCTGCCGGCGCCTCGCCATCACCGGGAGCCGTGCGGGTGGGCCGCTCGCGGCGAAGACGATCCTGAACCTGCACCAGACGCTCCGAGCGGCATTCGGCGACGCCGCCGCGCACGGCCTGCTCGCGATCAACCCGATCGACGGCGTCCGACCGCCTGACCCCGTGCACCCGGCCCTCCGATCGCCGCCGAGCCCGATCCTGGACCGCCGCCGAACTCGGCGCGTTCCTCGATGCCACCGCCGCCAGCCGTCACGCCACATTGTTCCGGTTGGCGGCGGCAACTGGGATGCGGCGAGGCGAGGTGCTCGGGCTGCCAAGTCCAATGAGCTCTCCCTGGTGAGGCCGAACTCGAACGACTGCTCGGACGGACTTCCTGATGGCAACAGGATCGCCTTGCGCACTTGCTTTCTGCGAGGTATCCGATACTGTTTTCCGGCATGAGGACGGTATCGATAGAGTCGGTTGCGGGCGCGGTGCGCCACCGGGTTGAACGAGCGCGTCCCGGCAGGTTCTTCCGTCGTCGCGACTTCGAGGGCACTGACCGGGCGGTCGAGTCCGCGCTGAGCCGTCTCGTGGCCGAGGGCGAGCTGGTCCGGGTCCGGCGGGGCCTCTACTGGCGGGGCAAGAAGACCCGCTTCGGGATGACCCACCCGTCGGTGCTCGAAACAGCGGTCGCGGTCGGCGGGCCGGGAACGGGTCCGGCGGGGGTCGCCGCAGCACAACTCCTCGGGTTGACCACCCAGGTTCCGGCCACCGTCGAGGTCGCGGTGCCCGGCAAGGTCCCCGAACCGATTAGCGGCGCGCGGTTCCGGTCACGGCCCTACTCGCGCCGTGAGCGTCGCCTCACACCCGTCGAGGTCGCGGTCCTGGAGGTGCTGCGCGACCCACACGCCGCCGAGGTGCCGTGGCACCGTGTTGAGGAACGCATCCGCGAGCTGCTCGCGGACGGGACCGTGCGCGCTCAGGCACTCAACGCCGAGGCAACCTCGGAGCCACGGGTGCAGGCTCGGGAGCGTTGGGCGGAGGTCGCCGCGTGAGCAGCGATCGTCTCGTCCACGATCCCGACGCCGTCGCCGCGCTGTCGGTCACGGTCGCGGAGCGGACCGGCGTGCCCGCCGACCACATCGAGAAGGACTTCTGGGTCACCGAGGTGCTCCGCGGCGTCGTGACCGCAGCGCACCACCTCGGTGTCGAGGTGGTGTTCAAGGGCGGCACGAGCCTCTCGAAGGCGTTCTCGCTGATCGAACGGTTCTCCGAGGACGTCGACGTGCTCGTCGTGCTCTCACCACAAGACTCGACCGGGGCACGCGACCGGACCCTCAAGGCCATCGTCGCCGGAGCAGCCGACGCGACGACGCTCGAACCCGTCAGCGTTCCCGGCGCGACCTCCCAAGGCGCGAAACGCGGCTCCCGGTTCCACTACCGACCCGACGCCACCACGGGCATCGGCGCGCTGTCGGCCGGGGTATTCCTCGAGCTCGGCTCCCGAGGCGGCGCGCTCCCGGCCACGCCGCTTCCGGTCTCGTCGCTCCTCGCGCTCCACGCCGCTGACCAGATCGCGGGGGAACCCGAGGCTGAACCGGTCCTCGTGCGGGTCCTCGCCCCGTGGCGCACATTGGTGGAGAAGCTCGTGCTGCTCCACACAGCGCACACCGCCGCCGATCCCGACGCAGCGATCCGCGGTGCACGCCACTACTACGACATCCACCAGTTGCTCACCCGTCCCGAGATCCTCGCCGGCATCCACGAACACGGCATCGCCATCCTCGCCCGCCACGTCTGCACCTACTCCCGCGCCGCGGACATGCCCGCCGCTGACCGACCAAACGACGGGTTCGCCACCAGCCCCGCGTTCAACGACGGACCTCACGTCACCGCGGCTCGCATCGAGTACGAGGAGCGCGTCCTGCCCGTCCTGTTGTAGCCAGAAGCGAACGCACCGAGCTTCGACGAGTGCGTCGCCGCCGTCCACGACCGCGCCGACCACCTGTAGACCGGGGCGACAAGGTGAGGGCGCGGGCCGCTGACGGCTGAGCGCTCTCTACTCGATGACCCAGGTTCGCCCGTCGACCGGGCGTGGAGTGGCGTCGGGATCGCGCTGAGGCGCCGCGTCGACTCCGGTGGCGATCCGTTCGAGGGCGGAGGTCACGCTGGTGCGGATCTCGCTGGGATCGAGAGCGTCGTACGCGTCGTCGGACCACACGTGAACGACGCCGTCCACGACACGCGTGCTGGAGCGGAACCCATTGGAACGCAGCACCTTGCGGATCGCGGCGCGGGTCGCCTCGCTGCAGCGTGACCAACCTCGACACCCTCGATCGGGTGCGGCTTCACCTCACTCGCCGTGACCGGGATCCGACTCCGCTCACGCAGCCATGAACGATCGTGGCTAGCGCGTCGACCGGGCCTGCGTCGCTCCGGGGATCCACGCCGTAGTGGTACCGAGGGCGACGACGAGCAGCACATTCACCGCGACCGCGAGTACCGCGATGTTGGCGATGTGGGCAACCGGCCACACCACCGCAGCGATGAGTACCGCGACGGCGGGTACCCGGTGGCCAAGACGTTCCGCTGCCAGAGCCACGAGAGCGAGCGACGCCGGGAACAACAGACCGAGCGGCTTGATGAGGATGGCTGCGCCGCCGCGATCGACAAGGGCCATGTCGCCGAAGGACTGGTGGATCGCCTCGAACCCATACGCGGCGTTGCCAACCGCTCCGGCAATCGCGGTGAACAAGAGGCCCGTGGTGAGCCACGATCCTCCTGGGATGCTCGTCGCGAAACGGAGCACGACAACGCCGTACCCGATGGCCCCAAGGACGTGGATCACCCCGGCGATACCGCTGTCCCAGCCCTGGAACGCGTACAACGTGTCGGCGGCGAGGTAGAGCAAGGGTGCCACGACCAGTGCTGCGGTGAGCATACGGTCAGCGGGGGTACCCGCCGGGGCGAGCGCGACGCTCCTATCTGTGGATATCGACATGTGGGTCCTCCTCGACCGGAATGGGTTCGGCCGACGATGCGCTCAATTGGCGCCGTTTCACCACGGGGGAAACCCTCGAATCCGCCTTTCAGGGTGATCCCTTCACCTTTCAGCGTCGGATCCTGTGAGAATGAGGAACGTGGCGACCGAGGAGACGAACCGGTACATCAGGCGATCCGACGCCGTGATGCTGACCCTCGTTTGCGGCGTCGTCATCACCGTGGCGGCCGGGTTCGCCCGCGGTGTCTGGCTGCCCAACCTGCACAACGGGCTGCTCGCGCTCTCGTTCGCAGCTGTCGGGGGTTACGTGCTGCACCAACAACCGCGGAACCGGTGCGGCTGGGCGTTCCTCGCCACCGGTCTCGTAGAGGCGGTGATGTTCCTCGGCCGCCAGATCGGTCACGACCCGACACCCGATACCAGCCCGTGGTGGGGTTGGCTCGGGGTGTGGCCGCTCGTGGTCGGGCTCGCGTTGGTCACCCTTTCGGTCATTCTGTTCCCGGATGGTTCACTTCCTTCGCCCATGTGGCGATGGGTGATCCTGGGTGGCGCAGTGCTGACCGTGACCATCGCCGCCATCGCCGCCTTGTGGCCAGTGGGCGAGGCCGCCAGCGGCGTCACCACCCCACACCCCTTCACCATCGCTGGGACCGGCACCGCCATCGATGTATGGGACATTGCGGCCCGAACGACTTACGTGCTCTTCCAGGTCGTGTGGCTCATCGCGGTCATCGCCCGGTGGCGCACCTCGGGACGGGTGGTTCGACGCCAGCTGGCCGTGGTCGGCGCCGCAGTCGCCATCTCGTTGGTGGCGCTCGCCGGTGGGCTCGCGATGTGGGGATCGCCGACCGCCGGCGTCCTCGCCGTCTGCTTGGTCCCCCTTGCCGCCGGCTGGACGATCGTCCACCGCCAGTACCTCGCCACGCATTCGGCCCTCACATGGCTGTCACGCCGATCCGACGACGATGCTGCCCTTCCCTCGGAGCTCGCCGAGGCCATCGCCGACGCGCTCGCCGCCGAGCACGTCACGGTCTGGGCCCGGCGCCGTGATCAGTACCACGCAGTCGGACTGTGGCCCGAACCGGCCGAGACAATCGTGCCGGTCAACAACGTCGAACGCGCCGGCCTCGGGCATCACCCGAGCGAGACCCTCCGAGACGTCGCCCGCGGCGAGGTCGAGCTCGGCGCCGTGGTGGTCGATCGGACGGTGCCGCTCTCGCGACACGACGAACGGCTCCTCGACTCCTTCTGCAGCCAGGCCGCACTCATCCTGGAGCACCTGATGGCGTCGTCGGCAGCGACCGGCCAGGCAACCAACAGCCAGGTCGACAGGCTTACGCCACGGGAACTCGAGGTTCTGGACCTCATGGCCCAGGGCCTCACCAACGCCGCCATCTGCGAGCAGCTCCATCTCAGCGTCAAGACCGTCGAGCCCGCAGTCAGCTCGATCTTCACCAAGCTCGAGATGCCACCGGGCCGGGAGAGCAACCGTCGGGTCCTCGCAGTCTTGGCCTACCTCAACCACCAACGACCGACCTCCGTTGACGCCTGATCGGCGAAGCACGGCCCGGATGACCGGGCGCTGCCACGCAGTTCAGGATGCGCGCACCCGGCCGAGGCGCGCGTCGCCTCACCGCAGCGTTCGACGGATGTCCTTCATCAGCAGGTAGAGGTGCATGTCGTCGGTGGGTGACGCCTCGAACTCGGGCACGAGGTGCAGGTAAAGTCCCTCGCCTCGGTGGTCTCTGCGTGCACCAGCAGTCCGCGGCATCCGATCTCGGCCCCCAACGCGGACGTCCGGAGGATCACGTCGCGAAGGATTCCGGCGCCGAGGTTGCGGCCTTCGTGGTCGACGTCGACTCCGAGGCGAGCGAGCAGTGCGACGGGTTGCGGGTAGCGCCCTACCCCTTTGCGCATCCGAGGTGGCGCCTCTTCGAGTGCGACGCTGGCCATGCACCAGGCGTAGTAGGCGACGACGGGGTCGGAATCCGTCGGGGTCACCACCAGCACTCGGGTGGTGCCGGCTCCTGTGGACTGACGGGCATGTCGTCGGAGCCAGTCGGTCCGCTCCGCTGACCTGCACTCGAAGGCATCGAGGACGTGGTCTGGTCGGAGCAGTTCAGGCGGCCGGTAGCCGCTGCTCACTCGTCGACGAACGGGGAGGCACGTTCCACGAGGCGCCGCAGACCGGGAAGCTCACGGGCGCGGCGACGATTGATCACCTCCCAGACGGCGGCGGAGTCCGCGTCGAGCTCGAACTCCGTCCGATCCGCAAGCACGCGTCGGGCTGCGACCGTGAGGTTCGAGATCACGAACTCCGTGAGGTCGCACCCCTGCTCGGCCACGGCGCGGTCGATCAGCGCCCGTTCGTCCTTCGTCGTGCGGACCTCGAGACGCTCGCTGCGCAGTCGCGTCGACATCATGCACCTCCAACTGTCCGGCCAGTGTACGGCCATCCTCGGCCGCTCTGCACTCGCCGACTCGTTGCGCCACCCTGCAAGGCGGCGGAGGGGTTCCGTGGCGGGTGACGCGCAGGCCGGCACCGGGGCTGGTCTCCATGGCGGGCCTCCTGTTTGGACGAAACAAGCGTCGGCCGCTCGCTACGTCGAACCGGGGGCGGGTCCGACTCCACCCGCATCTGACCGAGCGAGTTGAATCTGGCAGACGCCGCGACGCAGGCGCGAACACCGAACACGAGGCGACCGCAACCCCGCGTCGATCGGTTCGGTCGACATCAACCCCGGCGGGCAGCGCGGCCAACTAGGGCAACGCTGGGCAGCCGATCGCGGCCGAGGGACCACCTGAACGAGTGCGACGCTGCCGATTCTCCGGGTGTGGTTGGCAACGACGACGTCGGAGTTCGTCCGACGTTGGCGAAGCGCTACCGGACGAGCATCGACGTCAGCGGCGCTCGCAGGCTTCGACCGAAGCCGCCCGTGAGATAGCCCTTGCCCTCCCCGCCGACGATGACGAGGCTGCCGGTCGGCAGGAGTGAGCGGCGCAGCGTGCGGAGCGGAGTGTCGCCGGCGATGTCGAGGATCAGGTCGTAGCGGGCCAGCCCGTCCAGGACGTCGTCGGTGCGGTAGTCGAGCACGTGCGCCGCACCGAGCGAGCGAACGAACTCGGCTTTGGCGGCGCTGCACACACCGGTGACCGTCGCCGCCGAGCGCAGCGGCGATCTGCACTGCGTAGGAGCCCACGCCGCCGGAGGGGCCCAACACGAGAACCTGCTGGCCGGCCGCGATCCTGCCATTGCGCAGCCCCTGCGGCGTGGTCGTCGCGGAGATGGGTACCCGCGGCGGCCTGGGCGTCGGTGAGAGAGGCTGGCCGGTGGCCCGGCCATGGCGCGCTCGAGCGTGTCCGAACGCCTGTGCGTCCGAAGTTGTGACCTTCAGAAGATCCGTAGAAGTCGGCGCTCAGCCGGCCTGTTGTTCGAGTTCGTGCTCGACGGCGCGACGGATCCAGCTCGACACCGAGCGGTCGTCGGCTTCGGCGAGTCGGCGAACCTCCTCGAGGGTCTCGGGCGGGAATCGCACCGGCACCATCTCGGTCAGGTTCGAGCGTTTCCGCCGCCGAGCAGGACCCTGGGGCTCCTGATTCTCGGGCTTGGCGTAGAACTCGTACTCCGCTTCTCGGGTCGTCTTCTTCTTGGTCATCGGTCCTCCCGGTATCGGGTGACGAGGTGCGTGGCTGCGACGTAGCAGCCGATCGGCCGGCACTTGGTGGGGTCGTCGGAATCTGGTGGAGCGAGCGGCACGACGAGCACGACCCCGGCGACCTCCGCCACCATCAACCAGTGGGCCGGCGGCTTCGCCGGGTAGAAGAGCGGATCCGACTGCCACACCTCGTGAACGTCCTCGACACCGAGCCTCGGGTGCTTGAACAGGTGGGCGGCCTGGTCGTCGATCTCGAACGGATCCTCCTCGTCGAGGAGATCGAGGTCGAACGGTTCAGACACATGAGCCAGTGTATTACAATCGGATACGTAGGCCGAGACCGAGCGCGTGCTGCGACCATAGCGCGCTCGTCAACGCCGAGACGGAGACCCGACCGGGCCGAACGATCCGATCTTCACCAACGACGCCGGCGTTCCGGTGAACCCCGAGTCGCGGAACCCGCTGCACCACCGCCAGGTGGTCCCACTCGGCTTGCCGCGCATCTGCCTGCACAGGCTCCGCCACACCCGCGCGTCGCTCGAAGTCGCGGCGTGCGTTCCGATCAAGGTCGTGTCCGAACGGCTGGGGCACGCCAACCCCGGGCTTCACCATGGCCACCTACCAACCCGTGATGCCCGGCATGGGTGCCGATGCCGCCAACCGCTTCACACAGCGCTGTCGGCAAGCCGGTAGACGTCTACCGACTCAGCGGCGCTGGATGCCTGCAATTCTGACACGAGCGGAATCGGCCGGTAGATCGACTCGGTAGACGTACACCGCCGCCCACAACGACGAAAGCCCGGAATCCTTGAGATTCCGGGCTTTCCAGATGGTGGCGGGGGCAGGATTTGAACCTGCGACCTTCGGGTTATGAGCGTTCAGATCAGCTGCTCAGCCCGTACCACTGCGTACCGGATAGTGCCCTCTTGCAGGGGTTTCGCCGATCACGGTAGTCCGGTCGTGCCAGCCCGTGCGCCCCCGTACCGCGCCGCACAGTAGAAGGAACAGTAGAAGCACCGGAGGCTGCGGGTGAGACCGGGCAGATGTGAAGATGCCCTCCCATCAGCGAGCTCTGCGCTTCCCTGAGTCGACGATGGAGTGCACGACGGCGCCGACGAGATCGACCTTCGGGTTCGCGGGCGCCGCCCGAGTCAGGCCACGGACCGGTCGAGGAGGTGGCGGTTCTTTTCCACTGATCCCGGGAGGATCGCGAAGTGGACCTGCCCGTCGTCGTCGACGCTCACCACACGGACGACAGCTTGGGCCTGGGCGCTCCCTGCGAGGAGCATCGCTCCGGCACGGACGCGGTCGGGGGTTGCAGCATCGGCGAGGGTCGACCAGCCAAGGCCATCGTCGTCCTGTGCGTTCAGGTCGGCAACGAGATCGAGATCTTCCACGGGATCACCTGCTTGTCGGTCAGGCCTCATGATAAGGGTTCACCCAACTGAGGTGCTCGCAGCCCACGAGTGCCTCGACCCCGTCGTCGAGACGGCGGAACACGAGAGTGAAGTGCCTCTTGTTGCGCCCGGTCGGATCGAGCCGGAATCCTGCGTCGAGCAGGACGCCGACTGTGACGAGGGTCAGTGTGTCGAATCGGACCAGCGGTACATCTTGCGCAAGCTCGTCGACCGTGGCGTCCCGGGCAGCGAACACCGAGATCCCGAACTCGCCGTAGATGTCGTGGTAGCGCTCGGCATCGGAGCGCAGCAGGGCCGGGTCGAGCGGTCCTCCTCGGATGACGACGGTCTCCTCGTCGTCCAGTCGGTCGTTCTCGCGGACATGGCGTCGCTTGGTCATCGCCGGCTCATCTCAGGCCCGCCTTGTCGAGCATGGCCATGAACGATGGGCGGCGCCGGTTCCGCTCCCGAACCTCACGCAGGTGGCCGTCGAACTGGTCCATGCGCTCGGCCGCGCTTGCAGCGCGGCCCGCGACCTTCAGAAGGCGGACGGCGTCGCGATAGGCGCGCTTGTCGGCCCGCTCCAGAGACTCGTCCGCGAGCCGCAGGTACACCGCCATCGCGTCCGCCGGTGCGGCTGGTTCGCGAGCCTCGGCAAGGCGCAGCCACTGAGACGACGCGACGTCGAGATCTCCGTCCGTGGCCACTTCCCACGCCTCGTCCGGTTCGCCGTCTGCGAGCAGCGCGTCGATGAGACCCGCAGGGTCCCGGTCACCAAGAACGGCGCGGGCCGGACCAACCTCGGTGGTCCATGTGTCGGTGGAGTTGGCTGCCGCCTGCAGTCGTGCGTAGGTGGACGCGCTGGGTGTGCGCTCGTGTTGGTGTCGGCGTAGCTCGACCACGTCGTCGAACTCGCCGCCATCGAAGAGCAGCTCCGCGGCAAGGTCGTAGAGCCTCGCGATCTGCCACCCGTCGGTCTCCGCGATGCCCCGACGCGCCCACACCAGTGCCTCGCCGGGCTCACCGAGCTCGACCATTGCCTCGGCGACGCGTTGAAACTGATGCGGCGAGGACAAGTCCCGGCCCAACAACTCGACAAGTCGGTCGACGTCGCGATCGATGATCGCCAGCCGCTCAGCCGCATACTTCGCGGCGAAGCTCGGAAACCCCGCGTACATCTCAGCGAGACGCCCCGAACGGCCCTCCGGCGCGTCGACAGCATCGGAACGTCTTGCGACCTCTCGTCGGTACACGACCAGGCCCGACACGCCGAGAGCATCCACATACGCGACGGGGTCGATCTCGAAGAAGTCCTGGTCCTCGAACGAGAACTTCACCATCCACTTCGCCAACGCTTTCGGGTCGGCCACCCCGGCATCGCACGCCGCGCGGTGCAGGTCGAGGACGCGGCGGGCAAGGTCACCGATCATCCCGTCCGAGTCGTCGGCGCGCAGGATCACCTTCACCAGGTGTCCCGCCGCACGTTGCAGCAGCACCACCAGCTCAGCCGACGGTTCGGTGGCGACCTCGTCGGCGAGCGCGTCGACAACCGGCACAGCATCCCGAGCCCACGCAGACGACTCCCAGTAGTCCAGATGACGGCGGGTGCGCAGCCCGCCATCGACCGCGTCCTTCAACACCCCGAGCCGCTCTCGCTCGCCGGCCGCCGCCAACCGGACCGCCCGCAACACGTCCTCGTGTGACGCACTGCGCGGCGGTCCGGTCCACCTCGGGGAGTTCCTCGTCGACACCTGGCTACCGACCAAGCGACGCCACGTCCGCGCCACCACGGCCTACCGCTACTCGTGGATGGTCGACAACTACATCACCCCGTCGGTCGGCCACCTACCACTCCGCCGACTCCGCGCTGATCACCTCGACGGCCTGTACGACCAGCTCTCCACCACCGGGGGCCGCGCCGGCACCGGACTTGCCGCCAAGACCGTGCACGAGGTCCACATGATCATCCGCTCATCGCTCGACGTTGCGATCCGCCGGCAACTCATCGATGTCAATGTCGCCCAGGCCACGCCGCCCTCCACAAGCGACCCGCCAGAACCGTCCCACGCGCATGGACAGCGCAGGAGCTCACCACCTTCCTGGCGGCAGCTCGATCACACCGGCTCTACCCGGCGCTGCACCTCACCGCCCTCACCGGTATGCGACGAGGGGAGGTCGGCGGGCTCAAGTGGTCCGACCTCGACCGAGTCAATCAGCGCATCTCGATCAGTCGCACCATCCAGAGCATCGCCGGAAAACCGATCGAGTTCTCTGTCAAGACCCGCACCAGCCGCCGATGCGTAGACCTCGACGACCAGACCATGGACGTCCTCGCTCGTTGGCGACGACGTCTCACTACCGACGGGTTGCCGCACGACACCGACGACTGGATGTTCGTGAACCCCATCGGCCGGTACGTGAACCCAGAATCGTTCAGCAAGCTCTTCGACCGAGTCCAGCGTCAGGTCCCGAACCTCACCAGAATCCGGTTCCACGACCTGCGCCACACCCACGCGTCGATGCTGATCATGGACGGCGTACCCGGTCAAAGTCGTGACCGAACGCCTCGGACACGCAAACGTCGCGTTTACCATGCACACCTACCAGCACCTGCTCCCCGATATGGGGGCTGCCGCCGCCAGAAAGTTCGCCGAGCTCCTCTCAGCGCAGGGCCGGTAGACGTCTACCGGCGGAGAACCCCGACACTCCAAGGGCCTTGCACACGGTTCGGTCGACCAGAGGGCGGGCGGATAGGTGTCCGAGGCCAGTGGTGCGCACCAAGAGGATGGCTCCATGGCGCCTCAGGGGTAGGGAAACACCGCCTCGATGCGTGGTCCGTCCGAGGACCAGAACACCTTGTGACGCCGGCCCTCCACGGGAAGCCGGAACCTGATCCCTTGGCTCGTCTGGATCGCAGAGGAGTTCGCCTGGGCCCACGCCTGGTCCTCGAAGACGCTCTCGCATGCTGCGAGCACGTCGTCGTACGTCTCCGGGTCAGCCGCCTCGAGCTCGTCTAGCTGCTCGTTAGCCACCTCGGAGTACTGCCCCGGTTTGGGTGCAGCTGTGCTCACTCGGCCCTACGCCGTGACCGCTCCACTGTCGGCGATGCGGCTGCGCGTTCCAGCAGACCTCGGAGCTCCGGACTCTCGTCGTACTCCAACTGGGCCTCGGTGACGATTCGGGCGGGCTGCAACAGCAGGCTGCCGTCAGAGTTCTCCTGAACCAGGAACCGTTGCTTCGGGTGCCCCGGAAGCACAACTCGACTCCGGTCGTCCGTAACCACCTCAAGCATCGACATGTTTGAACCTCCTAGTTGTCAGCCTACCGCCGCGTCCCACAATGGGCAAGTGGGCAGGTGGGAAGGACAGTGCTTGCCGACTCGAAAAACGCTGTCAGCGCGTCGCCATGCACGCTGTCGATGATGCACTGGTACCAGTGATCGTCGAACTCGTCGACGATCACCCTCGCGGTCGAGCCAATCGAGGAACTCGACAGGCAGCTGAACCATGCCCGACTTCGGCAGGTGCGCGGTCACCCCGGGGAGCTCGAGATCGACAGGTGAGTGGCCATCTCCCCTGGACTTTGGGCGGTGGTACGCCGCACCGGTGATGAAGGCGACGAGCCATGCACCGATGCCGACGGTTATGAAGGGCTCGAAGTCCCAATCGCGCTCGGCAGTGAGTGCGAGCCCCGACAAGAGCGACGCGAGCGACGCCGGGATGAACACCCACGCGCCGAAGAACTCCGCGTCGGCGAGTTGCTGCACCACGTCGTCGGGGCAACGGCGACGGAGTCGCCGGTCGTACCACTGCACGGCCAGCGCACCGCCGACCCAAACAACTGCGGCGAGCACATGGGCCGCCTTGAGAACCTCGTACCAACTCACTCGACCTCACTAGACAGGATGGTTGTCTACTGCGGCAGTAAGGTAGGCTGTCTATTGTGTCAACCACCATCGCTGGCGAACTGCAGGCGCTCATCGACGGCGCGTACCACGACATCAACCGGCACATCGCCGACCGGCTCGCAGCGGAGGGCTTTGCCGACGTTCGCGCCGCGCACGGAAAGGTGTTCGAGCAGATGGCGCGCCACTCGCGGGTCAAGGACATGGCCGAGTCCGCGAACGTGACCAAGCAGGCGATGGGCGAGCTCGTCGCCCAACTCGAAGACGCCGGGTACTTGCAGCGGGTCGAGGACCCCAAGGATCGGAGGGCCAAGGTCGTGCGGCTCACAGCCAAAGGCCGCCGCTGCGTGACCGCGGCCGACAAGATCCTTTCGGACCTGCACGCGACCTGGGCCGCCGAGATCGGCCCGCTTCGGCTCGCAACGGCGGTTGCTGTACTCCGCGCCATCCGGCCCACACCTACACCTTGAACCGACCTGGGATTTGCGGCCAGCACGCCAGCCCGGGCCCACTCCACGACATGAGTCACGTGGAGTGGTGGGTTTCGGTGGATCGGATCTAGTGATCCGCTCGGGTGCTAGGCCGTGAGCTGACCGGCGATTGCGGCGTCTCCAGTCTCGGTGTCGACGGTTTCGATCGCCTCGCTCAGGGCAGGCCGGTGAGCAGGCAGCCGGCGACATCGTCACCCATACCGCGGACGACCCCGCCGGCGAGTGGAGCACCGACGAGTCGGGCCGCAGCACCGAGTACCACGTCAGCCATTGGGTTGGGACCCTCTAGTAACGGGATCTGGGACAAGCCTCGTCCTCTCCCCCGCTGACTGGGAGCGGATCCGGCTCCACCCCCACCTCCCGGAGCGGATGCTGCAGCAGTCTCCCGCGCTCGCCCGACTCGCGGCCGTTGCCGACCGGCTCCGCGAGCGGCTCGACGGCGGCGAGTATCCCCGCGGCCTCACCGTATCGTCGATCCCGCGCCCGGCGCGGCTGCTCAAACAAGGATGTGGCCGCACGTCTAGCGATCTCCCCGAAGACGGCCGGCACATCGAGCACATCTGCGCCAAGCTCGGCGTGTCCAGCCGCGCCAAAGCCATCTAGCAGCATCGCTCTCGAGAGGCGCCACCTCACCTTCCTCCTCGACGGGCTACGCCACACCGAGCGCTGAGGACCGAGCGCCCCGCCATGCCTGCCCGCCTGGTCGTCGGTCAGGAAAGGATCCCCATGATGGTCTCGTACTGGAAGGCCGGCCCGGCGACCAGGGCCGTGGAGATCACCGTGTCCTTCCACCTGCTCACCTCGTCCTTGACCTTGCCCAGCGGACCGATCAACGCGACGTCCTCGACCAGGGTGGTCGGTACCGCGGCGATCGCGTCTGACCTGTGGCCGTCAAGGTAGAGGTCTTGGATCTTGCTGCACTCGGCCTCGTAGCCCATCCTGGCGAACACCTCGTAATGGAAGTTGACGCCCTTGGCGCCCATCCCGCCGATGTAGAGGGCCAGCATCGGACGGAGGAAGTCAGCGCATCCCTCGACGTCGTCGGCGATGATCACCGGCAGGGTCGAGATCACTTCGAACGTGTCGAGCCCGGTGTGGCGGCTCTCGCTTCGATCGAACC
The DNA here is from genome assembly GCA_964450685.1 of uncultured Microthrixaceae bacterium. Lineage (GTDB taxonomy): Bacteria > Actinomycetota > Acidimicrobiia > Acidimicrobiales > Microtrichaceae > JBAOHV01. The sequence goes on from CAYVDN010000028.1 coordinate 26,186, forward strand.
CCTCGGCGAGCGCGGCGCGGTAGAACGCGTCGCTCTTCGGGGAGAACCAGAACGGCATCCATCCATCGGCGATCTCGGCGGCCAGCGCCACGTTCTTCGGTCCCTCCGCTGCGAGCACGATCGGAACGTCGGAACGGACCGGCTGCACCGTCGACTTGAGCGGCTTGCCGAGCCCGGACCCACCGGAGAACGGGAGCTGGTAGTGCTCGCCGTCGAACGTCACCGGGCCCTCGCGGGCCAGCACCTGGCGCACGATGGCGATGTACTCGCGGGTTCTGGCCAGCGGCTTGGGGTATGGCTGGCCGTACCAGCCTTCGACCACCTGCGGCCCGGACGCACCCAGTCCCAAGATGAACCTTCCCCCGCTGAGGTGGTCCAATGTCAGCGCAGCCATCGCCGTCGCCGTGGGTGTCCGGGCCGACATCTGCATGATCGATGTACCCAGGCGCACGTTCGTGGTCGAGGCCCCCCACCACGCCAACGGCGTGAGCGCGTCGGACCCGTAGGCCTCGGCGGTCCAAATCGAGTCGAAGCCGAGCCGCTCCGCCTCGGCGACCTGTTCGGTGGCATCCGGTGGAGGTCCGGCTGACCAGTACCCGATGTTGAGGCCGATCTTCATGGGTGATCCTCCTGCTGCCGGCCCGAGCGCCTTGGGTCAGCGATGCGCGGTGGCAGCGTGGTGGTGCTCGAGGATGTGATCGGCGAACAACCGGGCGATGAGCTCGCCTCGGCTCGTGACGTCGCACTTGGCGTAGATCGTCTTGATGTGATCTCCGACGGTGTACCGCGAGATACACAGCTCGGCGGCGATCTCCTTCGTTGCGAGCCCCCGTGCCAGCAGCGGCACCACTTCGGACTCACGCTGGGTGAGCCCGTAGGACTCGAGCACGATCGACACCAGGTCGCCCGGTCCTGCCGGCTCGACCACCACGGCGACCTGTTGACTGCCCAGCGGCGCCGCATGCAGCCGGAACCAGCGCCCCGAGCAGCCGCGGGCACGCACCGACACGCCGTTGCTGTTTTTCGCGTTCATCGCCCGACGAGCCGCTGCCATCACGACCATCGGCACGTCGATGTCGACACCCTGGGTCGCGAACTGTGCAAGCACCTCATCGGCACCTGGCGTTGCCGACACCAGCGCAGCGTTACCGTCGATCACCAGCATCGTCGGTGGTTGGGTTGCCTGTGCACGGTCGCGTCGCATGACCGCCGAGCGAATGGCCCGGGCACCCACGGGTGCCAGATCCCGGACGGCATGGAACTCCTCTGGCGGGAAAGGTCCGAGCTCGGCGTCGCGAACGATCGCAGCGACGGCCCAACACGATGCCCCACTGGTGAAGGCGACACGGATCTCATCGCCGCCACCGGCAGGCTCGTAGAGCTTGCGGTAGCGCGGGCTGCGATCCAGATCGCCGTCGGTGAGCTGGGAGAGGACCGCCACCGGTTCGGCGCTGCGGGCGAGGTCGCTGAACTTGGCGAAGTCGGGGTCGAGCAGCTCGTTGTCCCAGAACGGCGTGCAGGTGGAAGGGTCCATGCCCTCGACGACCCCGCCGAAGGGGAGCATAGTCTCGGTGTCGGTGAGGAGCAGCGCGCCGCGGGAGAACTCGGCCACGGCGTGCAGCGCCTCGAGCACCTCGCTCAGCACCTCTTCCAACGGCCGCTCGGCGGCGTCGGCGGCGAGCACTCGATCTCGCGCGGCAATGACCTGATCGATCGTCACGTTCAAGACCGTACGACGATCCGAACCGACCGTCATCCCCCGCGTTTGAGGGGGGTGACCCCCGATCAGCGAAGCCGAGGAACCCTCGAAGGCGGGATTCCTGCGTGAGATCCGAATCCGTACGTTCGCTCCATGACCTACGAACCCGTACCACCCACCATCATCCGAGACCCCGAGCAGATCGGCGACGACACCTGGCTGATCCATCAGGTCCAGGAGGCGCTCGGCGCTCCGCTGCGCGTCTACCTGAACTCGATGGTCATCCGCGGCGCAGAGCCCGTGATCATCGACACCGGCACCGCGGCGAATCGCGAACGCTGGCTCGAGGACGTGTTCGGCATCGTCGAGCCCGACGACGTCCGGTACGTCTTCATCTCCCACGACGACGCGGACCACACCGGGAACCTCGCTGCCGTCATGGAGCGGTGCCCCAACGCCACGCTGCTTGCCTCGTGGGCGCTGGTGGAACGCTTCTCCAACGCGTTCGCGTTCCCTCTCGATCGGTGTCGCTGGGTCGACCACGGCTCGCACCTCGATCTGGCCGATCGCCGGTTGTACTTCGTGCGGCCGCCGTTGTGGGACTCGCCGACGACGCGCGGTGTGTTCGATGACTCCACGAGCGTGTACTGGGCCGTCGACGCGTTCGCCGTGCCCTGCTCGCCGGCGATCGAGACGTCAGTGGACCAGCTCGACGCGGACGAATGGCACGGCGGCGTGGCCATGTTCGCCCACCACGCCCTCTCCCCGTGGCTGCGGCTGGTGGACTCCGGCAAGTACCGGGAACACGTCGAGGTGTTCCGGTCCCTAGGGGCGACCACGATCGCCTCTGCCCACAGCCCGCTGATCACGGGGCCGTGGGTGGACAGGGCCATCGACCTACTTCTCGAGCTGCCCGACGCTGACGTTCCGCCCGCACCGGACCAGCTGGTGCTCGAGGCCATCCTCGCCGAGGTTCGCGCAGCCTGACCAGTCCCCTGTCCAGCACCTGCACCCACCCCGGTCCATCGGACACGTATTCCCGATACAGCAATCTCACCGAACACAAGGAGAACAATCATGACCACCCGACCTGCACACCGCGCCAGGACGGCACTCGCCGTCTTCGTGACGATTGCGAGCTGCGTGCTCACCGGTGCGGCAAACCCCTCTGACGCCCGCACTCGACCGCGGCCGCCCGCCCTCCAGATCACCGGTACCGGATCCTGGACATCACGCGTCTACGACGACGTGCTCGTCCAGGGCACCGCGGACCTCGACCGTCGGGGCCGGCGCACCATCGAGGTCCCGGTGGCCGGAGTCATCGACCCCGACGTCGGGTCCTTCCCCTCGCCCGGTGAGTGCAAGGGAGCGACCGGATGGATCTCAGTGCACGACACCCGGCGGGCCGACATGACCCTCATCGGCAACGGTGAGGTGTGCGGACACGACGTCCAGGACCCGGAATCGATCGTGATCTACAGCTTCACCGGAACCTTCGAGGTGTTGGAGGGGCCGAGGTGCTTGCAGGGCATCGACGGCTTCTTCGAGATGCGGCTCGGTGCCAACGGCACTGCTTCCCTGCTGGCGATCGACTCATGACCACGGAGAAGCAAACCTGCTATCGGTCCGCCGCCGGGCGCGACGCGATCGGGGCCTGGGCCCGGTCGAGGCTCGAGTACTGGGACGTCCCGCACGACTCGGTCCTGCGCCACACCGGCCTAGGCAAGACGCACCTGGTTCACTGCGGGCAGGGCGAGCATTCCTTCCTCGTCCTGCCCGGGACCAACATGAGCGCTGCGGTCATGCTCGACCCGCTGTGTGAGCTCGGTCGAGGGGGTCGCGTGACCGCCGTCGACCTGCCGGGCCAGCTCGGCCTGAGCGACGGACGTCGGCCCCACGGAGGGCTTGCTGAGCTCGGCCGGTGGGCTGATGAGATCGTCGATTCCCTCGAGGGTCCCGTGACCGTCATCGGTCACTCGCTCGGCGCCGCGATAGCGCTCTCGATGACGCCCTCGGCAGCGATCGCCGGCCTGGTGCTCGTCGCGCCTGCAGGGTTCATCGATGTGCGACCGACACCTCGGCTGCTGGCGTCGACACTGGCTTGGATCGCCCGTCCGACCTTCCGGTCGGCCGCGCGCCTCGTTCGATACATGAGCGGACCGACCGCGCCGATCGATTCCCGCCTCGTCGAGTGGATGCGCCTCGTCGGCCATCACAGCCGACCGAGTGGAGCACCTGGATCCCTTCCAGACGAGCTGATCGCGCGGTGGGATGCGACCAGTGTCCTGATCCTCGCCGGCGGCCATGACCGCTTCTTCCCGCTCGCCCGACTCCGCCGCCGCGCCGCGCACTTCGGCTTCCCGATCTTCGTGGCGGCGGAAGCCGGACACCTCCTGCCGCTTGAGCGACCAGAATTGCTGGCGGCTCGCACCATGACCGGGACCACGCGACCGGATCGGACGAGTCAATCACTTCACGGCGCACGTGAAGACGCGGTCCCCCGATGATCTGACCCATGAGTGCCAGAACGCGTTCCTCCGGGCGGTCGATGTCAACCCGCTCGTCGAGATCATCCGGGGCCACCCGTGCTCGGATGTGCGGCGTCGGGCGCTGGCCGAGACGCGTCACCCACCCGAGCGGCTCTTCATCCCGGGCCTTCGGCGCACGCGGATCTCCCATCCATGCTCACCGACGCACAGGCCCGACGGACAGGACCGGACAATGGCCCGGGTCGTCATTCCTGAGGAGAAGGGCAGCGACGTCAACCTCGGCACCCAACTGCTCTACGACGCGCTCAAGGGGCACTTCGCGAAGGTGTCGTCATCACGAACGACTCGGACTTCCGAGAGCAGATCCGCCTCGCCGTCGCCGAGGGAGGCTCGTAGGGATCGTGAACCCACACCGCAAGGCACCGACGAACAAGAACCTCAAGGCCGTCACCTCGTTCGAGATGCCGCTGCGGGCGAAGACAGTCGCCGCCTGCCAGATGCCCAAACCGGTGGTCACGGTCCGCGGTCGGGAGATCCACAAGCGGCGCGAGTGGTGACCAGCACCGCAAAAGCACAGAGGCCCACCTTTCGGTGGACCTCGGACCCGGCCGACGAAGCGGCCGGGGGTGTGAAACCTCTGAACAGGTCCCTACCGACGGCGACCACCCCGAATCTCCGGCATCCACCCGTCAGAAGTCGGGTCGGCAGCGAGGAGGGCCCATCCTCTCGGATGGGCCCTCCTCGCTGTTTCGTTGGTGGCGGGGGCAGTGTGGTGGTTCAGGACATAGGCAAGGGATGAGTCGAGACATCGGCAAGGCGGGCAGCTCAGCGTGGCCGGGTGTCGAAACGTCGAGCAATCATCCTGGCCGTGACCGTGGAGGGCCTCACTCAAGCGGAAACAGCCCGCCGCTACGAGGTCTCCGAATCGTGGGTTTCCAGGCTCATGGCCCGCTACCGAACCCACGGCGATACCGCGTTCGAACCCGGATCCCGCCGACCACACACATCCCCGACACGGGTTTCCGATGTCGTGAACGAACAGATCGTGAACCTGCGGATCGAGCTCGTCGACCAAGGCCTCGACGCCGGCCCCGAAACAATCCGCTGGCACCTCCAGACCCACCACGACCTGACCGTATCGATCTCGACGATCCGCCGCCGCCTCCTCGCCGCTGGACTGATCGAGCCCGAGCCCCGCAAACGCCCCCGGTCGTCCTACATCCGGTTCGAAGCTGACCTCCCGAACGAAACCTGGCAGTCGGACTTCACCCACTGGCGCCTCGCCGATGACACCGACCAGGAAATCATCGTCTGGCTCGACGACCACTCCCGCTACGCCCTCCACCTGTCAGCGCACCCACGGATCACCGGCGACATCGTGGTCGACACCTTCGAAGAAGCCGCAGGCCAGCACGGCTACCCAGCCTCGGTCCTCACCGACAACGGCCTCGTCTACACCACCCGCCTCGCCGGCGGCCGCGGCGGCCGCAACCGCCTAGAGACCCGCCTAGCCGACCTCGACATCGACCAGCGACACTCCCGCCCGAACCACCCCACCACCTGCGGCAAGGTCGAACGCTTCCACCAGACGCTCAAGCGGTGGCTCGCCAGCCAACCAGCACCCACGACCACCGCCGAACTCCAAACATTGCTCGACCGCTGGCAACACACCTACAACCACGAACGACCCCACAGAAGCCTGCAACGACGAACACCCGCCACCGTCTACCACCTGCTCCCCAAAGCCACACCCGCCGGCTCCGACGCGGGCCCCCACCACCGCGTCCGCCACGACACCATCGACAAACGAGGCGCCGTCAGCCTCCGCCGCGCCGGCCGCATGCACCACATCGGCATCGGCCGCGCCCACAAAGGCCAACCCGTCATCCTCCTCATCGACGACCTCGACATCCGCGTCATCCACGCCACCACCGGCGAACTACTCCGCCACCTCACCCTCGACCCCACCCGCGGCTACCAACCCCAAAACCACAAGGACCGAACCAGCTGACGCAGGTTCGGTCCTTGCCGATGTCTCGCGACATCACATTGGTGGGGGGTTCACGAAACCTGGCAAGCCCAGTGCTGGCGCGGGCCTCCGGCGATGTCCGGCGAGGCCTGCACACGGTTCGTGGTGAACCTTGCACACGGTTTCGCCTCCCGGCGTGCGAGATGTAGATGCTGTCGACGCAGCTCTGCCGCGCCGCGCCGGATCGCGGAGTCAGAGCAGGGCGAGGACCCCGCAGACCCCCGCGACGACTGTCGCCAGTGCTACGGCCCACGACACGACGGTGCGAACACCGGTTTCAGGCTCCAGGGTGCTGGCGCTGCCTGCTGCAATGACGGATGCCCGCTCGGCAGCCGACACTTGGTTGATTGTGATCCGGGCCCGGTTGCCCTGTACGGCGATCGCGACGGCCTCGTCGGTGACGGCATGGCTCGGCAACACATCCCCGGGCTCCATGCCGGCTCGTAACTCTGCCACAAGTTCAACGAGGGTCGTTCTCACTACGTCAAGGATCTTGTACATCGCTGAGAGACTCACGTGCCAGTAGATCCGCTCGATCTGTTGCGACCTCGTGGGCTCCCCATACAGCGACGCACTCCGGGGGCCGGCGCGCCACTTGTTGTTCATGAGCTCCACCAGAGCGGGCCCACCCGGGACGCTAAGGCTCACCGAATCCTCGCCGCTTCTGCGTCCGGCCGCGACGATCTCAAGGACTTCTGCGATCGGCATAGGTACCCGAACGTCCTCGAATAGGAGATCTGTCATCTCCTCAGGGAGCATGGCGGGCGTCACCAGCTGGGCTCTGACGATTGCGCCGGGCACTGCGCCATCGAGAACCAGCGGGGCGCTGATGAGTCGGTAGCTTGGAAGAGAGTCTCCATCGCTGTAGCCCTTCAGTTCACCTGCTGCCCAATCCCGCAGGGCAGTGCTACCCGTCCGTCCGCCGAGGGCGAGGCACCTGCGCAACGTGTCAGTGATGTCCGAAGCGGGGTCGAGTGCTGCTAACTCGATCTGTGCAAGAAGGTCGTGTCTACGACTCATGGAAGCTCCCCAAGGGAGTCGGTGGGTGGCCTGCCAGCAACTGTCGCCCTCAACCCAGCGCCGACACTCCCGGAGTCGTCCTCAGGTACAACGATTGTCAATGGCAACGAGCCTCCTCCGTTCGCGCTCACGTCTGGGCGGGTTCCACAGCGCCGAGAGCGCCGGCGGTCTCCTCGATCGCGATGACGGTGTCGTAGAGGCCGTAGCTGCGCAGGCCTTCGTGTGATTCGATGCCCGTGTACGACAACGACGCATCCTCGTAGCGGCGGAAGGCGAACACGGCCTGGTTCATGTGGGTGGCGTTGAACACGCCGAGCGACACCAACAGGTTGAAGTCCTCGACCGTGAGTCCGGTCACGGTCTTGAACAGCCCGGGTTCGATCTTCGTGATGACGTCCTGGAGGGTGTTCTCCCGGTAGTCGGTGAGGTACATGAACGCGGGGATCCGGGTCGCGAACTTGATCAGCTTCTCCTGGATCTGCTTCCGCTTGCTCCGGTACTCCTTCTCCTCTGCGGTGAGCTCCTTGCGCTTCTTCGGGGGCAGGCCGTCCTTCTTCTTCTTGGTCTCCTTGACCTTCTCGGACTTGTTGACGACGGTCTCGAAGACGTCCGAACCGAGTGCGCGGAACCCCTCGATGTTCATGATCGCCGCCATCGCCGCTTCGCTCGCCATGATCTTGCGAAGCGTGTCGTTGTCAACGTTGACGAGGATCGCCGACTCCCACTTGCGGGCCAGCAGCGTCGCAGAGGTGCCGGACATGGCGATGTCGAGGATCCCACCAGCATCGACCTGGGTCATGTGTGAGCCGTTGTAGGCGAGCACTGGCAGGAACTTCACCAGCTCCTCGACCGCGCTCTCCGGGTTCGCAGCCTCGGGGGCGAGGCCGGCGCCGTAGTCCGCGATCTGGCGCAGTGCACGGGTCGGAGCGAAGTCGAACACGAACGCTGCGGGCTTCACCACCTGCTCCTCGTGGGGGTCGTCGCCGTTCGGGTTCTTGATCGACCACGGCGACTGGATCCGGAACGCCGCTTGGAAGTAGGTCTCGGGAGAGCTCAGGTTCCGCAGCATCAGGATCGACGACCACTGCGGGACCGTCACCCCGGTGGTGAGCTTCCCGCACGACAGGGTGATCGTCTTGGTCCCGAACCCCGACCCGATCGCCTTGCGCACCGGCGGCAGCGCGGCGAGGCCAACACCGGCTCCGGTGCCTGCGACGACGAGGGTCTCGTACTGGCCCCAGAACTTCTGGTTCTGCTTCTCGCCGAGGAGGTTCGCCATCGCGTGGCACGCTGCCACCGTCGGCAGGAACCAGAACGAGTGCTCCACGTACGGCCTCAGTCGAACATCGGAGTACGGGAACGGCGGCCGGGAACCCATCTTCATGGCGTCGATCTGCGTGGGCAGATGCTCGCCGCGGATGATGTCCAGCCACTTCTGCACGTCGTCCTTGTGCTCGAAGACCGCGGCGCTCCCGACGCCCGACGCCTTGAAGAAGGCGTTGAGGTCGAACTCGTCGAACTCTCCGCCATGGGCAACCGCGACCAGCTCGTCAGGCATCTGGTAGGTGAACAAGCGCATCTCGGGCAACGCCCCGTAGGGGTTCCACTCGTCCGGGTGCTCGGCGGCGAAGGTCGCCTTGGCGCGCTGCTCGTCGGTGTAGGTCCAGTTGAAGATCTGCTCCTCGATGAACTCGCCGGCGGCCAACGCCTTGAACGGCGTCCCGGACAGGTACAGGTAGGCCCGAGTGGTGATCGGCAGGAAATCGGACTCCTCGCCGGAGAGGTCCTTCAGACCCTCCTCGAACGTGCCGAGCACACCGGCGAACTCGGCTTCGATCTCCTTCTTCGCGTCTGCGGCGTCCTCGCCTTCGAACAGTTCCTTCGCTGAGTCCCGCCAGGCGCCGAAGTGGTACTCGTCGAAGATGACCAGATCCCAGTTGGTGGTGTGCAACCACTCGTTCTTCGCCTTGATCTGGCCGTCCTTCTTGCCGAGCAGGTCCTGGAACGACCCGAAGTACACCAGCGGCCTTGACGGGTCGGCAGCAGCGGGGTCGTCTCCGTTGGCTTTCGACAGGTACTGCCAGCCGTCGAAATCGGCATGGGACTCCAGATCGGACTGCCACGCGTCCTCAACTGCCGGCTTGAACGTCACCACCAGCACCTTCAGCACGCCGAGCCGCTTCGCCAACTGGTACGACGCGAACGTCTTACCGAACCGCATCTTCGCGTTCCATAGGAACCGAGGCACGCGGCCCGGATCCTCCGCCCAGATCGACTCGTAGTACTCGGCTGTCTTGGCGACCGCTGCCGACTGCTCGTTCCGCATCGGGAAGGTCGCCTCGTGGGTGCCGCTGTAGGTGGCGCCGGTGCGGAGCTCGGAGATCGCGGTCTGCACGTCACCGACGGTGCAGCGCATCCACTCCAGCTCGGTGTTCTCGAAGCCCTTCGCGATCAACCGTTTGCGCACAGCGTGGTCGCTGAACAGCGTTCCATCATCTGCCTCAGCGGACTCATCGACCACGATCGTGTAGTTCTTGATCGCTGCAGTCTTCGTCTGCTGAGCGACACGCTTCTTCACGTTTTGGGTGGTCTGACCCACCTTCAACAGGCCGGCGTGCGCGGCATCGTCGATCTCGTACGCGTAGATGCGCAGTCGCCCGGCCGGCTTGGGGACCAGAATGTCTTCGAGTGGCCTAGGCATCCGGGTTCGCCTCGCCGAGCTCCATCGGTCGCACGATCGACTCGATGAACTCGATCTCGTCATCGCTGATCCCGTACTTCGCGTACAGCTCCTCGTCAGTCCAGATCCGGTCCCAGGCCTGGGTCGGCACGAACCTGTACACCTTGCGCGTCGTGTCTTGCGACGGCTTCCGGAGCAACACGAGCAGCCGGGTCAGCCGGCACGACAGGTACGACAAGACACTCTCTGCCTCGGCCTCGCTGGCGAGGGGGCCGATGCACAGGTAGGTCTCCGTCGAGATGGAGCCGGGGCCGCCGATGAACGGCGTGCTCAGGATCCGGTGCGGGTACGTGTCCTTGTTCCCGGTGCCCGGAGCAGCACGCCCGATGTACACCTTCCAGTGGTCGACGAGGTCAGACCCGGACGTCACCGCGCTGCGCGCCATGAAACCGGTCCCCCCGTTCTGATACACGAGGACGTCATCCTTTCCCCGGCTGGCCTTGCCCTGGAACGTCGTCGCCAAGCCGAACGGCTTCCTGGAGCTGACCAGGCTGTCGAAGCCGTGCCCGTCAGGAAGCAGGATCGACCCCGCCGGGCCGCCCTCTGCCGCTACCACCTTCTTCAAGATGGACAGCCCCTCGTTGAAGCGGATGAACACGTCCGCCCCTTCTTCGAGTAGCGGCCGGGTAGCAGTGGACGGGTCCCAATCCTTGAACCGAGTTGTGACGCGACAGTCTCCGGGGTTATCCCGATCCCACAGGAAGTAGCAGACCCCACCCTTGAGACCCACCTGAGGGAACACGTCCGACGCGCTCAGGTAGTCATCGATGGAGCGCACACGGTTGTCGTTCAGCATCGACTCACGGAAATCGTCCAAGCCTTTACCCCCGGCGAACCAGCGAGAGGGGATGACCATGGTGAGGAGACGCGGCTCGAGCAGCTTCGCCTGTTCCACAAACTTCTGGTAGATCGGCGCTGCGCTCGTTCCGAACCCCCCGTCGTCCAGCTGGTAGGGAGGGTTGCCGATGATCACGTCGAACTGCATGTTGTCTCCGAACAGCTCCGAGATCCGAGCTTTGATGTCGTCGGTGTGGATGAACGCGTAGGCGTGTGACTCAAGGTCGCCGCCGCGGTCGAGGCTCACCTGCGGGGCAGAGCAGTACTTGCACTTCCCACCCTTGGTCACCTCTACCTGGCTGCCGTCCTCGCCGGCGGTGAGCACTTTGGTACCGCCGACCCAGGTGTGATCGGTCCGAGCGAACCAGATGTTCCCGTCGGGCCCATCGAAGGACTCGACGATTGAGTGTTCCCCGTTGGCCCGTTTCGAGCAGTAGACGCTGCGGCGAGCAACCAGACTCGTCAGCTCGGTGATCGCGATTCCGTACACCTGTGTGGTGAGGATGTGATCGACACGCTTGACGAGATCCGGGATCGTGTCAGCAAGGCCGTCCACAAGTCGCTTGGTGATCTCGCGTAGGAACACCCCGGACTTGGTGAAGGGGTCGAGGAACGTGACGTCCGGATCAGCCCAGATGTTCGACCCGTCGTTGGCCTCGGCCCACGCCGCCTCCAAGGCGTCGAGCATCCGGTTGGCGAACTCGGGTGGGGTCGCAACCTCGTCGTTCGACAGGTTCGCGATACACGTCAGCACGTCCGGGTTTCGGCCCGGGAAGGTCAGCGCAGCTTGAGTCGGTGGCAGCAACTCCGTCACCTTGCGATCTCCTCGACTGTCATCGCGGGGTACGTCTCGATAGGAGAGAAGATCTCGTGCTTGCCAAGGTCACCGAACAGGGTGTCGGCACCGAACGATGACATCCGTGCGAGCGTGTCGAACCGAAAGTCCCGGCGCTGGAAGCGGCCCTTCCCCAAGTAGCCCCACTCGGGGAACGTGATCGGTTCGCCAGCCGAAGTTGTCATTGCCAGGGCATCTCCCTGAATGACGTTGCCTTCCACCACCGCTGCGGCGGCCCGATGCCATCGGCTGAGTTCGTTCTCGCCGTCAGTCGCGACGAACTCATCGAACGTCTGGACAAGACGCTCTCTACATTCCACCGCATTGTCGGCGAGCAACTCGATGCCGTACACGCACATGAGGCCCAACAGTCCCTGGTGGCGTCGTTCGAAACTGCTCTTGGCGTAGCGCGCCTGCACCGTGGCGAGCTTGCGGCGCAGCACCGGGATCAGGAAGTTCCCTGATCCACACGCCGGTTCCAGGAACCGAGAATCGATGCGCTCAGACTCGTCCTTCACCAGATCGAGCATGCTCTCCACCAGCCAGGCCGGCGTGAACACCTCACCGTGGTCTCGGACACGTTCGACGGACTTCACGAGCCGCTCAGCCTCGTTATCCGGTCCGATCGTCATCAACGGGCTTTCCTCCGGGAGACGGCTGGATCGGCGCGCCGTCGCCCCCTTGTTCTTCGTCGCTGCCGCCATTCGACCTCTCGTCTCCCTCTACGCCCGCGTCCCATCGTACGCGGCGTGTCGCCCACGCAGGGTGTGGCCTACCTGCGATGGTGCCGGGGGTGGATGAGAGCGCAACCACCGCTCCGGCGGGCCAATGCGACCACTGAGAAGTGTCTCGCCGGGGTGCGGCGATCCTTGGGGAGGTTCCGATCAGCCGAACGAGCGGATCGATTCGAGCACCGTGGCAGGCGCTTCGTGGACCGACGCGAACGGGGTTAGAGCGTCACTGTGCACGCCGTCGACGATGCACTGGTACCAGTGATCGTCGAACTCATCGATCAGGCCGGCTCGATCGAGCCAGTCCACAAAGTCCACTGGCAGCTGCACGGATCCCGACTTGGGCAACTGAACCTCTATCCCTAGGACCTCGAGGTCGAACGGTGAACGAACGGCACCGGCGGACTTCGGGGCGGTGTACCGACCATTCGAACGCTTCGGGTCCCATGGAGCGTGACCCTACCGGCGAGCTGGTTCCTGCCGCTCGGCCATGCACGCCGCGAGTGGGTGATACAACACCAACCGGCACTACTCCGAGTGTGGAACTGCACTCGCAGGACCTCGAGCGCCACGTGTGCGCCTTGTCGGAAGCCGGGGTTGCTGGCGCCCTGGCTGACACGAAGCGGGAGCACTGCACCATCCGCGCGGCCCGATTCGAGGGACCGCCGAGATGACCAAGAAGCCGACCAGCGCAGCCGCTGCCCGACGCGCAACCAGAATGACCACAGGCTCGCGCGGCGCGCTCCCAGAGCTTCCCGTCGAGGTCGCCGACCGGATCCTGAGCTACCGGCCCCAGCGGATCGACGCCGCGGCGTGGGATGTCGTGCGGCCCGTCGTCGTGGAGATCGTGGTGCGCTCCGCGCCGAGCAGCGCAGACCGGGCCCAGCACCGGCTGTTGCCGGTGGCGAAGCTCGCCGTGTGGGCGCACTCCAGTGGTGTCCCGCTCGACGCCGCCACGCTGCTGTCCGAGCGTGTGGTCGAGGAGTGGGCGCGGAGCTCGATCGCCGCCGGGGAACCGAAGTCGAGTGTCGCGACGTACCGGTCGATCCTGCGCACCGTTGCCACTGCGGTCACACCCGACGCGGCGGCGGTGAAGTCGGCCGCCGCGATCCCGAGGACCGCTGGTGCAGCGCCCTACACGTCGGCCGAGGAACTCGCGTTGCGTCGCGCCATGACCGGGCAGCGCACCGCGGTGTACCGGGCGACCGGCTGCCTGCTCTACGGGCTCTCCCGGGGCGCCGGGCTCGCCTCGACCGATCTCCGCAAGCTGCGCACCCACCACGTCACCGACACCGCCGAGGGGATCGCGATCGAGGTCGGCGGTCGCACCGTGTGGGTGCTCGAGGGGTTCTGCGACATCGTCCGCGTCGGTCTCGCCGTCGACCGCGGTGACGGTTGGCTGCTCGCGGGGCGCAACGGGCAGCGCCGCAACATCGGCGAGTACATCGACCGCTTCACCGTCCCCGCCGGCACCCCACGGTTGAACCTGGCGCGCTGCCGGGCGACGTGGATCCTCGACCACCTCAACCGCGGCACCCCGATCGCAGTCATCCGAGACGCTCTCGGCACCAACGGAATCGCCGCCATCGAACGCGTCCTGGCCTACGTCGACCCCGTCGACGACACCACTCGGGCAGCACTGCTGCGAGGTGCGCCGTGATCCCCGCCGTCGAGATCCGCCGCGCCGAGGCGATCGTGGATCGCTCCGAACTCGTCGACGAGCTCGAAGCGCTGCTTCGGCCCCTCAACTCCGCCTCGGGCCGCCACATCGGCCGGCCCCGAGACATCAGCGTCCGCACTTTCCTCACCGGCGTGCTCCTCGCCGCGGGCCACGGCAAGAACCTGCACCTGCGGCGAGTGCATCACGTCCTCACCCGCGACATCTCCCGCACCCAACAGGACCGGCTCGGTGTCCGGTACCGGCGGCGCACCGACCCTGCCGGTGCGTTCCGACGGGTGCTCACCTACCACCACTTCTCGCGCATCACCTGCGCGCTCGCGACGAAGGTCCAGCGTGATGGGGACGAGTACCTGCAGAGCATCTGCGACCGACTCATCGACGCGTCCACCGCTGCAGGACCGGCGCCGTCCGGCGACTGGGCGATCGACGGCACCGGCGTCGACACATGGGCCAACGGACTGAAAGCGGCGCAGCGCAGAGCCGACCCCGACGCTGCCTGGGGACATCGCACACCGACACCGCAGAAGTCGATGAGCAAGAAGTTCTACGGCTACGACCTCTACGGCTTCACCGCGCTCCCACCCGCCGGCGCCGACGGACACGAGTACCCGCCGCTCATCCGCCGCATCGTCGTCCGCCCCGCCGCCTCCGACGACGCCGAAGCATCACTCACCGGCATCGACGGCCTCATCGCCTCCGGCAATCCGGTCGACCGCGTGATCGTCGACCGCGGCATCTCCTACAAGGCAGCCGACCGATGGGCCGACGAGCTCCGAGCACGCAACATCGGCCACGTCATGGACATGCACGCCGCCGAACGCGGACGCGTCGACCACAACGGCATCGCCATGGTCGACGGCTGGCCCCACTGCCCATCTATCCCCGAGACCCTCGTCGAGATCACCCGACCCGAGAAGCTGTCGGTCCCCAAGGGTGACCAGGACCGCACCAGCCCAGCCGCGGTCGCCATCGACGAGTTCCGTGCACAGATCGCCGCACGTGACCGTTACGCGTTCCGCCGCACCAGCGGCTGGACCACCAAGAAGCGCACCGGTGAACGCGTCGAGCGCTACGAGTGCCCAGCCGTTGCCGGCCAGATGCGCTGCCCGCACAAGCCGGTCAGCATGCGCTACCCCGACGACGTCCCACTGAACCTGACACCACCAGAGCTGGCGACCGCACCGGCGTGTTGCACCCAGCGCACCGTCGAACTCGGAGAGGACGCCCAGGGCAAGCTCCGACAGGAACTCCGCTGGGGCGGCGACCCATGGATCGTCGGGTTCAACCGGCGCACCTTCGTCGAGGGCGGCTTCGGAACGCTGCGCAACCCAGCCATCGGCGGACTCACCCGCGGACTGTTCTGCATCATCGGGCGCATCAAGGTCACCCTCTGGCTCGCCGCACTGGTCGCCGCAGTCAACATGCGGGCGCTCGTGGCATGGGCGGCGCGCGCCGGTGTGGCCAGTGATGACCCAGCGCTCGCCCCGGCCACCGACGACGACTGGGCCTTCGAAGAGCTCGACCCTTCGCAGACGAGCGGCACCGACCCGCCCCGGGTACCTGCCCCGAACTGACCGACCACTCCGGCCCGCCCGGAGTCCTCACCGCGCCCCGGAACACCGACATTCGGTGACCCGGGGCTTCTTCATGCCCACGAACAGGCCGGCTCGAGCTCGTCGCCGGCCAACCGGGCGCGCATCTGTCCCCGAACGCCACGAAACCCCGTCCGGATCACTCCGAGACGGGGTTTCGTGACTACCGGCGGCCCACTTTCGTGAACCCCTCTTGGTGGCGGGGGCAGTGTGGTGGTTCAGGACATAGGCAAGGGATGAGTCGAGAC
>CAYVDN010000028.1:42186-42341 GCA_964450685.1 uncultured Microthrixaceae bacterium
GGACCGAACCAGCTGACGCAGGTTCGGTCCTTGCCGATGTCTCGCGACATCACATGGTGGCGGGGGCAGGATTTGAACCTGCGACCTTCGGGTTATGAGCGCGACGATCAGCTCGTCAGCCCGTACCACCGTGTACCGGATCGTGCCCTCTTGCT
>CAYVDN010000029.1:0-40236 GCA_964450685.1 uncultured Microthrixaceae bacterium
TCAGCTCGACGTGAGTCGAACCGGTGTCGGGAAGCTCCACGTTCCGTCCAGGACCTCCGCTCGGGGCCGGTAGAGCCGCACCACGTAGTTCCAGCCCTCGTTGATCGGCAGAAAGTTGTCGCCGGTCGGTTCGCCGCCGCCGAACCTGACCGTCACCGCGCCGTCGGCATCCTTGACCGCCGTGATGTCGTTCACGCTGTACGCGCCCAGGTCGTTGGCGGCGAAATGACCGTCCCGGTCGTACATCGAGATCGACCAGAAGGCGTCGACCGGCACGTCGGCCACACGCAGCTCGTAGTCGCCGACGGCCAGCCCCGGGTCGCAGTTCAGGTAGTAGGCTTCGGACTCGGGCAGTCCACCCCAGCCGGCTGCCGTACCGATCAGATGGCGGACCGGGTCCACGTTGCCGACGGCGCCGAAGGTCCGATCGAAACCATCGATCCCTGCGGCCAGCCGGAGCAGCGCCTTGCGGGTCGTGTCCATGGATTCGGCGTCGTATTCAGGCATCGGGAACGACCCTGGATCACCTGCTCTCAGCTCCAACGCGTCCTGAAGCGAGTTGACAGCAGCAAGGTCGTCCGGGTCGGAGGGATCGACCAGCAGACGTGCGCCAACCGCGATGAACTCCGTTCGGTGGAGGTCGGGTGAGAGCTCGTGGGTTCCCGGGGAGTGGATGATCTCGTTGATGTGGTGGTCCCGGTCGACGACCATCACCGACAGGTAGCGACCACCCGCGTCCGGGACGACCACCTCGACAGGCCCGCTCATCTCGACGATGGCGAGGCTGTAGAGCGTGTCGCGGTTCATACGAATGACGGTCTGTGCCTCGATCGGAGTGGGTTGGCGCGAGTGGAACCAGCGGTTCGTGCCGCCTGCGACAGCGGACAGATCGCCGAACATCCGGTCCGTCTCGGCCCGGACGAAGTTGTCGACGTTGACGTGGATGGCCATCTGCTCTCCTGGGGCTCGGGCCCCGAGACACCGGAGCCTCGGCTCAGACCGGGATCAAGGCCCAGAGGTCGAGATCCAACAGGACGTGCGGAAGGTACTTGCCGTCGTCACCACGGAGCTGCATCGACTCGTCGCGACCCCAGGTCGCGACCCGGGGGGGCGGAAGTTACTGCCCGCCGACACCCCGGCGCTGCATCCCCTCGGCGCGACCGTGGGCCGCCACGAGTCGGAGCCTAAGTGCACCCACACCAGGGGCAGATGTCTCGGCCTTGTCGATGACCTCGGACCAGGAGTAGACGGTGTCTCCCGCGAAAGCGGGGTTGGCGTGCGCTCCCGCGTTGATCGCCGAGATCAGCTGGGCGTTGGCGAGACCGTTGTAGGACAGGGCCCGAGCCATGGAGATGACGTGACCGCCGTAGATGAGTCGCCGCCCGTCTTCGCGCGCCTCGACGTTGAAGTGGACCTTCGCCGTGTTCTGCCACAGGCGCGTCGCGAGCATGTGCTCGGATTCCTCGAGGGTCACGCCGTCGACGTGGTCGATCTTCTCGCCCACCTCGTAGTCGCCGAAGCGATACGGAGATCCGGCCAACGCGTCGTCGTACCTGGTGAAGTCGAGTCCCTCTGGGATGACCAGATCCGATGCAGCCACGTGGGTGGCCAGCTGGGGCACCACGGCCTCTGGTGCGGGGGCGGTGACGTCGCGCTTGCGGACCATCACCCATCGGGCCCAGTCGATGGCAACCTCGCCGTGCTGGTTGGTTGCGGTGGAACGGACGTACACGACGCCTGTGCGCCCGTTGGAGTTCTCCTTCAGACCTATCACTTCGGAAGTGGCACGCAGCGTGTCACCTGGTCTGACCGGGCGATGGAACCTGAGCTCGGCGTAGCCCAGGTTGGCGACCGCGTTCAATGACACGTCGGGGACGGTCTTGCCGAATGCGACATGGAAACCGATGAGCTCCTCGACGGGAGCGGGCGACAGCCCACACGCGGCTGCGAACTCGTCGGACGAGGCAAGCGCGAACCTCGTCGGGTAGAGGGCCGTGTAGAGCGCACGGTCCCCGTCGGTGACCGTGCGCGGCGTCGCGTGATCGATTCGCTGTCCGAGAGCGAAGTCCTCGAAGAAGTTGCCTGGGTTGGTCTTGGTCGGTGCACTCACGGGCGGCAACGGTACAGCCCGGTCAACCGCCGGTCAGCTGTCTGTCGGTCCGGAGCCGACAGCCGCCAGTGACTCGACCGAAGGTGCGAAGTAGTACGCGCCGCTGACTGCTCGGGTGAACCCGAGCAGGCGGTCCTGCAGACCGGTGCCCGTGGTGTCGTACATCTGGGCGAGCATCTGATCGAATCGGTCTCGCTCGGCGCTGAAGCCCAGAAACATGAGCCCCTGCTCCGCGCCGTCGCCGTAGGGAGTGCTGCGACGGTAGACCTCGCGCTCCTCCCCGTCGGCGTCGTGTATTTCGGCGCGTGAGATGTGCGAGTCCGCAGGGCGTATTGAGCGGTCGAGTGCCACGTCGTCGCACTTCGTCCGACCGAAGACGCGCTCCTGCTCAGCCACCTCGAGAGCATCGAAGGCGGCCAGGTCGTGGATCCAACGTTGGAGGATCACATGACTTCCGCCCGCACCGGCCTGACCGTCCGGCACCAGCGCAACGCCGGGCGCCTCCGGAGGTGGCGGGTTCGCCGTTCCGTCGACGAAGCCGGTCAGATCACGACTGTCGTGGTACACGAAGCACGACACATCGGTCGCGACCGACATGACGCCGCTGGTAGCGCCGAGTGCTGCGCGAACAGTGTCGAGCACCACATCACGACCGCTTCCGTGTACCCACACCCACAGGTCGTGCTGAGTGGCCGGAGCAACGTGTCCGCCCGCGCCCGAGACCGTGACGAAGGGACCGAGGCCGACTGGCTTCGCATCGCCGTCAAGGAGGGTCCAAAGGTCCGAACCGAATCCGATCACGACGTTCGTGGCTCCACCTACGACGTCCGCTGCGCACAACCTGCCGAGCATCGACCGAACCGAGGCGATGGACGCGTCGGGGAGCAGGTCGAGCTCCAGGTGATGCTGGGCACGGCTCCCGATGGCGAAGATGCCTTGCTGTGGTAGCTGCACTGAGCGCTCCTTGGGACGGCTACGACACCGACGAAAGCTATCTCCTGTTGCCGGGCGCTACTGTCCGGTCCTCATCGGCCGGTCCCGCGCACCGGCCGGTCCCGTATACCGGACCAGGGGGCCACATGTCCGACGACCCAGTGGATCCAGAGTTGCGCTGGGCAGCACGTGTCCTGCCGCGCGGCATCGCCAGCGCACGGGTGATCCGGCTGGCTCGCCGTCTGTCGCCACTCCTGGCCCGCCTTCCCTCGCCCAGCGACGTGGAGATTCATCCGGTCGGAGACGCCAGGGTCAGGTTGTTCCGTCCGGTCGATCGCCCCGCCGCTCCGATACCGGCCCTGCTGTGGATCCACGGAGGGGGCTACGTGCTCGGCATGGCGGCACAGGACGACGCCCTGTGCCGGCTCTACTCCAAGCGCACCGGCGCGACCGTAGCGTCGGTCGACTATCGGTTGGCGCCTGAACACCCGTATCCCGCCGCGCTCGACGACTGCTACGAGGCGCTCCTCTGGCTCGTAGCCAGGCCCGACGTCGACGCCGAGCGCGTTGCGATCGGCGGAGCCAGCGCTGGCGGGGGTCTGGCGGCGGCACTGGCTCAGCACGCTCACTCACTCGGTGAAGTGAGCCCGGTGCTCCAGCTGCTCACCTACCCGATGCTGGACGACCGCACCGCTCTGCGCTCCGATGTCGACGAGACCGGCTACCGGCTCTGGAACAACCGATCGAACCACTACGCATGGCGGGCCTACCTCAATGCCGGGCCTGGCAGCGACGGCATCTCCGCGCCTGCCGCACCTGCACGTGCTGTGAGCTTGGAAGGGCTCCCGGCCGCATGGATCGGTGTCGGCACTCTGGACCTGTTCCACGACGAGGACATCGAGTATGCGGACAGGCTCCGCGAGGCCGGCGTTGCATGCCAGCTCGATGTTGTGGCGGGCGCATTCCACGCGTTCGACGTGGTGGCTCCGACATCCGCGGTGGGCAGGGCATTCCGCGAGGCCCAGATCGAGGCGCTCAGGCAGGCATTCAGCTCGCCCGATCCAGCGACTCCCTGACGACCTCGGCCAGAGTCTCCACGTTGGGTTCGGCGAGCATCGACATGTGATCACCGGGTACGTCGATCACCTCTATCCCGCCGGCGGCGAACGGCCCCCAGCCGAGGCCGGCCCGCACGACTTCAGGATCGTCGAACTCCTCCCCGGCGGCGTGGGCCACGAGCAATGGACTGCTGCACGGCTCCGGCTGATACCTGCCCACCGATTCGGTGTTGGCCAGCACGAAACGGTGAACCCAGAGCTCCTCTGGTGTTCGAATGCCGAGAAGCTGCTGGAACCGTACCCGTATCGTCCAGGATGTCTGTCGCACGGAGTCCACGAGTCGTCGAGCGAGCTCCTGTACGTAGGACATGCGCCCGGAGCGCAGGCGGCTCAAGTGGATCCGCACTCGTCGTGTGCGCCCGACACTCCGCTCACCGGAAGGGCCAGCGGAGTCGAGCAGAACGACCGACACCACATCTCTTCCCGCGGCGATCAATTGCTGTGCCACCTCGAACGCGACGAAGCCGGCAAGCGAGATCCCCGCCACCGCGAGGGGCCCGTCCGGGCGATGCCGTTGGATCTCCTCGACGTAGAGGGCTGCCATCGCTGCGACGTCGGTGGGAGTGTGCTCGTCGGGTCGGGCAATTGCGATGGCGAAGACGGGGTGGTCCGGACCCAGTCGGGCTGAAAGCGGTCGATAGAACGATGCATTCTCACCGATCACGTGCAGGCCGTAGAGCGGTACCGACGTACCTGCTGCCTGGATCGCCGTCAGATAGGTGAGGTGCTCACGGGTCGATGTCATGGCCAACGAGTGGGCAAGCTCCCTGGCAGTGGGAGATGCGATCAACTCCGGCAACGAGAGCCGGACCCCGATCTCAGATTCGACCAAGCCGACGAGCCGTACCGCCAACAGTGAATTTCCCCCGACCTCGAAAAACGAGTCGTCGGGTCCGACCGGAGCGCCGACCACCTCGCTGAAGAGCCGACAGAGGAGGGTCACGTCCCCATCGACGCGCAAGTCGTGGGAAGCCGAAGCCCTGTCTGGTACGGGAGGGTCAGGCAACGCCGGAACGTCGACCTTGCCGGCCGCTGTTCGCGGCAGGTCATCCACCTGCACCAGCGCTGCCGGTACCAGGTGGGACGGCAGCAGAGAGCGGACCTGGGCCAGCAGCTCGTGCGCGTCGAGCACTGCCGTGCCGTCTGCGGCTGTGACCCACCCGACCAGTCGATCCGTGCCCGAAACACCGGATCGGAGTGACACGAATGCCTGACCGACTCCGTCCATGGCCTCCAGTCGCCGTTCGATGTGCTCTGGTTCGATGCGGAACCCCCGCAGCTTTATCTGGCGGTCGACGCGCCCCAGGTACTCCAGGTCGCCACTCCGTGACCAGCGGACCTTGTCACCCGTGCGGTACATCCTGGCGGCCGTACCGCCGACGAACGGGTCGGCCCGGAATCGCTCTTCGGTGAGGTCGGGCCTGCCCAGGTATCCGAGGGCCACCCCACTTCCACCGATCCACAACTCGCCCGGAAGACCGTCCGGTACCAGGTTCCGGCCGAACCGGTCGAGCACGTAGGCCCGGGCATTGGCCAATGGGCGGCCGATAGGCAGTTCACGACCCGACGCGACGTCGTATCTGCCACGAGGGTCGAATGTCGTGCATGTCACCGTCGTCTCGGTCGGTCCGTAACCGTTCATCCACCGGATGTCCGGGTGGATCGCCGACCACGACTCGTACGCGTGACGGGAAACCTTCTCTCCGCCCACGACCACGAGCCGCACAGTTCGGCTGAGCCGAGCACCGGAGCGCTCGAGGTGAGTCACCAGGGAGTGCCAGATCGCCGAGGGGAGATTCAGCACGCTCAGTCGGTCCCTGGCTGTGGCGTCGACCAGTGCAGCCATGGAGGACGACAGATCCGCGCTGCGAAGCACCACGGTGCCGCCAGCGAGGAGCGTCGGTGCGATCTCTTCGACCGACACGTCGAAGCAGAGGCTGCAGAACTGGAGGATGCGATCAGTCGGGGTCAGCCCGTATCGCTCGGCGACTGCGTCGCACAGGTCGACCAGCGATCCGTCGCTGACCATCACGCCCTTCGGCTGACCAGTCGTGCCTGAGGTGTAGATCACGTAGGCGAGCGCATCGCGTGCGGTCGTGCCGCGGGGCGGGGCGGTGGATCGCTGTTCTGCACACGACTCGAGGAGATCGTCCATCAGCAGCACCCGAGCGTCCGTCGATGACAGCGCGGCAGAGGTTGCCTCGGTCGCAATGACCAACTGTGCACCGGAGTCGCTCACACGGTGCCGGAGATCATCGGGCGGGTAGTCGGGATCGAGTGGAAGGTACGGCGCGCTCGCCTTCATCGTTGCGAGCATCGCCACGATGAAGGCAGGCGAACGGGGTAGGCAGAGTGCGATGGGTGAGGAGCTCGTCGCTCCACTTTCCAGCAGCTCATGGGCCAGCCTGTTCGCACTCTCGTCGAGCTGTCCGTAGGCGATCGACTCACCGCCCATCACCTCGACGGCGATCGACTCGGGCTGGGCGGCAACACGTCGCTCGAACCGGTCGACGTAGCTGTCGCCCGAGCCCACCCACGGCTCGGGGTTGCGACCGTCTACCAGTAACACCTGTTCCGCTTCGGTGAGCATCGTGAGGTCACCGACCAGGGTCTCCGCCGAAGACTCCACGATCGATTCGAGCAGCCTTCGGAGGTGTCCTCCCATCCTCGCCACCGTGTCGGTCGCGTAGAGCGAGGTGTCGTACTCGATGCGCGCCCGAAGACCTTCGTCGGCGTGCGCCGAGATCATCAGCGGGAACGAGCTCTTCTCGAGAAGTTCGACACGGCGGTGCACCCAAGGCCCACCCTTGGCCCGAAGTCGGGTACCTATCAGCTCCCGTTCGTACACGACGGCGGTGCTCAGAAGGTGTTGATCTGCCCCCACGCCCACCCAGTCGGAGATGTCGAAAAGTGCCGTGTGTTCGTGAGGCCGAACGTCGACCTGGAACGCCCTCACCGACCGAAGCAACTGGTCGACCGTCGCATCCGGGTCGACCCTCTGGCGCAGCGGCACCGTGTTGATGAGACATCCGACCATTCGCTCGGCGCCAGGTGAGGAGTGGCGCCCTGCCCGCGTCGACCCGAAGGCCACGTCATCGGTGTCGGTCCAGCGCGCCAGGAGCACCGCCCATGCTGCCAGCAGGATCGAGCCCACGGTCGCGTCGACGGCCCCTGCACGGGCGCCGGCGCGCTGCATCCATTCCTCGGGGAGTCGGAACTCGGTCTCGTTGTGTTCCCCGGCGGCGGCCCGAGGACCGGCTTTCGATCCACCGGTCGGGCCATCGCTCGGGCCGGCCCAGCCACGGAAGCGCTCCACGAAGAACTCACGAGCTGCTGTCTGGTCTGCTCTGCTCACGGCCAGCACATGGCGACGGAAAGGAGCCGGGGTGGCGGGGGCATTCAGCGTCGGCGAGTCGTAGCGGTCGAGCGCCTCCTCGAGCACCGCAGCCGAACTTCTTCCGTCGAGCAGCGCGTGGTGGAAGGTCCAGATCAGGGCTGCTCGACGACGCCCGAACTCCAGCAGCGACAGCCGCATGATCTCCGGTCCGGTGAGGTCGACTCCGATTCGGCGGTCGTGCGCGAGCCATTCCTCGAGCGCCCTGTCCTGGTCGGTGTCGGAGAGTGAGCTGCGGTCCACGACGTCGAGTCCGCACATCGGCTCGGGATGCACTTGCTGGTATGGGCCATCAGGGCCTTCGAGATGGATGGTGGTGCGCAGGGCATCGTGCCGGCGCTGCACTTCGAGCCAGGCCTCTCCCATCTGACCTGCATCGACATCCTCTTCGTCGAATCGACACACGAACTGCTCGACGTTCGACGACCTGTCCCCGAACGTCGACTCGAATGCGAGTCCGGCCTGGATTGGGGTCAACGGAAACCGCGTCGTCATCTCTTGTTCTGCGCCGACGGACACCGACACCTATCGGCACCACCCCTCCGGCGCAGGAGCCTACTTGATGGATCAACTGTGCACAGAGTGCAGGTTCATCCTTCGGTCACCACGCCCACGTACTCGACCAGGTGCACCGCTGTGATGGTCGACTGCTTGGACACGAGGTCCGACGGAGTGCCCTGGAACACGACACGGCCTCCGTCGTGTCCTGCACCCGGACCCAGGTCGATGATCCAGTCCGCGTGCGCCATGACCGCTTGGTGGTGTTCGATCACGATCACCGATCGGCCCGAGTCGACCAGCCTGTCGAGAAGGCTCAACAGCTGCTCGACGTCGGCCAGGTGCAGGCCAGTAGTCGGCTCGTCGAGCACGTAGATGCCACCGTCGTCACCCAGGTGGGTGGCGAGCTTCAGTCGCTGGCGCTCACCACCTGACAGCGTGGTCAGCGGCTGCCCGATCCTCAGATAGCCGAGCCCGACATCGCGCAGGCGTTCGAGGACGCGCTTTGCTGCGGGTGTCCGCGCATCGCCGTCGGAGAAGTAGGTCAGCGCCTCGTCCACCGACATCGCGAGCACCTGGGCGATGTCGCGGTCGCCCAGCCGGTACTCGAGCACCGATGCGTCGAATCGCTTGCCATCGCAGTCCTCACACGTGGTTGCCACCGACGCCATCACACCCAGGTCTGTGTAGACGACTCCGGCCCCGTTGCACGCCGGGCACGCTCCCTCGGAGTTGGGGCTGAACAGCGCTGCCTTGACGCCGTTGGCCTTTGCAAACGCCTTCCTGATCGGTTCCAGCAGGCCGGTGTAGGTGGCGGGGTTGCTGCGCCGCGACCCCCTGATGGCGGACTGGTCGACTGTGACGACGCCCTCGCGATTGGACACCGACCCTTCGATCAGCGAGCTCTTACCGGACCCTGCAACGCCGGTGACCACCACCAGGACCCCGAGGGGGATGTCGACATCGACGCCGCGCAGGTTGTTGGTGTCGGCCCCACGGATCTCCAGCGAGCCGGTTGGTTCGCGCACCTCGCTCTTGAGCTTCGCCCGATCGTCCAGGTGTCGACCGGTGACAGTGCCGCTGGCACGCAGACCGTCGACAGTTCCCTCGAAGCAGATCGTTCCGCCGGACGCACCGGCGCCCGGCCCCAGGTCGACGACGTGGTCGGCGATCGCGATCACCTCGGGTTTGTGCTCCACGACGAGCACTGTGTTGCCCTTGTCGCGCAACCTCAGCAGCAGATCATTCATCCTGGTGATGTCGTGGGGATGCAGCCCGGCGGTCGGCTCGTCGAAGACGTAGGTGACGTCGGTGAGCGAGGACCCGAGGTGACGGATCATCCGCGTGCGCTGCGACTCCCCTCCCGACAACGTCGAGGCCGGACGGTTGAGGCTCAGATAGCCGAGTCCTATCTCGACGAAGGAGTCCATCGTCTCTCCCAACGACGAGAGAAGCGGCGCCACGGACGGTTCGTCGAGCGAGCGGATCCACTCGGCCAGGTCGGTGATCTGCATGTCGCACGCCTCTGCGATGCTCAACCCAGCAACCTTGGAGGAGCGAGCCGCCTCACTCAGACGGGTGCCGTGGCACTCGGGGCACGTCCCGAACGTGATCGCACGCTCGACGAAGGCCCTGATGTGGGGCTGCATCGATTCGGGATCCTTTGACAGCATCGACTTGCGAATACGCGGGATCAGCCCTTCGTAGGTGACATTTATCCCGTCGACCTTGATCCGGGTCGGCTCCTTGTGGAGCAGCGCATCGAGCTCCTTGTCGGTGAAGTTCCGGATGGGCTTGTCGGGGTCGAAGAAGCCGCAACCGGCGAAGATCCGGCCGTACCATCCGTCGATGCTGTAGTTCGGGATCGTCAGGGCGCCCTCGTTGATCGACTTGGAGTCGTCGTAGAGGGCACCGAGGTCGAAGTCGCTGATCTGTCCGCGCCCCTCGCATCTCGGGCACATGCCACCGAGCCTCGTGAAGGTGCGCTTCTCCTTGGTGGCCTTGGCGCCCTTCTGGACCGTCACAGCACCCGCTCCGCTGACCGTGGCCAGGTTGAACGAGAACGCGCTGGGCGGGCCGATATGGGGCTCACCGATCCGGCTCCACAGAACGCGCAGCATCGCGTGGGCATCGGTCGCAGTTCCGACTGTCGAGCGCACATCTCCGCCCATGCGTTCCTGGTCCACCAGGATCGCCGTTGTGAGTCCTTCCAGCACGTCGACATCGGGTCGGGCCATCGACGGCATGAACCCCTGCACGAAGGTGCTGTATGTCTCGTTGATCAAGCGTTGCGACTCCGCTGCGATCGTGCCGAACACGAGTGAGCTCTTTCCCGAACCCGACACGCCCGTGAACACCGTGAGTCGACGCTTGGGGAGCTCGATGCTCACGTCGGACAGGTTGTTCACCCGGGCTCCGCTCACGCGGATCTGATCGTGTGTGTCAGCTGGGTGTTCGGGCATCGTCCAAGTGTCGCACGGTGACTGACCAGATCCGCGGGACGGGACTCCGGGTGGTTCGCGCCTCCCGCCCGGAGCATTTCTGGTGCATCTTGGACTCTGGTCGACGAGGAGGGCCAACAGATGACAGAGCGTGGATCGGCTGTGAGAGTGCAGGAGCTGCGGTCGTTGCGGCTGTCGGATGCCGAGCTGGTGGGCGGCAAGGCAGCGAACCTCGGAGAGATGATCGCCGCCGGACTCCCCGTCCCCGGGGGCTTCGCGGTGACCGCTGCGGCCTACCTGGATGCGCTCGAACAGGCGGGTCTGAGGGACCGGATCGCCCGGCTGGCGGAGTCGACGCACCGGATGGACGACCGGGACCGTCGGGACGCCGCCGCGACGGCCAGGTCACTGGTCGCCGAGGCCGGGATGCCCGACTACCTGGTGGCCGAGGTGCGCGCCGCGTATGAGGCGATGGGAGCCGGACCAGTCGCGGTGCGCTCGTCCGCGACCGGCGAGGACGCCGCCGACTCGTCCTTCGCCGGCATGAACGAGTCGTACACGAACGTCGAGGGACCCGAAGCGCTGACCGCCAGGATCCTGGACTGCTGGGCGTCGCTGTACGGGGAGAGGGTCGTCAGCTATCGAGCGTCACGCGAGCTGTCCGACGAGCCGGCCATCTCCGTCGTCGTTCAGCAGATGCTCGACTCCGAGGCCTCGGGTGTGATGTTCACATCGGATCCTTCCGGCGCGGACGACTCCCACCTGGTGATCGAAGCCGCTCTCGGCCTCGGCGAGGTCGTCGTGGGTGGGCTGGTCGAACCCGACACGTACGTCGTCGAGCGCGACCCGCTGCGTCTCTCTTCGATCCGCATCGGCCGCCAGGAGTTCCAGCTGTTGCGTGCGGCCGACAGGTCCCAGCAGCGCCAGGACCTGAGCGAGGAGCAGGGCGGGGCGCGGGTCCTCGACGATGACCGGATCATGGAGCTGGCTTCACTCGGGCTGCGCGTCGAGGACCACTACGGCTCACCCCAGGACACCGAGTGGGCACTCGCCGACGGGCGCCTCCACCTGCTCCAGTCACGTCCGATCACCACGTTGGACGACGCTGCCGACTCCGACGAGCCCCGCGTCATCGCGTCTGGCCTGGCGGCGTCGCCGGGGATCGCCACCGGGTCGGTCCGGATCCTCCACTCACCGACCGACGGCGACCAGCTCCGCACCGGTGAGATCCTCGTCGCCCGGATGACGACACCTGACTGGGTGCCGACTCTGCGCAGGGCCGCGGCGCTGGTCACCGACAGCGGCGGAATGACCTGTCACGCGGCGATCGTCAGCCGCGAGCTCGGCGTACCTGCCGTCGTCGGCGCCCGCGACGCGACCACAGCCCTTCACGACGGACAGACTGTGACAGTCGATGGTGCCCGCGGTGTCGTGACCACAGGTGGTCGACCCCGCTCCACCTCGCCGACGCCCCCTCCCGCGCCGGCACACACCGCCCCCGTGTCCAGCCGGGCGACACCCCTCGAAGCG
Organism: uncultured Microthrixaceae bacterium; assembly: GCA_964450685.1. GTDB lineage: Bacteria > Actinomycetota > Acidimicrobiia > Acidimicrobiales > Microtrichaceae > JBAOHV01. The sequence goes on from CAYVDN010000029.1 coordinate 12,025, forward strand.
ACCACGCCGATGGGCACGAAGCTCTACGTCAACCTGGCCATGGCCGAGCGCGCCGCCGAGGTCTCGATGCTGCCGGTCGACGGCGTCGGTCTGTTGCGAGCCGAATTCATGCTCACGGACGCTCTCGACGGGGTGCATCCGCGCCACCTGATAGCCCAGGGTCGCGGCGAGGAGTTCGTGCGGTCTCTGAGCGAACAGCTGCTGACCGTCACACGCTCGTTCGCTCCCCGCCCGGTGATCTACCGGACGACGGACTTCCGCACGAACGAATTCCGCGCCCTCGAGGGCGGCGAAATGTACGAGCCCGAGGAAGCCAACCCGATGATCGGCTATCGGGGCTGCTACCGCTACATACGCGACCCCGAGGTGTTCGAACTGGAGCTCACAGCGCTGGCACGGGTCCGCGACGAGACACCGAACCTGCACCTGATGATCCCGTTCGTGCGCACGGGATGGGAGCTCGAGGCGTGCCTGGAGATGGTCGACCGCAGCCCCCTCGGGACACACAGGGGGCTGCTGCGCTGGGTGATGGCCGAGGTCCCTTCGGTCGTCCACAGGATCCCGGAGTACGCCTCCATGGGCATCGACGGCGTGTCGATCGGTTCGAACGACCTGACCCAGCTGATACTCGGCGTCGACCGCGACTCCGAGACGTGCGCTGATCTGTTCGACCCGGCCGACGGGGCGGTCCTCGACGCGATAAGACGGATCATCGAGGCGTGCAGCGCCTCCGGAATCACCTCGTCGCTGTGCGGCCAGGCACCCTCCAACGATCCTGCCTTCGCCGAGCACCTCGTCCGTTACGGGATCACCTCGATCTCGGTCAATCCCGACGCCGTCGGTAGGGCACGCGACGTGATCGCATCGGCGGAACGCCGGATCCTGCTCGACACGGCACGCGAGGTAGGTCGGCTCAGTCGCCCTTGACCAGGCGGTTCGTGAGCCGCCCGACCAGTCCTGATCGACCGGGCACCAACCTCGCGAAGCCGCTGAGCAGATGGGCGTCGGGTCCGACGACGACACGGGCACGGTCGCGCTGGATCCCCCGCACTATCGCCTTGGCGACCGATGACGGTGGCCGCATCACAAGCGGCACGAGCCTGGACGAACCCATCTCGGCCAGCCGACCTGCCTCGCTCCCTCGCGCCGAGCGGACGATGTCGGTGTTGATCGAGCCGGGGAACACGACCGTCACACCGATGCTGCTGGTGACGAGTTCAGCGCGCAGGGACTCGCTGAATGCCCTCACCGCCCCCTTCGTGAGGGAGTAGCTGGCATTGTGGGGCAACCCCAGCAGCCCGACCATGCTGGACAGGTTGACTATGTGGGCCCGGTCGGCCTGGCGGAAGTGCGGCAGGAACGCGCGGCAACCGTTCACCACGCCCCAGACGTTGATGTCGACGATCCATCGCAGGTCGTCCTCGGTCTCGTCCTCGAACGACCCTGCCGAGGTGACCCCCGCGTTGTTCACCAGAACGTGACATGCGCCGTACGAGGCGACGACCTCATCGGCCAGTCCCCTCAGCGCCGCAGCATCTCGGACGTCGACCACATGGGCGGTCGAGTTCACTCCCATGGCCCTGACGGACCTTGCGGTCGCCTCTGCTGCGTCTCCGCGCACGTCGACGGCGGCCACGTGACAGCCGTGTCGGGCCAGCTCCAGGCAGGTCGCCTCACCGATGCCTCCTCCGGCGCCGGTGACGACCGCCACCCTTCCCCTCAGCTCCTGCATGCCCCTCCCTCTCCGTTCACCCGACCGGTCCTCTCGAGAGACTGCATCATCGCGCCCATGTGCCGGAGGGCTTCACGTTCGACCAGTCCGGTTTGCGCTTCTCCATGAAAGCAATGGCGGCCTCGGCGACCTCACCTCCGGTGGAGGCGAGGATCTGGGTGCGGTTCTCCATGTGGATCGCCTGTTCCATGCTCGTGGCATCCAGGTTCGACCACAGGACCTCCTTCGTCATCACCACCCCGAACGGACTGTGGTCACAGAGCGTGTCCGCCAGCTCACATGCCCTGGTGACGGCGTCATCGGCCACTTCGCTGACGATGCCGATCCTCTCCGCTTCGGCGGCGTCCACGCGTCGAGCGGTGAGGATCAGCTCGAACGCGCGAGTCGACCCGATCGCACGAGGAAGCGTGTAGCTGATCCCGATGTCGCAGCCACCGAGGCCGACCTTTATGAACTGGGTGCAGAAGGTCGCCGGGGGCGAGGCGACGCGCAGGTCACAGGCCATCGCCAGGGCGAAACCACCTCCGTAGGCGGGGCCGTTCACCGCTGCGATGACGGGCTGCTGAATGCGGTGCAGCTTGATGGCCAGATCAGCGATGCGCTCCTGGGAGAGCATCCCCGAGCGCGGCCCTCTGGTTCCACGGGCAGTGGACGGGCGACTCGTGTCGGCCAGATCCAGTCCGGCACAGAACGCGCGACCCGCACCGGTCAGCACGACCACCCGACATGTGTTGTCGGCATGGATCTCGTCGAGAACGTCGTGGAGCCGGTCGACCAGCTCGAAGGACAACGCGTTGAGCACGTCAGGGCGATCCAGGGTCACGACGGCGACCTCGGGTCGTGGGTGCTGCACAGTGAGCAGCCGGTCAGCTGGTTCGGTCATGGGAATCTCCTTGTCGTGACCGGGCGAACGCGTCCGGCCAACCTCGGTCTGCCAACGACTCCGCCCTGCGCATTATCAGGTGCGGCAGATCCTGTGGCTGCCATCCGACCACCAGCTCGCTGCCGTCAAGGCTGCGGACGGCACGGTCGTGTTCGACAAGCAGCTCCAGGCTCCGAGCGATCCGGCCGGTGGTCGCCCGTCGATCGCATGTGGACAGCAGCAGGGCGGCCTCGGCCATCGTCTCGAGCGGCTCGAACCGGTCCGGGTCCACCTGGCCGGCCGAGACCAGGTGCGGGGTCGCGATCGCCGACTGGGGTGCCAGCGCGTTGACCGCGATCCCGTCGTCGTACAGCTCCGCCGCGAGGGACACCGTCAACCGGTTGAGCGCCGCCTTGGACACCCCGTACCCCGAACCCTGCGTCGCCACGAGCGTGCTCGGGAACGGCGGACCGGGCGGGAGCTCGGCAGCGAAGCTCGTCAGGTTCACGATCCAGCCGCGTCCACGAGCACGCATGTAGCGCGCCGCCTGAGCGCTCAGATCCCACGGCGCCCAGACGTTGACCTGCTGTGTCATCTCCAGCCTCGCGGGCGTCCATTCTTCGAACGGCCGGTAGCCGTTGGCGGCGGCGTTGTTGACCAACACCTCGACCGGGCCCAGCTCGTCCTCCACCCTTCCGACGAGTTCCCCGCGACCCCGGGCGGGATCCGAGAGATCACACGTCAGCTCCATGGCACGGCGCCCGAGCCCACGGACCCGATCGGCTGTGCGTGACAGCCCTTCCGCATCGCGGGCGACCACCGCCACGTCGAATCCCGCCGACGCCAGACGGATCGCGATGGCGGTCCCGGTTCCCCCTTTGCTCGCACCCGTCACCAGGGCGACGCGTCGCTCAGACATGCTCGTCCAGCACCCGGGCGACCTCGTCGCAGACGAAGCTGATGTCTTCGTCGCTCAGGAAGTGGTTGCAGGGAAGCAACAGCGCGTGCTCCATGACCCGGTCCGCGTTGGGGTAGCCGCCCGGATCGGTGCGACAGGTCACGCCTCGCATCATCGGCTGGCGGGTGACGTTGCCGGTCCAGACCATGCGGGTGTCGATGCCCCGCTCCTCGAGTCGGCGCTGGAGCTCTGCACGGGTGAGGGGACCCTCCGGTCGCACCACGAACGGGTAGGCCAGCCACGCCGTCTCGAGCCCGGGCAGCTGGACGGGACGCTCGAACGTCTCCGGATACCCACCGAAAAAGTCCTGGTAGGCGGCGAAGTTCCGCTGACGGACGCTGTAGTTCTTCGGGAGCTTGTTCAGCTGCTCCAGCCCGAACGCTGCACCCAGCTCGGACGGCTCGAAGTTCCAGCCCAGCTCCTCGAAGACGAACAGCGAGTCGTACTCCATGCCGTCGACCTGGGCGAGGAAGCGGCTGTCACCCTTGCGTGAGCCGTAGAACTGGACCTCGGACGACCGACCCCACCGCCGCAACAGCAGGCCACGGTCTCGCAGCGCGTCGTCGTCGAGAAGAACCATGCCGCCGTTGCCGGCGGCAGTGATGATGTGAGATGCGGCGAAGCTGGTGACCGAGATGTCCGAACGGGTTCCGGTCGGTGTACCCCGCAGGGTCGCGCCGAGCGCGTCGCACGAGTCCTCGATCACCAGCAGCGAATGGGCGTCTGCGAGCTCGCGGATGCGGTCCCAGTCGGGGGCGTTGCCCACGAGGTTCGGCACAAGGACCGCCTTGGTTTCCGCGCCGATGAGGCGCTCCATCGCGTCGACGTCGATGTTGTAGGTGTTCGGCTCGACATCGACGAACACGGGGACGAGTCCCGCCCTGACAAGAGGCGCTACGTCTGTAGAGAACGTGAGCACCGATGTGAGGACCTCCGAGCCCGCAGGCAGGTCGAGCAGCTCGACAGCCACGTATAGGGCGGATGACCCGGAGTTGACCGCGAGACCCGCCGCCTTGCCGAACAGCGATGCCACACGCTGTTCGAACTCACGGACCCGACGGCCGATCCGGAACGCAGTGGGCCCTGATCGCAGCACCTCGAGCACGGCGTCGATCTCCGCGTCGTCGTGCACACTCCCCGCGTAGAGCACCCGCTTGTCGGCCATGCCACTCCCCTCTGAGCTGCCCTGTTCGTCAGCCACCGCTCGATCCTTCAGTTCGTCGTGGAGCCGCCGTTCAGACCGATCGTCTGGCCTGTCATCCACGAGGCCTCCTCCGACACCAGGTAGACGACGGCCGCGGCGACATCCTCGGGTGTGCCGAGACGACCCACCGGAACGGTCGATGCGAGGCCGGCCACAGCCTTCACCGGGGCGTCGTCGGGCACTGCGTTGGACAGGAGGCCGAGTGCCAGGGTGTTCACGGTGACACCGGTCCGGGCGAGCTCCTGGGACAGGTGACGCACGAATCCCTCGATGCCGCTCTTCGAAGCCCCGTACATCGACACCCCGAACGCCAGACCGGTCCGGGCGGCACCGGAGCTGATCTGGACGATCCGCCCCCATTCCTGGGCGACCATGCCATCGACGACTGCTCGGATGCAGTTGAGGTTGCCGTAGAGGTTCAGGTCGATCATCCGCTGCCAGTCGTCCGGCACCATGTCGCGGAACTGGACCAAGGGCATGTCGGCGGGGACTCCGGCGTTGTTGACGAGGATGTCGATCGACCCTCCGAACTCGTCGACGATGAACGAAACCCCCTTCTCCACGGCCTTCCGATCCGTGATGTCGAACGGGACCGCCACGGCCCTGCCGCCATCTGCACGGATCTCAGCAGCGGATGACGCAGCTCGGGCGACCACCGCGTCGTTCACCGCGACGCGCGCTCCCTGCCGAGCCAACGACATGGCGATCGCCGCGCCGGCACCACGGCCGCCACCTGTGACCAACGCCCGACGGCCAGTGAGATCGAACACAGCACCTCCCCTTCAGGAACTTGCTAACACAGCACCCGCTCCGACGCAGCAGCCCCGCGGCGCGCACGCCGGCCACAAATGATGGCCGATGCGCGTTGGTACAGTGCCCCATGATCAACGGGGGCAAGATCCATCTCGTATGTCGCTGCGCGCTCACACTGGCGACCGCCGCCCTGATAGCCGGATGCTCCGGCTCCAACGGGGCATCCGACACGACGGCCGCGAACGACACCGGCACCACAGTCGAGACGCCGGACGCGGACGTGGTGCTCACTGCGGACGATCATGTCGTCGCCACGCTCGATCCCGCCTACCAGTCCTACAACGTCGAGATGGTCGAGGTGACGGGTGGCGAGTTCTGGAAGCCGTACGACTCCGGCCCGGGGAAGGTCCTGCGTGACCCGATCGACCTGAGTTCGGAACGGCTGCGCAACCTGGCCAGGGAGCTGGGCCCCGCCTACGTGCGGGTGAGCGGCACCTGGGCGAACTCGACCTACTTCGATGTCGACGGAACGACGGGCGGGGCACCCCCCGAGGGCTACAACGGCGTGCTGACCACCGATCAGTGGAAGGGCGTCGGCGAGTTCGCCGACGCGGTCGACGGGGAGATCGTCACCTCGTTCGCGTCGAACACAGGGGTCCGGGACGCCGACGGGGTCTGGCTGGACGACCAGGCCCGGTCGCTGTTGGAGTTCAGCCGGGACAACGACATCCCGGTGGTCGCCGCGGAGTTCTTCAACGAGCCGGGCCTGCCGATCGGGGTCCCCGCCGACTACGACGCCGAGGACTTCAACCGGGACTTCTCCATCTTCAGCGCGATGGTCGAGGAGGTGATGCCCGAACTGACGATCGTCGGCCCGGGGGCGACCGAGGTGATCGAACCGCGCATCGCGTCGGCGGACCTGATGGATCCCGACACCGGCCGCTACGACAAGTTCAGCTACCACTTCTACCCGAAGCTCTCCGAGCGTTGCGGGTCGACGGAAGGCCCCGAGATCGCGCTCACCCAGGAGTTCCTCTCCCGGGTCGACGAGGACAAGGCGTTCTTCGAGGAGCTGCGCGACACCTACGAGCCGGGCGCACCCATGTGGGTTACCGAGATAGCCCAGGCCGCCTGCGGTGGGGACCGCTGGGCTGCGCAGTACCTCGACGTGATCCGCTACGTGGACACCCTGGGTCGGCTGGCGACCGGGGACGGCGACGTCGTATTCCACAACACGCTTGCCGCCAGCGACTACGGGCTCATCGACGAGGACGACCTGAAACCTCGACCGAACTACTGGGCGGCGGTGCTCTGGCAGCGACTCATGGGCCCGGAGGTGCTCCGACCGGGTACCGGTGACGAGATCCCCGACCTGGCTGTGTACTCGCAGTGCACCCCGGGCGACGATGCCCGAGTGACCTATGCGGTCGTCAACTCGTCCGGAACGGAGCAGCGAACCGTCACGACGTCGACCGGCGAGGCCGACGTCTACCTGCTGACCAGCGACGCTCTCGACTCGTCGACGATCGAGCTGAACGGCACCGTTCTCGAAGCTGCCGAGGATGGCACGCTGCCGGAGCTCACACCGGCCGAATCGACAGGTGCCGTGACTGTCCCCGCTGCGAGTGTGGCGTTCATCGTCGACAGGAACGGACCCGGAGTGGACGCCTGTGGCTGATCCGACAACAGGACCGACAACGGGCCCGACCGCAAGACCGAACATCCTCGTGGTCCTGTCGGACCAGCAGCGGCCCGACTCCTGCGGAGTGTTCGGACAGAAGCTGGCGGTCACTCCCCGTCTGGACGCGCTCGCCGCGGACGGGGTGGCGTTCGAGAACGCGTTCACGGTGCAGCCAGTTTGCGGACCAGCTCGAGCTGCTATCCAGACCGGGCTGTATCCGACCACCACCGGCTGCTGGCGCAACGGGATCGCACTCCCGCCCGGAGAGCCGACCCTGGCTGATCGGCTCTCCCATGCCGGCTACCAGACCGGCTACATCGGCAAGTGGCACCTGGCGTCGAACCGAGGCTCATCGCTGCCCACCGACCGGCCCTCTGCCCGGTTCGAGCGGAAGCCCGTGCCTCCCGACCGGCGAGGCGGATACCGGGACGTATGGGTCGCGGCCGACGCGCTGGAACACACGTCGGGTCCCTACCGGGGGCACGTGTACGACGAGTCCGACAGACCCGTCGAGCTGAACGGCTACCGCGTCGATGCCCTGACCGATCTGGCGATCGACCGGCTCGATCGCTTCGATGCGGACAGGCCGTTCTTCCTTTTCCTGTCGTTCCTCGAGCCTCACCACCAGAACAACCGCTTCCGGGCGATAGGACCCAAGGGCTGGGCGGCGCGCTTCGCTGACTTCGAGCGACCGGGGGACCTGTCCGCGTGGCGGGGGGACTGGCGCTGGAACTACGCCGAGTACCTGGCCTGCTGCGCCAGCATCGACGTCAACCTCGGGCGACTGGTCGATCACCTCGACCGGACGGACCGGCTCGCGGAGACGTTGGTCGTGTTCAGCAGCGATCACGGCAACCACTTCCGCACCCGCAACCCGGAGTACAAGCGCAGCCCGCACGACGCCTCACTGCGCATCCCACTTGTGATGTCCGGACCGGGCTTCCGCGGCGGTGTCCGCCGACACGACATCGCCACGTGCCTGGACCTGCTGCCGACACTCGTTCGTGTCGCCGGGGGTGACGATCCACACCTGCACGGCCGCGCCCTCCAGGACCCGTCCACCGCGCCGGAGGAGCTGTTCGTCCAGATCAGCGAGTCGCAGATCGGCAGAGCGCTGCGCACGTCGACCCACACGTACGCGGTCAGGGCACCGGGACTCGACCCCCTCTCCGGACACCGCCGCCCCTCATCGGATGTCTACGTCGAGTCGCACCTGTACGACAACGAGGCCGATCCCCACCAGCGCAGGAACCTCGTCCGCGACGCCGCGACGCGGGGGCTCCGGGAGGAGCTGCGCGGCCGGCTGGCGGCGCAGATCCACCGGGTCGAACAGGACCGCCCGGAGATCCGGCAGCGCTGACAAGAGAACTCTCATCGAACCGGCTGGTGACTCGACAACAGTCTCCCCCACCGATACCCTAGGGGGTATGTGTAGGGCTGTTACTTGCAAGACGTGTGGAAAGCCGACGTGGGCCGGATGCGGAGCACATGTAGAACAGGTGCTGGGCGACGTTCCGGAGAAGGACCGTTGCCACTGCTCCCGTTCCACACCTTCGGGACGCGGCGGGCTCCGGGGACTCTTCGGGCGAGCGTGAGCCGTTGAAGTCCCGGGGAGCGTCGATACGCTTCCCCGGATGGACCCGGAGCCCACACGCAGCAGCTCGGCTGACCGCAACGATGTCGCCCGGGTGTCGGTCGTGGTTCCCGTCGGTGGAGTCGACGAGTTCCTCGACGCGCAGCTCTCGGCTCTGGCAGCCCAGGACTTCGATGCGCGCTGGGAGCTCGTCCTGTCGGTCAACCAGCCGGGAGTGGCTTCTGATCCCCGGGTGACCACGCCAGCGCTGCACCCGCTCGCCGAGCTGCGCGTCGTCGACTCCTCCGACGAGCGTGGCGCCGCCCACGCGCGCAACGCGGGTGCTGCGGCGGCCAGTGCGCCGCTGCTCGCCTTCTGCGACTCCGACGACACCGTCGAACCAGACTGGCTCGGGTCGATCGTCGCAGCTCTCCAAGACCACCAGGTCGTCGGAGGACATCTCGACGAGGAGAAGCTCTCACCGAAGGGTCAGGAGCGCTGGCGACCGCCGGCGACACCGGGAGAGCTGCCTTCCTACCTGGGTCACCGCTACCCGGTCTCAGCCAACATGGGCGCCCGGCGATCCGCCTTCGAGCAGGTGGGTGGATTCCCGGAGGGGCTGACACGCTGTGAGGACATCGCGTTCGGGTGGTCCCTCGCCGACGCAGGTATCGAGCTGTCCTACGTTCCCGGAGCCGTAGTTCACTACAGGCACCGACCGGGATTGTGGACGATGGTCCGCCAGCACCACTTCTACGGCATCGGCATGACCGAGGTGATCGAACGCCAGGGCCTACCCGGGGGCGAGGAACCAGCGGGGATGCTCGCAGCCAACCGCCAGGCCGTGACCCGCACATCGCCCATCCATCTGCTGCGCAGAGGCGCGATCGCCACGGGGCGAGTCAGGGGCCTGGTTCAGGAACGACTGCTGCACCGCTGAGCCACCGGAGCCAGGCGGATCGTTCCGGCCGACCCTCCGTAGCGGCAGGCTGACAGGATTGCCCGATGAGCGACACCGTGGACGAGCGTTGGGACGTGGTTATCATCGGCTCCGGGCTCGGCGGCCTGAGCGCCGCTGCTTGCCTGGCCGGAGCGGGCAAACGGGTGCTCGTGCTCGAGCGCCACGACATCGCCGGCGGCAACGCGACCGTGTTCCGGCGCCACCACCAGGGCATCGAGTACGAGTTCGACGTCGGCGTGCACTACATCGGCGAGTGCCAAGATGGCGGGATCATTCCCGCCATCCTCAACGGGCTGGGAGTCGGAGACAGGATCACCTTCCGCCCCTTCGACCAGGACCAGTTCGACACACTGGTCCTGCCCGGACTCGAGGTGAAGATCCCTGCCGGCTGGGACCGCTACATCGCCAACGTGGTCGAAGCGGTCCCCGGCGATCGGGCAGGCGTTGAACGGTGCCTCACAACGCTGCGTGACGTCGCACGACAGTCCCGCGAGCGTCTGATCCCCGGCGCGCAGACACCGCTGTTCGACGAGTGGGCGTACCGGTCTCTGTCGGAGCTGTTCGACGAGTGCGAGCTCTCCCCCACCGCCCGGACGATCATCGACCACTGGAACGGGCTGTACGCGGGTGCGCCCTCGCAGACGGCGGTGGTGATGCACGCCATCATCGCGGGCCACTACATGAACGGTGCGTTCTACCCCGAGGGAGGCGGACAGGTCCTGCCCGCACGTCTCGTGCAGGCGATCGAGGCCAACGGCGGCGAGGTGCGAACCCTCTCACCGGTCGCCAAGGTGCTCGTCGAGGATCGCACTGTCACTGGCGTGCAGATGGGCGACGGCTCAGTGATCGACACCGATCTGGTCATCTCCAACGCCGACCACATGCGCACCGTCCGCAACCTCGTCGAACCAGAGCACTGGGACCCCGCCACGCTGCGGTTCGTCGACGAGGCGACGATGACGCTGGGGCTGGTCGTCGCCTACGTCGTGGTCGACGGCGATCTGGTGGCTGACCGGCCCAACACGAACTACCACATCTTCGGCGACGGCGACCCGGAGCAGGTCTACGAGGCCCTCGACGCCGGCCGCCTGCCCGAGTCGAACTGGGCCTACCTGGCGTTCGCTTCGAAGAAGGACCCGGACAACCCCCACCTCTGCCCTGCTGGACAGACGAACTTCCAGATCATGACGCTCGCACCGCGGGGGTTCGAGCACTGGGGTCGACGGGAAGGCCCGGCCGACGGTGCACGCTACCGGCGCGACGACCTCTACCGGTCCCGCAAGGAGGAGATCACCGAGCGGCTGCTCGACGCGGCCGAATCGGTCCTGGGCCCGTTCCGTGACCGCATCGTGCACCTGGAGACGGCGACCCCGCTCACCCACCAGCGCTACACGCACTCGAGCGGCGGGACGAGCTACGGCTACATGCACTCACCGCAGCAGTCCGGCTCGAACCGCCCGTCGCACCGCTCAGAGATAGAGGGCCTCTGGTTCACCGGTGCGAACACGACGTCGGGCCACGGGATCGCAGGGGCACTCGTCGGCGGAGTGAACTGCGCCGGCCAGATCCTCGGACGGCCCGGCCTGCTGATCGAGATGATCCTGGGTGAACGGCTGATCGACCCCGGGTCGATCCCGGCGGACCCACCCGACTTCGACCCGATGTGGGTGAGCCGCGGTGCTCGGCTCCGTGCCCGCCGCAGCGCACGACGAGGAGCCGGGACGACTACGTTGCCCCTGTCCGACCAGAACGCCTGACCAGGGAGGCACCGGATGTCCGCCTTCGATGCCGAATACGAGCCGAGCCCGTGGGGACCGATCGCCGACGAGGTCGCCCGTTACGAGCGAACCGCTGGCGACGCGCCGAGCGACCTGGTCGGCGACCAGTGGATGATCCTCTGGACCATCGGTGCACGCTCGGGCAACGTCCGCAAGACCCCGCTGGTCCGTGTGACCGACGGCGAAGGCACCTACGCGGTCATCGGGTCGATGGGAGGGGCACCGACGCACCCGCAGTGGGTCCACAACGTGAGAGCCAACCCGGTCGCCCGGATCCAGGACGGCGCCGCGCTCCACGACATGGCGGTACGTGAGGTGGACGGCGACGAGAAGGCCGAGTGGTGGGCCCGGGCATCGCTGGTGTGGCCGGAGTACGACTCGTACCAGGCCGCCACGGACCGGGTCATCCCCGTGTTCGTCCTCGAGCCGTCCGACTGAGCGGCACAAGCAGCCCGACCAGATCCTCGACCGGGAGGGACCCGTCGAGCACGACTGCCTCGCCCGTCCACGGAGCCTCGAGCGCGGAGAGTTGGCTGTCCAGCATGTCGACCGCCATGAAGTGCCCGCGGCGGTCCCGTAGTCGCCTGGCCAACTCGTCGCTCCCGACCTCCAGATGGACCAGTCGCACACGGTCCCCGTCGACGCCCAGCCGATCGCGGTAGGACCGCTTGAGCGCAGAGCACGCCATCACCATTGGGCGATCTGCCTCGACGTGCTCGGAGATGATCGAGGCCAACGCATCCAGCCATGGCCACCGGTCGACGTCGTGGAGTGGTTCACCGCGCGACATCTTGGCGACGTTGGAAGCCGGGTGATGATCGTCGGCATCGACGAACTCCGCTCCGATGCGAGCCGCCAGAGCCTCGCCCACCGTGCTCTTGCCGCAACCGGCGACACCCATCACGATCACGACGACACCGCTGCCCCGCTGTTCCTCACCCGTAGGAGCATCGTGATGCTTCATCGATCTGCCAGCCGGTGCAGGACCTCGCCGGCACGGGGAACGACCAGAACGCCCTCGTCCTCCCTGCCTGCCCAGTGGGCCGGCTCGATCGAATCGGGATCCAGGTATCCGAGCCCCAGTGCCCGGCATTCGGCTTCGCCGACCCTGCTCGACAGGGTGACCTTCACCCTCGGGCGCTCCACGCCGTCGATGTAGGTGCCCGCTCCCCGAACGTGCGTGGAGTGCGCAAGGACCGCCCGGGAGTGATCGGCGAAGCGGTTCCACTGCTCCAGGAAGTACGCCAGGACGTGGTAACCGACTCGGGCCAGCTCCTCACCGTGGACCCTGCTCACCTGCTCCAAGTGAGGTGCGTGGATGACCAGTTCGGCACCATCGTCGAGGATCGGCTCGAGCTTGTACATGGCCTTGGCTGCGGTCCACAGCTCGTCGTACATGGGTGGCGCCATCGAGAGCACGCGACGCATCGGTTGCGAGACGGTTCGGACGTGGCGTGTGGCGCTCAGAGATGCTGCGCTGTGCCAGGCGTCGCGCAGATCACCGATGAACATCCCGGCCAGGCGGGCGTCGTCCACCACGACCATCGCCACGAGAGTCACCGGGGTCGTGATCCGATCGGCGGCAGCGTCGATGAGCCGACGAGTCGGCGTGTCGACCCGCCCGATCGTTGCGACCACGCCGCTCAGCGCGCCGAGCCAGTGCGACACGTCAATCATCTCCGGGCCAGACACTCCCGGGAAGAAGTACTTGGCTCCGCCGGAGAATCCCACCACCTCGTGCGGGAAGGTCGGGCCGACGATGATCACGTGGTCGTGCTCGTGCACGGCACGGTTCAACCGCAGCGGCAGGTCCCCGCCCAGGCTCGGGTGCCAGACCTCGCCGGCGATCTCGGTCAGCTCGTCGCTGGTGACCACCCCGATGGTGACCAGCTCCTGCTCCTCGCGCCAACGGTGGTTCACCACGTCGAGCCGCGGATGACGCACCGGTCGGTCGAGCCTGTCTGTTCCGACCAGGGAGGCGAGCTCGGCCTCGCCCAGCGGTGGGTGCGTTCCCAGCGCAACCATGACACGGACCTCGGCCGCGTCGATGAGCGCCTCCTCGAGCGCTCCGACGATGAGCGGCAACGGAGCGGTGCGGGTGTGGTCGGGCACCAGCACCAACACCCGCTCGCCGCGGTGCCGGCCGCCGCCTAGCGCATCGACGAGCGCCGCCCGGACTGCGTCGTCGTCGAGCGTCGCCCCCGGTTGAGCCTCGAGCGACGAGATGATCGCACCCGCGCCGTTCATGGCTGCGGTCCTGTCGAGTCGCGCTCCGCCAGGGAGACGGGGAGGACGACGTGTCGCGGCGCCTCGGGCCCACGGGAACCCTCGATGAGCTCCAGCAGCGTGTCCATCGCCGTGCGACCCAGATCATCGAGCGGCATGTGGATCGAGGTGAGAGTCGGACGGACCAGGGACGCCATGTCGACATCGTCGCAGCCGACAACGCTGAGGTCACCGGGTACCCGGCGTCCACGGCGCAGCAGGGTGTCCATGAGCCCGATGGCCACCAGGTCGTTGTGTGCGATTACGGCGCTCGTTGCATCGTCCAGCATCTGCGCCGCGTCGATTCCCCCTGCGAACGTGGGGGTGACGGGCCCCAACAGCTCGAGGCCCACAGACGCGGCTACCTGGTCGCGTGCCGACGAGACCCACTTGTCAGCCGGACCGCGGATGTAGGCGATGCGGTCATGCCCCAGCTCTTTCAGGTGCTCGTGCGCGATCCGTACGGCGCCGGCCTGGTCCGCCACGACCGAGCAGAGCGACCGGGTCCGACGATTGACGGTGACCGCCGGACGACCTGCGAGGGCCTCCCGCAGTGCCGCCGTCGAAGCCACGGGCGAACACAGGATGACTCCGTCCACGTCCGGAACGAGCCGGGTGATCAGGTCGACCTCGTTCGACGGGCGATCCTCCGAATCGGCGATCAGTGTCAGCTCACCGGCGAGCTGGGCACTGCGCTGGGCCCCACGTGCGATCGTCGAGAAGAACGGGTTGGTCAGATCGGGTACGAGGACCGCGACTGCACCGATGCGTCCGCCGGCCAGGTGACGCGCTCCTCTGTGGGGCGCGTAGCCGAGTTCTGACGCAGCACTGCGAACGCGCTCGACGGTTACGTCCGCTATGGCCGCGGTGCCGTTGAGCGCCCGCGATGCGGTCGAGGCGCTCACCCCGGCGCGCAGAGCCACGTCGGAGAGGGTCACACCCGAGCCGGTCATGGCGACTCCAGGCCCGTCAGCCCGTCGACGACAGCGTCGACGAACAAGCCGTCATCCAGCAGCTCCACGGGCGCTGCGATCACGCCGAGCAGCCGGCGTACCCGATCCGAAGCCTCGGGTGCGGCCGCAGCATCGAGCAGTCGAGAAGCCAGCGGGTCGATCAGTTCCACCCGTCCGCGGCGAGCCGACTCCACGTGCGCCACCCAGGCAGCGACAACTGTCGCGAGGTGGCCCGACCGGTCGCCTCTCCTTCCTCTGATCGCGGCAGTGGCCAGGATGCGAGGTCCCAGCTTTTGTGATCCGTCTGCTCCGACCTGCTCGCAGCGGTGACCCAGCGACGCGTTGGCGAACCTGGCGAGCACTCCTGCTACCAGTTCCTCGGTAGCGACCGGTGCCATGGCCATGTCCTGTTCGAGCGTCGGAAGGGTCGGGGCGATCTCCTCAACACCCAGCCTGATCAGGTCTGCTCGCAGAGTGGAGTCGGTGACGGCAGCGGCGATGGTCTCGTGGCCGGCGAGGAGGCCCTTGTAGGCGGCGGCGCTGTGCAACGCGTTGACCAGCCGGAGCTTGCGGTCCTGGTGGGGAGCGAGATCATCGGTGAGCACCGCGCCCACACGCTCCCAGCCCGGCAGCCCCTCACAGCGCTCTATCACCCAGGAGCGATAGATCTCGGAGCGCACTGGCGCCTCATCACGCATACCCAGGCTCGCCAGGACCAGCTCCCGGTCGGCGTCGGTAGTCGCGGGCACGATGCGGTCCACGACGGTGCTGGGGAAGCTGACGTTGTCGTCGATCCACTCGTCGAGCGCGTCCTGGCACAGGCCCAGATCCTGTCGCCGCGCGGCCATCTCCAGGACGACCGCCCGAAGGGCCTCCCCGTTGGCTGGAAGGTTGTCGCACGACACGATCGCCAGGCCGCCGACGCCCAGCTCCCGGCGACGACCCAGGCCTGCCACAAGCGCTCCGGGCAGGCTGTCGACCCCTTCGCCGCTCCGCAGGTCTGCCGAGACATCCGGGTGGTCGGAGTCCAGCCGGCCTGTGTGTGCATCACGGCAGTAGCCCTTCTCGGTGACGGTCACGGTGACGGCACTCACCCGCGGCGAGCTCAGATGGCAGAGCGCGTCAGTGCCGTGGGCGAGCGCGGTGACTGCACCGACAACCCGCATGGTCGTGTCGCTGCCGTCGGACTCGATCAGCGTGTAGAGCCCGTCCTGGGGTGTGAGGGCTGTGGTTGTCGACCCTGTACGCAGTGAGACACCGGCGATCGCTGCTGTGTCGTCACCGGCGGCGAGGAGGTCGTCGCAGTAGCGCGCCACGTGTGCCCGGCCGAACGCGCCGAGCCCGATGTGGACCACCCCCCGTGTCGCAGCATCACGGTCGTATGTGGGCGCCTGCACCCCACGGACGGCGCCCAGGGTGTCGGGACCAAGTCGGGTCACGGTCATCTCGCGGTGAACCTGGAGCCAGCCACCCGATACACATCTCGGGGCCGGTGGTAGGTGAGCTCGACCGCCAGCTCACCGGCGGTTTCCTCGTCCAATCGGTGCTCGGCCACCATGCCCGCCAGATGGGCGCAGTCGACTCGCCGAGCGACGTCGTGGCGTGCAGGAATCGACAGCAGGGCCCGGGTGTCGTCGGTGAAGCCAGCAGTGTTGAAGAAGCCGGCCGTGCCGGTCGTGTCCGCACGGAACCGGCGCATGCCCTCGGGACTGTCGTGGAACCACCATGGTGCGCCGAGGGTGAGGATCGGGTAGTAGCCAGCGAGCGGTGCGAGCTCCCTCGAGTAGGCCGTTTCGTCCAGCGTGAACACGACCAGCGTGAGCGAAGGCTCGTTGCCGAACCGCTCCAGCAGTGGGCGCAGCGCGTTCACGTAGTCGGTGCGTGTCGGGATGTCGGCACCGATGTCGGCGCCGAAGCGGGCGAAGGCGGGGCCGTCGTGGTTGCGACAGCTACCAGGGTGCAGTTGCACGACAAGACCGTCATCGAGGCTCATGCGAACCATCTCGGTGAGCATCTGCGCCCTGAAGGCCTCCGATTCGGCCGCGGTGTGGTTGCCGGAGCGCACCTTCGCGTAGAGCTTGGCCGCATCGGCAGGACTCATGTCCGCGGTAGCGGCACTGGGGTGGCCGTGATCGGTCGAGGTGGCGCCGTGGGCGGCGAAGAAGCGCCGACGCTCGGCAAGCGCCTCCAGGTAGCCGGACCAGGAGTCGACCGCGATGCCGCTGCGTTCGGCCAGGGTGCTCAGGTTGGCGAGGAAGCCGGGGTGATCGGGGTCCACCACCGGGTCAGGACGGAACGCAGTCACGACGTTTCCCGACCAGCCCGAGGCCCGGATCGCCCGGTGGGCAGCCAGGTCGTCCAGGGGTGATTCGGTGGTCGCCAGGAACTCGATCCCGAACCGGTCGAACAGCGCGCGGGGACGGAACGCCGCCTCCTGGAGACGTTCGGTCAGATGGTCGAAGAGCTCGTCCGCGTTGTCGGCATCCGGAACGACGTCAACGCCGAGAACGTGGCTGAGCGCGTGATCGAGCCACAGCCTCGAGGGCGTGGCATGGAACCGGTGGTAGTTCTCGGCGAACAGGCGCCACACGGAGCGCGGCTCGGCGACCCCTGCGCCGTCGCGTGGCACCCGGCCCAGGGCTTCCAATGGCACGCCACCGCTGTGAAGCAGCCGCACCACGTAGTGGTCGCCGGTGACCAGCAGAGTCGCCGGGTCGGTGAACGGAAGGTCATCGGCCCACCAACGGGGATCGCAGTGCCCGTGCGGGCTGATGATCGGCAGGCCATCGACCTGCTCCAACAGCCGGCGCGCCACCGCCCGGGTTGCGGGGTCGGGCGGCAGCAACCGGTCAGGGTGCAGCCGGAGCGGCCGGCCCTTCACGAGCTGTCACCCCGGCTGGCGGCTCGGTCGGGGGTACGGCCCTGGTCGGCGATGCCGTTCTCGACCGATGGGCGGTCGAGCGCGTAGAGCCTCTCATGGAGTTTCTGGATCTCCTCGTCTGACATCTTCACGCCAGCCAGGTCCAGCACGATCGCCAGGGAGACACCTCGCGCTGTGTCGAGCATGGGGTGGTCGTGGATGGCGGAACCGAACGTATCGACCATGACGGCGTTGGCGCCCGGATCGTCGAGCAGCTCACCGACGGTGCTCCAGGTTCCGAAGTGGCTGTGGTCGATCTCCATGCCGGAACCCTCGAACCACGACATGACGGTGCCGCCACCCGCAGCGTTGCCCCGCGGATCAGGACAGATGTAGGAGGGGTCGGGCTCGTCGACCAGGCGGAACCTGGCGACATCGACGTGCTCGCCGACACGGGCGACGACCTCGCTGCCCTGCTCACCGAGCCTGATCCGCCACCGGTGGATCACACCGTCGACCTCGGGTGAACCGGCCGGCTCGTCGTCGACCAACAACTCCACCGGACCGACGTTGGCGTAGACCTTGATCTCGATCTCGCTGTCGGTGCGGTTCACGAAGCGCTTCGAGCAGATGTGCACGACCGGTCGGTCGGACCAGTTGGACTTGTACCACCAGAAGGCGTCCTTGCGCGTCTCCCGGTCGCGCGTGACGAGACCCTTCATGTTGAAACCCCTGGTCCCACCTTCGTCGCGGATGGCGGACGCGAAGTCGAACATGTTCCACACGAACGACGACCAGACCCATGGGCGTTCCTCGATGATGCGCCAGTAGACCTCGTGCATCTCGGCCTGGTACTCCTCGGTGTAGTCACCGGGACCGGGCTCGGCCGAGTGGTACTCCGGTCGGGCATCGGCTCCGTACTCGCTCAGACCCAGGGGCACTCCGGGGTTGGCGGCACGGTGTTCGTCCAGGTCTGACCCCGCCTGCTCGGCCGACCCGTAGTACCAGCCGGCGTACAGGTTGCGCGAGTTCAGATCGCACAGGGAGTTGATCGGGTCGTCCGGGCGAGCCATGAAGACCTGTGCCTGAGCGGTCGGGCGATCAGGATCGAGCTCGTTCGCCAGCGCGACCAGGCCGGCGATGACGGGTCTGGGATCTGCGGTGCTGTCGCTTATGAGCGTCTCGTTCTGCACTCCCCAACAGACGATCGAGGGGTGGTGGCGCTGTTGCACGATGAGCTCGGTGAGTTGCGACGCGGCGTTGGTCAGCGGGTCGGTGTTCGAAACCTTCGCGTTGAGCGGTATCTCCGCCCATACGACCAGCCCGCGCTCGTCGCACATGTCCAACACGTCCTCTGCGTGCTGGTAGTGGGCGAGGCGCACCGCGGTGGCGCCGATCTCGTCGATCAGGTCGATGTCCCGCTCGATCTCGGCCCGTGTCACCGCCGGGGTGCCGTTGACGTCGTGGTGGCGACTGACACCGTGGAGTGAGTAGGGACGGCCGTTCAGGCTCACACCCGTGTCGGCGTCGATGTCGAACGTGCGCAGACCGAAGCCCAGCTCGACGCGGTCGTCTGCCACTTCGGCGGCCACCCGGTAGCGGTACGGGTCGTGGCGACCGTCCCAGCGGCGGGGACGATCGATCGCCACCGACACCTCGACCTCTTGCACTTCGCCGGTTTCGACGGAGGCAGCCGCTGTGGCCTCGGCCACCCGGCCACCTTCGCGGTCGAGCACGGACACGGTCACCGGACCGTCGAACCTCGCGGTGTCGTGGTTCGCGACTCTCACGGTGACGGCGAGCAGGGCGGAGTCGTCGTCGAGGTGGACCTGGCGGACAGTCACGCCGGGGCCGCCGTGATGGGCCACGTCGACGTGCACCGCGTCGAGCTGCAGCAGATGAACCGGCCTGTAGAGGCCTCCGAACATCGTGTGGTCGCCCATCAGCGGGTACACGTCATCGGTCGGCGAGTTGTCAGTGCGGACGGTCAGCATCCCCCTGCCATCCGCATCCAGCGCCTCGGTCAGGTCGACCCGGAACGCCGAGTAGCCGCCGCGGTGCTGCGCGAGAGCCACACCGTCCAGGTACACGTCGGCGACTACGCCTGCTGCGCCGAACTCCAGCACGCTGCGGCGGCCGGCGCCGGATCCGTCGACGTTGAGCGTCCGGCGGTACCAGCAGGGCCCTCGTCGGTCCTCCCCCACGTCGACCGGATCGGTCGGGTTCGTGCAGTGGGGAAGGCTGATCGGCTGCCATGGGCCGTCGGCGGTGTCGGCGACCTCCCAACCGTCGGCCAGCAGGACTTTCGTGCGCACGGTACCCCCCGATGCTGCTCGTGGGAGCCCAACGCTACGTAATCGTGCAAGCGCTTGCACTCGAGACGTCGAGGTAAGGGTGGGCCGAACGCGGGGCGGCGCTGCGATCCTGGTCCTAACTCGATCGCCGGGGATCGAGTGGCGGTCAGTCCGCCCAGGGCCCGATCCCGCCGATGCGTTCGGCGGTGATGTGGATCACGTGGCCCTGTGGCGGGTCATCGAACGGCGGGAACCTCACTCCGGGGCCGACGTAGACCTCGGCGAGTCGTTGCAGCAGTTCGGGTGCCCCGCCCTCGACCAGGCGGGCGGTACCGGTCACGTGAAGGTGGTTGCGCATCCCCACGGGGTTGCTGCCGTCGGCCTCGACGGTCAGGGTGACCCGGGGATCACGAGCGATGTTGCGCACCTTGGCGCCGCCCATCAGGTGCCCGACGACGATGTCTTCTCCGTCGAGTCCTACCCACACCACGCTCGCCTGGGGGCTGCCGTCGGCGTTGACGGTGCTCAGGTGCCCGAGGTGGCCGTCGGTGAGCGCACGTCGGACGTCGTCGGTGAGCTGTGCAGGACCCATGGGTCAACTCTCGCGCCGACGACCACCGACCTCAACGGATCCGGACAGCCCCGGATCGGTTTCGCCGGCCCTCCGGCTGCTTCTCAGCGAGAAGCCCGCGGATGTACGGGCAGGTCGACGTCGGTCGGTTGGCGCACGACCATGTCCGCGACTTCGACGTGGCCGGACTCGAGCAACCCGGTGGCCGCGTCGATCAGTCGGTACTGCTGGACGCCGCGGTGGAACGGTTGGGACTCCAGGAAGACGACGCGCACGTCGCCCGGTCGGAAGTCGCAGCGCCGTTGCAGCGCGTCGATGAGCTGTTCGTCGTGCATGTGGCCGTCGCCGAAGTTCCAGCCGAGCACCGTCCCGGCGACGAGTTCGCCGTCGAGCACCAGGAAGTCCTCGTGGTCAGGCCCGCATGCCCTTGGCACCAGGGCCCACAGGGCGCGGCCGTGGGTGTGGAAGCCACGGAACACGTACCCCATGTGGAGTGGTACCAGTGCTTCCTGGGCGCTGCCGTAGACCTTCTCCAGCTGCTGGTGGGGCAGGACGGTTGCCTTCACGACGTTCGCGTCCAGGCGTTCGAGCGCGTCT
The DNA here is from genome assembly GCA_964450685.1 of uncultured Microthrixaceae bacterium. Taxonomy (GTDB): domain Bacteria; phylum Actinomycetota; class Acidimicrobiia; order Acidimicrobiales; family Microtrichaceae; genus JBAOHV01. Next base: position 33,067 of record CAYVDN010000029.1, read on the forward strand.
CCGCGGAAGCACCACACGGTCGCCGCCCAGTTCCCTGCGTAGTAGCGCATGGAGGGCAGGAACGAGACCTGCGCCGGAACGAGGTTCCCGTAGACGACCAGGGCGACAAGGGCGGCGATGAACGCGGCCACCAGGAGGGGTCGGGTCAGCGCAGCGAGGTCCAGGCCGGGATGGGCCAGGAAGAGGAACACCACACCCCAGATCATGAAGACGTTCCACTCCAGGGGTACTCCCATGGGGAAGCTCGAGATGATCCCCAGGTGGAACACGATCATGACCAGCCCGGCCACGGTGGTCACCCAACCGCCACCGCTGAGCAGCAGTACCGCGGGCACGGCGAACTCGACGACCGTCGCCCCGTGCGCCATCGCTGCTGCCAGACGGCTGGGACGCAGGTCGTCGGGGAAGTCCCGGTGGAACCGCCGCTTCATGTGCCCGAACCGCCAGACCGGGCTGTTGCTCTGCATCGCCGCCATCACGAACGGGAAATGGCGGTTGAGCTTGGAAGCTGCCGCGCCCCACCAGATGAGGACCATGACGAGCTTCGCCGCGGTGATCTGGTCGGTTGCCGCGAAGAGGTAGGTGAGCGCGAGGGAGCCGTAGACCTCGGATCGTGCTGCCAGGAAGATCGTCTGGTCACGAAGGCCGACCAGCACGAGGAGCACGACCACCGCCGCGACCTCGCCACGGGGCAGAGCACCCACGAGTGCCACGACCAGCGACACGAGCAGGCACCCGTAGAGGAACACGTCGGCAGCATTTCGGGTGTCACCCCCGGTCAGCGGGACACGTCCACGGAACGGCGCCAGCCGGATTGTCCCGGGCCGGAGCCAGTACAGGACAGACCCCATCGGTGGGATGAAGCGCAGGTTGAGCGGCCCGAACCCGCATCCCAACCCGAGCACCTCGAACAGCATCGTCCAGAGCGCGAACTTGTAGAACGCCTCGGGGCGGCGCCACCAGGCCGCGGGATCCAGCCACCCGTCGATGCCTGGCGTGCTCAGCACGAACATCCAGCCGATCGCCACGAAGAGGGCCATCTTGAGCAGGTACATGAGCACCACGACGTCGGGTGAACCGAACCCGTGCTCGGCGTAGTGGCGCGCCAGCGGGCGCATCCGGTCCTGGCGACTCTGGCGGTCCCACACGTCGTGGTCGACCACGGGAAGGTTCGGCTGAAGGAACCCCATCGCTCTCCTGTGCCAATCCCCCGCCGGTCCCCCCGGCCGCCGACAAGGTAGCGCGTTAGCGTTGTGTCGGAGCCGGGGAGATCCTTGAGAAATATTCCACCGACTGATAGATCAAATGGTGGATTCGTAGACGTTCGATCGTTCCAGACAACGGAGGCACCCATGCCTGTTCCCCTGCCGGCGGGTTACGACCTGACGAACCCCGACATCTACGCGAACGCAGTACCGCTCGCGGAGTACGCATGGCTGAGACGCTCTGCGCCGGTGTTCTGGAACGCCCAGACGCTCGAGGAGTCGAGCTTCGACGACGGCGGGTTCTGGGTCATCTCCCGCCACGCGGATGTGAAGGCGATCTCATGTGCACGCTCGGGCTGGTCGAGCGAGGAGAACACCGCCATCGTCAAGTTCGACGGCAGGACCGTCGGGTACCAGGAGCGCCACATCCAGAAGGGCATGCTCCTCAACATGGACGAACCCCGCCACACCCGTGTGCGGGGAGTCGTGTCGCGCGGCGTGTTCACACCTCGCGGAGTCGCGCGCATCGAGGCGATGCTCCAGGACATGGCGACCAAGATCGTCCTCGACGCCCGCGACAAGGGCTCCGGTGATTTCGTCGACGACATCGCCTGCGAGCTCCCCCTGCAGGCGATCGCCGAGCTCGTGGGGTTCCCCCAGGAGGACCGTCGCAAGATCTTCGACTGGTCGAACGAGATGATGGCCTACGACGACCCGGACTTCGACATCGATCCGGCGCAGGCCGCAGCCGAGATCCTCGGCTACGCGGCGGAGATGGGCGAGGACCGCAAAGCGAACCCCCGCCAGGACATCGTCACACGTCTCGTCGCCGCCGCCGACGACGAGGTCGTCTCCTCCGAGGAGTTCGCGTTCTTCGTCCTGCTGCTGGCGGTGGCCGGGAACGAGACCACCCGCAACGCCATCAGCCACGGCATGCAGGCGTTCTTCGACAACCCCGAGCAGTGGGAGCGCTACAAGGCTGAACGGCCGACGACGACCGCCGACGAGGTCGTGCGCTGGGGAACCCCGGTGCAGATGTTCCAGCGCACCGCCATGGAGGACTGCGAGGTGGGTGGCCAGGAGATCGCGAAGGGCCAACGGGTCGGTCTGCTCTACGGATCCGCCAACTACGACGAGTCCGTCTTCGACTCACCCAACGAGTTCAACATCTTCCGGGACCCGAACCCGCACGTCGGCTTCGGAGGCGGTGGGGTGCACTACTGCCCCGGCTCCCACCTGGCGAAGCTGGAGATCGACCTGATGTTCAACGCGATCGCCGACAACATCCCAGACATCGCACCGGCCGGAGCTCAACGCCGTCTGAGATCAGGCTGGCTCAACGGGATCAAGGAGATGCCGGTCACCTACGCCTGACGCCCGCCCTCAGGGTGGGTCGCTGGCGGACAGCAGAAAAGATCCGGGAGCACGAGATGGGCGTGCACATCGAACGCATCTACGACCTCGCTCCGAGGAGCGGGAGCAGTCGCCGGGTACTCGTGGACCGACTGTGGCCGCGCGGCATCTCCAAGGTGGCCGCCGACCTGGACGACTGGTGCAAGGACGTCGCCCCGAGCACAGATCTCCGGCGCTGGTACGGGCACCGGGTGGAGCGGTTCGACGAGTTCGCCCGTCGGTACCGGGACGAGCTCGCCACGCCGCCCGGGTCGGAAACCCTCGAGCAGTTGCACATGGCTGTCATGGGCCCCGGGCTCATCCTGGTCACCGCCACCCGTGACGTTGCCCACTCGGGTGCCCGGGTGCTCGAGGACGTCCTGGAGGGTCGGGTCGTACCACCATGACCGCACCAGCACATCCCGATGCTGCAGATCGTGTGCCGCGTTCGCACGCCCAGACCCGGGTGACGTTGCGGTTCTCGTTGGCCTTCATCGCAGCCGCTGCTATCGCCGCCGCTGTCACCGTGCTCGGCGGCGTGGACCGCTGGCTGGCCCTTCACCTGTTCCTGGCCGGTGGAGCGGTGCTGGCGATCAGTGCCGTCTCACTGATGCTCACCGTCACCTGGTCCGCTGCACCCGCACCGCCTGACCGGTTGGTGATCACCCAACGATGGTGCGTCTCCGTCGGAGCAGCCGGGATCGCCGTCGGTCGTGGCGCAGGGCTACCCGATGCCGTCGTGGGCGCGGCCGGAGCGGCCTATCTCGCAGGGCTGGTGTTGCTGGCGACCCTGCTCGTCACGACCGTGCGCAGGGGAACCAAGCGGCGCTTCGACACCGCCGTCGCGTCATACGTGGCAGCACTCACCGCAGGCCTGGTCGGATCGGGACTGGGTCTGACCATGGCCCTCACCGAGGTCACCACATCGTTGCGTAGCGCCCACGTGGCGGCGAACGTGCTCGGCCTGGTTGGACTCACAATCGCGGGCACTCTTCCCTACTTCGCGTCCACCGTCGGACGGTCGAAGATGAACAAGCGGGCCACTGACGGTCGCCTGAGGCTGACCCTGGCATGGCAGTCGCTCATGGTCGCGGTGACCGTCGCTGCGCTGGCGGGCGACATCGACGGTATCGCTGCCGCCGGTCTGGCCGGATACGGGCTCGGCCTCATCCTCACGCTCGCGTGGATGCCAGCGCTCGCCAAGCGCCAGTTCGAGTGGGCCGGACCACGGCTGATCGCGCTGTGGACGGGCTGCGGATGGTGGATCGCAGCCACAGCCGCGACCGCTTTCCGGGTTGGTGACGGACAGCCCGCGTTCGCCGACGACTGGGTCGTCGTGCTGGCGGTTGCCGGCTACGGCCAGATCATGTGGGGATCGCTCGCCTACCTGCTCCCGATGCTGCGCGGAGGCGGTCACGAGCTGCTCGGCGAGGGCTTCGCCGCGACCAGGTCGTGGCTGGGGCTTGTGGCGGCCAACGTCGCCGGGTTCGCGATCGCGTTCTCCTGCTCGTCCCTGGCTGCGACAGCTGTAGCCGTGTGGGTGACCGACAGCGCCGTCCGCGCCGCACGGGTGGGGACGAGGAGAGCGGACAGACCCACGCCCAGCCCTGTTGAACCCAGCCATGTTGAACCCAGTCCCGTTGAACCCAGCCCGGCCGAGGAGTGAGATGAGCGACTACCTGATTCCAACAGAACCGGTCACCAGCATCGAGCAGTACCTGGCGACGACCGACGGCGGTAGGGGCATCGAGGAGGCCCATCGCATCGGACCGGAAGCGACCATCGAGATGATCATCACCTCCGGGCTGAGAGGCCGCGGCGGTGGTGGCTTTCCCACCGGCCGCAAATGGGCCGGCATCGCGTCGCAGGAGGGAACCCGGCGCTACCTGGTCTGCAATGGCGCCGAAGGGGAACCCGGCACCTTCAAGGACCGCGCCTTGCTACGAGCGAACCCCTACCAACTTGTCGAGGGCCTCGTCATCGCTGCCTTCGCCGTGAACGCGGCAGAGGCCTACGTGTGCTTGAAGGCCTCGTTCGCGCACGAGATCGAGGTCCTGACCCGCGCTGTACAGGAGTTCCAGAACGCCGGCATCTGCACCGACTGCACGGTGAACATCGTCGGTGGGCCCGACGAGTACCTCTTCGGCGAGGAGAAGGCCATGCTCGAGGTGATCGAGGGCAAGCCTCCGCTGCCGCGCTGGTTCCCCCCGTACGAACATGGCCTTTTCGCAGCTTCCCCCCAGGAAGGATGGGAAGCGGGCCCGCACGGGCCCGCTCAGCGCACCGACGAACCGAATCCGACGCTTGTCAACAACGTCGAGACGCTCTCGAACGTGGCGCACATCCTCGCCAACGGGGCCGACTGGTTCAGGTCCACGGGGACTCCCGAGTCTCCCGGCAACGCCATGGCGACCGTCGTCGGTGACGTCGTTGCACCCGGAGTCGCCGAGATCGCCCTCGGTACACCGCTGCGCGACGTGATCGAGGTGGTCGGTGGAGGGGTCGCTCCGGGCCGCAGGGTCAAAGCCGTCTTCTCGGGAGTCGCCAACCCTGTGATCACCGCACAGAACCTGGACGTCGAGCTCAGCTACGAGGGCTTCGCCGCCATCGGCTCAGGCATGGGATCGGCAGGATTCATCGTCTACGACGACTCCGCATGCATGGTTGACGCCGCGTACCAGCTCTCACGGTTCCTGTGGATCGAGTCATGCGGACAGTGCCCGCCGTGCAAGCTGGGTTCGGGCGAGATCACCGCCAGGTTGGCTGCGATCGAGTCTGGCCAGGGTTCCGACCGGGACCTGGGAATCATCGGAAGCTGGCTCGAGCGGGTCACCGATGGCAGCCGCTGCTACCTCGCCACCGAGGAGCAACGGGTCGTGTCGAGCGTGCTGCGCGCCTTCCCCGAGGAGTTCGCCGAACACATCGAAGTTCAGGGCTGCCCTCGACTGGGGCACCGTCCTCTTGCCAAACTTGTGGATCTGGCCGATGGCCGGGCCCATTACGACGAGTCGTTCCGACGCAAGCGGCCCGACTGGACCTTCGATCAAGCCGAGGCCTGACGTTTTTCTCTAGCCACAACTAGAGATATCATCGGAGTGACCACAAGGAGGCTACATGTCGGACGTGATCGACGACCTTGTCGAGCGTGAATACGCCTTCGGTTTCGAGACCGACATCGAGACCGAGCTGGCCCCCAAGGGCCTGAACGAGGACGTCGTCCGGCTGATCTCCTCCAAGAAGGACGAGCCCGAGTGGCTGCTCGAGTGGCGACTCAACGCCTTCCGTCACTTCATGACGATGGAGGAGCCGACCTGGCCCAAGGTCACCCATCCACCGATCGACTACCAGGACATGTACTACTGGGCGGCCCCCAAACCCAAGGGGCCTGCACCCAAGAGCCTCGACGAGGTCGACCCGGAGATCCGCGCCACCTTCGACAAGCTCGGCATTTCGCTCGCCGAGCAGGAGCGCCTCACCGGCGTCGCTGTCGACGCGATCATCGACTCGGTCTCGGTCGCCACGACCTTCAAGGCCCAGCTCGCCGAGGTCGGTGTCATCTTCTGCTCCTTCTCCGAGGCGGTGCGCGAGCACCCCGACCTGGTGCGCAAGTACCTGGGCACCGTCGTGCCCCCGCGCGACAACTTCTTCGCCGCGCTCAACTCCGCTGTCTTCTCCGACGGCTCCTTCTGCTTCATCCCTGCCGGCGTGAAGTGCCCGATGGAGCTGTCGACCTACTTCCGGATCAACGCCAAGGAGACCGGCCAGTTCGAGCGGACCCTGATCGTCGCCGAGGAGGGTGCGAGCGTCAGCTACCTCGAGGGTTGCACCGCTCCCATGCGCGACGAGAACCAGTTGCACGCGGCAGTGGTCGAGCTCGTCGCCCTCGACGACTCGTCGATCAAGTACTCCACCGTCCAGAACTGGTACCCCGGTGACGCCGAGGGCAAGGGCGGCATCTACAACTTCGTCACCAAGCGGGGGCGGGCCGGGGCGCGGGCGAAGATCTCCTGGACCCAGGTCGAGACCGGCTCCGCCATCACCTGGAAGTACCCGAGCGTGATCCTCCAGGGCGACGACTCGGTCGGCGAGTTCTACTCAGTGGCGGTCACCACGAACCTCCAGCAGGCCGACACCGGCACGAAGATGATCCACATCGGGCGCAACACCACGAGCACGATCATCTCCAAGGGGATCTCGGCCGGACGGGCGCAGAACACCTATCGGGGACTCGTGAAGATGCTGCGCTCGGCCGACGGCGCCCGCAACCACACGCGCTGTGACTCGCTCCTGATCGGCTCGGACTGCGGCGCGCACACGTTCCCGTACGTGGAGGTCAAGAACGACACCGCCTCGGTCGAACACGAGGCGTCGACGTCCAAGATCAGTGAGGACCAGCTCTTCTACTGCCGCCAACGCGGCTTGGACGAGGAGGACGCGACCTCGATGATCGTCAACGGATTCTGCCGGGAGGTCTTCGACGAACTCCCCATGGAGTACGCGGTCGAAGCACAGGCGCTGATGCGCCTCACCCTGGAAGGAGCGGTCGGCTGATGCTGTCCATCTCTGAGCTCAC
>CAYVDN010000030.1:0-39399 GCA_964450685.1 uncultured Microthrixaceae bacterium
GCTGAACACATCGAGCATCACACTCGATTTCCCACCACACCGCGGGACTCTGTCGGGTCCGGCGGGACCGTCGGCTGGTTGGTCCTCGTGCCCACATGACCTCCCCGCTCGGGAGGACGATCGCGGCTGCTCGCACCTCATCTGGCAGGGATCCGAGCTTGGGAGGCTCGGCGGCTGCTTCGCTCGCCGTCACCTGTCCTCGACGAGCAGCTCAACTGGTCCGCCGTCGGGATAGGTGACGACGATGTGCATCTCGCCGCCGGTGGCGGCGACAAAGCGCTTCAGGGTGGACAGGAGCATGTCGCTGCGGCGCTCGAGGCGGGAGACCTCGGACTGGTCCATGTCGAGCAGCTCGGCGACCGTCGACTGGGTGAGGGCCCGTGCCTCACGGAGCCGGCGGAGGGTGGCCTGGCGGCTGTTGATCTCCGCCAGGACGGCGTCGTAGCGGGCCCTGGCCCGAGGCTTGGTCTCGAGGAGCGCCTTGAACCGCTCGTGCGCGTTCTCGGCCTGAGCCCACTCCTGGTCACCGATCGTGGTGTCGGCGGCCTTGGCGGTGTCGGTGGGGATGGTGCGGGTGGTCATCGGTTCCCTCGCTTCACGATGGGCGTGGTGTCGGAGTGCTGGCGTGCGTAATGGTCGAGTCGGGCTTCGGCCTCGGTGAGGTTCGCCGGGTACCAGTTGTTGCCCAAGGCGGTCTTGTCGCCACCGAGGAGGACGACGGCGACCTCGCCTCGGTCGGCGGTCCGGCAGATGGCGTAGAGGATGCGGAGCACTGGCGGTCGGTCGGCGTAGGGCGCCGCTTCGGAGGGTGGGGTGCGTCGGAGGGCGTGCATGTCGAAGCGGGAGGTGACGACGGGGTGGGATTCCTCGCGGTGCTCGTCGTCGAGGTGTCGTCCGTGGGTCTCGAGTGCCGTCAGCAGTGCCATCACCTCGCCGAAGATCTCCTCGTCGGCCTCTGCGAGCTCCGCGAGCCATCGCTCGAACAGCGGGTGGTAGCGGACCTCCACGAGATGCACTCTACCTCATATGTGCTTCACCGCATACCTGGCAATCCCGTCGGCAATCCACCGGGCATCACCAGGCCGGCTTCCGCACCCCTCGCCGGACGGCGCACCGCACCTGGCCTGGTAGAACAGCACTCGACAACACGAGACGAACCCACGGGATCCACCAATGGATCAGAGGGTTGCAGGTTCGAGTCCTGCCGAGCGCGCAGAACGGATCCCATGCAATAGCAAGGGATCCAGGGACCTTGAAGGGCCCCGGCTTCGGTCGTGGCCCTTCCCATTTGGCCGATGTGTCACCGATACATCAGCGGACGGGGCGGTGAAGCTGGCCCACGGCAACTACTTCGATGGAGGTCAGCGTGTCGAAGTACCTCGCCGGCGTGTGCTCTCCCGACGGCTCCGACTCGACAGCGGGCTGCTTGGCAGCGGAGCGACGGGCCGCTGAACGGAGTGCCGGACCGTGCCGCCAGCCTGGTCTCGTTCGAGCGCCTTCAACGTGGTCGGAAGCGGCGCCAATCAGCGGTCATGTTGGCCCTGACCTTGTCCTCGAACTCGAGCGCCGCTTGGACGATGATCTGGTCTTCTTCGACGGAGACTGGGCTGGCCGTGAGATGAACCGCCGGCCCGAGGGGCGTAGGTCTTAGGAAACGGACCTCGAACCCAGCAGTGATGAAGGGTACCGGTGCACCGGTGTATGAGTCCCATCCGCGGGCGGCGGCCTCCCACATGACCACCGCTGCGCCATGACAGTCGAGAACCGTCGAGATGATCCCACCGTTCAGGAACCCGAACCCGTTGTCGTGTTCGGGCCGGGGGATGAACTCAGCAACAGTGACGTCGCCCTCGCGGTAGCTACGTAGGTGGAAGCCGTCCGGATTGGCGTGTCCACACCCGAAACAGGTCGTCTCGGGGTAGAGCGACTCCTGAATGCTCTGAGGGTTGCTCACGTCGGTACTCGCCTCCCGGTCGCCTGGGACCATGGAGTTGGAGATTCCCATATCAAGCTTGCATTCGGTCCTGGGCCGGTTCCCGTGTCGGTCAGCTGATCCGGCAAGGGGTCCTGAGTAGGCCGCGCTCAGCCGCGAGCGCTCGACGCTGCGTCGCTCACGGCATCACGCAGATCCTTGTAGGCGGCCTCCATGCCATCGCGGAGGCGGGTGGTGACCTCGGACGCGACCTCGACACCATCGCCGGTGCGCTCCTTCGCGTCGAGCCACAGGTTTCGCAACTGTTCGATGCCCGGCAACACCTTGTCCTGCACACCCATCGAACCGAGCCGGGCCTGCAGCTCCAAGTCCTCGATACGACCGCGCCACTGATCGAACTCGGCGTTCACCAGTCGTCGGCGCACCTCAGCCAGCTGTGACTTGAGATCGTCTATCTGCTGTTCCAGCCCGCCGATGCGATCCTGATCGGTCATCAACGTTCTCCTTCTTCTCGTGCTGTCCGCAGCCTCGCGCCAGCGGGCCCCACTCCGTAAGGGCACAAGGTCACCCGAACCGCCGTGCTCCTGCGGTCAGGCCCGTTGATGGGCGTCGAAGAAGTCGAGCATCGCCGAGGTTGCCTCGACGTTCGTCGTCATGTGTCCCGCGATGGTGCCCAGGTCGACCCCGGCCATCTCCGCCAGTCTCACAGCGTCGCTACCGGCTGCCAGTTCGGCGACGTCGACGTAGTTGAGCATCCCGGGCCAGGTGTGTCCTCCTCCACGCACTGTGTACAGCTCGACTTCGGTACCCGCCACGCACCCGGTCCATTTCCGTATGACGATGTCGTCGAACGGTTCCGTCACCGTCGGGTCCGGCGAGCAGTCGGCCTCCTCGGCGAACTGGCCCACACGGGACTCGACCGGCGGACTGTCCACCAGCCGCCGCGCCGCGGAGCCGCCTTCGTAAGCGACCAACGGGTCGGCGTCGCCATGGAAGGCGATCACCGACACCGGATCGAGGTGACCACAGTCCGGCGCCAGGTTGACCCCGGCCACAGGAGCGATGGCCGCCACGCGCCCTGACAGCTCGCAGGCCATCAACGTCGCCAACCCTGCGCCGTTGGAGAAGCCAGTCAGGTAGACCCGATCCTCGTCTGCGCACAGCTTTGACACAGCATCGTCGATCAGGCCGGTCAGGAAGCCCACGTCGTCCTGTACGCCGGCGAGGTTCTCTTCCAGTTCGGGGTAGATGTTCCAGTAGGACGACTCCATCGATCCGTCCCCCACGGGGACGGTGGCGGGTTCGGCCTGAGGCGTCAGCAGCAGGTATCCCCTCTCTGCCGCCTCCTCGGGCAGGTTCGAGAACAGGTTCTGCTGGGCGATCGTGCTGGTGAAACCGTGCAGGTCGACGACGAGGGGTAGCCGCTTCGAGCCATCGAAGCTCGGCGGAACCACTCGTTCAACGGTCCGTTCGATCTCACCAACCGGCACGGAGAGAAGCTCGGTACCCGGAACGACCGCCGGATCGGGCCGGCAGGGCGTCGCTGAGGATGTTTCGCCCACGGTCGTCACCGAGGAGTCCACCGGATCTGCACCGGAACCATCGTCCGCGCTCCCGCCACAGGCCACGGAGACGGCGAGCCCCACCGCCGCCACCAGCGCCTGGCCGAACCGGTTCCTCCCACCGCTCCCCATCGCGCCAGGGTAACCGGCGACGAGCGGGATCGGCCTGTTCCAGCGTTGAGCGTCGTCGTAGATTCCACTCATGCGCATCGGAATCAACGGCTCGGGACGGATGATCACCGACGGAGTGGCCGGTGTGCTCGCCGACCTGGCCGACTGTGAACGCGACGGGTTCAGCAGCTACTGGGTCGCCCAGGTGGGGCTGATCGATGCTCTCACCGTGCTCGCAGCTCATGGTCGGACCGACTCCGACATGCAGCTCGGTACGGCGGTCATCTCGACCTGGGAGCGCCACCCGCACATGCTCGCCGCGCAGGCCCTGACCACCCAGGCGATTATCGGCGAGCGTCTCGTCGTCGGCATCGGCGTGAACCACAAGCCGCACGTCGAGGGCAGCCTGCGCATGACCTGGGATCGGCCGGTGCGCCACATGATCGACTACCTGGCGATCCTCGGCGACCTGCTCGAATCAGGCAGCGCGTCCCACCAGGGCGACGCCTGGTCGTTCGACGGCGAAGGCGCAAAGCCATCCCCCGGCACACCCCGTGTGATGATCGCCGCACTCGGAGAACAGATGCTCCGACTGGCTGGGCGCCGCACCGACGGCACCATCCTGTGGTGTGTCGGGCCGCGCACGATCGCCGGGCACATCGCCCCGGTGATCAACGACGCGGCCGCGGCAGCCGATCGTCCGTCACCGGCGATCGTGTGCTCGATCCCGGTGTGGGTCACCGACGACCCTGCACCCGCCCGCGAATTCCTGGCAGCGATCCTCGCCGACTACGCCGTGCTCCCGAGCTACCGAGCGATGATGGACATCGAGGGCGTGCACGGCCTGGGTGACCTGTCGATCGTGGGCAGCGAGGAACAGGTACGAGACGGAATCGGCCGTGTCGCCGAGTCGGGCGCTACCGACTTCACGCCCGTGCCGATGGGCGGCAACCCCGACGAGATGGCCCGCACGATGGCTGTGCTGCGCTCCCTGATCTGAACCCGGACCAGCGAGCAGGGCCGGCGGACCCGAAATCCCGTGGCAACGGTCGCGGGGTTGGGCGTAGAACCCGGGGCATGGGACGGGCAGGGCGAGCGGGTGGAGTCGAACCACTCCCGCGTCAGAGAGTCCAGAGCCGGGCTCGGCCGCCGGTGTTGGGAATCGACGTCGGTGGGGTGTTCGTCGACCGGGTCGCCGCGGGTTCAGACACGTCGTTCTTCGGGGACAGACCGATGGACACGCCGGCGGTCCCGGGAGCGATCGACGCTGTGTCGGAACTCGTCGAACTGTTCGAGTACCGGGTTCACATCGTGTCGAAAGCCGGCCCCAAGATCGCCGAGCTGACCCGACGCTGGCTCGGTTCCCGCGGTGTGATCGGGGGTTCGAGCATCCCGCTCGGCAACGTGCACTTCGTCCGCAAGCGTCCCGAAAAGCATCCGGTATGCGAACAGCTCGGCGTCACCCACTTCATAGACGACCGCCTGGACGTGCTCGCCCACCTGGCGACGGTCGATCACCGCTACCTGTTCACCGGTGGTCTGGGCAGCCATGAGGAACCCGCGTCGATACCGGCATGGGCGACCAAGGTAGACACGTGGCCACGACTGATCGAGTTGCTGCTGCGAGACTTCGACCCTCCCCGGCACTGACCAGGGCGGCACGCCGAAATCGATGGAACCGGCGGCCGGAGCCGTGTGACCATGTGAAGGCGGCCCCATCCAGGGGCAGCCCCGACGAGATTCTTGAGGTGGTTGCAATGCAGAGGCTTTGAGCCGGTGACCGAGTGCACCCGACCACGGGTTCCCACCGGCCCTCCCGAGGAGGGCCCTGTGCGCAACCACAACGACAAGCCCCGCGACATCGCGCGTTCCGCGCTGGCGTCGACCGCCCGCGAGACCGCGCGCTCGACACGCTCCCGGATCCACGGAAGCGATCGAGTCAACGAGCGCAAGCTCCTGCACGACCTGATGCGCTGCGCGGACCCCGATGAGTGCGACGTGCACCTCGGCGCGAGCCCCCGCTACCGCCGTGACATCGCTGACCTGGTCTACGACCGTCGTTCGACGGACAAGCTCGGACCACTGATCCGCTGGGCCGAGCGCAGCATCGCAACCGATCCCCAGCTCGAGTCCGCGCCATACGAGGACCAGGTGGACCACTTCCGCAAGATCCTGCCGTCGGGAGTGGTCGGAGACCACGCAGTCAGCCATCTGCGATGGGTGCTCAGCGACCCGCCCCTCTGGCTGCGCTACCCGAACGCGCGCACCCCGCACCGAGCGTCGATCGCGCAGCTCGTAGCGGACATCGTCGGGGTGGGCCTGCACGGCGAGCTGAACAGCCGCATCCGCGCCGCCGTACCGAGCGTCGTGGAGCGAACCGTACGGATCCCGCCCACACGGCTCATCGACGAGGAACACCCGCCTCCCGGGATCCTCGTACCGAGGCGGACCATCACCGAGCGGACCCGCAACCACATCCGCTTCCTCGCAGGCGCCCACGACATCGACACCTTCGCGGAGCAGGCGGCCCCCCGGATCAAGAGAGTCGTCCGAGAACTCCACGCCGAGACCTTCGGCACCGACTCGGGCCAGCACACCTGATCCAACAGTCGGTGAGCGGTGCCGTCATGGTCAGCTGTGCGGTCAGGGCAGTGCGGGCTGCGCTCCTCGCAGCAGACCACCCGGACGCTCACCTGTCGCCTCGTCGTCCTGGCGTACCACGACGCCGGACTTCACGGTCGCGACATACCCATGCGCCCGTTGGATCAAGCGCTTGCCCCCAGCAGGCAGGTCATGGGCCATCTGTGGCGCCTCCAGGCGAAGGCCGTTGAAGTCGATGACGTTCACGTCAGCCAGACGACCGGGCTCGATCAGTCCACGGTCAGCGAAGCCGTAGAGCATCGCTGTGCGTCGGGTCTGGTGGTGCACCACCTGCTCGACCGGCAGCGTCTCACCGCGGGAACGGTCGCGTGCCCAGTGGGTCAGCATGAAGGTGGGCAGGCTGGCATCGCAGAGCACTCCGCAGTGGGCTCCGCCGTCGCCCAGGCCGAGCACGGTCGAGGGGTTCCGGAGCATCTCGCCGATGTCATCGAGCCCACCGTTCACGTATCCGAGCAACGGCAGGTACAACAGCTCACGCCCGTCTCGCTGCAGCATCAGGTCGTACGCAACCGCGACCGGATCGAGCCCGTCACGTGCGGCGACCGCGGCGATGCTGGTGGACGGATCCGGTTCGTAGTCGGGTGGATCACCGAGCGGGAACAGCTTCGACAGGCTGGCCGCCATCAGGGCCTCCAGGCCTGTTGCTCCACCCTCCGGTTGGGCGCCGATGATCGCCGAGCGCACCTCGGGGCGACGCAGATGGATGATGCGATCATCGATGGCCAGGTCCGCGCAGCGCAGGTACTCGGGGTTGCGTATGAATGGGTGGAACGACGACTCGAACCCGACGAGCACCGATGCGGGTTTACCCGCCACCTGGGGTACGAGCCAACCACCGTTGCGGTTGGCGACCATCGCCCGGTCGATCCAGTCACGCCACCAGTGCGGCGCGAAATCGACCGCCAGCACCTGGAACGTCACCGGGATCCCGGCCCGCCGTGAGATCTCCGACATCCAGTCGATCTCGGCCTGCGGGTCGACCATGTCGGACGCGACCGAGAACACCTTGTGCCCGGTTCCGCCCAGCGCTTCACCGATGGCGATCAGCTCCGTCGCGGCAGCCGTTGTGCCGGCAGCCAGCTCGCCGTCCTTGGCCCGGTGCAGAACCGTGCGCGTCGTCGAAACCCCCGCCGCACCGGCGAGCGCCGCCTCTCTCGCCAGCTCCGCCATGGCCGCCACCTCGGCATCGGTGGCCGGTTCGTTCGGACGATTGGCCCCCAGCACGTAGGCGCGCAGCGCGCCGTGGGGCAGCAGAGCCGCCACGTCGAGCACCCGCGGCATCCGCTCGAGCTCGTCGAGGTACTCGGGGAACGACTCCCAGTTCCAGGTCATGCCCTCGTCAAGCGCGGCGCCTGGGATGTCCTCGACACCCTCCATCAGCTGGATCAGGAACTCGCGCTCATCGGGCCGGACAGGAGCGAACCCGACTCCGCAGTTGCCCATGACAACCGTCGTCACACCGTGCCAACCAGACGGTGAGACCTCGGGGTCCCAGGTCGCCTGACCGTCGTAGTGGGTGTGCACGTCGACCCACCCGGGGGTGACGAGTGCGCCATCGGCGTCGATCTCACGGCGTGCGCTCCCGTCGACGGTCCCTACCTCGACGATGCGATCTCCGTCGATTGCGATGTCAGCAGTACGCCCGGGCGCGCCGCTGCCGTCGACGACGTTGCCGTTCCTGATCACCAGGTCGTGCATGGATCCCCCTCGGATGATGGTCTGACAGCCCCCGTAGACCTGCCTTGATCGTAGGCCTCGCACCACGCGAGTGGCGATGGGAACTGCACCTCACCCCGACAAGCCCAGCTGTCCGTGGTCGGGCAGCAACAGGACCTGCTCAGCGACACGTTGCAGCTCACGGCTGAGCTTGCGACGCCGTGACACGACCGTGGTCCGCAGGCCGACATCCTGCATCTGGCGGACACAGGCGACGAAGTGGTGATCACCCGAACCGATCACGACTCGCTGGTAACCCCTGGCAACCGCGGCCATGTCGGCGATGTGTTCCGTCAGTGCTCGGTCTGCTCCGTCCTCGCCACTGCGACACCGCATCGCAGCGCCCCGCCAAGTGTGCAGGCAGGCGAACACTCCGGTGTCGTTCCCGGATCCCGCTGCCAGCACGACGCAGTCGGTGCCCTTCAACCCGGCCAGTGCTGCAGTCTCGGCGAGAGCGAATCGGTAGTCGTCGGCTGTGGCGTCAGCGGGTTCTCCGCACAGCAGGTTCTCCACGTCGAGCAACGCCAAGGTTCGATTCCCGAGCAGCCCGTGGCGCACGGAAGGATGGTTGGGTGACGGTTGGCGGCTGACGGATCGGTTCCGCCGTCGCGAGCGAGCTGCCATGGTCTGGCCTTTCGGGGAAGCAGTGGGAGTGAGGAGTTCCACTCACACCGATCACTCTGAGACCGAGGTGTGACAGTGAAGAACGGACAGCGGTCGGATGCCGCAGGCCTGCGGCGCGGGTGCTGCGGCTCAGTCGTTGAGCAGCGCTGCGCCGAACGTGGCGAAGTCGATCCGTTCGTTGGCCTGGGCGTCGCCGGTCTCGAAGAGCACGCCGACGAGTCCACCGGGGATCAGCACCAGGTCTGAGTAGGCCGCAGGCCCGGGGCCAACCAGCAGGCCCTCCGACCAGGTCATCCCCGCGTCGACAGATGTCCTGACGCGCAGATCGATCCGCGCCTGGGAGTCGGACGGACCGGACAGCAGCAGCGTGCCCGACTCCGCTTCGCCCGCCCCCTCACCGTCTGATCCGTCGCCGACGAGTCCGAGCATCGAGGCCTGCACCACCGGCATGACCAGCCCCGCCTGATCCTGGAACGGCGCGCTGAACGTCTCACCACCATCGGTCGACGTCGTGCGCAGTCGGTGCCACTCGTCCGCTCCTTCCTGGTCCCGTGCCGACACGACGATGGTGCCGTCGGTCAGAGCGGCGGCTGTCGCCTCATTGGGGTGCAGCGGTCCGCCCTGGGGTGTGTCGATCGCGCCGATCCTCCAGGTCTGTCCCCCGTCGTCGCTCAGCAGCAGGTGGGCGCCGTAGTTGAGAGAGCCGTCGGAGTGGTTCGCCGCCGCCACCATCCTGCCCTCGTACGGGCCGGACTCGATCTGGAAGGCGTGGCCGGGACCGACGCTGTACCAGCGCCACTCGGGCAGCTTGACCGACTCGGTGATCTCGGTCGGCTGCGACCAGGTCTCGCCGTCGTCGTCGCTGGTGAGCAGGTACTCGCGGCTCGTGTCGGCACCCGTGGCGGTGCGGATCTCGAGCTCTGTGTCGGCGCCGGCCTTGAAGGTCGCCAACAGCACGACCCGCCCGGACTCCCGGTCGACGACTGGCGACGGGTTGCCGATGAAGTTGTCGTCCATGTCGGCGACCACCTGCAACTCACCCCAGGTTCTTCCGTCGTCGGTGGAACGTTTGGCCAACAGGTCGACGTTGCCGTCGTCGGCCGCGGTGGAGACCCGTCCCTCGGCGAAGGCGATCAGGGTGCCGTCCCCGGTTCGGGTGATCGCCGGGATGCGGTATGTGGCGTAGCCGTCCTCACCGGAACGGAAGACCGTCGTCGACTCCAGGGCCCGGTCCGAGTTGTCGACCGTTGTCGTCGTGGTTGTCTCAGCCGTCGTGGTCGACGTGGAGTCCGTGTCGGATTCACCCGACGAGCACGCTGCACCCCCGACGGCGATGGCCATGACCACCGCCGCGACGCCAAGCCGGCGAACGGGTGAGCGAACATGCTGGCGAATCGCTGTAGCGGAAGGCCGTCGAGTCATCCGCTCAGTGTTGTACGTGGTTCACGGTTGCTCAACGCCGCCAGTGACGGCAGCCGTCCAGCAGAGCCACTCTCAGGCTCGGGTCGGCACCGGTCAGCTCAGCTTCCGGCCGGACAGGTGCTGTCGGTCGACTCACCCGAACGCACCGCTGCGAACCAGTCGAGCAGGTAGGGCACGATTCGCTCGCCTATGAGGCCGTGGTCGATCCCCGGGTATCTCCGGTAGGTGACCTGCTCGCCCGAGCTGCACAGCCGCTCCACGAACGCCGACGTCGCCGACGGTAGGACCAGTTCGTCGGCATCGCCCTGGGCCACCAGCAGCGGCACACCCAACGGCGATCCACCCGGGGTGTTCTGGCGAAGGAGCTCACTCCACGGCTCGGTCGTGCCCGGGTCGACAGCGAAGAAGTCGCCCACGACGGGCGTCGCAATCCGGTGCAGTTCCTTCATGTCGGTCAGCAGGCAGCGCGGCTCGATCTGGGGAACGACTGCAACCCCCGGGGGAGTGAGCACGTCCTCGAGACGGACCGACGGGTCCGAGTTCCCGTACACGGATACGAGCGCGTCGAACGCGTACGAACCGATGGTCACGCCCGAGACGTCGTCGCGGTGGTCGGCCAACAGCTGGGACAGGTCCGCTGCAGGAGCCGCCACGGCAACCGCTTCCAGGTCGAGCTCGGGTGCGTACGACGGTGCCAACTGCCCAGCGAAGAGAGCCGCCTGCCCGCCCTGGGAGTGGCCCCAAAGGTACAGATCCGTGCCGACACCCGAACCGGGAAGTGCCCTGGCGGCGCGCACGACGTCCACGACGTTGTTCCCCTCGGTCACTCCGATGAGGTAACTCGGTGGACCGTCAGCTCCCATCCCCGAGTAGTCCGTCGCCACCACCGCGTACCCCGAGCCGACCAGTTCGTGCAGACCGGCGATCAGCAGGAACGGGTCCTCCCACTGGGATGGAGCGCAACGGCCGGCGGCACCTGTGGTCGGGTGGGCCCACGACACAACGGGCCAACCGCCCTCGGGTGGGGGACCGTCGGGTACCACGACCACTCCCGACACACCGATGTCCTCTCCGTGGACATCGGTCGAGTGGTAGAGCACGCGCCAGGCATGCGATCCGTCAGGCGCGCCGAGCAGACGCTCCCAGCGTATGAGGGTTCCGGGTTCGGCCGGACGGAGCGGGTCCGGCAGCTGCTCGAATGTTCCGAGTACTGCGTGCTCCGCGGCATCCTCACCGAGCTGGCGCAGCACACCCGAGATGAGGAGCGCACCCAGGAGCACCAGCCCTGCCGTCGTCGACCAACGGCGTACTCGGGACCTGCCCACCTCGTGCGGCTCCCGTGTCGGGCTGGTCGAACTGGTCGAACTGGTCGGGCCGAGATCCGGCTTCCTCGTCACCGGGCGAATGGTACGAGACCGCCACGACCCGGCCCCTCGACGTCCAGGTATCATACAATCGTATGAACCCTCCGCATTCGGACGCCGTGGCTCCCGAGAGTCCACCGCAGCGCCGGGCAGTGGCTGATGGTGGAGCGACCCGGGCCCAGCTGATCGAGGCCGCTCGAGCGATCATCGCCGCCGATGGCGTGGCGGCCGCCACCTCACGGCGCATCACCGAGGTCGCGGGAGCCAACCTGGCAGCGATCACCTACTGGTTCGGCTCCAAGGAGTCGCTCGTCCACGCGGCCCTGCGCGCCGAGGTCGAGGATCTCGTACAACCGGCCCTCGACCAGCTCGAATCAGACGCTCCGCCCGCGCAGCGAGTCGCCAGCGCGGTGACCGGCATGCTGTCCACGTTCGCCGACAAACGCGACCGCTCGACCGTCTACCTGACCGCGCTGCTCGAAAGCACCCGGCAGTCCGGTCACCATCGCAGCAGCGACGATGTCGTCCGCCGGATTCGCCAGCGCCTGGCCTCCGTGAACGGCGAGTTGAAGGACGGCGGATCAGTACCTGCCTGGGTCGACCCCGATGCCATGGCAGCCCTGATCGTCGCCACGTGCAACGGGATCGTCCTGCAGAGCGCCCTCGAACCCGAGGGGCCTACGCCCGAGGCGATGGCCGGCCAGCTCACGCTGCTGTTACTGGCGGCGGCCACAACTGGGAGCGGGTCGGAAGGGGTGGAGCCATGACGGCCCCATCGCCTGACCATGGCCGGCTCCGACCGGCTCGCCCGGCTGCCACCTGGGCCGACGTGCTCGGCGGATTCGTCGTCGCTGCCGTAGCTGCGCTCGTCGTCGTCAGGTTCCTCGGCGAGGACCCGATCGCCCGCAACGTCGAGTCGCTCATCTCCTCGGTGGCGCTCGGCGCGGTGATAGCCACACCCGGGGTCCTGTGCCTGATCGCCAACAGGACCGGCAGGCCAGCGCTCCTGCTGCCGAGTGGCATAGTGCTCGCTCTGCTGGCAACGATTTCCCCGGCGACTCTGCCGCTCCTCGTTCCTGCCGTCGCTCTGGTGCTTCGATGGGCGCGCTGCGGAGCGGGACCGTCCCGACTGCGCGCACTCGCCGCCAGCATCGTCGTGATCGTCGGCGTGCTCGGCGCTGCTGCGCTCCTCATCCTCCGGACCACCACGCGCACCTTCTCGTCGCCTGATCACACCTACCAGACGACGGGTTGGGTCCCGCTCTCGACGTCGTTGCTGGTGTTCGCCGTGCTCACCGCGACCATCGCAGCCGCCTGTGCCCTGCTGCCCGGGCGCGTCACTGCTTCGGGCCGAGCCGCGCTTCCAGGTAGCGCAGCGACGCCTCACGCGACTCCGGATCACTGAGCGCCACCGCGAGCACGTCCGCGTCACTCGCGTTGCGACGAGTGCCGGCGATCTCCTCCATCACCGCGTTCACCTGCTGCTTCGTCGTGCGGAGGGCGAAACCCGGCTTCGACGCGAGCTCCGCGGCCATCCCCGACGCCGCACTGTCGAGCTCGTCCCTCGGCACGACCCTGTTCACGAATCGGAGCGCCTTGGCCTCGTCGGCATCGAACGGGCGGCACGTCAACACGAGTTCCTTGGTCACCGCTGGGCCCAGCTCGCGGGTGAGGCGGGGGATGCCACCCCAGGCGAGCGGGATGCCGAGATCCACCTCCGGAATCGAGAAGCGGGTGTCGTCTGCCGCAAGGCGGATGTCGCACGACGCCGCCAGCACCAGTCCCCCACCTACGCAGTGACCGTGCACTGCCGCGATCGTGAGCTGACGCACGTCGGTCAGCGCCTCGGCGGCAAGCCGGCCGAGGTCGGCGGAGTCCCTGGGTGAGATGGCAGCGGTCTCCCCACCGGCGAAGTCCGACAGGTCGAACCCCGCCGAGAAGGCTCTCCCCGCACCTCTGACCACAACCACCGCGATATCGGTCTGCTCGTCCAGCCAGCGACATGCACGGGCCAGTTCGACCAGCAGGTCGCGTGACAACGCGTTCAGCTTGTCCGGTCGGTCCAGTGTGAGCGTCGCGACTCCGGAGGCGGGATCGGGATCGATTCGCAGCGTCGAGAACGAAGGAGTGGCCATCGGCTGATCTCAGCACATCGCGGCCGGCCTCGGCCCGGAGTGCCCAACAGCACCAACCGCGAATACGGTCACTCCATGACCTTCCGACCGGCGTCGTTCCCGCTGCAGGAACACCTGGGCATGACGATCAGCTCGTCGGAGCGCGGCCGGGGGCGGGCCGAATTGGCCGTCACTTCCGATCTGCTCAACCCGAACGGCGTGGTTCACGGCGCGGTGCTGTTCGCAATGGTCGACACCGCCATGGGCGCAGCGACGATGAGCATCCTTGACGACTCCCAGGTCTGTGCTTCCATCGAGGTCCACCTGCGCTTCCTGCGCGCGGCGGCGGACGGTTCGCTCGTCGCCGACGTGTCGGCGCTCAAGGCCGGCCGCCGGGTTGTCCAGCTCGAGGGACGGATCGTCGATGACGCCGACAACCTGATCGCGACCGCGACCGGATCGTTCGCCGTCCTGGCCGGCCAAGGCGCCAGCTGACATGCCTTCCGGTACGGACCGGCCGTGGTGACGAGCGCCGGGCTGGTGGTCTATCGCTTCGTCGACGGCGACAGCGCGCCGGTCGAGGGGTTGGAGCTCCTGTTGGTCCACCCGGGAGGCCCGTTCTGGGCGCGCAAGGACGAGGCTGCCTGGTCGATCCCCAAAGGAGAGATCGACCCGGACGAGGAACCGCTGACGGCGGCGCTGCGTGAGTTCCGCGAGGAGCTGGGCCTCGATCCGCCCAACTCCACCCCGGCGGATCTGGGCAGCATTCGTCAGGCGGGCGGCAAGGCGGTGTTGGCGTGGGCCGTGCAGGGGTCGGTCGACACGTCCGCTCTGCGCTCGAACGAGGTCACCCTGGAATGGCCGCGGGGCTCCGGCCGGGAGATCACGTTCCCCGAGGTGGACCGGGCGGAGTGGTGCACACCGGAGCTGGCGCGTCACCGCCTGGTGAGGGGTCAGGTCCCGTTCGTGGACAGACTCGTCGACCTGGCGACGGCGAGGAACATCGAGTAGCTGCCCTCATCGCGCTCTAGCTCGCCGCAGTCGGTCACCCGGGCGTCGTCGAAGCCCGCGGCCCGCAGACGATCGGCAAGACCGTCACGGTCGAACCCGTGGTGGCCACTGAAACCTTCGCCGTGGAAGCTGCCGTCCTCGGCGTCCAGATCGACGATGCACAGCTGGCCATTGAAGTCGAGCATGTCGGCGAAGCGGCCCAGCACGAGATCGAGGTCTTCGACATGGTGCAACGTGAGCACGGTGACGATCAGATCGAAGCGTTCGGCTGGAAGCTGCGCCCGGGGGTCCGCGAGGTTCAGGTCGGTGATCGTCGCGTTGGCCAGACGGCCATCGGCGACCTTGGCCGCCATCACGTCCCTCATCCCCGCAGAGCTGTCGGCCAACAGCGCGGAACCCACGCGGTCACCGAGGGCCTCGGTCACAAGACCCGTTCCCGCGCCGTACTCGAACAGACGTGCCGACTCCCCGGGCGCAGCTGCCTCGACGATCGCGTCGGCCACTCGACGCGCTCGAGCGACCTTTGCGGCGTCATCCCAGGTGGCTGCCCGAGCGTCGAAATCAGACCCCGCTCCGGTGTGGTCCCCGTGCCCATGGGTAGTGGATTCGTTACCGCCAACGTGGTCGTGAGCAGTTGGTTCGTGGCGGTCGCGCGTCGACATACCCCTTGACCCTATCGACCCGACTGTGCGACGTTTTCCGATGTGCCTTCGAAAAACGTCGCCTCTTTGAAAGGTAGTTCGGCGCTGACCGCCCCGCCCGAGCCAGGGAACGAACCCGACAGGCGATCCCGCAAACGTGCCGCGCGACGCGATGCGCTGTTGGACCGCGCTGCCGAGCTGGTCGACAGGGACGGGATCGAGGGATTGACGATGGCGGCGCTGGCCGAGGCGGCCGACTACGCCCCGGCGTCGCTGTACACGTACTTCTCGTCCCGCAGCGCGCTGCTGGCGGCACTTCAGCAACGTGCCCTGGCGACACTCTCCCGGGTCGCTCACGACCATGTCGGCGCGTGGGAGGCGGCTCTCACAGCCAGGTCGCCACGGCCACAACAACGCCGCCGCTCACTGGCTCTGTTGTTCGCGTTCTCGGACCTCTTCCTCACAGCGCCCCGGCATCACCGTCGCGAGTTCCGGCTGCAGCAACAGTTGCTGGTGTCACCCGGTGTCGAGGACACCGCTGACGCGGTGTCGGTCCTGCCGGCCGCGCTATCGGTGCTCGAAGTACCCCGTCAGCTGCTCCAGCGCGCCGAGGAAGCCGGCGCGCTGGAGCCTGCCGGCGATTCGAGCAACCCCGTCGGCGAGCCGGTCGACGGCACGACCCTGCAGACCTTCGGCTGGGTCCTGGCGATGAACGGCGCCCTTCTCTCCGACGAGCTCAGCACCGGCATGCCGACGACAGGAGAGGCGATCGGACGAAACCTGACAGGCGCACTACTGCGCGGCTGGGGTGCCCGCCCAGCCGACCTGGTGGCGGCTCGCGAACTCGCCGACGAACTGTCCGCTTCCGTGCCACCTGGATCCGTAGAGCCCAGCGGAAGGAACTGACCTGTGCCCCTCGCCGACTCGTCCACGTCGCTCGTCATCGTTGTCGTCAGCTTTGCCGTGGGGGCCGCCCTGTGGACCCTCGCGGAGTACGTGCTGCACCGATTCGCCATGCACGAGCTCAACGGCAAGGGGATCATGAGTCGGGAGCACCTGGAGCACCACGTGCACTCGTCATGGAGCTTCTCTGTCACCCACCTGATGAGCTGGGCGGGCATGCTGCTCGTCGGCTTCGGGATGTGGATGCCTGTCACCTGGTGGCTCGTCGGCCCCGCCGCCGGAGTGTCGCTCGCATTGGGTTGGGCAGCCGGATACTTCTTCTACGAGTACCAGCACGCGATGGCACATCTACGCGCACCGTCGAGCCGATACGGCACCTGGTTGCGGCGGCATCACTTCCACCACCACTTCGGACACCCGCGGGCCAACCACGGGGTGACCACAAACATCTGGGATCGGATCTTCGGGACGTGCGAAGCGCCCGATCAGGTGCGGGTTCCCCGCCGGCTCGCCCTGCCCTGGCTAGTCCACGCCGACGGTGAACTGCTCGAGCAATACCGCGGCGACTACGTCCTGGTTGGCTCCGCGACCGCCGACGAGCGCACCGCACAGCTCGACCGTGCGCGGGCTTTCGCCTCGATCGCTCCTGTCGACTGACGATCCATCTCCACTCATCCAGTTCTCGGTGCGATTGCTGTCGTCCAGCGACAGCGATCGCACCGAGACAGACACGGGCGGAGGTCGAGCCCAGGTGCTATGTAAGCGGCTCGCCGGTTATCGCGTCGTAGACCCCGCCCGTGCCCTCGGGGTCACCCGGCAGGTAGAGACGCAGCCCACCGCCTTCCTCGCGGATCATCGGCAGGACGGCATCCACCTGCTCCTGGGCGCGGGCGTGGTCGAGCACGTCCCGAGCAGCGTCGAACCGGGAGAGCGCGACCATCGTCCGGACGGTCGGGAAGATCATCGTCATGCGCCCTGCCTCGTGATCGGCCAGCGCAGCGCGCGGAGTCAGCCAGCACGAACCGATCACCTCGTGGTCGTCGTGGAGCGGCTCCTGCGCATCCGGTGCTGCGGCCACGAAGAACCTGGTGTCGTAGCGCCTGGGGGCGCCCAGCGGCGTCACCCAGCGGGAGAAGTAGTGCATGTCGCCGACCGTCAGTCGCAGCTGCTCGTCGACACACACCTGCGAAAGACGGCGTCGACCGGTGTCGACATCCTGGCGGTGAGCACCGAACCGCGCAGCGACCACTGGATCCTCGAACGAAACGACCGCTCCTGAGTCGTCCGCCGCCAACAGCACTCCGGCCTCCTCGAACGACTCGCGCACCGCCGCCACCCAGAACGCCAAGCCGCCACGCTCGACACCGACCAGCTTCGACGCTGACCGATCATCCCGCCCGAGACACACAGCGGCGACGTCGTCGTCGCCGTCCTCGGGGTCGACCGCACCTCCGGGAAACACATAGGCACCGCCCACGAAATCCGAGTTGAGGTTGCGTTGCAACATGCAGACCTCGAGCCCGTCGGCAGAGTCACGCAGGAGCATCACCGTCGCCGCGTCACGCAGCGGCACTGATTCGGGATCGTCGTGGCCGAAGTTGACAGGGGTCACGGCCGAACCGTAGCGGCCCGTGTCTCAGCGCGTCGGACGACCATCGGGACCGTCCCCGACGACGTGACCGTCGATGACTGAACCGCTCCGGTGGTCCACGGGAAGCTCATGTGGCTCCTCGCCGGCATCCCAGCCATCAGTGTCGATCACCTCAGCGGTCGTGTGGGTCCGGGTCCTCACGCGGCCCTCGGCGTCGACCACCGTGTCGACCATCATGGCGCTCATGCGACCGGATCGCACCAGCCGCTCTGCCCGTCGCGCCATCCACCGTGAGAGCACCGGTCGAAGGACCGACCGCACCGGTGGGAGCAGGAGGAGCAGGCCGAAAACTCCTGTGATGAATCCGGGCAGGATCAGACAGACCCCGCCTATCAACACGAGCACCCCGTCGAGCATCTGCTGGGCGGGGGTGCGGCCAGCTGCCACCTCGGCGTTGATTCGACGCCAGACGCCAACGCCCTCGCCGCGCAGCAGGAACCAGCCGAGCACGCTCATGCCGATGACCAGCATCATGGTCAACGGCGCGCCTATGAGCCCCGCGACCTTGATCGCTACCCAGATCTCGAGAAATGGGAGGACCAAGAAGAACGCGAGCAGTGCAGCGAACATGTCCCAGACGCTACGCGCCTGCGCGTCGGGGCGCGTCCTCAGCCGACTGGCCGATGAGACGCTGCTCAGGGGCTGACCCATCCACCGGCGACGACAGCGGGAGCAGGCCCACGCTCTGTCTCAGTTCGCTGACTCGCTCAGGTAGCCGACTCGGCCAGCGCTCGACGTTCGTGCTCGTTCAGGCCGCCCCAGATCCCGTGCGGCTCCTTGATCTGTATCGAGTAGTCCAGGCAGTCGCGACGAACCATGCAATCCGCGCAGATCGCCTTGGCGCGACGTTCGCGTTCCAGACGGTCGACCTTGCGTTCAAACTGCGGAGGCGGGAAGAAGACCACCGCCTGTGGGCCACGACATGCCGCCTTGGCCTGCCACGCGTCCATTGACTGTTGTGCACTCACCGTACGACCCCCCGAATCGGTGTGTGGGCGCACCCTATGCACGCGGACCTGCGGTCCACAAGGCTTGTGATGAAGTTCGCGCACTGCGAACTCCGGTTAGCGGGGCGCTGGGCTCAGCGGCGGTCCCGGTGGTCGACTGCACCGCCGGTCTCGGGTTCGACCTCGAGCTCGAGACCGTCGACCGCCACGACCCGGACCGGCTCACCGGAACGGATGGGCGTCGCCCGATTCGTGCGGGCACGCCAGCGGGCACCACGGATGCTCACCCGCCCCGTCGGGTCCACGTCGCTGTCGGCAACCCCCATCTCGTCGATCATCCACTCGCGACCGATGGTGGGAGTTCCAAACCGTGACCGGACCATCGCGGGCATGCCGGAGAACATCGTCGCCGCCATCCCGCCCACACCCACCAGGAGCGCGATCCAGGTCGGGCGGAACTCGGTCAGCAGGAAGGCCGACCCCAGGGTGAACGCGACCATCCCGATGATCGTCCACAGCCGCGGGATACCGGTCTGCACATCGATGGCGAACGCCAGCATCGAGAACAGCACCATGCCCAGCGCCCATGAGTTGAACGGGAGCTCCGCCAGTCCGAACGAACCGAGTACCAGGAACCCGGCGCCGACCACCCCGGCGACCCCGACACCGGCGGTGAAGAACTCGAAAAGCAGCAACCCGAGCCCAAGCACCAACAGCAGGTAGGCGACCGAGGGGCTGGCCGCGGTGTGCATCAGCTGGGTCTGTAGGGGCAGTTTGGAGAACCGCACGCGCTGGACGGGCTCACGCCGCACCTCTCCGTCCTCACCCTTGACCTCGCGGACCTCAACCTGGTCGAGCTCTCCCACGTGCTCGACAAGCGTCGGCGAGAAGCGATCGACCAGTCCCGCCTCGACAGCGTCCTCGCCTTCGAACACGCGTGTGAGCGCTTCGGCATCCTCCCCGGCGAACAGCCGTCCGAACTCGGCGACGTCCAGTCGCTGCTCCCCGACGTCACCGATGCCCGATCCCGGCGTTATCCCGGACGAGTCGGCCACCTGCACGAGCTCTGCCGACCCGCCCAAGGCGCTGGAACCGGAAGCCCCTATCCACACCGAGACCGGGACCCTCGAGTTGGCGATGACCGACGCGATCTCGTTGAGCCGGTCGTCAGGAACAGCGGTCCCGGGACTGTCCATCTGGAGCACCACCGCCACGACATCGTCGACGCGGTTGGCTGCACGTACGCTGCCGATTATGAAGTCCGCCTCGATCTCGTCGATGATGCCGTCGACGGCGACCACGTCGACGCAACCGTCGGGGCAGGACTGCTGCGCGCCGACACCCGGCGCGGCCACGCACAGGACGAGGCTCGCCACTGCCGCGACGAGCAGCCCGGTGGCCGTCAGCCGTAGTGGGCTGGGTAGTGTTCGCACCGCAGAGCCTCCGAAGGGACAGCGTGGATCCTGAGCAGTTCTTCACTGCATCCGGGGTGATCATCGTCGCCGGGAAAGGCGGTGTCGGCAAAACCGCCGTCTCCGCGGCGCTCGCTGTCGCCGCTTCCCGAGTCGGTCTGCGCACCCTTGTCGTCGAGGTCGAGGGCAAGGGCGGACTGGCGTCCATGTACGGCTCGGAGCGGATCCACTTCGATGACACTGTGCTCGTCCCTGCCGATGACTCGCACGGGGGCGTCACGGCCCGGACGATCACACCCGACGAGGCGCTGCTCGACTACCTGCGCAAACACGGGCTGCAAAGGATCTCCAACCGCTTGGTGTCGAGCGGAGCGCTGGAGCTGATCTCGACCGCAGTACCGGGGATCCGCGACATCCTCGTGCTGGGAGCGGTCAAAGGCCTGGAGCGGTCCGGCGGGCACGACGTCATCGTGTTGGACGCACCCGCGGCGGGGCACGCGATCTCGTTCCTGCGTTCGGCGTCAGGTCTTGCCGACGCAGTGAAGGTGGGGCCGATCAACAGCCAGGCCGAGGAGGTGCTCGAGCTGCTCAACGATCCGGCGCGGTGCCGAGTCGTGCTGGTAACCGTGCCCGAGGAGACCCCGGTCAACGAGCTGATCCAGACGGCGTACAGCCTGGAGGATGACGTGGGCGTCGCACTCGGCCCGGTGGTGGTCAACGGCGTGGTGGCGGACCTCCCGGGGCTCGACACCGATCCGGAAGCCGCCGCACGCGAGGCGGCCGCGCTGCTACTCCCCGGCGAAGCGGAACTCCTGCGGGCTGCAGCCGAGTTCCGAATGGCCAGGCGCGCCCTGCAACAGGCCCAGCTCGACCGAATGGCCGCCGAACTGCCGCTGCCGCAACTCCTGTTGCCTTACCTGGTGACCTCTCAGCTCGACCGGGACCACCTGGACCTGCTGGCCGACGCCCTGCTCTCGCGCATCTCCGACCTGGGAGGCGGCGCCCCGTGACCAGCCTGACAGAAGTCGTTCGATCGAGCTCGGTCGTCGTGTGCTGCGGCTCCGGTGGGGTGGGCAAGACCACGACTGCGGCTCTCATAGCGCTGCGAGCCGCCGGTGAAGGCCGACGGTCCGTCGTGGTGACCATCGATCCCGCGCGGCGACTGGCGGATGCACTCGGGTTGGAGGGACTCACCAACACTCCGGCACGCATCAACGGCATCACCTCGCCCGACGGAACCGGCGAGATGTGGGCGATGATGCTCGACACCAAGGCGACGTTCGACGGGCTCGTCCAGCGCTACTCGGCCGACGAGCACCAAGCAGATCGGATTCTGGCGAACACCTTCTACCAGAACATCTCCGGCTCCCTCTCGGGCACCCAGGAGTACATGGCGTCCGAGAAACTCTACGAACTGGCTGTCGAGGGCGGTTTCGACCTCGTAGTGGTCGACACTCCACCGACTCGCAACGCTCTGGACTTCATCGACGCACCGCAGCGACTCGCTCACTTCCTGTCGCACCCGCTCTATCGGGTGTTCATGGCTCCCAGGGGCGGGCTCGTCAAGGCGGTGAACCTGGCTGCACAGGCCCTGACGAGGTCCATCGCGAAGGTCGTGGGAGCAGAGGTCATCGGCGACGCTGTCGCCTTCTTCCAGGCCTTCGAGGGCATGGAGAAGGGATTCGCCGAACGGGCCCGTCACGTCGAACGACTTCTCGCAGCGCCAGGTACCGCGTTCGTCCTCGTCGCCTCACCGAAGGCCGACACCGTCGCCGAGGCCGACTACTTCGCCGAACGGCTCGGAGACCACGGCATCGCTGTCCGTGGCCTCATCGTGAATCGGATGCAGCCGTCGTTCGCCGGTGCAGCAGGAGGCGAGGAGGGGATGGCGACCGGGGCCGATGCAGTGCGCGCCCGCGCAGCGTCACTGTCCGGAACCGCACTCGGCGACCTGTACACGTGTCTCGCCGATGCCAGGGAGCTGGCCCGCGACGAAGAGGCGCACCTGGTTGGGCTCGCTTCGAGGATCGGCGACGCGCCCCTGGTGCGAGTACCCGTCCAGCCATACGAGGTGACAGATCTCGATGCGCTCGAGGGGCTCGGCCGGGTCGTGTTCGCCGACACCTGAGCCCGACCCGGACCGCGGCAGCACCCCGCCCGATCGCAGCTGCGCATTGTCGGCCCGGAACGGCCGCAGGGTATCGTCGGCGCCGTGACTACTGCGACCGAGCGCACAATCCTCGTCGCGACCGACGCCGACGAGGTCCTCGACGAAGTCGACGCGGCGCTCGCCGAACCGACGACGACAGTCGTGCGCGTGAAGGCCGGACGAGACGTCATCACCGCCATCGACGAGGTCGACCCTGACCTGATCGTCCTCGACCTCCAGATCGGCAACATGGGTGGTGTCGCCACAGCGTTGGCGATCCGCAACGAGGCATCGGCCGGCCGGCTGGAGACGAGGCCGATCCTCATGCTTCTGGACCGGGTCGCCGATGTGTACCTGGCGACGCGCGCCGAGGCCGACGGTTGGTTGATCAAGCCTCTCGACTCATTGCGTCTCCGTCGTGCCGCTGACGAGGTGCTTGCCGGAGGGTTCTACGAGGAGTCCCTCGCCGGCTGAGTGAGCTGACCCGCATTTCCGGCTCGACCTCCGGGCCGGTACGATGCGGCCGTACGGGTGGTGGCGCAGCTTGGTAGCGCGCCTCGTTCGGGACGAGGAGGCCGGGAGTTCAAATCTCCCCCACCCGACCACCAGGACAAGGGCCGGCCCCGGGGGTCGGCCCTTGTCGCGCACACGACCCACCACGCCGCGATGGACAGAGGCGACCGGGCCCGGAGCCGGATTTGAGGCATCCGGGCAGAATTCCTCACCGGTAAGGGTCAAGTCCCGGCGCCGAGAGGTCGTTACCCAATGCATGGCTGGGACCATCGCAACAGAGAGCTCGGTAGAGCGCGAGCTAGGAACGACCCCTGAGCGTCGACGTCGGCGTCGA
The DNA here is from genome assembly GCA_964450685.1 of uncultured Microthrixaceae bacterium. GTDB lineage: Bacteria > Actinomycetota > Acidimicrobiia > Acidimicrobiales > Microtrichaceae > JBAOHV01. Next base: position 23,069 of record CAYVDN010000030.1, read on the forward strand.
GCAGTGACGCTGGTGGCAGCGCTCGCTTCGGTTCTGATGCTGTCCGGCGTCCTCACCTCGTGCGAGACGACCGATGCCGATCGCGGCGAGGTCATCTCGCTCATCAACGCGTCCCGGGCGCAGAACGGTCTGGCACCGTTGACCGAGAACGTCGAGCTGAACATCAAAGCCGATCAGTGGGCGGCCACCCTGCGCGACCGGTGTCAGATCTCGCACTCCCGACTCTCTGACGGAGCTCCGAAGAACTGGCAGAAGCTCGGCGAGAACGTCGGACGCGGCGGAACGATCTACCAGGTCCATGGCGCCTATCTGAACTCTGCGGGACACCGGCGGAACATCCTGGACGCCTCGTTCAACCAGGTCGGCGCTGGTGCTGTGTGGGGCGAGTGCAACGGCTACCGCACCGTCTTCACCGTCCAGGTCTTCATGCGCGGCTGAAACCTCGGCCGCCTCTCGCGGCGCCAGCACGAGCAACCACAGGGTGGCCCGGCGTTATCGTCGCCTGATGCAGATCGACGAGTTCCAACTGCTCATGGACCGCCTCTACGGCGAAGCGGACCGTGAGCGCGGCATGCCATCGACCGTGGCGTGGTTGTGCGAGGAGGTCGGAGAACTCGCCCAGGCCGTGCGCAAGGGTTCTCGTGATGACCAGCTCCACGAGCTCGGAGACGTACTGGCCTGGTTGGCATCGCTCGCCAACCAGTTGGGGTTGTCGCTCCACGACGCCGCTCAGCGCTACGTGGTGGATCCGCCGACCTGAGTGGTGCAGCCCGTAGCGTCTGGATCGGTGACCTTCGACGAAGCGGTCGAGCACATCGTGCGCGTGGTCGAGGCGGCGGGTATCGCCGTGTTGATCATCGGTGGCTTGGTCGCGTTCGGCGGCTACCTGCGTGACAGTCTCCGGGCCGAGACGCGGGCTGTCGCCTACACCAGGCTGCGCAGCGCGCTGGCTCGGGTGATCCTGTTGGGCCTCGAGATCCTGCTGCTGGCGGACATCATCCTGACGATCGTGGTCGAGGCCACCCTGGAGAGCGTCGCGATCCTGGCGGGGATAGTTCTCATCCGGATCGTGCTGAGCTTCTCTCTCGAAGTCGAGATCGACGGGGTCTGGCCCTGGAACCGCTGGCGCACCAACCCACCCGAAGCGAAATAGGGGTCAGCCGTCGGCGAGCAGCACCTCGGCGATCTGAATCGTGTTCAGCGCGGCACCCTTGCGAAGGTTGTCGTTCGACACGAACAGCACAAGTCCGTTCTCGGTGGATTGGTCGCGACGGATGCGCCCGACATAGGACGGGTCGGCCCCGGCCGCCTCGAGCGGGTTCGGGATGTCGCTCAGCTCGACCCCGGGAGCGGTCGCGAGAACCTCGCGGGCCCGCTCGGGTGTGATCGGTCGATCGAACTCAGCGTTGATCGACAGCGAGTGACCGGTGAAGACCGGCACACGGACACACGTGCCCGCGACCCGCAGATCGGGCAGCTCGAGGATCTTGCGGCTCTCGTGGCGCAGCTTCTGCTCCTCGTCGGTCTCCTCCGAGCCGTCATCGACGATGGAACCCGCGAGGGGTACGACGTTGTAGCCGATCGTCCGTGCGAACTTGGCTCCGGGTGGGAAGTCCACTGCGGTGCCGTCATAGGTTAGCTCGCCCGCCCTGTCGCCGGGGGTGGCGATCTGCTCGGCCAGCTCCTGCACCCCTGCCAACCCGGCGCCCGACACGGCCTGGTAGGTGCTCACGACCAGTCGGTTGAGTCCTGCCTCGACCGCCAGCGGCTTGAGCACGGGCATGGCCGCCATGGTGGTGCAGTTCGGGTTGGCGATGATGCCCTTAGGGCGATCGGCGAGCGCGTGGGGGTTCACCTCGGCGACGACGAGGGGCACCTCGGGGTCGCGTCTCCAGGCCGACGAGTTGTCGATCACGACGGCGCCGGCCGCGGCCACCTTGGGTGCGTACTCGCGGGAGCTGGCAGCCCCGTTCGAGAACAGTGCGATGTCGATTCCACCGAAGTCCGCGGTGGCGGTGTCCTCGACGACGACGTCTTCGCCGCGGTAGTCCAGGGTCGTACCCGCGGAACGGGCAGATGCGAAGAACCGCACGGCGCCTGCGGGGAACTCACGCTCTGCGAGCAGCGCTCGCATCACGCCGCCAACCTGGCCGGTCGCGCCGAACACTCCGACGGTCGGATTCGGGGGGAGGGTCATGGCGACGAGGATACGAGGGGTGCCACCCCGCCCCAAAGGCGGTTCCGCTGCCGATCTGTGCGACGCTGATCGAGTGCACCCCGAGGTCCGACCCGATGGGGCGCCCTTCGGCGTCTACCTACATGTGCCGTTCTGTGCAAGGCGCTGCGGGTACTGCGCGTTCGTCACGTCCACCCTCCCGGATCCTGGGTCCCCTTCCGCGACCGAACGCACCGATCGTTTCGTCGAAGCGGCCGTCGCCGAGATCGACGCCGCTGCGACTGCCCTGGCGGATCGGGTTCCAGCGCTGACGAGCATCTACCTGGGTGGGGGAACACCGACGATGCTCAGCCCTGCGCAGACCCGACAGCTGATCACCGCCGTCACCGACCGCTTCCCGGTCCAGCCGGACCTCGAGATCAGTATTGAGTCCAACCCGGATGGCCTCGCGACCGGCCAGCTGGCAGAGCTCCGCGGGGCTGGCATCACCAGGGTCTCGTTCGGGATGCAGAGCGTGCGCCAGCGGGTGCTCGATCTCCTCGACAGAACCCACTCCCCGGAGAGGGCGCTGCGGGCGGTCGACGATGCTCGCCTGGCCGGCTTCGACCACATCGGTCTGGACCTGATCTACGGGACTCCCGGTGAGACCGAGGACGACTGGGTCTCTACTCTCCGCGCAGTGCTCGACACCGACGTCGATCACGTCAGTGCGTACGCCCTGGGCATCGAGACGGGAACCAAGCTGGCGTCGCGGGTGCGGCACGGCCAGCTACCCGAACCGTCCGACGACGAGGCCGCCGATCGATACCTGGTCGCTGACTCGATGCTCAACGACGCGGGCTTCGAGTGGTACGAGATCTCCAACTGGTCCCGCAGCCCCGAGGCTCAGTGCCGCCACAACCTGTTGTACTGGCGCAACCACGACTGGCTGGGCGTGGGCCCCGGGGCGCACTCCCACATCGCCGGCACCCGCTGGTGGAACCTCGCCGACACAGACAGCTGGTCCGCTGCAGCATTGCGCGGCGACGGTGTGGTCGCCGGGCGTGAACGACTCGACGAAGAGCAACGCAGAATGGAGTCGATCATGCTGGGTGTGCGCCTCGCCGAGGGCCTGGCGTTGCCTTGTGGCCGGCGGCTCGTGCTCACCACGCGCGGGCGTCTGTTGGCCGACACCGTCGTGCGTCGACTCGTCGGCTGAGTGCGATCAGGACTGGGTGTCGGACCCGAGATCAGTCAGGGGGTGATCAGAAGGTCGTCTCGGAGAGCTCGAACACGTCGTGGAGGACCTGGACCGCCCGGTCGGCGTCTTCCTCGGCGACGACGCAGGAGATGCGGATCGCCGAGGTCGAGATCATCTCGATGTTGATCCCGTGCTCGGCGAGCGTTTCGAACATGGTCGCGGCGACCCCGGGGTTCGACTTCATCCCCGCGCCGACGACGCTCACCTTGGCGATCTTGTGGTCCGCGGTGACGTTCGCCGCGTCGATCTCGGCGCGTTTGGCCTCACAGATGGCGAGCGCCTGGTCCAGCTCCGAGTGCGGCACGGTGAACGAGATGTCGGTTATGCCACCCTCGGAGGCGTTCTGGACGATCATGTCGACGTTTATGTCGGCATCGGCCAGTCGGCGGAAGAGGTTGGCGGCGATACCCGGCCTGTCGGGTACCCCTGCGACGGTGACCTTCGCCTCTGAGAGGTCTGCGACGACCGCCCGGATGACTGCCTGCTCCATGTCGGGATCCTCCTCGGTCACCCAGGTGCCGACCTCCCATGTGAACGCCGAGCGCACGTGGAGCGGCACCCTCTGACGGTGTGCGTACTCGACCGATCGCATGGCCGGCTTGGGGCACCCTGCGGCGGTCATCTCGAGCATCTCGTCAAAGGAGATGCGATGCATCTTGCGGGCGCTCTCGACCACTCGCGGATCGGTCGTGAACACGCCGGACACGTCGGTGTAGAGCTCGCAGGCGTCGGCCTCGAGCACGTGGGCGAGCGCCACGGCGGTGGTGTCCGAACCACCTCGGCCCAGGAACGTCACGTCGTTGTCGGTGGAGACCCCCTGGGAACCGGCCACCACGGGGACCCGTCCCGCCGCCACCGCCGCGCTGATGCGATCGGCGCGGACCTCGAGGATCTTGGCATTCGTGTGGTTGGTGTCGGTGAGGAACCCGGCCTGAGAACCGGTGTAGCTCTCGGATTCGACCCCCACCGCTGCCAGCGCCATCGACACGAGAGCGATCGCCTTACGCTCTCCCGCTGTTATGAGCATGTCCATCTCGCGGCCCGGACGTGTGTCGGAGACCTCACCGGCGAGCCGCAGCAGCTCGTCGGTCTCCTTGCCCATGGCGGACACGACGAGCACCACCTGGTCGCCACGTCGACGACACCGCGCGACGTGATCGGCGACCTCGCGGATGCGCTCGGGGTCGGCGACGGACGTTCCACCGAACTTCTGGACCAGTAGAGCCACGGGCCAAGAAGGTACCAGCGCCGACTGGGGCGCCCTCAACCTGCTCGTGGGTCCCGGCAAGTAGATCGACGGTCGGCGGGTGCCGTGGTCGCTGGCTCCTGGTTCGCTACCATCCGGCGCCGTGGGGACCAACGCCGACAAGCACGCACGCCAGAAGGACCGCCGCAACCGTGTCGACGAGGCACGTCGTCAACTGGAGCGCAAGGCCAAGCGCAACCGGCGAATGGCCATCCTCGGCGGGGTACTCGCCCTTGTCGTCGTCATCGGAGCGGTTGTAGCGCTGACCGGTTCTGACGACTCCTCGGAGGAGAGCGTCGACGCGTCTGACGGGTCGACCACCACGGTCGCCTCCGACGCAGCCGAACTACCGGCACCTCCCACGGGGATCACGCTGAGCGCCGCGACCGAATGCCCGCCCGAGACCGGCTCCGAGCAACGGGTGCAGAAGTTCGCAGGTCCCCCACCGGAGTGCATCGACCCCGCAGCGACCTACACCGCTACGTTCGCCACCACCGAGGGCGAGTTCACCGCCACTCTCGACTCGCAACAGGCGCCGATCGCCGTGAACAACTTCGTCGTCCTGTCCCGCTACCACTTCTACGACGGCGTGCCGTTCCATCGCATCGTCCCCGGGTTCGTGATCCAGGCCGGCGACGGTGACGGCGCGCCGTGGGGCAACAACGACTTGGGATACGAGTTCGAGGACGAGCTCCCGACCGACTCGAGCGCCTACACCGACTACTCACTGGCGATGGCCAACGCCGGTCCCGGCACGAACGGAAGCCAGTTCTTCGTCGTCCTTCCCGGCGGCGGAGCGCAGCTGCAACCGAACTACACGAAGTTCGGTCAGGTCATCGAAGGAACAGAGGTGGTGGACGCGATCGGATCGCTCGGGACAGCAACCCAGGAGCCTTCGAAGGTCGTGCTGATCGAATCGGTGACCATCACCGAGACACCGTCCGGCTGACGAGCCCCGGGACGGGCCCGGCTCAGCAGCAGGACGGGTCGGTGAGACGCGGGTTGAGCTCGCCCGGCAGCACATCCATGTCTGCTCGTCGGCCGTCCACGAAGACGTGCACGTGGCCTGCGCCCTCGACGCGCCACGCACCCTCGGGCGAGCGGATCAGAGCAGTCGCCTCATCGATCCCGACCACGGGCAGGCCCGGCTGGGCCAGCTCGACGGTACGGTGGAACTTCTCCGGGGACCACTTGTCGCGGCGTGGCACGACGGTCATGGTCGTTATCAGGTCGAGACCGACGGTGAAGGCTCCCCCTCGGCTGTCGACCATGTGGCTGCACAGCACGGAACCGGCCTCGCCGGCAGCAGCGATCATCGCGCCGCGGCGCCACGTGTCGATCAGGGCTTCGAGTAATGCGGTGTCCTTGAGCACCGAACGGAGGTGCATCGGTGATCCGCCCGTCACGTAGACGGCCTTTGCCGCTCGGGCAAGCTCGGCCACCGACGGATCCATAGCGTCGGCGCGGCGGTATACCTCGAGCGTTCTGACGGTCACCCCGATCGGACTGAACCACTCGGTGGCCCGGCTGATGGCCGCCGTCGGGTTCTCGTAGGCCAACGCTGCCGGGATTAGCAGCACCTCGTTCGCGTCGCCGACGAGCGACTCGTCGAACGTGCATCCCTCGGTGAACTCCCTGCCCCCGATGAGCGCCAGTGTTCCGTCCATCCACCACACGCTACGCACTCGCAGCAGCCACGACGACACACCCCTGATGCCGCGCCGACGATGCACGGAGGAGGCGGCCTGAGGAGGCGAGCGGAGCGGACGGCCGCGGTGTGACTTGCCCGGCGGTTGTTACCCGTGAGTAGCCTCACCCCCCATGACGATCGAACGAGTGGGGATTCTGGGTTCGGGCATCATGGGGTCAGGCATCGCCGAAGTCGCGGCGAAGTCGGGCTTCGAGGTGGTGCTCCGGTCCCGCAAGCAGGAAACCGCCGACGCCATGGTCGCCTCGCTGGAGAAGTCGCTGGCCAAGCAGGTCGAACGCGGCAAGCTCGAGCAGGCGGCCGCAGACGCCGTGCGCGCCCGGGTCAGCGCCACCGACCACATCGGTGCGCTGGTCGACTGCGACCTGGTGATCGAGTCTGTCGTGGAGGACCTCGACATCAAGCGTGCGCTCTTCGCAGAGCTCGACTCGGTGGTCAAGGACGGGGCGATCCTGGCCACGAACACCTCGACTCTGCCGGTGATAGAGATGGCCGTCGCAACCCAGCGTCCCGACCGTGTCGTCGGTGTCCACTTCTTCAACCCGGCGCCCGCGATGTCGCTGGTGGAGATCATCGCACCGCTCACCGCGTCCGAGGAGACCGTCGCCGAGGTGACAGCCTTTGCCGAGGCGTGCGACAAGAACGCCGTGCAGGTCAAGGACCGCGCCGGCTTCATCGTGAACGCGCTGCTGTTCCCATACCTGAACAACGCCGTTCGCATGCTCGAGGCGGGAACCGCTTCGGCCGAGGACATCGACACCGCCATGAAGGGCGGGTGCAACTTCCCGATGGGGCCGCTCGCCCTGCTGGACCTCGTCGGACTGGACACCTCGGTGGCGATCCTCGATGCGCTCTACGAGGAGTTCAAGGACCCCAACTACGCGGCCGTGCCCGTGCTGCGCCGCATGGTTTCGGCCGGTCAACTCGGCCGCAAGTCCGGCCGCGGCTTCTACGACTACGCCAAGCGCTAGTCGCCGCAGACTCAGGAATCGGGACTTACGGGGGGCGGTCTGGGCCGTCCCCCGTTCCGCGTCCGGCGTACCATCGCCGACGTGCCGATCGAGCCGCCGCCGAGCCGCTGGCAGTTCCCACCGGTCCACGACGCCGACCCCGATGGACCGGTCGCCGTCGGCGGTGACCTGGAACCGGCGACGCTCCTGGGCGCCTACCGCAACGGTCTCTTCCCGATGCCCGTGGGCCGTCGTGGGCGTCTCGGCTGGTGGTCACCCGACCCTCGGGGGGTCCTGCCCGTCGACAGCGCCCACCGCTCGCGTTCGCTCGCCCGTTCGATGCGACGGTTCGAGCTCCGCCTGGACACCGAGTTCAGCGATGTCGTGCGGGCATGTGGTGACCCCCGACGACCCCACGGCTGGATCACTCCCGAGATCATCGACGCGTACACCGCCCTGCACGAGATGGGCTGGGCGCACAGCATCGAGGTGTGGCAGCACGACGAACTGGTGGGCGGCCTCTACGGCGTGCAGATCGGCGCGTTCTTCGCCGGCGAATCGATGTTCCACCGCGTCACCGACGCATCCAAGGCAGCCGTGGTCTGGCTGGCAGAGCTGATGCGCCCCGCACCGGACGCGCTGATCGACGTGCAGTGGTCGACTCCGCACCTGTGCACCCTGGGGGTCGTCGACATCCCCCGTGTCGACTACCTGGAGCTCCTGGCCGCGGCGACGTCCGCCGATCCGCCACCGGTGTGGTCCGATCGGCAGGGGTGACTGCTCCGGCGAGGGCAGATCTACCCGGCTCCGTTGACCGGCGACTCCTCGGTCTGTACCACTTGTTCCACGGAGCACGGCGACAGCCTGAAAGCTCCACATCACGACCTGGGAAGCGTCGACGGAGGGGGCTCAGCCCCCTCCCGTCGCGTCCGGTCCCCTCAGCCCTTCGGCCTCAGCCCGCAGACGCAGCGCTGCGGCCTGCCGATACCGGGACACCCCTGTACCGGACCCGCCAGATGATCAGCGTCACCACACCCAGCAGCACCTGCGGCACCCAGCTCGCCGCCCTCCACAGAAGGGTCGCAGCCAGCGCGTCGGTGTTCGTCGCTCCGAAGTTGACCAGCATCCCCGTCAGCGCCGCGTCGACGGTACCGAGTCCACCGGGAGTCACGGGGATGAAGGACGCCAGACGTGCCAGGGCGAAAGCGGCGAAGGCGGCGGCGAGGGTCACCTGCGTGCTCTCACCCGATTCGGTGATCCGCAGTGCGACGAACAGGACCCCGAACTGGGCGAACTGCTGGAGGAAGTTCGTGACCGTGAGCGCGGGCCAGCGACGGCTGATGACAGTCACGGTCGAATGGCGGAAGTCGAGCAGCTGCGCGCTCAGGGGTGCAGGCGGATCGCGGTGGATCAGCGTGAAGAGCTTCGCGGCGATGCGATCCGCCACCCCACCGATACGCAGGGCCGTACGGTCATCCTTGAGCACTGCCGCGAACAGTCCCACCATCACCGCCACACCTACGAGCGCCCCCAGTGCGCCGAGGACCTGTGCCGAAGTGGGCGTCTCCACGAACAGCAGAGCCAACAGGCCGAGCACCGGCAGAGCCAGGGTGACCATCAGGTTGAACACACTGGTGATCCCGATGGCGGCGGTCGACGAAGCACCACTGAAGCCCGCCTGGCCGAGCATGCCGTACTGGACTCCCAGTCCGATCGCCCCGCCTGCCGGCACAGCGTTGGAGATGGTGAACGAGGTCTGACGGATCAGGAACGCCGTCGGGTACTGCAACCCGGGCAGGGCGGCCTGGAAGGGGAACACGTAGACGACGATCGAGAACACGACCGAGGCCCCGAGCACGGCGAGCTGCTCGACCGACATGCTCTTGATCTGCTCCCAGGCATCCGCGTAGTCGCCGAACTTGGGCAGGATGCCAGCGAAGACGATGACGAGCACGACCAGCGTCACGATCGTCGCTATCACCTGCTTCTTACGGCTAGTGGCAGGTACGGGGGGCGGGCCGTCGAGCGGTGGGACACCGACGTTCAGCGGTTCGGACACGGCGCCACGCTATCGATCGACCGCTGCACGGAGCGCGTCCATGGCCTCGAGCCGGCGCTCGCCGTGGCCCAGAGCGGTGTCGGGGACGATGACCTCATCGATGCCGACGTCCGCGTACCGGTCGCACAGGTCGGCGAAACCCTCCGCTGACCCGGCGAACGCCGCTCGCGGAGCTGCACGTTCGACGAACTCCCTGGCACGCGAAGGGTCGTCGGTCAGCAGGACCAGTGCCTGGGTGGAGCGGTGCACCGTTGTCGGATCCCGACCGATCGCCTCGCAACGAATGCGCAGCGCCTCTGACCGCTCGGTGAGCCTGTCCGGCAGGCCCCACATGTTCCAGTGATCGGCGTGGCGGGCGACGACGCCGAGCATGCGGTCCCCCTTGCCCCCGATCAGGAGAGGTAGCCGCTCCTGCACCGGCCGGGGTGCACACCGGGCGTCGGTGAGCGTGTAGTGGGAGCCGACGAAGTCGACGGGTGGGTCGTCGAGCAGCGAGCGCACCACCGAGCAAGCCTCCTCGAAGCGCCTCACCCGCTCCCCCGGCGGCGGTAGCGGGATCCCGTACTGCTCGTGCTCGTTGCTCTGCCAGCCGGCACCCATCCCGAGGATCGCCCTGCCGTTGCTGGCATGGTCGAGGGTGACAGCCCAGTTGGCCACGACCGCCGGGTGACGGTACGTGTTGCCGAGAACCAGCGGGCCCAACCGCAGACGGCTCGTCAGCGCAGCGAGAGCACACAACGTCCCGGTTGCCTCGTGCATCGGCGTGTCGGTGGGACCGAAGTCCCCGCCGTCACCCATGAAGTGGTCGGCGACGTAGGCGGCGTGCCAGCCGGTCCGGTCCGCGTGGCGAACCGCCTCGACGAGGTCCGCCCAGGGCTGGTTCGCTCCGGGCCAGATCGACAGCAGCATCGCCCCGGTTCTAGTCGACCGGGGAGAACCTCCGGAGCCGCAGGCTGTTGGTCACGACGAACACGCTCGACAGAGCCATGGTCATTCCGGCGATCATCGGGTTGAGCAGCCCTGCCGCGGCGAGCGGGATGGCGGCGACGTTGTACGCGAACGCCCAGAAGAGGTTGCCGCGTATGGTCGCCAGAGTCCGGCGGGACAGTCTCACAGCATCGGCAGCGCCGCGCAGGTCGTCGCGTACGAGGGTCAGGTCGCTCGCCTCGATCGCCACGTCGGTTCCGCTGCCCATGGCGATCCCCAGATCCGCGGTCGCGAGCGCGGCCGCGTCGTTCACTCCGTCACCGACCATCGCAACCACCCGGCCGTCGGCCTGGAGATCCGCCACCGCTTTCACCTTGTCGGCCGGCAGCACCTCGGCGATCACGCGGTCGATCCCCACCTGGTCGGCCACCGCCCTGGCCGCCCGTTCGTGGTCTCCCGTCAGCAGGACCGGCTCGAGCCCCAGGTCCCGGAACCTGCGGATGGCATCGGCGCTGGTCGGCTTGGGTGTGTCGGCCACAGACAGGACGCCGCGCGCTCGTCCGTCCCATCCGACCACCATGACCGTCCTTCCCTCAGCCTGTGCTGCATCGACCCCGTGGGCTATCACCGGGTCTGGCTCGCCGCACTGCTCGATGATCCAGCCGGGCCGTCCGACGAAGGTCGTGATGCCGTCGATCCGGCCGCTCACACCTCGGCCCTCGTGGTTCTCGAAGTCCTCGACCGGCGACAGCGAGTCGACTTCGATCTCGGCTCCGTCCGCCCGCAGGCGCTCGAGTGATCCGTCTACCACTGCTCGGGCGATCGGGTGCTCGGAGCCGTGTTCCAGCGAGGCCGCCCGTCTCAGGAGCTCGTCCGCCTGGGCGTCACCCACTGGTGTGACGTCGACCAGGCGCATCTTGCCGGTGGTGACGGTTCCGGTCTTGTCCAACACGATCGTGTCTATCCGACGGGTCGACTCGAGGATCTCAGGGCCTTTGATCAGGATCCCGAGCTGGGCTCCACGACCGGTGCCGACCATCAGCGCCGTCGGCGTCGCCAACCCGAGCGCGCACGGGCAAGCGATGATCAACACCGCGACCGAGGCGGTGAACGCCATGGCTGCACCCTCGCCGGTGCCCAACCAGAAGCCGAGGGTGGCTGCGGCCAGCACTACCACGACCGGAACGAAGACGGCCGAAACGCGATCTGCGAGACGTTGCACCGGCGCCTTGCCGGTCTGCGCGTCCGTGACCAGGCGGGTTATCTGCGCCAGGGCCGTGTCTGCACCGACACGCGTCGCGACGACCACCAGTCGCCCACCCGCGTTGACGGTGGCACCCGTCACCGGGTCACCAGGGCCGACCTCGACGGGCACCGACTCGCCGGTCAGCAGCGAGGCGTCGATCGCCGAGGTACCGACCTCGACCTCTCCGTCGGTAGCGACCTTCTCGCCCGGACGCACCACGAAGCGGTCACCGACACCGAGCTGGTCGATCGGGATGCGCTGCTCGCTCTCCACCCCCGTCACCGGGTCCGTACGTAGCACCGCAACATCCTTGGACCCGAGTTCGAGCAGGGCCCGCAGCGCTGCACCGGAGCGCCGCTTGGCGCGGGCCTCGGCCCAGCGGCCGGCGAGGATGAAGGTGGTGACCGCAGCAGCCACCTCCAGATAGATCTCGTGCTGGCCCGAGCCGCGACTCACCGACAGCGAGAACGGCATGGTCATGCCCGGCTTGCCGGCTTCGCCCAGGAACAGCGCGTACAAGGACCAACCGAACGCTGCCAGGGTGCCCATCGACACCAGGGTGTCCATCGTCGCCGCGCCGTGGCGCAGATTCAGCCAGGCAGCCCGGTGGAAGGGCATCGCGCCCCACACGACCACCGGTGCTGCCAACGTCAGGCTCAGCCACTGCCAGTTCGTGAACTGCAGGGCCGGCACCATCGCCATTGCCACCACCGGGATGGTGAGCGCGGCACAGACGAGCACGCGGTCACGCAGTGCCTGCACGCCCGCGTCGTCGGAGGGACCATGGTCGTGGACGTCCCCGTCATGGCCGGCTGAGTCGTGGCCGCTCACCTGCTCCGTTTGCAGCGGTGGACCGTGGACGGTCGCCCCGTAGCCGGTCGCCTCGACCGCGGCGACCAGCTCGCCCGGGTCGACGTCGTCACCATGTTCGACGTGTGCCCGTTCCGTCGCGTAGTTCACCGTTGCGACGACTCCGGGCACCTTGTTGAGGCGCTTCTCGACCCGCATGGCGCACGAACTGCAGGTCATTCCCGTTATGTCGAGCTCCGTGGAGCTCGTACCCGATCCATCGACCGCTTCGGTGGTTCGCTCCCCGCTCATCCCCCGTGCTCCGAACCGTGTGCGGGGGCTTCGGTCCCGTCGATCGTCGTGCTGGTCACTGCGCCGCCCGCGACGGTGGTGCTCACAACCGTGGTATCGCTCGATCCCCCGGTGTCACCGACCGCAGTGCCGACTGCGTAGGCGGCGCTGAAGCTGACCGCCACCACGACCGCGAAGGCACCCAGGCGCGCCGCCACGCTCATGATCCGGCCGGGGCGACCGAGTACCCCGCCTCTTCGACGGCCGCCACGAGCGCCGACGGATCGACCGGAGCGGACAGCCGTAGGTCGACCTGGCCGGTACCCAGGTCCACGACAGCCTCGGTGACTCCGGGAACGGACTCGAGCTCTGCCTTCACAGCTCCGACGCAATGGCCACAGGTCATTCCGTCGACTGTCAATCGGGTGCTGGACTCGGTCATCTCGGTCTCCTGACGCTAGTTCCACAGCAGTATACCCCCCTAGGGTATTCCTGTCATGGGAATCGAGGTCAGGACCGTCGATCGAGCACCAGTCCGTCCAGCATCGACCGATAACTCTCGAGTGGTTCGACCACGAGACCTTCGACCTTGCCTCCGTCGTCCCAGTCGCGCAGCAGAAGAGCGTCCTCGAAACCGGGGTTCGCCTCGAAGCTCGCCAACTCGGACTCGTCAGCCGGGCCGCCCTGGAGGACCAGGCTGCGCCGGGATCCCTCCGAGAGCCCCTCCAGGTATGCAGAGTCGACGGCGCAGCGATACCGCTTGGCACGTACGTGCAGCGCTATGGGGCCGGTGACTTCAGGGCCGAACAGTCCGGCCAGGAAGCGGGCACCGACCGCCTCATGGCACTCATCGGTCTCGGGGAGGTCGCCCACCCCTCCGCGCTCCGACAGCTCGAGGAGATGCCCCACGTCGTGCAGCAGCGCTGCTGCGACGAGGGATTCACGCGAGCCGTGCCGGACTGCGAGAGCAGCGGTCTGAAGCGCGTGGTCCGTCTGGGAAAGCATTTCGTCGTAGGGGTCGGAACCCCAGTCGTGGTACAGGCCGAGGACCTCCTCCACGGACTGAGCTCGTCTCATCGCCGGACCTGGTTCATGCTCCGGACCTGGCTCATGGGACGGGGCGACCCTGGAAATCACCGATGAGCGAGACGCCCGTGTGCTCTCCCCTCTCGGACCGCTCGGCGAACGCAGCAAGCTTCTCGCGGTAGTACCCCTCGCGCAGGTCCCCCTCGGCCAGGGCGTTGTAGGTCGGGTAGAGGGCTCGGCGCGCCGCGTCGGAACGATTTGCTCCGCTGCGATGAGGCGTGCGCGAGTGGAACCAGAGCGTCTCGCCTGCCTTCACCTCGACAGCTGCCCAGTCCATCGCCTCTGCCACATCCGCCCGGACGCAGCCTGCTTCGTCCGTCGGGAGCAGTTCGTGGTGCATCCCCGAAACCACCTCGAGACAGCCGTTCTCGATGGTTGCATCATCGACCGCGACCATGCAGGAGACGTGGGAGTCGACGAAGGGGTACGCAGGAGCGTCCTGATGGGCCGCGTAGCCGGCTCCTCCCGGGAGCTTGTAGTTGATCTTCTCCTTGTAGAGGACTGCAGGTTCGCCCAGCAGAGCCGAGGCAGTGTCAAGCAGCATTCCAGCGGTCACGAGCTCCCTGAGCCCCGGGTGGAACGGCACCAGGTTCTCGCTGCGACAGAGCCGGGGGCCGTCGTCGGTCATCTCGCGGTGGTGCAGCCAGCCTCCACCGTCGGGCCAGGATGCCACCTCGTCCACCCACGTCCGCAGCAGCTCCGCACCATCGTCGTCGAGGGTCCTCGTCAGCAGCCACCCGTTCTGCTCGAAGGCAGCCACCGCGTCGGCGGATGGCTCATCGAAGAGAGGCGGTCGGAGTATCGCGGTCATGACCGCCAGCCTAAGGGCGACCGCATCGACCGATCCGGGTCGGTGGACCACGCGGACGCCCCACTCACCGAAATGCGCCCGGTTGGTCAAGAATCAACCGGTACGAGTCCCGAAGGAGATCCCCCGTTGGAACAGGTCGACCGACACGACTGGGTGAGGGCGGCACCGAGCGACGTACTTCACGCTGCGGTCGCCCTGGTGGCGACAGCGATGGTTCTGGTGCTCGGCCGGGTCTTCGACCAGGCGATCGTGACGGGCGCCGCCCAGGTCCTGGTGGGATTCAGACGGATACCTGACTGGCTCGTCGACGTGATCAGCGTGGTCGGTTCGGTTCTACTGGTCGTGCTCGGTGTCGCCGGTCTGGTGATCGGAGTCTTCCATCGCCACTGGCGACTGGTCCTGATGGCGATGAGCGGAGCCGCAGCGGCCGCGGCGCTGACCGCCGTGATCAACCCTGCCATCGACGCCACAGCGGCCTTGCTGCCCGAGAGCGACCTGCGGGTATCGGTCGGTCGGGTCCCTTCCGCTGCGCTGCTGGCCGCGGTGACCGCCGCGGTGGTCGTCGTGTCGACATCACTGCCTCGCATCTGGCGTCGAGCGGCCTGGGTGCTCGTGATGTCGATGATCGTGCTCCGTTTCGTCGGAGAACCGCTGTCGCTCGACGCGATCGTCTCGGCAGTGCTCGGTTGGACGGTCGGCTCTGTGGTCGTGGTCGTCGGCGGTGCCCCGTCGAGACGTCCGACGTCTGCCTCGGTGCTCACGGGCCTGGCAGAGGTGGGCATCGAGCTCGTCGAACTGACACCCGCTTCCGTCGACGCGCGGGGATCGACCCCCTACTTCGGAACGGCGCCCGACGGCACCCGCTACTTCGTGAAGGTGCTCGGTGGGGACGAACGATCCGCGGACCTGCTGTTCCGTGTCTGGCGGTTCCTGCAACCGCGCAACTTCGGTGATCAGCGGCCCTTCTCGTCGTTGCGCCGGGGAGTCGAACACGAGGCCCTCGTCGCTGTGATGGCCCGGCAGTTCGGTATCAGGACACCGTCGGTCGTGGGACTGGGTACGGCTGAGCCGAACGGTGTCGTGCTCGCCTACGAGGCGATAGCCGGGCGGTCCCTCGACCAGCTCGCGCCCGACGAGCTGACCGACGAGGTGCTGGCCCAGGCGTGGCAACAGCTGTCCGTGCTGCGTGAGCACCGGATAGCGCACCGCGACCTGCGCCTGGCGAACATCTTCCTTGGCGACGACGGCGAGCTGTTCCTGATCGACTTCGGTTTCAGCGAGCTCGCGGCCGAGGAGCTGTTGATGCACACAGACCTGGTCGAGATGCTCGCGTCGAGCGCGACCGTCGTCGGGGCCGAGAGGGCCGTCCGGGTCGCGTCGACGGTCATCGATCCGGACGAGCTCGCCGAGGTGTTGCCGTGGCTGGTGCCCTCGCGGTTGAGCGGCGCCACGCGTTCGGCCATGAAGGAACTCCCCGGTCGGATGGATGAGCTCAGGGAGACCGTGGCCAGCGCTGCCAACCGATCAGGCTCTGCGGCGTGACTCGACCGAGAGAGAACGACTGACCGCTCGGCGGTTCAGTCGCCCCGCGCCATGTCCACGAACAGCGTGCAGTGGTCCAGGAACACCAGTCGACAGACGCCGGTGGGACCGGCACGGTGCTTGGCGACGATGACCTCGGCGGTGTCCTTGTCCTGGCTGTCGGGGTTGTAGACGTCGTCGCGGTAGAGGAACATCACGACGTCGGCGTCCTGCTCGATCGAGTTGTGCACGACTATCCCGTCGGCCACGAAGTTGTGGGT
>CAYVDN010000031.1:0-36727 GCA_964450685.1 uncultured Microthrixaceae bacterium
GCCCAGTCGTCCGGGTTGGTCGTGTTGGGCAGGTCCTCGTGCTCCTTGTACTCCTGGTGGATCGACTCGATCAGGTCCTCTATGCGGATGCCGTTGCCGGAGTCGGCGATCCTGCGCTTGATCGCGAGCTTCTTGGCGCGACGCACGACGTTCTCGATCATGGCGCCGGAGGAGAAGTCCTTGAAGTACATGACCTCCTTGTCGCCGTTCTGGTAGGTCACCTCGAGGAACTCGTTCTGGTCGTCGGTGCGGTACATCTCCTCGACGGTCCGCTCGATCATCAACCGGACCGCCTTCTCCGGGTCGCCTCCACCGAACGAGTCCACCTGATCGGCATCGAGCGGCAGGTCCGAGGTCAGGTAGCGGCTGAAGATCTGAGCAGCAGAGCTCTCGTCGGGCCGATTTATCTTGATCTTCACGTCGAGCCGACCGGGACGGAGGATCGCCGGATCGATGAGGTCCTCGCGGTTGGACGCCCCGATGACGATGACGTTCCGCAGGGTCTCGACACCGTCGATCTCGGCGAGCAGCTGCGGCACGATCGTGGCCTCCATGTCCGACGAGATCCCGGTGCCACGGGTGCGGAACAGCGACTCCATCTCATCGAAGAACACGATGACCGGCATGCCGTCCTCGGCCTTCTCACGAGCACGCTGGAACACGAGTCTGATGTGACGCTCCGTCTCGCCCACGTACTTGTTGAGTAGCTCGGGACCCTTGATGTTCAGGAAGAACGACCGTGCTTCTCGTCCGGTCGCCTCGGCGACCTTCCTGGCGAGGCTGTTGGCGACCGCCTTGGCGATCAGGGTCTTGCCACAGCCGGGCGGGCCGTAGAGCAGGATCCCCTTGGGCGCGGGCAGCCTGTACTCACGGAACAGCTCCTGGTGCAGGAACGGCAGCTCGACAGCGTCGGTGATCTGCTCGATCTGGGAGTCCAGGCCGCCGATGTCCTCGTAGGAGATGTCCGGGACCTCCTCCAGAACGAGCTCCTCGACCTCGGCTTTGGGGAGCTTCTCGAGGAGGAGCCCTGAACGTCCGTCGACGAGGGCGCTGTCGCCGGAGCGGAGGCGGGTTCCCTCCATGGAGCCGGAGAGCTCAGCGACGCGTTCCTCGTCGGCCCTTCCCACGATCAACGCCCTGTGGTCGTCGAGCACCTCCTTGATCGTGACGATCTCACCCGTACGTTCTGGCTGGCGCACCATCACGACGTTGTACGCCTCGTTCAGCACGACCTCGGCACCGGCGGCCAGCTCGTCCGGTTCCAGCGCCGGGCTGAGCTCGACCCGCATCTTGCGTCCGGCGGCCTGAACGTCGACCGTGCCGTCCTCGTTCATGCCCAGCAAAGTCGCATAGGCAGCCGGCGGCTGGGTGAGCTTGTCGACCTCATCCCTGAGCGCGGCTATGTGGTCCCTTGCCTCACGAAGGGTGTAGCTGAGCTTCTCGTTCTGGCTGACGGCCTGGGCGAGCTGCCCCTTGGTCTCGAGCAGCCGTTCCTCGAGCGTGCGCACGCGTTTCGGAGCGTCCTGGAGACGCCTGACCATCGTCGCCAGTTCTTCCTCTAGCTCCAACACCTGTTCGCGCAACGACGAGAGCTCGTCGGTGCCGTCATCGTCCTGTTCGCGGTCCTGGTCGGTCATGGCCATCTCCTGCGATCTTTCCCCCAGTCGTTCTACCGCGAAGTACCCCCGGATCGGTGCCACCCATCAGAACAGTTTCCGGCCAGTCGCAGAAGTGACGCATCTGACGAAACTTTTCACCGGAATTACCGTGATAATTGGGTTGCGGCGCTACAATGCGCAGCAGCAAGTCAGAACCAGAGGCCCTTCCCGGGCCGAGCGAAGGCAGGTCAACCACCATGGGCTTGAAGGTCTGGATCGATCAAGATCTCTGCACGGGAGACGGGCTCTGCGAGGAGATCTCCCCCGCCGTCTTCACGCTGCTCGACGACGGACTCGCCTACGTCAAGGAAGGCGACAAGGTCTTCTCGGATCCCGGCGGCGCCGAGGGCCTCGCGAACATCCCCGACAAGGAACTCGAGGGCGTGATCGAGTCCGCCGAGGAGTGCCCCGGCGAGTGCATCTTCATCGAAGCTGACTGACCTGCGCTCGCGGAGCGCGCAGCACAGCAGGTAGACGACGCTCGAGCGTCCCGGCGGCCCGCATCCCCTCGGGGGTGCGGGCCGCCCCGCGCATGTGGAGTCCTACTCGGTGTCGGCCGGAGCCTCGGTGGTCGTGGTTGATTCCGTCGTCGACGTGGTGGATGTCGGCGCTTCGGTGGTGGGGGCCATCGTCGTCGTGGGCCGCTGAGTCGTCGGCGCCGCTGTCGTCGGAGCTGACGTGCTCGACGTGACCTCGCTCGTGGTCGAGGAGGTCGTAGTGGTCTCGACCGGGTCGTCGCTACCGCCTGTGAACAGCAGGACGATGATCAGCACGACAGCCGCTACCAGCAAGGCGATGATCGCCACTCCCCATCCGGGGACGCCCCCCGACCCGGACGGGTCAGGAGCTGTCGATGCAGGAGGGGGCGTTGTGGACATGCCTGGCGGTACGTCACCCTGCGGGGTCGAGGGGTAGACGCTGGTCGGCTCACCTGCGGCGCCCTGCATGCGGGTCGGCTGGTCCGGGTCGTAGCCCTGGTTCTGATCGTCTGACATAGCTGATCCTCCTGGAGATCGATTCGGCCCTCGCTGCTGCCCGCCCTGTGCGACCGCGAGCTCGACGGTACCGATCGACGTCGGGTCAGGAGGTGGACCCCCCTTCTGTTCACGCGGAGCAGCTGATCATGCGGTGCAGCGCCCAGTGCTGACGCGGCCCGCGGTGGGGAGCGAGAGCATCTCGACCAGCTCGCTGCTGTCGAGCGCATAGGCGACCTCGGCCCGGTCGGGCGCGACGGCCACTGCGACTCCGATCACCGAACCGTCCTCGCGCAGCACTGCGCTGCCGGAATCTCCGGGCTCGAGCGCCGCGGCCAGTGCCAGGATGTCGCGTTCGACGGTGCGCTCGTCGTAGATGTCGAACCCGCGTGCGTCGAGCAACTCGCCAACCTCGAAGGGCGACGGATCGAAGGGCCCGCCTCCGGGGAAGCCCATGACCAGACCGCGGTCGCCCACCTCTGGTGATGCCACGGTCAGCGGTTCCCGCTCCAGCTCTGTGCCCACAAGAGCGAGATCGACCCCCGGATCGAATGCGATCACGACACCTCTCGCCTGCTCGCCGTCCGGGCTGCTTATCTCGATCTCCTCTGCACCTGCCACGACGTGAGCGTTGGTGGCGATGACTCCAGGTGCCACGAAGAAGCCACTCCCGGACTGCCGCTGATCGCATGCGTCCGACTGGAGACGGACGATGCTCGGAGCGACCGTGTCGACCACTTCCTGCGATACCGGGCTGTCGGGCGGGGCGGCAGGGATCTCCGGTGCCTGACGCAGGTCCTCGAACATCGTCGGATACTCACCGCCGACCAGCTGACGCTCCAGATCCTGGATCTGCGCCGGCGGATCGGGCAGGTGCCGGTCGATCCACCCGGCGAAGGCCGAGCCCCGGGTTGACGCCGAGGTCCATCCCTCCGCCTCGGACATGACAGGAAGGATGAGCCAGGCCAGCACGAACACGGCGAGCACTCCGAGAAGGGTTCCGCCGACGGCGTCGACGTTTCGGGCGATCGGTGAGTCGACCTCCTGTCGAAGACGCGAGCCGATCACCGCCCCGACTCCCTGGCCTGCGGATGCGAGCAGAACCAACAACGCGGTGACCGCCAGCACTACCGACATGTCGGAGCGAAGCTGCAACCGCTCGACCAGCGGAGGGGCGAAGACGATTCCGATCGCCAGCCCTGCACCGGCGCCGACCCAGCCCGAGAAGCGACGCAGAAAGCCGAGACGCCATCCACCGACAGCAGCGAGCCCGGCCAGCGCCAGCAGGACCAGATCGAGTCCGTTCACGGCTCCCCTGCCGGCAGCCGGCAGCCAGGATCAGCCGGATCCGAGGCGCGCATGGGTCAGGAAGCCTGTGTGGCCGACCATCCTGTGATCGGGTCGGACGGCCTGGCCCTCGACGTACCAACCGCGTTGGAGAACCTCGACGGTTTCAGCCGCGAAGAACCGAGAGGCTCCCAGCGCGTCACGGAGCTGACTCACCTGGACCACACTCGGGGTGTAGGCGACGAAGATCCCGCCGGGCCGCAAGGCGCGTTCGGCGTGCTTGACCACCTGCCACGGCTCCGGCAGGTCCAGCACGACGCGGTCCAGGTCCACTTCGTCGATGCCGTCGTAGCAATCGCGCAGTTCCACCTGGTAGCGCTCCAGCGCCGAAGAACCGAGGAACTGCTCGACGTTGCTGCGGGCCCTGTTGGCGAAGTCCTCGCGCAGCTCGTAGCCGACGATCTCCGCTCCGGCACGCAGCATCGCTGTCGACAACGCCCCGGATCCGACTCCCGACTCGAGGACCCTGACGCCCGGGGCGATGTCGGCGAGCATCAGGATCGGACCTATGTCCTTGGGGTAGATGACCTGAGCACCCCTGGGCATCTTCAGGATGAACTCCGACAGTGTGGGCCGCATGACGACGTACGCCTGCCCGCGGCCGGTGTGGACCTTGGAGCCCTCAGCCAACCCGATGACGTCGTCGTGGGGCACGAAGCCGGAGTGGGAGTGGAACTCCTTGCCCGATGTGAGCACAGCCGAGTACTTGCGGCCCTTGTTGTCGAGGAACTGGACCAGGTCCCCTGCCTTCAGTTCGCCGCTCACGGCGCCACCTCTGCGTGTCTTGTCGGTCTGTTGCTGAGCTCGACCGCCTGGGCAGTCACGGTCGTCGTGTCGGTATTGCTGATCTGTGCCTCACCGGCTGTGCGTACCAGGCGGCAGAAGGCGCACAGCTCTCCCCCACTCGGTGCGCCACAGCTCTCACAGGTCCCGATCTCCAGTCGATCGCCGCCCACGACGCCGTCCCTGAACAGCTCCGCTGCTCGACGGAGGAATCCGAAGTAGAAGTCCGTCTTCGAGCCGGGTGACATCACCTCGATCTCGTTCAGTGCGTCCTTGTAGCCCAGGTGCCTGTTCCCCGAAGACATGGGGCACTCGTCGACCAGGTAGTCGATCCCGGTGATGATGCAGTACGCAGCGGTCTCGCGCTCGGACAGCCGAACCAGTGGTTTGGCCTTCTTCGGGAACCCGTTGTCGGCTTCGAGCACGGGTAGCTGCCGTGCCAGGTACTCGACCTGCCAACGCAGGACATTGCCGAAGAGGACAGCCGCTTCGTCATCGAGGTTGTGCCCGGTCACCACCACGTCGTACCCGCCTTCGACGGCGGCTGAGTCGAAGATGTGGCGCTTCGAGGTGCCACACGCAGAGCAGGGCGCCCGCCTGGTCGCCCGGGCACCGGAAGGGATGTCATAGCCGTAGTCGGTGGGAAGGTCGACCTCGATCAGGCGCAAACCGCGCTCGGTTGCGAACCTGCGGGCATGCTCCGCCGAGGTGTCGCTGTAATCGGCGATGCCGAGCCCGATGTACAGGCCGTCAACGTCGTAGCCGAGGCGGACCAGCATGTCCCACAGAGCGAGCGAGTCCTTGCCCCCGGACACGGCTATCAGCACCTTGTCCTCGGCCTCGATCATGTCGAACTCGCTGATCGCCCGTCGGACCTGGTCGGTGCAGAACTTCACGAAGTGCTCTCCACAGAAGTTCGCGTTCGCCCGGCGCACATCGACCACGGCAGGGCCGCGACAGACACGACACTTCATGTCGCGCCCCCTGAGATGACGGGGCGGATCTCGATCTCGTCGTCGGCATCGAGCATCGTGTCCCCCGGGATCAGCTCCCGGTTGCGGATCACGAGCACGGCCTCGCGGTTGATGCCCATGCGCTCGAGTAGCACGGAGACGAGCACTGGGCCGTCAGCCGTCTCGGTTCGCGTCGGGTTGCGCAGGTGTACCAACACGTCGTCAATGATGGCAGCGCTCAGTCGTACACGCGTACGCGGGACCGACGTCGTGAGCGAGGACGGCCGCGTTGGGCGCGTCCGAAGCTGTCGGCCCGGGCGGACTCGAGCTGAGCTGTCACCTCGGTCAACTCGTCATGCACCCTGGCCTGGCGTCGGGTCGGTCGCGTGAGCCGGTCGAACCGGCTGCCTCTCGTCGTCTCACGATGGGTAAGGCGTCGCGCTCTCCTGCTGCCCGGACGCGCACGTTCCAGTCCGATCTGGGTCCGCTCCAGGCGACGAGCGGCTCGGTACTGGCGCCGATTCGGACGCCGCAGCCGCCGGTCACGCTCCTTCAGCGAGCGCTGACGAGCAGCGAGCTTGCGCTCGCGCCTGGTCGCAGGTGGCCTCGCTATGACGGTGTAGGTGTCCCCGGGGCGAAGGCGGACGGTTCCCAGTCGCTCCTCGGGGCGTTCGAGGGCGTCCTTCGCGCCCTCCGACAGGTAGACGACCCCGCGGGCCGCCAGGTCGGCACCCAGACCATCGCCGAACAAGCGAGCCAGGACCCAGGTCCCGATGAATCGGAGCATCAGCCGCGCCGGACCTCGATGACCGCCGAAGCACGCTTGCCCGCCCGGCGGCCGAGAAGGAACGCCACGATCAACAGGATCAGCCCCACGGCGGCAGCCGCGGTGACGATCTGGTTCCTTGCGTCCTCGACCTGCTGCACGGCCTCACCCTGGAGGTCGCCGAGCTTGGCCTTGATGTCCTCGGGTGTGATTGGTCCGTCGGACTGGCTCATCGGGTTCCTCCGGTCGTGGTCGTCGTGGTCGACATCGAGTTGATGAACTTCATCAGCTTCCACATGAATCCGGCCACCATCGCCACACCTACTGAACCGGTGACCAGGTACGGCACCCAGTTCCACGTCGGGTCCTGGAGCGTCTCGATTGACTGGAGGCCACGCAGCAGGGCGAGCAGCAGCATCGACAAGCCTGCGCCGATCAGGATCGAACCTGCGAGACCGAACGCTATGTAGCGCCCGAGTGTCTTGAGCGGGTCAACCGTCTCCTGCTTGGCGTAGCCGATGACGAGCGACTTGAGTTCTGCGATCTGGGTGGCGGCACCCTTCTGCGGCTTCGACGTCGTTGACGACCTCAGACGGCCGAGTGGCTGTGGCACGTGGGCCCTCCTGTGGGATCGGCACAATTTGTAGCAGGCGCGGGCGGGCCCGGCGACGCCCCGATGCCGTTCGGATCAGAGCTGCTGGCCGTACGCTGCCCTGAGTATGAGGTGCTGGTCCATCAGCATGGTACGGAGTAGATCGACGCGGTTGACCAGATCCGGCGAGCGCAGCACGTTCAACCGGTCCAGTGTGCCGAGGGGCGACGCAGTCGCGATCTGGTAGCACCGCAGCGACGGGTCGTCGGCGAGCTGGTTCTCGTCGAGACCTCCGATGGATCCCAACGACACAGCGAGGTCGATCACCTCTCTGGCAAGGGGCTCGAGTGTCCGTACGAGCTCGCCCGCCGACTCCGTCGTCAGAGGCTGCCCGGGTTGCTCGTCGGGCCAGTCGATCACCGATGCTCGTGGGTAGGGATCGTCCTCGAGCCAGTCGATGACCTTGATCCTGGCGGTTCCGACGGCGAGCAGGGTCGAGTGTCCGTCGGAGTGCCGGCTCAGCTGCTCGATCCGAGCGACACAACCGACGTCTGTGCGTACGTCGCCGCCTCCCACCTCGCTCCCGCGCTCGATCATCACCGAGCCGAAACAGGCATCCTCGGTGCGAAGCACCGCTTCCAGAAGAGCATGGAACCGGGGTTCGAAGACCCGGAGCGGAAGGGCCATACCCGGCAGCAGAACCGTGCCGAGCGGGAACATCGCCAACTCGTAGCCCATCACGTCTCCTCCTGGCGGGCCTTTCACCCCGGGGCGACCGCTGGAGCGGGCGAGACGCTCGCCATGTCGGGTCGCTGCGGGTAGCTGAGCATCGCCTGCAACAGCTTCGTCTGGAGTGCGGTGTCGGCGACGGTCACCTGTGCACCCGGTCTGTTCTCGATGAAGGAGAACGCCAGATCCGTGCCGGAGTCGGTCCGGAGCCAGCCGGAGAGCGCGGTGACCGGTCGTAGCGTGCCCGTCTTGGCCCGCACGCGGTCCCGAATCGCCGCATCGACGAGTCGATCATCGAGAGTGCCGGGCTGGCCGGGCTGAGCCAAGCCGTTCGCCAGGGTTCCGTCAGCGCCGCCACCCTGCAGCACCTGCGACACGAGGGCACATGTGACCCGGTTCTCCTCGGACAGGCCGGAGCCATCGTCAAGCACCACCCCGTCGGTCGGATATCCGTTGTCGGTCAACCACCCCTCGATCGCATCCAGCCCGGCGGCGGTGCTGCCGCTCCCGGAGTCCTGCAGACCCATCTCCTTCACCAGCATCTCCATGGTGGTGTTGTCCGAGAACGTGAGCCCCTCTGCGACGATCTCGGCGAGTGGGGCCGACTCGACCTCGGTCAGCGGCGCAGCTCCCTGCGGAGCGACTCCTGTCTGGGGAGCGCCGGCGACGGTGACCCCTCTCTCCTCGAGCAGTTCTGTCAGGACCCCTGCGGCATGCAGAGCAGGGTCGGTCGATCCCGGGCCAGTGGTGGCACTCCACGTGTCGTCGACCACGAGCGCCGAGAGGGGCGCCACCTGGCCCTGGGTGAGGTATCGGGCGGGCCACCCTTCGACTGTGCGGACGTCGTCGTAGCGGCTGCCGTCTCCAACCACAGATCCCGTCACCTCGCGGATTCCGGTTGCGGCGATCTGGTCGGCGACGGCCTCCATGTCGGTTGCGGGCTGACGACCGTTGGGGAGCTGTGAGAGGTAAGCCGACGTGCTGAGGAGCGGATCACCGCCCCCCACCATGTACAGGTTCCCCTTGACGGTCTTCCCGTCCGTTGGGGCGCCGTCGGTCACGAAGGTGGTGGTGAATCGCTGCTGGGGATCGAGCAGGCCCAGCGCTGCAGCGGCGGTGACGATCTTCAGGTTCGACGCGGGGATCACCGCGAGGCCCGGGTTCTGCGCGGCGACGAGGTTGGCTCCGTCCTGGACGCCGAGGCAGGTGTCCGATGGAGCTGCTGCAAGGACAGGGGCAACTGCTGCCTGGAGGTTCCGCGCCGCCACCGGCCGGGTGAGCAGCTCGGGGACCCGCCGTGCGGAGAGGACTGGCGTGGCGGCGACGAGGGCAGGCGGGTTCGGCGCCGCTGCTTCAACCCGGTCGTCGGTGAGGAGCGCAATCAGGATCGCGGCAGCTCCCACGACAGCGACGACCGATGCAGCGACGAACCATTTCCCGCCCGTCGATGACGTTGTCGAGGTGCCGCGGGCGCTCCCCTTCCCAACCCGGTTGCGTCTACGGACGACAGGTCCTGCCTCGTCCTCAACCGCCGGCTCTGCTAGCAGCTCACGCTGGCGCTGTCCGACAGGCATTCCCACGTTGACCCTGAAGCGTTCCGGGTCGAGTGGTGTCGCGCCGGCCTTCTCCGCCGGAGTACGCGCACCTCGTTGCGGCGGCGGGGCCTCGTCGTCGGAAGGGTCCTCGTGACCAGCGTTCACCTCGTCGCTGCCCCGGTGTCCTGGCCGCGCTGCTGGAGGTAGCGGCTTCGGCGCCAGAGGTGCCCGAGGGCAGTCACTGCGCGGTCGGCTGATGGGTAGCAAAGCCGTCCGGTCGAACGAACCGTTGCCGGGCCCGGGTTGTCGGGAAACGCGACAGCGAGTTCGGTCGCGGTGAGTATCGGCTTTCCGGTGGCGACCGACACGTCATGGGCGGCCTGCGCGAACCTCGTGTCCTGGCGCTCGTGATAGGCGACGATCCGCTGGACATCCGGATCAGCAGCGAACGGGCCTTCTCGCAGCATCCTCGCCTGGTTCGACTGGATTCCCAGGCCCAGGTAGACGACTGCGTCGACCTTGTCGTGCGAGGCGATCATCTCGAGCACCTCGGGGATCGTGTCGCGTGTCTCGCCTCCAGCCAGGTCGACCGGATTGGAGCGACTCCAGCGCGGGGGGAGCTTCTGGTCGACAGCGTCGCGCAGGTCGTCGGGGAGCTGGATCAGGTCGAGGTCGACGTCCCTGGTGATCGCGTCCGCTGTGACTACACCCCAGCCACCAGCTGTGGTCATGACAACGACCCTGTTACCGCGGGGCAACGGCTGGGTCGCGAAGGTTGCCGCAGCCTCGAACGCCGACTCCACCGTTTCGGCACGGGTGATTCCGGCCTGCCGGCAGGCACCTTCGAACGTTCTGTCGTCAGTCGACAGCGATCCGGTGTGGCTCGCAGCAGCTCGTGCCCCGCCAGCGGTGGCCCCACCCTTGACGACCACGACTGGCATGGCCGCCGAGGCATCCCTCACCGCGTCGAAGAACGCCCGACCGTCGGCGAGACCCTCGACGTACGCGAGTCCAACGTCGGTCTGCGCGTCCTTGGCGTAGTAGCCCAGATAGTCGGCGACCCCGGTCGCGGCCGCGTTCCCGGCCGACACCGCACGGGAGATGCCGACTCCGGTGGCACATGCCCAGTTCAGGAAGCTTGACACGAAGTTGCCCGACTGGCTTGCCACACCGATCCGGCCGGTTGGCGGGTACGGCGCGACGATCTGCGCGCACAACGACGACGGGGTCGAGACGACGCCTTGTCCGTTCGGGCCGGCCAGAAGGATGCCCAACTTCTCGCAGAGAGCGACCAGCTCCCGCTCGTCCTCACGGCCCTGCTCCCCGGCCTCGCCGTAGCCGGCCGAGGTGAGGAACGCCGCCCGGACTCCCTTGGCTGCTGCCTTGCGTAGGAGCTCGGGATTGGCGGACTTCGGTGTGCAGACGAAGATCAGATCGGCGTAACCGTCCGGCAGATCGTCGACCGAGCGCAACGTCTGCACGCCCAGGACCTCGGCACCCTCGAGGTTGGTGGCCGCCACCCGCCCGGAGTATCCGTTCGCCAGCAGGTTGTGGAGACTGACGAACCCGAATTTGCCGGGATGGGACGAAGCGCCGGTGATCAGGACGCCCTTCGGGTCGAAGAGCGCGTTGAACTGCTCAGGAGTCGGGCTCATCGGACGTCCGAGCCCGCAGTCCCGACCTCTACGAGAGCGTCCACCGCCACCGGTGATCCGGCATGGACGATCAGCGGATTCAGGTCGACCGACACAACGGGTTCCCCGCTCTCCGTCCTCATGGAAGCGGCGCCCGAGAGCGCCATGAGCACGTCGACAAGAGCTTCGCGGTCCACCGGGGGTTCGCCTCGGAACTCACCGAGCAGCGACCTGGTTCGGAGCTGGTCGATCATCTCCTCGCCGTCGACACGCTCGATCGGAGCCAGACGAACCGCGACGTCCCCCAGCGCCTCGGTCAGGACGCCGCCTACTCCGAGCAGGACCGTCGGACCGAACTGCTCGTCGTGGGACAGTCCTGCTATCAGCTCTCGGTTGCCGCTGATCATCGGTGCTATGAGCACACCGGTCGCACCGTCCTCGGGAACCGCTGCGGCGAGCAGCTCGGCCGCGGCGGCGACAACCGATGCTCGGTCGTCGAGGCCCAGACGGACGAGCCCACGCTCTGTCTTGTGCGCTATGTGCTCGCCGCAGAGCTTGACGGCGACGGGCAGACCCAACTCGACCGCGGCGTCGCCGGCGGCAGCGGGATCGTCGACGAGACGTTCCGGGGCGAACGGGACACCCAGCGGTGCCAGTAGCGCCTTCGAGTCGGCCTCGGAGAGGGTGCGTGACATGACGGGCAGGCTAGAGCGCCTGGCTACCGTGTCGGGATGCAGATCGTCGCCGCCCTGTTCATCGACAACATCGAACTCCGTCAGGTGCCGGGACCGTCGACCAGGATCGACCTGACCGGGGTGCAGTTCTCCGCCCCTGCACCCGCTCCGTTCCCGGTCACCATCGAGCCACACATGGCTGTCATAATCCGTAACGGTCCGGGCGAGCGGCCGAACGGCGCGCTGGAGGTCGTGTTCCGGCGCGGTGGCGAACAGGTGGCACGTCACGTGCAGCCGGTCGACGTCGAGCCCGGCCGGTTCGCCTATCGCCTCGTGCGAGCAGAGCTCCGCTTCGACGGTCCAGGCACTGTGGAAGCGCACTGCAGCCTCGATTCGGGCGAGGCGACGGTCGTGCCCTACACCCTTCTCGATCCGATCACCTGAACGAGTCGTGCACGCCGCCTTCTCGTCGCATCCGGTGGCAGCACACGCCGCAGGAGAGTGCATCGGCGCGCTACTCGACGCGGGAGTCGAGTCGCCCGATGTCGCGCTGCTGGTCCTGACCCGCGAGTCGGCCGCTCACCTGGGCGAGATCGCGCACCTGCTGGAGATCACCCTCTCACCGCGCACCCTCATCGGAGGTGCGTTTCCCGGCGTGTTCGCAGGCAGTGATCGGGCAGTCGGCGCGCCCGGAGTGGCGATGATCGCATGGTCGCCCATTCGGGCTGGCAGGAGCTGCTCCGGCGAGGGGGGCCCGGTTGCCAGATCGCTCCACGTCCCAGACATCGACGAGCTGCGCGAGATCTTCGAAGCGGACCCCTCGTGGAGCAGCTCCTCGGTACTGGTCTTCGCTGACCCGTTCTCGGTTCCGCTCTCTGCCTGGTCACGCTCCGCCCCACCGGGGCTTCGTCGGGTCGTCGGCGGCTATGCGTCAGGGGCGACCAGACCGGGTGGGTCATCGTTGCTGCATGGCCGCGAGGTCAGACACGAAGGACTCGTCGTTCTGCGTGTCGACGCGCCGATGGATCTTGTGGCCAGCTCGCGCTCGATCCCTGTTGGCCCGGTCAGAACGATCACCGCTGCCGAAGCCGACGTGCTTCTCGAACTGGACGGGGTTCCCGCTCTCGAGTTGTGCGAGTCGTTGCTGTCAGATCTCGGCGTGGAGCTCGATGCGCCGAGCGCGTTGCGGTGTGGGGTCTTGAGCCTGAGCCCCGCCGAAGACTCTGTCGAAGATGTTGCTGACCCGAACCCGTTCCGTCGTGTCTGGGCTGAGCCCGGAACCGGAGCGCTGAGATGCGACCGTTCGGTGGATCGCGGGGAGCAGCTGGTGCTCGCACTGAGCGACACCGAGGCCGCGGTCGCTGACATCGGCCAGCGCCTGGCCCCTGTTGGTTGGCCGACAGCGGCCGACGCCGTCCTCGCCGTCGCCGACCTGGCGGGAGCAGACCTTGTCGACGACGCAGTCGTGATCGCTGCCAACTCCTCGCAGGCACCGGCCGTCGGCATCATCACCGAAGGCGTGCTCACCGTCGGGCGCAGCGGCCCCCGGATATCGAGCGACGTTCTCACGCTCGGAGTTCTCAGGGGTCACAGGAGTGGTGCCGTGGATCGCTTTTCTGGACTGTGACCGAGGATCGCTACGATCGCAGCGTCGTCGCGAAGAAGGTTGGCACCCACAATGGCAGAGGCAGGCACCGGAACCGATCTGGAGCAGTTGGCGATCAACGTCGTCAGGGGGTTGTCGATGGACGCGCCGCATGCTGCCCGCTCGGGTCATCAGGGAACTGCGATGGCGCTCGCACCCTTGGCGCACGTGTTGTGGACGCGCATCATGCGCTACGACCCCGCCGCACCCCACTGGCCGGACCGCGACCGATTCATCCTCAGCGCCGGGCACGCGTCGATCCTCCAGTACGCGATGCTGCACCTGACCGGCTACGACATCTCCCTCGACGACCTGCGTGAGTTCCGGCAGTGGGGATCAGCCACTCCCGGGCATCCCGAGGCGGGCCACACCGCCGGTATCGAGGTGACCACCGGCCCGCTCGGTCAGGGGTTCGCCAACGGCGTCGGCATGGCGATCGCCGAGCAGTCGCTGCGAGCGCGTTTCGGTGCCGAGGTCGTCGATCACGCCATCTACGCGATCGTCTCAGACGGCGACCTGTCGGAAGGGGTGAGCCACGAGGCCGCTTCGCTGGCCGGTCACCTGGGGCTCGGACGGCTCATCTACGTCTACGACGACAACCACATATCGATCGACGGCCCGACGGAGCTGGCCCTCAGCGACGACGCAGTCGGCAGGTTCCAGTCGTACGGCTGGCAGGTGATCCAGCTCGGCGAAGCGGCAGAGGATCTGGACTCACTCGAGTCCGCGCTCCGGGATGCCAGGGCAAACGAGGACCAGCCCTCGTTGGTCGTCGTCCGCAGCCACATCGCACACCCCTCACCGGACCACATCGACACTGCGGCTGCTCACGGACTCGCCTTCGACGACGACTCCATAAGGCGCGCCAAGGAGGTCATGGGACTCCCCGACGAGCCGTTCCACGTCCCGAGCGACGTCGCCGAGCTCTACCGCGAAGCGGGTCGCCGGGGTGCCCTCGAGAGAGCCGACTGGGAGCAGCGGGCGCGGGTGTCGCTCGCCGGGCGCGAGGCGGAATGGGATGCATCCCTGGGCGGTCGCGGACTGCCGGGTTGGGAGTCATCGCTCCCAACGTTCGGAATCGACGAGAAGCCGGCCACACGCGTCGCTTCGCAGAAGGTCCTGAACGCGATAGCCGCTTCGGTCCCTGGCATCGTGGCCGGCGGGGCCGACCTGACCGGCAACGTCGGACTGACCCTGTCGGGGGCCGAGCTCCTGTCGAACAAGGACCGCGGTGCACCTCAGATCGCGTTCGGCATCCGGGAACACGCGATGGGCTCGGCGCTGGTCGGTGCGGCGCAGCACGGTGGTGTGCTACCGGTCGGGGGCACGTTCCTGGTCTTCTCCGACTACATGCGGCCAGCTGTGAGGCTGGCAGCTCTGTCCGGCTCGAAGGCGGTGTTCGTCTGGAGCCACGACTCGGTGGGCGTCGGCGAGGACGGCCCCACTCACCAGCCGATCGAGCACGTCATGTCGCTGCGGCTCATCCCAGGCCTGACCGTGCTGCGGCCCGCCGATGCCAACGAGGTTGCAGCGTCGTGGAAGGTGATAGTCGACGGGGACGGACCGATGGCCCTGATCCTCAGTCGTCAGAACACACCGGTGCTGGAGCACTCAGCGGAACGAGCGATCGAGGGCGTTGCTCGTGGTGGGTACGTCGTGCTCGACGCCGACGCACCCGACGCCGTGATCGTCGCCACAGGAACCGAGGTCGCTGTCGCCATCGAGGCAGCAGCAGCGCTCGGCGGGGAAGGTCGATCGGTCCGTGTGGTTTCGCTGCCGAGCTGGGAGCTGTTCGAGGTCCAGGACCGCGGGTACCGCCAGCAGGTGCTTCCTGAGGGTGTGCCGACCGTCTCGGTCGAGGCAGGGGTGACGACGGGATGGTCCCGGTACGCAGACGCGTCCGTCGGCATCGACCGGTTCGGTGCCTCTGCACCGGGTGCAGTGGTACTCGACAAGCTGGGGATCAACCCTGGAACCGTCGCCGACGCTGTGCGCGGTCTGCTCTGAGCGGGCTGCTCTGATAGGTACGTCGACCCCCTCCAGCACCCCCACCTAGCATCACGACGATGGGTACCCTCCACGAGCTCTTCGACCAACAGGGCCAGAGCCCCTGGCTCGACAACCTCAAGCGTTCCTGGATCACATCCGGCGAGCTGGAGCGTTGGATCGAACGCGGAGTACGAGGAGTCACTTCGAACCCGTCGATCTTCCAGAAGGCGATCGAGGACTCCGACGACTACACGCCCCAGCTCGCGCAGCTCGTGGCCGCCGGCGTTGAGGTTGAGGACGCCTACTGGGCCCTTGTCGTACGTGACATCACCGACGCGCTCGGAGTCCTGCGACCGCTGTACGAGACCTCGGGCGGTCTGGACGGGTACGTGTCGATCGAGGTCGACCCCCGGCTTGCACGCGATACCGCGGGAACAGAGGCGCAGGCACGCGCTCTCTGGGACCGGATAGCCGCTCCCAACCTGTACGTGAAGATCCCCGCGACCGTCGAGGGTCTGGCGGCGATCCGCTCCATGACAGCAGAGGGACGCAGCATCAACGTGACGCTGATCTTCGATCTCGGCCGCTACGAAGACGTCATCGATGCGTACATGAGCGGTCTCGAGGACGCCTTGGATTCAGGCGCCGACGACCTGTCCCACATCAGCTCGGTGGCGAGCTTCTTCATCAGCAGGGTCGATACCGAGGTGGAGCGTCGCCTTGCCGGCTCCCAGGACCCCAGGGTCCGCGACGTGCTGGGAACAGCTGCAGTAGCCCAGGCGAGACTGGCGTACGCACGTTTCGTCGAGCACTTCAACGGGGAGCGTTGGAACCGACTGCGCGCCGCGGGCGCCAGACCACAGCGGCCGTTGTGGGCATCCACCTCCACGAAGAACCCTTCGTACCCGGACACGCTGTACGTCGACTCTCTCATCGGCCCGGCCAGCGTCAACACGCTGCCCGATGCGACGCTGGCAGCGTTCGAGGACCACGGGACCGTCTCGCGGACCGTGGACATGGACGTGGACGGTGCTCGCAGACGGTGGGCCGAGCTGGGCGAGCTGGTCGACCTGGAGGACGTCGCCAGGACACTCGAGTCCGAGGGACTCAACGCGTTCGAACGGGCCTTCGAGGATCTGCTCGCGGTGTTGGAGACTCGCTCGGCCGGACTCTGAATCGTCGACGTCTCCCGGACCTGCCCACCGGCGCTTCCAGCCAGGGTTGCAGATCAGACCTGTCGATCGATACGGAGCACGTCGATCGAGCACTGCACAGGAGACGACTCGGCACAAGCGGCGACCCACAACGACACCACGTCGTCAGGTCGGAGTTCGTCCGCGTCCACGAAGGCTCCGTTGGTGTCGAGCACGACGGTCCGGGCGGGATCGATCGAGACCGTCATGCCCTGGTACTGCTGGTCGCCCATGGTGCCCACCTCGAGCGTGAACGAGTCACCGGCATCGAGAAGCTTGCCCGTCGCGTCAGGTCCGTCGGTGTCCGGGTCGGGTGAACACGACTGACGTATCCAGGACGCCGTCGCGGATGTGAGATCTTCACATCCCTCGGTGAAGTGGCTCAGCACCTCACCGCCACTCATGGTCAGGTTGATGCGACCCGTCTGGATATCCATCGTCGATGGCCGCGGCACCCCGTCCTCCTCGACCACCCTCACAAGGGGGTACAGCTCGCGGACCTCGGCCTCGGTCATGCCAACCAGGGCTCCGACGGGCTCTGCCGGCTCGGGGGCCCCCGGGTCGGCAGTATCAGGCGCGCCGGGCGTGGTCGGGAGGATGACCAGATCATCGTCGTCGGACTCCATGCTCTGGTACCCCAGCAACGCCAGTGCTGCCATGAGGGCGAGGATGACGACGGTGACAATTGCGACGTTCGACGGCGAGTGGCGGTCGTCGGTTCCAGTCGATGACTTGGTCAGTTCGTCGGTCGTCCCCATCTCGATCCTCTCCCGAGTCAGCCGGTCAGCCGGTCAGCCGGTCAGCCGAACCATACTTCGATCTCCTGGGCGAGGCTGCGACTGCCGAACGACTGCAGTCAGTTCATTCGACGAACTGAGTGGGTTCGCCAAATGAACCGGGCTATGGTCACGCCGCATGGCGCACAGGGGGAACGACACCGCGCTTCCATCGGCACCGTGCTCGATCGCGGCAGCGCTCGAGATCGTGGGAGATCGATGGACGATCCTCATCCTCCGCGACGCGTTCCGCGGCCTGCGACGCTTCGACGAGTTCCGCCGCGACCTGGAGATACCACGCGCGGTTCTGGCCGACCGACTCCGTCGTCTCGTCGACAACGGCGTCATGACCAAGCGCGCCTACCAGGAAAGGCCCGCGCGATACGAGTACAGGCTCAGCCCGATGGGCATAGAGCTGTCGCCGATCCTGGTGGCGCTCATGCACTGGGGCGATCGCTGGCTGAACGAGGACGACGCACCGACACTGCTCGTACACGAGGCGTGCGGCACAGAGGTCGATCTTGGCTTCCACTGCTTCACCTGCCGGCGCGACTTCACCCCGACCGAGATCGCCAGCCGCCCCGGCAGGCCGGCGACGACGCGCAGGGTCAGCGCAACGGGAACCGGGACCGACGACCCAGAGGACGACAGGACCAAGGAGCATTCCAATTGATGCAGGACGATGTCCACGGTCTGTCCCGTGACGAGCTGCTCGCTGCTGCACGGTCCGTGCGTGACGCTGCTTTCGGGACGAGGGTCACCTACTCACCCAAGGTCTTCATCCCGCTGACCAAGCTGTGCCGGGATCGCTGCGGGTACTGCACCTTCGCACAGGCTCCAGCTCGTCTGGAGTCCCCCTATCTGAGCCCGGAGGAGGTCCTGGCCATCGCTCGCAGCGGAGCGCGGGCCGGTTGCCACGAAGCGCTCTTCACACTGGGCGAGCAGCCGGAAGAGCGCTATCCGGTGGCTGCGGCATGGCTGGGTGAGCACGGGTACGCGTCCACGGTCGAGTACCTCGCTGCCATGGCCGCCCTCGTGCTCGACGAGACCGGTCTGCTTCCCCACGCGAACGCAGGCGCCCTCGGCGAACAGGAGCTGGCGTTGCTCCGCTCCGTCGCCCCGTCACAGGGGATGATGCTCGAGTCCCTCAATCCTGACCTCGAGTGTCACCGCGGGGCGCCGGACAAGCTCCCCTCCCGTCGCTTGGAGACCCTCGAGCTAGCGGGTCGGCTGGGCATCGCGTTCACTACGGGAATCCTCGTGGGTATAGGCGAGTCCCGACGGGACCGTATCGCCGCGCTGGCGGCGATCGCGGAGAGCCATCGACGTCACGGCCACGTGCAGGAGGTGATCGTCCAGAACTTCCTCCCGAAGCCCGGCACCGCCATGCACCGTCAGGCCCCGTGCCCGAGCGACGACCATCTGGAGGCGATCGCGCTGGCCCGGCTGATGCTCCCATCGGATGTGCACCTCCAGGCCCCGCCGAATCTCGCCGACGACCTTGCTGCACTGCTCGGAGCGGGGATCGACGACTGGGGAGGGGTGTCGCCGGTGACCGCGGACCACGTCAACCCCGAGAGACCCTGGCCTGGCCTCGAAAAGCTCCGCCTGGCCACCGAGGCTGCCGGGTTCACGCTCGCACCCCGCCTGACGATCTACCCCGAGTGGGCCTCCCGGCCTGAACGTTGGATCGACGAGAAGCTGCGCTTCGCGGTCATGGACCGATCCGACGCCGAGTGCATGGGACGCGACGACCCGGGGGCCGTGTTCCCCGAACGTATCGCCGCCAGAACCGACGCCGGCACCGGTGCCGAGGTCGTGGTTCTGGGCACGCCGGGTACTACTTCCACCGCGTGGTGTTCCGGCAGCCCCACCTCCCCACCGATCCTCGTCGACACCGACCCGTCGGCGCCTCGCGCTGGCGACAGGGTCAGGGGTGCCGTGAGCGAAGTGCTCGATGGCGTCCTCCTGGGCCATGAGGTCGGCTTCGATCAGATCGTGACGTTGTTCGCGGCCCGCGGACCGGAGGTCAGAGCAGTGGCCGAGGTCGCGGACGAGCTGCGTCGCCGCGCCGTCGGCGAAGCGGTCACCTTCGTTCGGAACCGCAACATCAACTACACGAACGTCTGCACCTTCAAGTGCCGCTTCTGTGGCTTCTCCAAGGGGCCGCTGAGCCTCAACCTCAGGGGCACCCCGTACCTGCTCACGCACGAGGATCTCCAGCAGCGCACCGTCGAGGCCTGGGCTGCGGGAGCCACCGAGGTCTGCCTCGTCGGTGGGATACACCCCAGCTTCGACGGCGACTACTACCTCGACGTCTGTCGGGCGGTGAAGGAGGTCGTCCCGGAGATGCACGTCCACGCATTCACCGCGCTCGAGGTGACCGAGGGCGCAAAGCGCCTCGGTGAACCGCTCGACGAGTATCTGAGCCGGCTCATGGAGGCCGGCCTGCGATCACTTCCGGGTACGGCCGCCGAGATCCTCGACGACGATGTCCGCGAAGTTCTCTGTCCGGACAAGATCTCCACCGGCGAATGGCTCGAGGCCCACAGGGTGGCCCACTCGGTCGGACTGCGTTCGAACGTCACGATCATGTTCGGTTCCGTCGAGTCGCCGGCGAGCTGGGCGCGTCACCTCATGGTCACACGTGACCTCCAGAAGGAGACGGGGGGCTTCACCGAGTTCGTGGGGCTGCCGTTCGTCCACATGGCAACACCCATCTACCTCCAGAAGCGGTCCCGCCGCGGCCCCACGTTCCGTGAGGTGCTCCTCATGCACGCGATCGCCCGTATCACCTACGACGGCCTGATCGACAACATCCAGGGAAGCTGGGTGAAGCTGGGCATCGACGGCATGCGCCAGCTGCTCCGAGCCGGTGTCAACGACCTTGGCGGCACCCTGATGGAGGAGAGCATCTCCCGAGCCGCAGGAGCGGAGCACGGGACCGAGATGCGCGCAGACGACTTCGCCGCACTCGTGGAACCCCTCGGCCGCACGTTGGTGCAACGCTCGACCCTCTACGAACACCTCCGACCTGTCGCAGGCGCCGGGGGCGGCACGGAACCCGTCGTCGGTTCCGGTGTCGGTTCGGGCAACCCCTGCCCTCACTAGAGTCACCGGACGTGACCTCCCCCGATGTCGCTCCCGCCGCTGCCGGCGCGCTCGATGATCCCTCGCGACGCGAGTGGGTCTCCTTCGACCACGACGGCGACACCTACCTGTTCGATGCGACCTTTCTCACCAGCAACTGGCGATGCATTTTCGGTCAGGGGTGCAAGGGGGTTCTCGAGGAGGACGCCACCGAGCTGGGTCACGGCTGCTGCTCACACGGTGCACATCTGGCAGACAAACCCGATCGTGAACGCGTCAAGCAGCACGCCCGACGCCTGAGTGCCGATCAGTGGCAGCTGATCGATGTCGCCGAGGGCCTCGGCGGCGCCTTCGAGAAGGTGGACGGCAGCTGGACCACCCGCCGCCACGACGGTGCCTGCATATTCTTGAACCGCAACGACTTCCACCTCGGTGCCGGTTGCGCTCTCCATGTCGGAGCACTGGACGCAGGTGAGTCGTTCCTCGACTGGAAGCCGGAGGTCTGCTGGCAGGTCCCGCTGCGCTTCTCGCACCATGTGGACGAGGTGGACCACACCACCTTCACCCTGCGCGAGTGGAAGCGACGTGACTGGGGCGAGGGCGGAGCAGAGTTCCACTGGTGGTGCACCGACACCGAGGACGCCTTCACAGACCCCGATCCCGTCGTGGTGACACTGCGCGAAGAGATCGTCGCACTGGTGGGCGAAGAGGTCTACGAACGTCTCCTGGAACAGCTCAGGGACAGACCTGCCGTCACCTGGGTGCCTCACCCGTCGGTGCGCCCCGCCCCCTAGACCGGTCAGTACTTCTCAAGGACCGGACCAACCGCGCCGATCCCCAGCGGGTGACGACCTTCTCGGCCCCCGAGCTGACCCGTCTGGCAGAGAGCGAAGGGATGATGTTCCCCGACCATGTGGTCGACCAGCTCGTGTCGGCCCTGGAGTCAGGCAAGCACGTCATCCTCACCGGACCGCCTGGCACCGGCAAGACGACGTTGGCCTACCTGGCCGCGGAGCTCGGGCGGCACTCGATGCTCTGCACCGGGTACCAGCCCACGACCGCCACATCGGAGTGGACGACCTTCGAGACGATCGGCGGCCTCCAACCGACACCCGAGGGGCTCATATTCAGGCCGGGGATGTTCGTCGAAGCGATCGAAACCGGTCGCTGGCTGGTGATCGACGAACTGAACCGGTCGAACTTCGACCGTGCGTTCGGTCAGCTCTTCACCGTGCTGTCCGGTTCGGCAGTCGTACTGCCGTTCCGCAGGTCAGGGCAGATCAAACCGATCTCGCTCGTGCCCCATGGTGTCGAGGCACCTGCACAGACCGATGTGATCCGGCTTCCCGCCACCTGGCGGATCATCGCGACGATGAACGCGATGGACAAGCACCTTCTGTTCGACATGTCGTACGCACTCATGCGTCGTTTCGCGTTCATCGAGGTGGGTACCCCGCCCGAGAGCGCCTACGACCGGCTTCTGGGTGACAGCGGCGACATCGTCCGCAACCTGCTGCCGCTGCGGCGACTGAACAACCTGGGCCCTGCCATCTACGTCGATGCGCTCAAGTACGCCGAGCGCAGATCTCGTGACGACATAAGCGAGTCCCGCCTGCTCTACGAACTCTTCTACTCGTTCTTCCTTCCCCAGTTCGAGGGGCTGGACGAGCATCGCGGTGTCGAGCTCTACAGGATGCTCGCAGCCAACCTGGATCCGCCGGAACAGACCGAGGCTCGTCGTGTGATCGCGGAGCTTCTCGGTGATGAGCTCGTCGCCTGAACTGTCGCCAGAACTGTCGCAAGAGCAGCGCTTCGCGGACGGTGGACGAGCTACCGGCTGGTTGTGGGAGTCCCGGGGAAGGTCGTCACCAGCGGTCGGAACAGCGTCGGCTCTGCTCGGACATGATGCAGCCACCCTCAACGACGCGGTGAGCATTGCGCTAGGGGCTTCGCACGAGGCACAGAGGCTGCTCGACGGCATGGAGCTGCGGGTGCGTACCCTGCCCACAGGTGTGGCGACCGACTCCGAGCGCTGCGTCTACTCGGTGCGCGGGCCGGTGCTCTGGTCCGAGACCATCACCGCCCGAGCGAACGCGCTCGGCAATGACGACGTGTTCGTCTGCGCGATCACGAACCGTAGCTTCGACACCGTCGAGAACCGCCTCCTGGTGTCTGCCCTCGACGCGATCAGCCGAGCCGAGCGGGCACTTCGCGGTCCGACAGGTGCGAAGGTTCCCGAGGAGGACGCCGCACGCATCGCTGCACGCGCGGCGGAAGCAGCGTCGTGGAGGGCACATCCGCGGCTCAAGGGCGTACGCGCCCGCCGGGTGGTCGGCCGCGACCTCTCGAAGCTGCGCGGCGGCCACAGGATGAACCGGATGGCCGATGTGCTCGCGGTTCGCAAGCGGGTGGACGAGCCGTTCGTGGCAGAGGACTTGATCGGCCTCGCCGATCCGTGGACCCTCAGGTACCACGCGTTCGTCCTTCACGTCCTGGGAGTGCTTGGTCGGTCCCTCCGACTTCCGACACACCACGCTCTCTCCGATGCGGGCCTGTGGTGGGGATCGGTGTCGTGGCGTCACCCGGGTGTGGGTGGCGGCACCCCGCCCGGACTCTGCTACCGGGGCATCCCCTTGCTGCCGCCGGCAGGCGTTCTCGATGGAGCACCGTGGGCTGATGCCGTTCCCTGTGACGGAGTTCGCCTGCTGGACGGCGACGACCTGGATCGCCTCGGTGAGCGGCTCTCAGGTGGCCGTCAGGCATCTCGCGCCGGGGTTCAGCCCTCGTCGTCCTCGTAGTCTGCGTAGGGGTCGTACGGGTCCCGCTCAGCCTCGCGCTCGTCTTCCTCGACCGCAGCTGCCACACTGCTGGGCTCACCACCGAGGTCGGTGAAGAGAGCCTCGATGTCGAGATCTGGTCCACGCTTCAGGTTGCGGGCCTCTTCGTACCGCCGGTGCCGACCCTTCTTCACGGTTGACTCCCCGTCATCGACTTCTGAGCAGGCAAGTGTAGCTCAGACCACACGGGTCCACGTGCAGCGGGCGCTAGCAGTTGACTCACGGGTTCCGAAGCTCTCAGGACTGCAGGCCGCTGCAACTACGCTCGCACCGTGGGATCCTCGGGCGATGCGATAGACGATGTCGATCAGGGTGGCGCCAGCCATCACCTGGAGTGGTGGAAGACCGGCGTCGTCTACCAGGTGTACCCACGCAGTTTCGCCGACAGCGACGGCGACGGAGTGGGCGACCTGGCAGGCGCCACGGTCAGACTCGATCATCTTGCT
The DNA here is from genome assembly GCA_964450685.1 of uncultured Microthrixaceae bacterium. GTDB lineage: Bacteria > Actinomycetota > Acidimicrobiia > Acidimicrobiales > Microtrichaceae > JBAOHV01. The sequence goes on from CAYVDN010000031.1 coordinate 23,622, forward strand.
GATCTGGGCGTGGACGCGGTGTGGTTCTCACCCTTCTTCCGCTCCCCCATGGCCGACTTCGGCTACGACATCTCCGACCACTGCGATGTCGACCCCCTGTTCGGCAACCTCGAAGACGCGGACACGATGATCCGCAGCGCCCACGACCGGGGTATCCGGGTCCTCGTCGACTTCGTGCCCAACCACGTGTCCGAGGAGCATCCGTGGTTCCGCTCCGCGCTGCACGGACGCACCGATCCGAAACGGGACTGGTTCGTCTGGCGCGATCCGTCACCCGACGGTGGACCACCCAACAACTGGACCGCTGCGTTCGCCCAGGAACCGACCTGGACTCTCGACGAGCGGTCAGGCCAGTACTACCTGCACCTGTTCCTTCCCCAGCAGCCGGACCTGGACTGGAACAACCCCGAGGTCGTGGCGGCGATGCACGCCGTCCTCGAGTTCTGGATGGACCGGGGAGTCGACGGTTTCAGAGCTGACGTGGTGCACTGCATCGGCAAGAGTCCGGATCTTGCGGACATGCCCCAGGAGCTCGTCGGCCTGCCGGCGATGCTCCAGGACTTCGGCCCGGGCACCCACCATCAATTACGGTCGATGCGCCGCCTTCTGGACTCGCGGGGCGCGATGGTGGTGGGAGAGACCTACGTGCTCGACACGGCGACCATGGCGTCCTATCTCGCCGGTGGCGACCAGCTCCACCTGGCGTTCAACTTCCCAGCTCTGCACTGTCCGTGGGAGGCGGATCGTTGGCGTGCCGAGATTCAGACCGCCAACACCCTGATGGACTCGATCGGTGCGTGGCCCACGTGGGTTCTCTCCAACCACGACGTCGCACGTCACCGCACGCGATACGGCACCGAGGCACGCGCCCGAGCCGCGGCAGTCCTACTGCTCACCCTCAGGGGCACGCCCTTCCTCTACATGGGCGAGGAGCTGGGACTGCAGGACGCGGTCGTCACCCCGGAGCAGGTCGTCGACCCGGGGGGCCGCGACGGCTGTCGTGCGCCACTGCCGTGGGTCGAGACACCCGGGCACGGTTGGGGTGACGACCCGTGGCTCCCTCACCCCCCGGAGTCAGCCAGGCTGAGCGTCGCTGCCCAGACCGGGGAGCCGACGTCGATGCTCGAGCACTACCGACGTCTCCTGAGGCTGAGGAGATCTCTGCCAGCGCTGCACAGCGGCGACATGGAGCTGCTCGATGCCCCGCCGGGAGTCGTGCGGTGGCGCCGCGATGCGGAGTCGGGCGAGCATCGTAGCGTCGAGGTGTCGATCAACTTCACCGGTGACACGATCGACGACGCAGTCAGCGACGGTCCGGTCCTGGGCGGAACCGCACTTCCGGGTGTGGCGATCGAGCAGGGAACGCTGGGTCCCGACGAGGCACGGATCGTCGCGCTGGACTGATGTCACCCTGGCTCTACTTGTTGCTGGGCGCCGGCTGCGCGCTTGTCGGGTCGGTCGGCGGCATCGGCGGGGCGACACTGCTCGTTCCCGTGCTCATCGCCCTCGGTATCGATCCGTTGTCCGCGGCGCCGCTCGGGCTGCTGGCCGTGGCAGCAGGATCCCTTGCCGCAGCGGGCCGCCAGGTCGACGACGGATTGGTGCATCATCGTCTCGGTCTGACTGTCGAGCTGACCGCAGCCGTCGGCACCGTGGCCGGTGCGCTTGCGTCGACAGCGGTGCCCGAGGAGTGGCTCGCTCGTGTGCTGGGACTCGCGGCACTGACCGGTGCAATCGCCGCCCTGGGCCGTAGCGGCATGCGCAACCCACCGAATGCCATCTTCGACGCCGAGCCCGGCGGTGAGTGGCCCGGGACCCTGGGTGGCCAGTACCGCCTGGGCGATCAGATGGTCCCGTACCAGGCCGAGCGGATAGGTCCCGGACTAGCCGCCTCGGCGATAGCGGGGGTCGTGGCTGGGCTGTCCGGTGTCGGCGGAGGCTTCGTCAAGACCCCGGCGATGAGCGAGATCATGCACGTCCCGGTGAAGGTCGCTGGTGCGACGACCACGTTCACCCTGGGCCTGACGGCATCTTCGGGGTTGATGATCTACGCGTTGCAGGGTCGCCTCGAGGTCCACGACGGTGCAGCAGTGGTGGCCGGAGCGCTTCTGGGCGGCCTTGTCGGGGCCCACCTTCAATCTGCGATGAGGGCGACTGTGGTACGACGGCTGACCGGTGTCCTGTTGTTGTTGGTCGCGCTGGTCGTGATCGGACGGTCGCTGTGAGCGATCCTCTCGAGGGCCTCCCCTACGATCGCCGCCTCGATCGCTTCCAGCCGGTCGTGCGTGCAATGCGTATTGCCCTGATCGCTGTGGCGGTTCTCGCAGCAGGAGGTGCGCTCGTGCCGGGCTCGCCGGGTCGGTGGCTGGGGGCAGCGGCGATCGCGGTGCTGGTCGCAGCTCCGCTGCTGCGTGTCGTGTGGTTGGTGCGCCGCTGGATCATCCGCGGAGACCCGCGCTACGCCGCGGTGGGATGCGGCGTCCTGACGATCATCGCTGCCGGGGTCATACTGGCCGCCGCCGGTATCTGAGATCAGCGGACGCCGCGCTCAGTCCTTTGCCCGGGGCTCCAGACGGAGGCCGACTTCACGGTCGAACGCGAGGGCTGCCTCACCCTCGACGAGGCTGCGGATCGGCTCACCCACGATCTCGGCACGCCATCCAGTGGTCAGACGCGCACCAGGGATACCTCGCAGCAGGTCCTCGAGATCGGCTCTCGTCGCCAGCAGCGAGGTCTCGAGGTCGAGATCCCGAGCACGCTGCGACACCCATGCGCTCACCAGCGGGACCGCCGGACGCAACTCCGCTGGCATCTCCGGCACGCTGCTGGCCGGAGCGCGTGCAGGGACTCCTCCCTGCGCCTCGTCCACCACGACGAGGAGCTCCTCCGCCATGCTGCCCCGCAGGTTGCGGCCGTCCACCCCGCGAAGCGCCCTGAGCTCGTCGATGCTGTGAGGTACCGAACTGGCGACGCCGACGACACCGAGGTCAGACAGGATGAACCTGGGGGTCTGGTCGAGTTCTATCGCCTTTCGTTCCCGCCAAGCCGCGACGGCTTGGGCCACGGCCAGAGCCGAGCTGCGCAGATGTCGGATCTCCTTGATCCGACGCCACGCATCCTGGGGGTCGCGGGGACCACGGTCCTCGTTCCGCAACTCCTCGCACGCCTCCTCGGCCCAGGACACCCGGTCCCGCGCGCTCACCCGCTCCCACAGCGAGTCGTGCAGGGCCAGGAGGTTGGCGACGTCAGCAGCGGCGTAGGTCAGCTGAGCCGCTCCGAGCGGGCGGCGCAGCCAGTCGGTGAGACGGTCGGCCTTCGGGGCGCTTATCTGGAGCTCGCGGTCGAGAAGCGTCGAAAGTGACGGGCTCGTGTAGCCCAGGAACCCGGCGAGCAGCTGCGTGTCGACCAGCTTCGACGGAACGGTTCCACATGCACGGTCGAGCACCTCCAGGTCCTGGCGTGCGGCGTGCATCACGGCAAGCCCCCCACCCTCGAGCACAGCGGCGAATGGACGCAGGTCGACCGACAGCGCGTCGACCAGCGCCACACCGTGGGAGTCGGCGACCTGCATCAACGCCACGTGCGGGAAATAGGTGCGCTCCCGATGGAACTCGGTGTCTATAGCGAAGCGCTCCTGGGTGAGCAGACGCTCGACAAGTCGCGCGAAAGCCGCGTCGTCCTCGATGAGCTCGAAGTCGATCTGGCCGTTGCGACTCACAGGCTCAGCCGCGCTCCGGTCCCGTCACCACGGGATGGCCCGCCTGGATCCAACCGTCTGTGCCCCCGGCGACGTTGACCGGGACCCTGCCGACGGTGACCAGGAACTGCGATGCCACCATCGACCGCCCACCGCTGCGGCAGATCACGTACACCTGCTCCACATCGGGGATCTCACCGTGTCGCTCCTGGATCTCGGGCAGCGGGATCAGCAGCGCTCCTGGCACATGCGCAGCGTCGTACTCGTCGGGCATCCGGACGTCGAGCACGAGCGCTCCCCCGTCGACGACGCTGCGGAGGTCTGCCGCCGCGATCTCCTCGATCGAACCCGTATCAGACACGTGAGACTCCTCGGATCGGTGGGCGGGACGCTCGACGGACCCGCTGCGTCGTGGCGACCCACGCTACCCGGGACTCGACCGCACCCGGCACCATCGACGGTCACTGGACGACCCCGCCGTACACATGTCCGCCGCCCCGGGCCGCCGAGTGGTCCCTGACAGCAGTCGCTAAGTCGTCGACGAACGTGGCGGCCACCCGGTCGTGCCCCGGTGAGACCATCAGGTGCAGACCCCCCTGCTGACGGTCAAGGTTCCATCCCCTGTCGTCCATGAAGTCGCAGACCCCGTCCATGTCGGGAGCCGCAGCGGATGCGGGATCGGCGCCGAACTCGAGCACCGACATGTCCGGGTCCGACGTGACACGAAGCCCCTCGATCGCGGCGATGCCCTCCTTGAAGACAGTCGTGGCGTCGAGAACCCGCCGCGCCAGACGTAGGTACCCCTCGCGTCCCAGGTGCGTCATCGTCGCCCATGCGGCCGCGATCGGCGCCCCTGGCCTAGTTCCTGCTGCCGACGACGACGCGTAGAGCCCTCCCGGCCAGTCGTCGTACATGAATATCTGGCGCTGGTAGAGCTCCTCGTCGCGGTACATGACCGTCGACACACCCTTGAAGCAGTAGCCGTACTTGTGGACGTCGGCCGACATCGACGTGACTCCGTCGACACGGAAGTCCCACGGCGGAACCGCCTGTCCGAGTTGTTCCCACCACGGCAGCAGGTAACCCCCGAGGCACGCATCGACGTGGCACAGCACTCCGCGCTCGCCCGCTAGAGCCGCGATCTCCTCGACCGGGTCGATCACGCCGAACGGGTAGCACGGCGCGGAGACCACGACCAGCGCCGTGTCCATGTCGACCGCCGCAGCGAAAGCAGCCGGATCTGCCCTGCCGTCACCACGCACCTCGAGCTTCACCATCTCCACGTCGAGGTACTTGCACGCCTTGGCGAACGCGGGGTGAGCAGTACGTGCGCAGACCAGAGTCGGCCTGGTCACCCCACGGGCACGTGCATGGTCCCGTGCGGTCTGCACGGCCAGGAAGATCGACTCGGTGCCGCCCGACGACAGGGTCGCCCGTGCGGCTCCGAACAGGTTGCACGCGTAGCCGAGCAGTTCACCCTCCATGCGCAGCAGCGTCTCGTACCGAAAGGGGTTGAGAGCGTTCTCGTGCAAGAAGATCGACGCGATCTCGTGTTGGAGACGGACCAGTTCGGCGTCGTCGGTGTTGTACACCAGGCTGAACGCTTTGCCGCCCTCCCAGTCGAGGTCGCCCCGGCGTTCGGAGCGCACAGCGTCGAGCAACTCGTCGACCGGAGTCCCCTCGGAGGGAATGCCCTGGTTGTCCTCAGCCGAATCCATGGCGAGACACTAGATGCGCACACCTCGTCGACTCAGTGATCGCACAGACAACTCAGCGATCACCTGGCGGCCACTCGGGATCGCACTGGCGCAGGAACTGCGCGCAGCGCTGAGCTTCATCCCCCTCGCCTATCTCCTCGGCGCTGGACCGCAGGCCGTCCAGCGCACGCAGGAACCCCCGATTCGTCTCGTGTCGCCAGCGGACGTAGCCGCTGCCGCGCCAACCCGAACCACGGAGGGTGTCGAGACCGCGGTGGTAACCCACCCTGAAGTACGCGTAGCGCTCCACGGGGTCCCTGCCCAGCTCCCCCAACCGTGCCCAGCCGTCGAGGAAGCGTGGCCACCTGGCCACCACCTCGGCGACGGCGTCCCGCCGATCCGCAACAGGCAGGTCCATTGCTGCAGCGAGCGCCTCCAACGCGTCGGCGGGCTCGGGGCGGAGAACGGTGTCGGGTGGCCCCGACGGGCTCAGATCGATCGGCGTGTCACTCATCGTGGCGAGCGTAGGCGCTGGTCTCGCCGTCGCCCTGTGAGGTCGGCTCGTCGGGATCGTCGCCGGTGATGATCGCACCGTCAGGAGAGGTCGCCGCGACCTGGGCTCTACCGATCGAGCGTGAGCGGGCGCTGAGCACCAGACGCTCGATGGGTTTGAGCAACTCGGCTCCGCGACGACGCTCTGCCATCTGCTCGGCCCGATCGGCCAGGAACTCCATCGACTGCTGGTAGCCGCGCTCGATCATCTCGTCGGCATGGCTGAAGTCGTCGAAGCGGATCTCGGGGCGTCGACCCGGCGGCAGGACGACCGCTTCCACCCGTGGCGGCAGGCTCGCCAGGTCGCGGGCGAATCGGGAGTTCCGTGCGATCCAGTACGCCAGCAGTGCCCCGTCGAGCGGCCTGCGCAGCTCCATGTCTGGACGCCCGTGCGGGCCCACATGCAGCACGTAGATGGTCCGACAGCCCAGCTCCACCGCACGTGCGATCGGAACATTGTCGATCACGCCGCCATCGATGTAGCGCACGCCGTCGATCGTCACCGGCGGATAGACCGCGGGCAGGGCGGCCGATGCCAGGATCGGCTCAACCAGGTCCCCCTCGTTGAACCAGCGTTCCATCGCCTCCTCTACATCAGCGGCCACGCACTCGAACGGGAGCGCGAGCGACCCGAAGGTGTCTGACGCACCCAACAGAGACCTGATCCCACGACGCAGACCTTCGTTGCTGTGCAGCGACGCGCCCTTGCGGACGAGCTGTACCGCCGGAGGGATCCGCGAAGAGGGCATCAGGTCGCTGCTCGAGTGCAGCCAGTGGTCGCGCAGACGCTCGACCCCCGCAAGAGTCGGATCGGCGGCGAACCCAGCGCCGTTCAGTGCCCCGACCGAGCAGCCGAGCACCACGTCGGGTGCGATCCCATTCTCGACGAGCGCTCGGAGCATTCCGACCTGGACGGCGCCCAGGTTTCCGCCCCCCGAGAGCACGAAGGCGACCCGTGGGCGTCTCCGTGTCCCGTCACGACGGGTCAACTCGCGCAGTGCAGCCACGACTGAACGTTAACGCCCAGGTGGGGCGATTCCTGGCTCCGGAACGAACGCCATAGCGGCGACGCAGAACCTGGCGAACTCGTCGGGATGTGTCAGGTGGGCGCCGTGACCGGCTCCTGCGATGTCCACCATCGCGGCGACCTGGACAACCGACGCGAGCAGTTCGGCACCCGTCCTCATGCGTTCACCGCTGTTGGCACCGCGGCCGACCACGACCGGCACCTGGAGCTGACGAGGGTCGATCGCGTGATCACGACGTCGGAGATCCGCAAGCTCTGCGACAAGGGCAGGCCCCTCGGCTCTGCGCATCAGACGGTCCCGCTCACGCACCCGTGCCCAGGTTTCCTCGCCGACCATCAACCGGAAAAAGTGCTCGGCTGCCGCCTCGGGCCCCCTCTCCTCAGCCACACGAACGGCGCCTCCGCCGATCCGGTCGAACGAGTCGTCCAGGAGCGGGAAGGGCGACTCGAACATCGCCAGGGAAACCACCCGTTCGTCCCCTCCCAGAGCGAGGGCTGCGCCGACGGTGCCGCCCAGGCTGTGCCCCACGACCACCACGCGGTCAGCAGCGCTCCAGTCGATGATCGTCGCCAGGTCACGGGCATGCGCGCAGATGTCGGGAGAGACGCCGGCATCGAGTGACCCCGCGTAACCACGCCGGTCGTATGCGATCACGTCCATGTCGCCGGTTCGTCGCATCGTCCGGCCGAAGCTCGCCGCGCGGTCCATCGCGCCGTGGACCAGCACGACCGTGGGCGCTGCCGGGTCTGGATCGACCGGACGCCGTCGGTGGACCGCGAGCCCGTCGACGCGGTGGGCGCTCGACGGTGCGGGACCCCTCACGGGACGTTCATCATGCGCAACACGTCGGTGGCGTGAACGCCTTTCCCACCGGCACCGGCCAACACCGCCACAGTCTCTCCGGAGCGGACCAGCCCGTGATCTCGAGCGATGCAGACCAGCTCGTCCATCGCCGTCAGGTCGTCGACCCGATTGGGGGCGAGCAACGGCGTGGCGCCCCAGCTGATCGCCAGCTGGGCGACGGTTCGGGGCTGGGGGCTGAACGCAACGATCGGCATCTGCGGCCTGAAACGAGCGATCGAACGAACGGTGAACCCGGACTCGCTGATGCAGACGATGGCCGAGACGCCCATCTCGGTAGCGGCACGCCACGCGGCGGCGCTCATGGCGTCGGTCAGTCGCTCCTCACCGGTCCCGATCGCCCCCGATCTGAGCAGGCGGATCCGCCGCGCCCACGCCGTGTAGTCGAACTCCTGATCCGCACGGTGAGCAATGCGGGCCATCGTCGCCACGGTGTTCACCGGGTCATGGCCGATCGCGCTCTCGCCCGAGAGCATCACCGCGGACGTCCCGTCGAACACGGCGTTCGCCACATCGGATACCTCGGCGCGTGTGGGTGTCGGCGAAGTGATCATCGATTCGAGCATCTGCGTTGCGGTGATCACCGGTTTGCCCAGCGCGATGCAGTCACGGATGATCCGCTTCTGCACGTGTGGGAGCTCCTCGATTCCCATCTCCGAGCCGAGATCGCCGCGGGCGACCATGATCGCTCCCGACGCCTCGATGATCCCCTCGAGGTTCTGCACTGCCGCCCGAGTCTCGATCTTCGCCACCAGGAGCGGTCCCCGCGGGTGCGGCTCGGTGCCGACACGCCGGACGTCGTGACCCGACCTCACGAACGACAACGCGACCATGTCGACACCGGCGTCGATGAACGCATCCAGTAGTCGGAAGTCCTCCGGTGTCGGCGACGTGATCCCGAGGCGGTCCGACGGTATGTGAAGGCCCGGCCGGCCCTGGAGAATCCCACCGTGTGAGACGACGGCCTCGACGTTCTCACGGCCGACCGACTCCACGGCCAAGGTCACGCTGCCGTCGCCGACAGCGAGGCTGTCACCGGGGTGCACGTCCTGGAGGAGTCCCTGGTAGTCGACCCCGAGCACGTCCGAATCCGACTGCTCCCTTCCGGGCACCAGCCGAACTGTCGAACCGGGGAGGACCTCCGTCGGCCCTTCGAACGCACCCAGCCTCACCTTCGGCCCCGGTAGGTCGACCATGATCCCCACGGTCCGATCCAGGTCAGCGGCCACCCCACGGATCGTGTGGTAGAGCTCGAGCGCGTCATCGAGCGCTCCATGGGACAAGTTGATGCGGGCCACGTCCATCCCCGCCTCGATCATCTTGCGGAGAACCGGTGCTGACCACGATGCAGGTCCGATCGTGGCGACGATCTTGGTGCGACGACCCATGCACACAGGCTACGCGTCGTAGGAGCCTCCACCCGCGCACCGTCGGCTCGGGCGACGTGGACGGACGCTCGTCGCCCCGCGCCTCAGCTGCGCGGCACGTCCTTCCAGGGGAGGTCCTTGTCGACGCGCACGTCTCCGGGAAGGCCGAGGACGCGCTCGCCGATGATGTTCCTCAGCACTTCCGAAGTGCCTCCCTCGATCGAGTTGGCGCGTGCCCGGAGGAAGTTCTTGTGCATGTCGTCGGTGAAGAGCGCATGGCTCGGACGGATGAACTCGTAGGAGTCGTAGAGCATTCCGGCAGGCCCCATCAGGTCCATGGCCAGGCTGTAGATCGCCTTGTTCAGCTCTGCCATTGCCAGCTTCGCGATCGACCCCTCGGGGCCCGGAGTTCCAGCAGAGCGCAGCTGGGCCGCGCGCATGTTCGTCAGACGGTTCACCTCTGCGCGTGCCCAGAGCCGAACTACGGCATCGCGGGCCACTGCGTCGCCATCACCGAAGCGCTTCCAGGTGTCGACGAGCTGCCCTATCGGACCCGACCCCCTGGGCGGAGTACCTCCCCCGATGGAGACCCGTTCATTCATGAGCGTGGTTATGGACACCGCCCAGCCGCGCCCGGGCTCGTCGAGTCGCATCGAGTCGGGTATCCGCACATCTGTCAGGTAGACCTCGTTGAACTCTGCCTCTCCTGTCATCTGCCGAAGCGGACGGACCTCAACACCCGGGGCGTGCATGTCGACTATGAAGGCCGTGATCCCGCGATGCTTGGGGACGTCGGGGTCGGTACGTGCGATGACCAGGCCGTAGGACGACACGTGCGCCAGGGTGGTCCACACCTTCTGGCCGTTGACGATCCACTCGTCTCCGTCTCGTTCGGCCTTCATCGCCAGTGAGGCGACGTCCGAGCCGGCACCCGGCTCCGAGAACATCTGGCACCAGATGTTCTCGTTGGAGAACAACGGCCGGAGCAGACGGCGCTGTTCGTCCGTGCCGTGGGTGAGCACCGCGGGGCCACACATGCCGTACCCAATCGGATTCCGAGCTCCGCCGATCGGGCCTCCCGCCGAGTTGATCCGACGGGCGATCATCGACTGGAGCTTCGGGCTGAGCTCGAGCCCTCCCCAGCCGACCGGGAAATGGACCCAGGCGAGGCCCTTGTCGAACTGCGCTTCGAGGAACGCCTGCTCGTCGGTCGAGGCCGGCGGGTTCTCCGCCAGCAGTTCGTCGACCAGCGCCATGACGCGTTGCTCGTCGCCACCCGCCGACCCGACGCTCGTGCTTCCTGCTGCCTCTGCAACCGACATCTGGCCATACCCCCGTTACAACTTGACTGATCGGTCAAGTTAGCTGACCACCACAACCCGGTGCGATTGCTGTGGTCCAACAACAGCAATCGCACCGGGACGTCTTGGTTCGGGACGCAGCCCCGATCTGGGAGCGGGTCTGGAGCTCGGGACCTGCAGCGCGTGACCCGGCGCTTCAGTTGAGCCGCGCACGCAGGCGAGCTGCGGCCGCCATGTTCTCGGTGCTGCTCGCCGGGTCGACAACAGCCAGGTTCTCATGGACCTCGGCCGCCTCGACGAACCTGCCGTCCGCAGCGAGAACGCCGGCCAACTCGCGTCGAGCAGTCAGGTTCGCTCCGGGCAACGCACACTGGAGCCGAAGGGCCGTGAGCATGCCCGAACGGTCGCCTCTCATCAGATAGGCACCTCGGAGATTGTTGAGGACGCGGATCATGATCGCGGTGGTCGACACCGGAGCGAGGTGGGCGGGCTCGAACGCGGCGTCGGCTCCCATCAACTCATGAAACCGCCGGCGGGCCTGCTCACGATCGATCGGCACGCCACCCCCGAACGGGTCGTACAGCTGGCCATCGCGGCCCGCCACCAGGAAGTGCCCGGGCATGGCGACCCCGTCGAGGGGCACGCCGTGACGACGCGCCACCTCGATGGCCACGACCGAGAGAGTGATCGGAATTCCGAGTCGCCGGTCGAGTACCCGGTCGAGCAGGCTGTTCTCCGGCGAGTAGTAGTTGTCACGGTCGCCACGCAACGCACGCGACCCGCAGCCGAACAGGTCCTGACAGATGCCTTGCGCGTCTCGAGCGACGATCGACCCGGCCAGTTCGTCCAGGTCCGCGAGGACCTGCTCGACAGCCACCTCCGGCCGACCCGCGGCAGCGATGAGTGAGAGCCCGAGGTCGAGGCGCGGTCTCGGCGCGGCCAAGAGCACTGCGAACTGCCCTATCGGCTCCACGCTCACCACGGTACGCCCCTGCACTTGACCAGGCGGTCAATTGAAAGGGCTAGGTTTGGCCGGCGTCCGAGTTGTGGACGACAGATCCGAGTGGGACGAACAAGGGGGAACTGTTGACCGAGCAGCTGTTCTATCCAGGGGTGTACGCCGCCGATCGGCCGGATCATCCCGCCTACGTGATGGCAGCAACCGGTGAGACCATCACCTACCGGGAGCTCCACGAGCGGGCGAACAAGATCGCGCGGCTCTTCCGCTCGCTCGGACTGATGCCTGGTGATCACGTGGCCTGGTGCCTCGAGAACCACCCCTGGTACCTGTCGCTCGCGTGGGGTGCGCACTATGCAGGGCTCTACTACACGGCCATCTCGTCGAGGCTCACCGCCGAGGAGCTCGCCTACATAGTCGACGACTGCGGAGCGAAGGCATTCATCGCAAGTCCGCAGACCGCGGACACGGCCGCTCAGATCATCGTCGACACACCGAACGTCGGACATCGGTTCGTGTTGGGTGGCGAACTGGCGGGACACGAGGACTTCCTCGACGCCGTCCGGGCCCAGCCGGGCGACGACCTGGCCGATGCGGTGGAGGGCATGGACATGCTCTACTCCTCGGGCACCACCGGTCGCCCCAAGGGGGTGAAGGTGCCGCTTAGAGGGGTCCCGCTCGGGAATCCGGATGCGCTCTTCATGCTGGTCGCCGGTCTCTTCGGCGCCAACGCCGAGACCGTCTACCTATCTCCTGCCCCGCTGTACCACGCTGCTCCCCTGCGCTTCTGCCTCCAGATCCAGCGCGCCGGCGGGACCGTGATCGTCATGGATCACTTCGACCCTGCAGAGGCGATCCGCCTGATCGACACACACAAGGTCACCTTCGGCCAGTTCGTACCCACGATGTTCGTGCGGATGCTGAAGCTCCCCGACGAGGAACGTCTGCGCCACGACGTCTCCTCGCTCCAGGTCGCCGTGCACGCCGCCGCGCCCTGTCCGATCGAGGTCAAGGAACGGATGATCGAGTGGTGGGGACCCGTGCTGCACGAGTACTACGCCGGGACCGAGGGCAACGGGTTCTGCTGGACGAACTCCGAGGACTGGATGGCCCACAAGGGTACGGTCGGCAAGCCCCTCGTCGGGGTGCTCCACATCGTGGGCGACGACGGCGAAGAGGTACCCGTCGGTGAGACGGGCACGATCTACTTCGAGTCCGAAGCGGCGTTCAGTTACCACAACGACCCCGACAAGACGAAGGACTCGTACGACCCGCGGGGATGGTCGACGCTCGGTGACATAGGACGGGTCGACGAGGACGGTTTCCTCTACCTGTCCGATCGCAGGGCCTACATGATCATCTCGGGCGGGGTGAACATCTATCCGCAGGAGGCCGAGAACCTCCTGACGATGCACCCGGCAGTCGTCGACGTGGCCGTGTTCGGCGTTCCGAACGACGACTTCGGAGAAGAGGTGAAGGCGGTCGTGCAGCCGGTCGAGATGCCCGCAGACGAGGAGGCCGCAGCTGCGCTGTCCGCCGAACTGATCGCCTACTGCCGCCAGCACCTGGCAGATGTGAAGTGCCCCCGCTCGGTCGACTTCCGGGTCGAGTTGCCCCGACACCCGACGGGGAAGCTCTACAAACG
>CAYVDN010000032.1:0-36603 GCA_964450685.1 uncultured Microthrixaceae bacterium
GCCGTTACCCCGGCAAGGTGCTGCTGGCCGAGGCGAACCAGTGGCCCGAGGACGTCGTCGAGTACTTCGGCGCCGGCGACGAGTGCCACATGTGCTTCCACTTCCCGCTAATGCCGCGCATGTTCATGTCGCTGCGCCGTGAAGAGAGCACACCTGTGAGCGAGATCCTCGACCGCACCCCGAACATCCCTGCGGGGGCGCAGTGGGGGATCTTCCTGCGCAACCATGACGAGCTCACCCTCGAGATGGTCACCGACGAAGAGCGTGACTACATGTGGGACGAGTACGCCAAGGACCCTCGCATGCGCCGCAACGTCGGCATCAGTCGCCGGCTGTTCCCCCTTCTCGAGAACGACCGCCGCCAAGCCGAGCTGCTGCACGCGCTCCTGTTGAGCCTGCCTGGAACTCCGATCCTGTACTACGGCGACGAGATCGGCATGGGCGACAACATCTACCTGGGTGACCGTGACGGAGTGCGCACTCCGATGCAGTGGAACCCCGACCGCAACGGCGGGTTCTCGACAGCCGACTTCGCGCAGCTCTACCTGCCGCCGTTGATGGACCCGGTGTACGGGTACCAGGCCGTCAACGTCGAGGCGGAGCGCCGTGACCCGGGGTCGTTCCTCAACTGGCTGCGCCGAATGCTGCACGTTCGGCAACAGCACCCGCTCTTCGGGCTCGGCGGCTTCGAGACCTTCGAGGTGTCGACACCGTCGGTGTTCGCCTACCTGCGCACCCCGCCCGAGGGCGACGAGTCCGCCAACCCCGTTCTGTGCGTGAACAACTTCTCGTCGGCCGCGCAGCCGGCCGAGCTGTTCCTGAGCCACCTGGCCGGTCGGGTGCCTGTGGAGCTGCTCGGCGGTGTCACGTTCCCTGCCATCGGTGAGCTGCCCTACTTCGTCACGCTGCCGCCGTACGAGTTCCTGTGGTTCGAGCTGACCGAGCCGTCGGGGTAGAAACTCCCATCGACGCAGCGACCTTCTCCCAACGCCTCACAGCGCTCCTGCCGACGTTCCTGGCAGGGCAGCGCTGGTTCGCGTCGGTCGACGACCCCACCGTCGAGGTGCGGCGCGTCGACACCCTGCGCGACGGCTGGCCGACTCTGCTGTGGCTTCTGATCGAGGTCCGCGGCGATCGCGGTCGCGGCGAACCTCGTTGGTACCAGATCCCCGTCGGTGCAACACCCGAACGGCCCGGGCACCTGCCGGACTCGGCGCTGCTCGGCCGGCTCGACACCCCCCGCGGCGAGGCGTACCTGTTCGATGCGCTGGCCGACGACGAGCTGTCGCTGGCGTTCGCTCACAACGTCGCCCCCGACCTGCACCTCAACACCGTTCGGCCACAGGTGGGGGAGCAGTCCAACACGTCGCTGGTGCTCGACGAGCGCTACATCCTCAAGGTCTTCCGTCAGGTGCAACCGGGACCCAACCCGGATGTCGAGGTGACCGAGCGCCTGGGCAAGGTCGGCTACGGCGGAGTACCCGTGCCGGTCGCGGTGTGGCGGCGCAACCAGACCGACCTGGCTGTCGTGCGACGCTACGAACGCAGCCGCGGAGACGGCTGGGAGCTCGCCTCCAGTTCTCTGCGAGAGCTGTTCAACCTGCGCCGCCCGCCCCGTGACTGCAAGCTCGACTTCGCCGCCGAGGCACGGCTGCTGGGCGAGAACGTCGCTCATCTGCACGTCGCGTTGGCCGAGGCGTTCGGAGCCGAACCGGCTGATGGGGCAGCGTGGGCGGCCGACATGTCGGCGCAGCTCGCTCGGGTCGTGACCGACCGCCTGCCGACCGGGCGCATAGACGCCATCTACGCCCGGCTGCGCCACGCCGACGACCTGGGTGCAGCGATCCGCATCCACGGCGACCTTCACCTGGCCCAGGTGCTCAGATTGCAGCGCAACTGGATGGTGCTCGACTTCGAGGGCGAGCCCGCACGCCCGCTCGAGGAGCGGCGCCGCAAGTCGTCGCCCCTGCGCGACGTCGCCGGCATGACCCGCTCGTTCCAGTACGTCGCCGCGATGGCGTTGCGCATGCACGAGGAACCCGACCGGGAGCTGAAGGTGCTCGCCGATGCGTGGACGGTGCGCAACGTCAACACGTTCCTGGCCGGCTACGCGGATGTCGACGACGCGCACCGGCTGCTGCCGAAAGGCCGTGCCAGCCGCGACGCGCTGCTCAGCGTGTTCGAGCTGGACAAGGCGGTGTACGAGGTCGCCTACGAGCTCGCCCACCGCCCCGAACTGGTGGACCTGCCGGTCCTGGCCGTCGAACGGCTGCTCGACGGCGAGGAGCAGCTGCCCGAGTTCCCGCCCGAGGGTTGATCGTGGCGGCCGTTGGTTGGGCTGGTGGATCGCCGCCGGATCCGCCCGGTGAGCTGGATCGGTATCTGTTCGCCGAGGGCCGGCACCGTCGTCTGTGGGAGCTCCTGGGTGGGCACCCGCTGCCGGGTGGGGGCGCCACGTTCGCCGTCTGGGCGCCCAACGCGCGCTCCGTCAGCGTCGTCGGCGACTGGACCGGCTGGCTCGACGACGGGCGCTCGACCGTGCTCGCCCCGCAGGACTCGACCGGGATCTGGTGGGGTGCGGACCACAGGGCGGAGCTGGGGCAGCGCTACAAGTACCGGGTCATCGGCGCCGATGGCATAGTTCGACTGCGAGCCGACCCGATGGCGCTGCGCGCCGAGGTGGCACCCAGCACGGCGTCGGTGTTGGAGCACTCGACCTACACCTGGTCACCCGCGACCAACGACGCCGATTGGCGTGACCGCCGAGCGCTGCGAAACTCCGGTCGGCTCTCGACCTACGAGGTGCACCTGGGCTCGTGGAGACGGCACCCCGACGGCCGTTCGCACTCGGCTCGCGAGCTCGCCGAACCGCTCGCCGACTGGGCGGTCGGGCTCGGCTTCACGCACCTGGAGTTCCTGCCGGTCGCCACCCACCCATTCGGGGGGTCGTGGGGCTATCAGGTCAGCGGCTACTACGCGCCGGACGGCCGGCTCGGTTCCCCCGACGACCTGCGTCACCTGATCGACGTGTGTCACGACCGTGGACTGGGGGTGATCCTGGACTGGGTGCCGGCGCACTTCCCGCGCGATGAGTTCGCGCTCGGCCGGTTCGACGGCACCGCCCTCTACGAACACGCCGATCCCCGCCTGGGTGAGCACCCAGATTGGGGCACCCTGGTGTTCAACCACGGTCGTCGCGAGGTGCGCAACTTCCTCGTCGCCAACGCCCTCTACTGGCTCGAGGAGTTCCGCGTCGACGGCCTGAGGGTCGACGCTGTCGCGTCGATGCTCTACCGCGACTATTCCCGTCAACCCGGTGAATGGGTGCCCAACGAGCACGGCGGCCGTGAGGACCTGGACGCCATCGAGTTCATCCGTGAGCTCAACTCGGTCGTCGGTGAAGAGCATCCGGGCGCCCTGGTCGTGGCCGAGGAGTCGACCGCATGGCAGGGGGTCACCGCGGATGTGGCCGACGGCGGCCTGGGCTTCGGACGCAAGTGGAACCTGGGTTGGATGCACGACACGCTCGGTTACTTCCGGCGCGACCCGCTGCACCGTTCTCATCACCACGGCGAGCTGACCTTCCCGATGGTCTACGCGGCCGATGAGCGATGGACACTGCCGCTCAGCCACGACGAGGTCGTGCACGGCAAGGGGTCGCTATTGGCGAAGCAGCCTGGTGATCGTTGGCAGCGATTCGCCAACCTGCGTTGCCTGCTCGCATGGCAGTGGTTCCACCCCGGGCGCCAGCTCCTGTTCATGGGGGGTGAGCTCGCACAGGAGCGTGAGTGGTCACACGACCGTGAGATCGACTGGTTCCTCCTGGACCGTCCGGAGCACTCCGGTGTGTGCGACCTGGTTCGTGACCTCAACGGGCTGCAGGCGGAGCACCCGGCGCTGTGGGCAGGTGACGACGAGACCGAGTCGTGTTTCGGGTGGCTGGACGCGGATGACAGCCAGCACTCCGTGGCCACGTTCTGGCGTGACGTTCCAGCGGGCGATCGCAACGCTGGCTCGGTCGTGGTCGTCGCCGCCAACCTCACCCCGGTGCCGCGCCACGGCTACCGGCTGGGGGCCCCGGTGCCGGGCTCGTGGAACGTTCTGCTCGACACCGACTCGGAGCGCTACGGCGGATCGGCGCACGGAGTCTCACCCGACGACGGCGACGTCCTCGCGGCGGACCGCTCCACCCCCTGGCAGGGCCAGCCGGCATCGCTGCTGCTGACCCTGCCACCGCTCTCAGTTCTCGCCCTGGCCCCACTCGGCGACGTCGGCGACGACCGGTAGCGTCTGGTACATGACCGACCAACCCCTGGCAGGGCCGATCGTGTGCCCACGTCACCCCGACCGTGAGGCCGGAGTGCGCTGCCAGCGATGCGAGCGGCCCATCTGTCCGGCCTGCATGCGCCAGGCATCGGTCGGCTTCCAGTGCCCCGAGTGCGTCGCCGGGCGCGGTCAGCAGGTCGTCACCTCACGTCACCTGTTCCGGGGTCATGGCGAGGTCGTCGTCGGCAAGGTGATCATCGCCGTCAACGTCGCAGCGTGGCTGCTGATGAGCTTGCTCGGCCGCAACCCGTACGGGGCGACGGGGGTCGTCTACGAGCACGGCGCCCTGTTCGGTCCGCTGGTGGCACAGGGGGAGTGGTGGCGCCTCGTGACCGGCGGCTTCCTCCATGCCGGCATCATGCATCTGGGCATGAACATGTTGATGCTGTGGTTCCTGTCCCAGGAGCTCGAACCGGCGCTCGGCAGGCTCCGCTTCGGAGTGCTCTACGTCGTCTCGCTGCTCGGCGGAGCGCTCGGTGTGATGCTGCTGTCACCGGTGTCGCCCACGGTCGGGGCATCGGGCGCAGTGTTCGGCCTGCTCGGAGCACTGGTCGTCCTGCAGCTACGGGCCAAGCAGAACCCCTGGCAGTCGGGGATCGCCGGGCTCGTGCTGGTCAACATCCTCTTCACGTTCATGATTCCGGGCATCTCGATCGGCGGGCACCTGGGCGGGCTGTTCGCCGGCGCTGCTGCAGGTGCGCTGCTCCAACCGGTCCGCTGGCCCCAGCAGGGCGCCGCGCTGCGCACGACGGCGGTGGTCGGCTTCGGTATCACTGCGTTCGTCGCGGCCATGGCGGTCGCCTCGAACCCGGTGTTCTGAGCCGCCCCAGTCACTACGCCGTTCTGTTATGCGAGATCGCGGTGACCTCCGCGATCTCGCATAACAGAACGGCGCAATCACGGAACTGGGCCCGGGGTGCGGTAGATCCCGATCCGCGACGCCGATCCGGCGCTGTCGGACAGTTCGGCACCCGACCAGTCGGCTAGCACCCCCGCGCTCTCGAACCCTGCCTCGCTCGCCCAGCGGTCCAGCTCGTCAGGCGTGGTCACACGCAGGCGCCACGGTCTCAGCCGTACCGGCTCGCCGTCGCGCAGTTCGATGTGCTGGCCGGTCACCAGCGACCGATCGGGATCCGTGTCCGACGCGATCAGCACGACCGAGTCCACGGTCACCTCTCGTACCTCGAGGTGGCGTTCACGTTGCTCGACAGGTTCGGCCAGGAAGGTCTCGACCACCAGATGGCCACCTGGGCGCAGGACCTCTGCGCAGCGCCTGAACAACGTCGCCTGGGCGTCGGGTTCGACCAGGTTGCAGATCAGGTTGAACGCCGCGACTACCACGTCGACCGGGCCCGGCGGCCAAGCAGCTCCCGCATCGGCCAGATCGACCAGGTGGGCCTGAACTTCGCCGGAGCCGCCCGGCTGGTGCTGGGCAACCTTGGCGGTGAGCTGGTCGAGCATCTCCGGTGACGAGTCCAGCCCGACGACGGTGTGACCGGCAGCGGCCAGCGGCACCGCCAGACGACCCGTCCCGACGCCCAGCTCCAGCACGGTGCCTTTCGGGCCGGCCAGCGCAGAGATGCGTCGGACGGCATGGACCGTCGCCTCGTCCGGCGGATACCAGCTGTCGTAGACGTCCGCGAATCCGCTGCCGTAGGTGTCGGGACCGAACCCGTCGTCGGGGTTGCGCGGGTTCGGTGCCATGGCGACAGTCTGCCAAGCGCGCCACGGTAGATTCGCCGGGTGGGTCTTCCGGGAGCAGGGGTCGCAGCCGTGCGTGGTGACGCCGTGGCGCCTCCCGGGTTCGACACTGCCACGCACGACGACGCGCCGAACCCCTTGTCGCAGCTCCGTCCGGTCGGCCCCGGAGCAGTTCTCGACGGCGCCGTCGAGCTTCTCCGCCACCGCTTTGGGCGGATCATGGCCATCGCCGCATGTCTGTACCTCCCCATCTGGTTGTTCAATGTCGCTGTGACGGTGTTCGAGCCGTCGACCATCAGTTCGGCCGAGGACGGCTCCGGGATCGTGTGGTCCCCCGTCGGCGCGTTCACCTCGGAATCGGGATGGATCTGGCTGATAGGTCTGCTGCAGGCGGCGGCCCTGAGCGTTCTGGGGCTGGCGGTCGGGCGTCTGGCCACCGACCTGGCCGAGGGACGGGACCCGAGCTTCGGTGATCTCGTCGGGTACGCCGCTCGCCGTTCGTGGGTGGCGGTGCTCATCGTGCCGATCAACGCACTCGTCCACACGGCGGCGTCGTGTCTGGGTGGGGTCACCTGGGTGCTCGGCGATGCGCTCGTTTTCATCGTGTCGGTCGTTGCCGGGGCCGAACGCCTCGGTCCGATAGCTGCACTCAGACGGTCGGTCCGGTTGACGTCGTCCCAGTACGGCCGATCGATGGTCATGTGCACCGGCGCCCTGGCGCTCACCTGGGTCATCAGGCTCTCGCTCTCGGCCGGGCCGACGATGCTCGTCGCCTCGCTCGACCCCTCGTCGTCGCTGGTCGGTCTTGTCGGGGCGCTCAGCTCCGCCGTGACGCTGCTGACCGAGCCGCTGACGGCCTGCATCGCCGCTCGCGCATACCTGGACCTGCGCTGCCGACGTGACGGCTACGACCTGGAGCTCCGGCGGGCCCGTCTGGGGTTGCTGTGATCCTCCAGGACGACCCGGCCCAGATCTCCCGTGACGTAGAGCGTGTGCTGGCCCGCGAGGAGTTCCGCTACGACCCTTCGTGGTTCGATCGGCTGTCGGATTGGATCGGTAGACAGATCGACAAGCTCTTCGGCGAGAGCGATCCCCAGGTCCCCGCGGCAGGGTCCAGTTTCGCCGGCGGCATCGGCTCGATCGTCGCCTGGCTGCTGATCGTGGTGGCGGTCGCGGCGATCGCCGCAGTCGTCGTCTACGCCATCAGGCGACGGATCCGGCGTGCGCCCGGCGACGAGGGCGAGGAGTCGACCGTCTCGATCGAGCACCAGCGCCGAGCATCGGACTGGGACCGTGACGCCGCCCGACTCGAGTCCGAAGGTGACTGGAAGGGAGCGCTGCGGGCCCGCTACCGCCAGCTGGTGCGAACGCTCGTGGACCGTCGTCAGCTGCCCGACATCGCGGGTCGTACGACGGGGGAGCTGCGTGAGGACCTTGCCCTCACGACCCCGGCGGCCGGTGAGGCGTTCGACAGGGCGTCGTTGCTGTTCGAGCTCGGCTGGTACGCCCACCTGCCGGTGGAACAGGACGAGTACGACGCGTTCCGTGAGGCCGCGGCAGCGGTGCTGGCCTCGCCGGTCGACGAGCGAATCGGCTCCGGTCCGAGCGGTCGGGACTCGGGAACCTCGATCGAGGTGCGCGTGTGAGCGGGCGTCGCACGCCGGTGGTGCTGCTGGTCATCGCTGCGCTAGCAGTGGCGGTGGGGATCTTCGCCATGTCGAGGAGCGAGCCTGTTCCACCTTTCGACGTCGATTCCGCTGCTCCTGATGGCTGGAAGGCGGTCCGCATACTGCTCGAGGAGCGCGGGGTGGAGGTGCGAACTGCTCCGGCTTCGGTTCTCTCCGACGACAACTGGACCGCAGGAGCCGTCAGCGACGGAAGTGACGCAGTGGTCATGGCGGTGCCGAGTGTGGCCACCCGAGCCGAGCTCGACGCTCTGAAGGGATTGGCCAAGGAGGGCACGCTGGTCGTGTTCGGCGAACCTCTCGGGCTCGGCGACGACTACTACGGCGCGCTCGACATGGCGTCCTACCTGGACGATCGCACGCTGGCCGACGAGCCGGCCTCGGAGCTCGACCCGGGACGCTGCGACATGGACGAGTTCGACGGTCTGGGTGACATCGACGTCGCGTTCGTCGGGCCGTCGACGGTCGATCCCGAGACCCCGCAGTGCTACAGCCACGAGGGAGACGCCTACTTCGTGCGCGACGGCGGCGATCGGAGCTACGTGATGGCATCGCCCTACCTGTGGGCCAACGCCCGTCTCCAACCCCGCAAGGAAAAGGGCGACCCGCCCCAGGACAACGCCGCGACCGCCATGCGGTTGCTCGGTGCCGCCGAGAGCGTCACCTTCATCGACCCTGTACCCAGCCCCGGCGTCGCCCCCGACGGCACCCAGGACCCGATGGCCATGCTCCCGGTCCCGGTGAAGCTGGCGCTCGCCCAGCTCGTCGGCGCGCTGGTGCTGCTGGTCTGGTGGCGGTCACGAAGGCTCGGTCCCCCTGTACACGAGCGCATGCCGGTTGAGATCGCCGGTTCCGAACTGGTCGTCGCGGTCGGGGACCTGATGCGCCGGCGGGGAAATCCTTCGCGGGCGGCGGCCACAGTGCGAGCAGAGTCGCGCCGAGTGCTGGCCGAACGGCTCGGCATGGGCCCCGACCCCTCACCGAACGCGCTGGTCCGGGTCGTGGCGGCCCGGACCGGTCGCGAACCCGACGAGGTCGGCTCCGCCCTCTACGGCGATCCCGCCCACCCGGTCGGCGACACAGCGTCGCTCGTCACGCTCGTCCGCAACCTAGATGCCATCCGCCAGGAGGTCCTCGATGTCGTTCACCGGTGATCCGGTACCGTCCCCCGATCCACGCGCCCCCGATCCACGCGCAGCTGTGCTCGCCCTGCGCGACGAGATCGGCAAGGTCGTCGTGGGGCAGGAGGGAACCCTGTCCGGTCTGGTGTCGGCCCTGCTGGTGCGGGGACACGTGCTGCTCGAAGGCGTGCCGGGTGTGGCCAAGACGCTGCTGGTCAAGGTGCTGGCACACGCACTCTCGCTGGAGTTCAAACGGGTGCAGTTCACACCGGACCTGATGCCGTCCGACGTGACCGGCCAGCTCGTCCTCGATCCCGACGGCGGAACCAGATCATTCCGGTTCCGCGAGGGCCCGATCTTCACCAACCTCTTCCTGGCCGACGAGATCAACCGCACCCCGCCCAAGACCCAGTCGGCGTTGCTCGAAGCGATGGAGGAACGACAGGTCACCGCCGAAGGCGTCGCCCGGGCGCTGCCCGACCCGTTCATCGTGATCGCCACTCAGAACCCGGTCGAGCAGGAGGGCACCTACCCGTTGCCCGAGGCACAGCTGGACAGGTTCATGTTCAAGTTGCTGGTCGGCTACCCGACCTTCGAACAGGAGGCCGAGGTCCTCTCGCGTCATCACCGGGGGCTCAACCCACACGACATCGCGGCCGCCGGTGTCCGCCCGGTCGCGACCGCAGCCGACCTGGCCGCCGGACGCGCTCAGGTCGACCAGATCGTGGTCGAGCCGGCTGTGATGCAGTACATCGTCGCGATCTGCCGGGCGACACGCGAGTCGCCGTCCATCGAGCTCGGCGTGTCACCCCGCGGTGGCGCGGCGCTGCTGCACGCCGCCAAGGCCTGGGCATGGCTGTCGGGCCGTGGTTTCGTCACACCCGACGAGGTCAAGGCCGTCGTGAAGCCGACTCTGCGGCACCGCCTTGTCGTGCGACCCGAGCTCGAGCTCGAAGGGGTCACCGCCGACGGTCTGCTGGACAACCTGCTGGCCACCGTTCCGGCACCGCGCTGAGCGAGAAGAGCCGACTTTCCGTGCAACTGTTGCCCACCCGTCGAGTCGTGATCCTGGGGGTCCTGGCCGCGGCTGCGCTGTTGCTGTATCCGGGTGACTTCCCGGGTGCCACTGCCGACATCTGGCTGGCGGCAGCGGTGATCACGGGTTCACTCGTGGCGCTGACGCTGCTCGACGCGTTGGTGGGGACATCGCCGAAGGTGCTGTTCCTGCGTCGCGAGCATCCGCCGGTCGTCGTCGCCGGCAGGGAGGCGACCATCACCTGGGAGGTGCGTTCGGAGTCGGCGCGGACCTTGCGCGTGGCGGTCGCGGATGACCTGGCACCGTCGCTGCGGGCACGGACCAGACGCTTCTCGGTGAAGCTCCCGCCGGGAGGCACCGCCACGGTGTCGAGCGCCATTCGACCGCTGCGTCGCGGTCGGTTCCCGCTCGACCACCTGACCCTGCGGGTGGACGGACGACTCGGTCTGGGCAGCCGGCAGCGTCGGGTGCCGATCTCCACCGTGCTGAGGGTGCACCCACCGTTCCGCTCGCAGCAGCAGGCCGAGCTGAAGCTGCGGCGTGCCCGCGTGCTCGAGATCGGGCTGCGAACAGCCCGCGGGCTCGGCGGTGGTACCGAGTTCGAGCAGCTGCGTGAGTACGGGCCGGACGACGAGTTCCGCCGCATCGACTGGACAGCCACGGCCCGTGCCGGGCGGACGATCGTGCGCACCTACCGCGCGGAACGCAACCAGAGCGTGTTGCTGCTGCTCGACAACGGCCGGACGATGGCGGGCCGTGTCGCGGGCGTTCCACGGGTCGAACACGCGATGGACGCCGCGATGATGCTCTCGACAGTCGCAGTCGGGCTCGGGGACCGCTGCGGCCTGGTGGCCTTCGACCGGTCGGTCCGCCAGGTCGTGCCGATCGCCCGGCGGGTCGACCAGGTCGGGCGCATCACCGAGGCGATGCACGACCTCGAACCGGAGTTGGCCGAGTCCGACTACGCGACCGCGTTCGCCCGGGTCGTCACGGTCGCCAGGCGACGCGCCCTGCTGGTCCTGTTGACGGACCTGGTCGACCAGGCGGTCGACGAGGCGCTTCTGCCGGCGCTGCCGCTGTTGACCCGGACACACCTGGTGGTGATCGGCTCGGTGCGCGACCCGCAGGTCGAGGCGTGGGCCGCTGGCGCTGCCGACAACGACACGGATCCGGAAGCGGCTGCATATCGCCAGGCCTCGGCGGTGCAGACCTTGGCCGACCGTCGTCGTGTCGCAGCCCGGCTGCGGGGCATGGGAGCGACCGTCGTCGATGCGACTCCCGGGCGGTTCGCGTCGGAACTGACCGACGTCTACCTGGCCGCCAAGTCGACCGGACGGCTCTGACCGGGGAGCTGCTCAGCCGATCGTGAGCACCTGGCCGCGGGCCGCGTCGGCCTCGGCACGCTGCAACTCGTCGCGGGTCGACTCGCCGAGCAGGCCGGTCAGGCCCTTGCGCTCCGCCCGTGAGCCGAGCAGCACGACGTAGACGACGAACAGCGCCAGGGCAGCCACGCCGACCGCGATGCGCAGCGCCGTCGGTAGTGCCGACGGTGTCACGAACCCCTCGATGAACCCGGCGATCACGAAGCAGACGGCGAGCCCGCCGACAATCACCACCGCGCGCAGACCCTCGTCACGGAACGCCTGGGCGCGCGTGCGGTCTCCCGGAGCGACCAGCGACCACCCCAGACGCAGCCCGGCGGCACCGGCGACGCAGATGGCGCTCAGCTCGAGCAGCCCGTGCGGAAGGATCAGCCCCCAGAACTGGGCGCCCTCGCCGGCACGGTGCATGACCGCTGCCATCATGCCGACGTTCATGCCGTTGAACACCAGGATCCAGCCGGTGCCGACGATCGGCACGATGCCGAGAGCGAACGCCAGAAATGCCACCTGGATGTTGTTGATCGTCACGTACGAGGCGAAGTTCTGGGCCGCGTCGGAGCGGTAGTAGTTGGCGAACTCGTCCTCGGCGATCAGGCGTTGCATCTCGGGTGGGATCGCGGCGTCCAGGACGCTCGGCGAGTTGTGCAGCCACACGCCCATCGCGATCGCCGGCACGAACAGCGCCAGCGCAGCGACCGCCACGTAGCGACGGGACCCCCAGACCGCGGCGGGGAACGTCTCGGTGAAGAACCGGGCGACCGACGCGACCGCCGAGCCGCGACGCCGGTAGATGACTACGCGCGCCTCTCCGAGGATTCCCGAGAGGCGGGCGTTCAGGTCCGGGTCGCGGTACTGGCCGCGTGCGTGGGAGAGATGGCTCGACACCCGCTGGTACAGAGCCACCAGCTCGGCGACCTCGTCGTCATCGAGGCGTCGGACGTCGCGCGCGCCGGTGCGGCTCAGCTGCTCGAGACGTCGCCAGGTCGGCTCGTTGCGCTGGATGTAGCGGTCGATGTCCATCCGCGCCGTACGGTAGGCGCTGTGGGACCGGCAGGCGCGCAAGCAGCGACAGCGGTGAGCAACGATCTGGTCACCCCCGAGGCGGTGGTGTTGGAGCTGCCGACCGCCGGCGTGGCGACCCGGGCGTTCGCCCGTCTGCTCGACCTGGTGCTGCAGATGGTGTTCGCGATGATCGCTGTCGTGGGAGTGTCGTTCCTGTTCCCGGCAGGGCTCAGCCCCCAGCTGGCGGTGATCGCACTGAGCTTCACGACGCTGCTCGTGCTGCCCATCGCCGTCGAGATCCTGTGGCGGGGTCGCAGCCCCGGCAAGGCGTTGTTCGGGCTCCGGGTCGTAGGCGCCGACGGTGCACCCGAGGCGCCACGCCAGTCGGTCGTGCGGGGCCTGGTGGCACTCGTCGACCTGTACCTGACCGTCGGAGCGCTGGCGATCGGCGGTGCTGCCCTGTCGCAACGGTCGCAACGACCCGGCGACATGGCTGCCGGTACTGTCGTCATCCGTTCCCCACGGGGAGAAGCTGCCGCCAGGGTGCCGATCGCGTTCCATCCTCCGGTCGGCTACGAGTCCTACGTGGCCTCGCTGGATGTCGGCACGCTCGGCGACGAGGACTTCTCACTCATCCGCGAGTTCCTGTTGCGTACCACCGACCTCGCCCCCGATCGCCGAGGCGTGCTCGCGCTCGAACTGGCCGAGTCGGTGCGGACGAGGGTACGACACGAGCTGCCCGCGAACATCGACCCGGAGCTCTGGCTGATCTGTGTGGCATCCGCGTACCAGCTGCGCCAGGGCGGCCTGCTCGCGGATGCAGCAGCCGGCCTGGCGCCTCTGGCGCCCATCGTGGCCTCGGCGCCCAGGCGCTGAGCCCGTACACTCCCGGCCCGATGGACTTCGACGACAGCCCGGAGGAACGCGAGCTGCGTGAGCGGGCGAGGGCGTGGCTGGACGAGCACGCCACCAGGACCGATCACGACGCGCTCGACGAGATGCGGACCCACCGGGCCCACACCGAGGAGGACGACCTGGCGCTTCTCGAGGAGGGTCGTCGCTGGCAGCGGACCAAGGCCGAGGCCGGGTGGGCGGCACCCTCGTGGCCGGTCGAGCACGGTGGAATGGGTCTGCCGCCCCTGCTCGCCGGTGTCTTCGCCGCAGAGGAGCAGCACTACGACGTGCTGGCGAACATGTTCAGCGTCGGTGTCGGAATGGCCGGACCGACGATCATCGAGTGGGGGACCGACGAACAGAGGGCACTTCACCTGCCTGCGACGCTGCGTGCGGACCACATCTGGTGCCAGCTGTTCAGCGAGCCAGGGGCAGGCTCCGACCTGGCCGCGCTGGCTACCCGGGCGGTCTCCGACGGTGACGAGTGGGTGGTGACCGGTCAGAAGGTCTGGACGTCGGCCGCGCACTACGCGAACTGGGGCCTCCTGCTGGCCCGCACCGACCCCGACGTGCCGAAGCACCGAGGGATCACAGCCATGTTGCTGTCGATGGATACCGATGGTGTCGACGTGCGTCCCCTCCGCCAGATCGACGGGGCGATCCACTTCAACGAGGTGTTCCTGGACGAGGTGCGGGTCCCCAAGACGGACACGATCGGTCCAGTGGGTGCCGGCTGGGGTGTCGCACTGACGATGCTCGCTCACGAACGCAGCTCGATCGGTGGGGGAGGCATGTACCAGTTCGGCCAGGTCGCAGCGCTGGCCCGCGCACACGCCGATCCGTCCGATCCCGTGCTGCGCCAGCGGTTGGCTGACCTGTACACGCGCTTCGAGCTGCTGCGGTATCTGGGCTACCGGGTCCGGACGGCCGCCTCCAGAGGCGATGTTCCGGGGCCGGAGAGCTCGGTCATGAAACTCGCCGTCTCGGCGCTGTACGAGACCGGCGGCGACCTGATCGTCGAGCTGCAGGGACCGGGCGGCATGCTCACCCACGGCGATGCCCCCTATGGAGGACGATTCCAGGACCTGTTCATGTCGCAGTGGGCGCCGCGCATCGGCGGTGGGACGGATCAGGTGCAGCGCAACATCATCGGTGAGCGGGTGCTCGGCCTTCCCGGAGAGGTGCGCGAGGACAAGACGGTCCCGTTCCGGGACCTGCGACACAGCTGATTACCCCTGGGGCATAGCGTGGGCGCTGTGGATCAGGCTCCAACCCGTCTCGTCGATCTGGACCACGCGGCCACCACGCGGGTCCGTCCCGTCGTCCGCGAGGCGATGGCGCCGTTCCTCGACGATCGTTACGGCAACCCTTCAGGTGCTCACCGGCTGGCCCGTGACGCTGTTCGAGCTGTCGACGAGGCACGCGAGCGTGTCGCCGGGGTGCTTGGCTGCCATCCGGGAGAGGTCGTGTTCAGCTCCGGTGGAACCGAGTCCGACAACCATGCTGTGACCGGCGGAATGCCGCCACGAAGCGGGGTTCCGCTGTGTTCCGCGGTAGAACACCATGCAGTGCTCGACCCGGTGCTGGCGCTCGGTGGGCGCACGGTCGGCGTCGACGGGTCGGGTCGGATCGATCTGGGTGCGCTCGGCGAGGCGCTCGACGAGATCGGCCCCGACGTGTCGGTCGTCTCGGTGATGCTTGCGAACAACGAGACCGGCGTCGTCAACGACATGGATGCGGTCGCGGCGGTTGTGCGCTCACACGGACCGGAGGTGCCCAGGATCCCCCTGCACACTGACGCGGTGCAGGCCGCAGCGTGGCTCGACCTCTCC
Organism: uncultured Microthrixaceae bacterium; assembly: GCA_964450685.1. Taxonomy (GTDB): domain Bacteria; phylum Actinomycetota; class Acidimicrobiia; order Acidimicrobiales; family Microtrichaceae; genus JBAOHV01. Next base: position 14,980 of record CAYVDN010000032.1, read on the forward strand.
GTCGCAGCTGCCGCCGCCGACATGATCTCCGTCTCGGGTCACAAGCTCGGCGGCCCCAAGGGCATCGGCGCGCTGGTGGTGCGCCAGCACACCCCGATCCGGCCGTTGGTGCTGGGCGGGGGCCAGGAACGGGGCCGTCGATCGGGCACCTCCAACGTCGCCGGCATCGTCGGCCTGTCCGCCGCGCTGGAAGCGACCGCCGCGGAGCGGGACGCCACGAACAAGCGGATCGCGGCGCTGCGGGACCGCCTCGAAGCAGGCCTCGTCGAGCTGGTCCCCGGCCTCGTGGCCACCGTGCCCTCCGACTCGGGCACGCCGGTCCTGCCAGGCATCTGCCACGTGTGCATCGAAGGCGTCGATGCCGAAACGCTGCTGTTCCTGATGGAGTCCGATGGCGTCGTGGCGAGCGCGGCGTCGTCGTGCTCCTCGGGGGCGCAGCGCAACTCCCACGTGCTCGCCGCCATGGGAGTGCCCGACGAGCTGGCCAGGGGTTCCCTCCGCCTGTCGCTGGGCTGGGACTCGACCGATGAGGACGTCGACCTGGCGCTCCGGGCCGTACCGGCCGCGGTCAGTCGGGTGCTGGAGTTCGCGTGAAGGTCCTCGCGGCGCTCTCCGGAGGGGTCGACTCCACGGTCGCCGCGGCGCTGCTGCTCGAAGCAGGCCACGACGTCGTCGGGGTGACCATGAAGCTGTGGGGCGGCGAGTCCGACACCGGCTGCTGCTCGGTGTCAGACGTCGAGGACGCCCGGCGTGCAGCGGCCCAGCTCGGTGTGGACCACCACGTGTTCAACTTCACCGACGACTTCGACCGCCACGTTGTCGCCCCGTATGTCGCCGACCACCGCGTCGGACGAACTCCCAATCCGTGCATCGAGTGCAACCGCCACCTCAAGTTCGACCTGCTCCTACGGCGCGCCGAGCTGCTGGGGTTCGACATGGTGGCGACCGGCCACCACGCCCGGGTGGTCGTGCTCGCTGACGGTACCCGTCGTCTGGCCAGGGGACGTGACGCCGCGAAGGACCAGTCCTACGTGCTGTATCCCCTGGCGGGACCTGCGTTGGAGAGGGTGCTGCTGCCGGTCGGGGAGATGACGAAGGAGCAGGTGCGTGAGATTGCGGCGCGTATGGGGCTTCGCACCGCGGCCAAGCCGGACAGCCAGGACGTCTGCTTCATCACTCGCAGCGACGGCAGGGCTGCGTTCCTGTCGGAGCGCACGACTCTTAACCGGGGGACCGTCGTGGACGCCTCCGGCACGACGGTCGGGAGCGTCGACGCCGTCGAGCTGGTGACCATCGGCCAGCGCCGTGGACTGGAGCTCGCCGGGGGCACAGGAAGACGTTTCGTCACAGATGTCGATGTCGCAGCGCGCAGGGTGACGGTCGGTGCGGCGCAGGACCTGCTCGTCGACGAGGTCGAGTTGGAGCAGCTGGTCTGGGCCGGTGGGCCTGTCGACGCCGACGTCCAGGTCCAGTGCTCGGCCCACGGAAGCGTCGCCGCGGCGACCGTGAGCCTCGACTCCGACTCCGATCGCTCGACGTCCGGCAGTTCAGAGCCGGGAAACCCAGGGTCCACCAGCTCCGGATCCGGTGGTTCCAGGGTCATGATCCGCTGGCTCGAGCCGCACCGCAGGGTTGCGGTGGGTCAGAGCGTCGTGCTCTACAGGCGACAGGAGCTCGCAGGTGGTGGGGTCGAGAGCGTCGTTGTCGGTGGGGGGCTGGTGGCGCGCTGAGCGCTGATCCCGCCGGCTGTCCCGGCGTCAGGCCGTCTCGTGCGACACGCCCAGACCACGCGCCTGTGCATGTCGGATCAGGCGCCCGGGCCGCGACGGGGCGATCAGGACCGCGTCCGCGGTGCTCGGTTCGGCAATTCCGCCCCGGGCAGGTGCCGGCACGAACTCGCCTTCGCCGTTCAGGTCGATCTGGACGATCAGTCCGCTGGCCGCGGCCGACAGGTCGAGTGCTGTCGTGTCAGCAGGCGCGGGTCGTACAGCGACGATGTCACGCCCCCGGATCAGGGTCGGTTCCGCCACCGCCATGTCGTCGACGAGCGTCACACCCGCAGGAACGAACACGCACCACCGGCGCGTGAGGCGTGTCAGCACCCTGACTCCCCACCATGCGGCAGGAACTCCCACCAGGACGAGAGCGGCGCCCAGCGCCCACTGACGGGCGGCAAGGGCGAGCACCGCGGCCGGCAACGGCAGCGCTGTGAGCGCCCAGACGAGAGCGATCGGGCCGAACAGCAGAACCGCCGGAGGTCGCAGCGGGAACCGCTCCTCGTCCCCGTAGGAAGCTCCGTTGACGCACTCGTGCCCTACGTCGGCGGACATCGCGGCGACAGCTGCGACCGCGGCCAGCACGATCCCCACCCAGCCGAGCGCCTGCGGTGTCTCCTGGGTGGCGGCCAGAGCGGCAGCCAGCACTGCCAGGGGTGCGACGATCCGCAACGTCAGCAGCGCCCAAGGTTGTTGGACCAGGCTGGCGAGTAGTCCGGCGGCCCACAACCCCCAGCAGAGGGCAGCGGCAGCGAACCCGACGGGGTCACTGCTCCCTGCGACAGCGGCGCCCAGCAGGTCACCCAGGGTGACGGGTAGGAGGAGCCAGGTGAGTCGGGTCAACCAGGTCATGGGGGATGCATGCACAGCTACAGACTTGCGCGGCCGCGGAGCCGACCGCTAGCAACGACCCATGGGTGGGTGTCCTGAGCTGCCGTTCGGTCTTGCCACCTCAGTGGGTCCGCTGCCCTGCGACGACCCCGCCGAGGCGGTGCGGATGGCTCTGCGCGCGCAGCCGGACTTCCCGACGATCCCGGTGCTCGCCCGAACTGAGTCGTCCCTGCTGGCCCAGGCCGTGACGGGGTTGAGCGGTGTGCAGGTCGTGCCACCGGGACTGCTCGTGGTCGATGACGACTTCGATCCGCGGGAGGTGCCCGAAGCCGAGCCGGTCGGCCCGGCGTTCGACACCTTCTGCGAGTTCCTCTCCACTCCGGCCGCTCCGGCGGTAGGCGTGCGAGCAGCTCTGCTCGGACCGGTGACGTTGGCGCTGGCGCTCCGAGCCGCGGGCGTGCCCACTGACGCAGCAGTCGATCTGTCCGGCCAGATGGTCGCCAGGCGCGCCGAGCGCATGCTGGGTGCGCTGCGGACGGGTTCCGGGTCGGGTTCCGGTCCGGTCCTCCTGTGCGCGTCAGAGCCGGGACTCATCGGTGCGGTGCACCCGACGTTCCCACTCACACCGGGACAGGTCCTCGGGCTGTTGTCGCCCTTCGTCGACGCGCTCGACAAGCACCCGCTGGCCGGACAGCTGATGATCGGCGTCCACGTTCCCGGACGTACCGACTGGGAGACGGTGATCGCCTCCGGGGTGTCGGTGATATCGGCGCCGGCCGATCGCTCCCTCACCCGTTGGGCCGATGCGCTCGGCGCGTACCTGGAGCGTGGCGGACGAGTGGTCTGGGGAGCCGTGCCGGTGGACCAGCCGCTGGGAACGGGCGAGGAGCTCCTCTGGCGCCGACTCTCCGCGGTGTGGTGCGAGCTGGTGGGCGAGGGCATGGACCCGTTGGCCCTGCGCAGCCGCAGCCTGGTCGGACCCGTGGACGGGCTCGGGCACTTCGGTCTGAGTCAGGCCGAACGAGTGCTCGACCTGGTGGACTCGTTGTCCACCCGCGTGCGGCGCCAGGCGGTCGGCGCCAGGCTCACCCTCGGCGCCTGACCGGCCCGCCGCCCGAGCCTGTCGGTGGGCATCGATAGGGTTGGTCCGTGACCAGCCCTGGTTCTGTTGCCGATGAAGGCCCCGATCCGCAGACGGACCCCGCCGGTCGGGTCGACTGGCTCCGTGACCAGATCCGCCTGCACGACCGTGCCTACTACCAGGACGACGCTCCGCTGATCCCCGACGCCGACTACGACGCGCTGATGCGAGATCTGCGGGCGCTCGAGGCCGACCATCCGGACCTACTCACCCCGGACAGCCCCACCCAGACGGTCCGTGGCGCCGCCGGCTCGCAGTTCTCACCTGTGCAGCACCGCATCCGGATGATGAGCATCGACAACGCGATGGACCTCGGCGAGCTGGCCGACTGGGGGGCGCGCACGGCCAAGCGGTTGTCGGACCTGGGCATCGACGGGGGCGTGCGCTACGTGTGCGAGCTCAAGATCGACGGCCTGGCCGTGTCTGTCCGCTACGAGCACGGTCGCCTGGTGCAGGCAGCAACCCGTGGCGACGGACGTACCGGCGAGGACGTCACAGCGAACGTCCAGCGGATCGCCGCGGTGCCCGCTCGTCTCGGGCCCGGTGCCCCCGATGTGCTCGAAGCGCGGGGCGAGATCTATCTGCCGCTCGACGCGTTCGAGGCGCTCAAGCGCCGGATCGAGACCGAGAACGAACAGCTCGAGTCCCTCGGTCGCCGGACCAGACCGGTGCCGGTCAACCCGCGCAACGCTGGCGCAGGATCGCTGCGCCAGAAGGACCCCGATGTGACCGCCGGCCGGGGTCTCGCCTGGTGGTGCTACCAGCTGGGCGAGGTCGTCGGAGCCGCGGCTCCAGCGAGCCATTCCGCCGCGCTCGAATGGCTCGGGTCATTGGGGATCCCTGTCAACCCGACAACGCGGTCGTTCGAGTCGCTGGACGAGGTGCAGGAGTTCTGTCGGCACTGGACCGAGCACCGCCACGAGCTCCCGTACGAGATCGACGGCGTCGTGGTCAAGGTCGACGATCTCGCTGTGCAGCAGGCCCTCGGGGCCACCGCCAAGGCTCCACGTTGGGCCGTGGCGTTCAAGCTCCCGCCCGAGGAGCGCACGACGATCCTGCGCGACATCCAGGTCTCGATCGGGCGCACCGGCAAGGCCACGCCTTTCGCTGTGCTCGAGCCCGTCTTCGTGGGCGGGTCTACGGTCGGCTTGGCCACGCTCCACAACGAGGACCAGGTGCGGCACAAGGACGTGCGCCCCGGCGACACGGTCATCGTGCGCAAGGCGGGCGACGTCATACCCGAGGTTGTCGGCCCGGTCATCCAGATGCGACCCGCCGGCCTGCCGGAGTGGGTGTTCCCGACCGACTGCCCGTCGTGCGGACAGCCCCTGGTACGCCAACAGGGCGAGGCGCAGCACCTGTGCCTGAACCCGGACTGTCCTCAGAAGCGATGGGCGACCGTCGCGCACTTCGCTTCGCGGGGCGCCATGGACATCGAGGGTCTGGGCGAGCAACAGATCGCCAGCTTCCTCGAGCTCGGCCTCCTCGCAGACCTCGCCGACATCTACTCGCTCGACTACGACCGCATCTCCGAGCTGTCCGGCTACGGCGAGGCATCGGTGACCAACCTGCGCAACGCGATCGAGCAGTCCAAGTCGCGCCCACTGGCCAACCTGCTGTTCGGGCTGAACATCGTGCACCTGGGAGCTGCGGGCGCCGAGGCCCTCGCAGCGGGGCTCGGCAGCCTCGACGCGATCATCGGGGCCAGCGCCGACGACCTTGCCGCGGTCGACGGGATCGGCCCGGTGATCGCAGGATCGGTGCGCAGCTGGTTCGACACGCCCGCCAACCGTGACCTGATCACCCGACTCGTAGCGGCCGGAGTCAACACGAGCGGGCCGCAGCGTTCGGTCCTACCCCAGACGCTGGCAGGGCGGGCAGTGGTGGTCACCGGTTCGGTCCCCGGTCTCAGCCGCGATCAGGCGGCCGACGCGATCAAGTCCCGCGGCGGAAAGTCTCCCGGCAGCGTCTCCAAGAAGACCTACGCACTGGTCGTCGGTGAGGACCCGGGAGCGTCCAAGCTCACCAAGGCCCAGGAGCTCGGTGTGCCGATCATCGCGGCGGAGGACTTCGACACACTTCTCGACACGGGTGAGCTGCCCGTCTGATCAGACGGCCTTGCTGATAGACGGCCTTGCTGATCAGACGGCTTCGAAGCACCAGCTGACCGGCTGAGCCGTCTCGGGTCCGTCGGTCTCGTCGTAGACGAACGCGACGATGCAGTTCTGCCCGGAGTTGAGCTCCTCGACCGGCTTACCCGGGCCGGGCTGGAACTGGACCAGACCTGTGCCCAAGTCCTTGATCAGTCCGTCCTCGGCGGTGCGGATCTCGACGCCGTTGATCTGAAGGTAGGCGTCGTGACCGTCTGCGACGTCGATCCCCACCTGTGACTGACGAGGCACCTCCGACCCAGACGGAGGGATCAAGCGGTCGACCACTGCGGGTAGGGCGCTGGAGGACTCGCTGCCACCGGTGACAGCGGCCTTGCCGGTGAAGAACAGACCGACCAGCGAGCCGACGATGAGAACCGTGAGGATCACACGGCGCGTGATGTCGCGGCCGCGACTTCTGGTGGGTGCCGGCGGGTGGGGGTCTTGCACGGCGACCGGTCTAGCCCGTCCCCGGCGGCGGTGGTAGCCGGCGGTACGATTGCGGCCGTGATGTCCCCCCATCTGTCACAGGAGACCGGGCGCGTGCTCGGTGGCCGCTACCGGCTCATCGCTCCCGTGGGAGTCGGAACCTCGTCGCGGGTGTACCTGGCGGTGGACACCCAGCTCCGCCGGCGAGTCGCCGTGAAGCTGCTGCACGAGGCGCTCGCCGAGGACGAGGCGTTCCTCCGCCGGTTCCGCGCCGAGGCACGAGCTGCAGGAGCGCTCAGCCACCCGAGCATCGTCGCCGTGTTCGACTGGGGTGAGGACCGCGTCGACGGCGTCGTCGTGCCCTACCTCGTGACCGAGTACCTGGGGGGCGGCAGCCTGCGCGGGATCCTCGACCGCGGAACACCCCTCAGCCCAGCCCAGACCCTTGTCGTCGGACTCGACGCCACCCGTGCGCTCGCCCACGCGCACCAACGGGGTCTTGTGCACCGCGACGTCAAACCCGCCAACCTGCTCTTCGACGAGGACCGCCGGTTGCGGTTGGCGGACTTCGGTCTGGCCCGTGCTCTCGCTGAGGCATCGTGGACCGAGCCGACCGGTACCGCCGTCGGAACCGCCCGATACGCGTCTCCCGAACAGGCGCTCGGTCGACGACTCGACGGGCGTTCCGACGTGTACTCGTTGGCTCTGGTGCTGGTCGAGTGCGTCACCGGCGCTGTGCCGTTCAGCGCCGACACGACCGCGGCGACGCTCGCGCTGCGCACCCAGGGCGACCTGGAGCTCGGCGCGGAACTCGGTGGGCTGCGCTCGGTGCTGGAGCGTGCAGCTCGACTTGACCCCGACGAGCGTCCCGAGGCTGCCGAGTTCGAGATCGCCCTCATGGCGGCGGCCGAGGAGTTCGACCGCCCCGAGCCGCTGCCGATCGTTCCGACCATGGGCGACGGCGAGCAGACCTCGCAGTGGCTGGTCGTGGACGGCGAGAGCGGGATCGCTTTCGTCGATCCTGACTCGCCCCATCTGGAGCCTCTCACCCCCGCTGCTGTCGAAACCCGCCGCCCAGTCGGCACCGTCGAGGTGCTGGGCCCCCTCGAGCCGCTCGCCGCCGGTGCAACGCCACTCGATGCGGCACCACCAGCGGAAACCCGGCCGGTCGATGAAGCCGATGCAGCTGACGAGGTCGCAGCCGACACCGACACCGACACCGAGCCCGTTCGCTCGCCGATCACCGTCGCTGAGGAGCACGACCTGCTGGCAGCTTCGAGGCCGACCTCGTTCGGCCCGGTCGAACCGCTCCAGGTTCCCGCGGGTGGCCTGACCGTCGCTCGTGACGACCAGCGTCGGAGCCAGTCGCGGGGCCGTTCGCGCAACGATGGCGACAGCGGCAACGGCCGCCGTCGCCGAGGGCCGATGATCGTGGCGGTGGTGCTGGCGCTGATCGCGGCTGCTCTCGGATGGTGGTTCCTCGTGCGTGTGCCGGTTCACGACGTGCCCGACTTCGTCGGCGAGCACGTCATCGAAGCAACGGCCGAGGCCGAGGCCCTCGGATGGATCGTCGATGACAGCACCGAGGATCGTCGCGACGGCACCTCCCCGGGGGAGGTGCTCGCCCAGGCTCCGGCGGTAGGCAGCCAGCTGGCCGAGGGAGAGGTGCTGCGCCTCACGATCTCGCTCGGCCCCACACTGGCCACCTTGCCCGATGTCGTGGGCATGACCGAGAGCGAGGCAGGCCAGGCGCTCGCCCAGGCAGGCTTCGCTGTCGGTGAGGTGACCCGTGGCCACGACGAAGAAGTCCCCGCCGACCACGTGATCAGCGCAACACCTGCAGACGGCTCCGAAGCCGTGGACAGCCAGGGCCGCCTGCCCAAGGAGACCGCTGTCGACCTGGTCGTGTCGGACGGACCGGCCCCCCGTGTGGTTCCCGAGGGTCTCCAGGGCGCCAAGGTCGCCGACGCAGTGGCATCGCTCGAGGCGGTGCAGCTGACCCCGCGCCAGAACTCCTCCTACAGCGAGGACGTGCCCGAGGGGTACGTCATCTCGGTGAGCGAGGCTCCGGGGACCGAGTTGGCTCGTGGTAGTGACGTAGTGCTCGAAGTGTCAAAGGGGCCCGCTCCGATCACCGTGCCCGACGTGCGCTACAACTCCGGCTCGGTCGCTGCCGCGATGCTCGAGGACGCGGGCTTCACCGTCGCGGGCATCGAGGGTTCGCCGTCGGGGATGGTGCTGGCGACTGATCCGCCGGCGGGGGAGCAGCATCCGCGGGGCACCGCGGTGCGCATCTTCACTCGCAGCTGATCTCGGACACGGTCCGCGCGAACGCTGGGCGCGCGAGGGTCCACCACTAGGCGCGCGACGCGTCGTACGTTGTGGCTCAGACGGGACCGTCGATCCCGTTGGGGTGGTCAGCTGGACGTGGTGTTCCCCAGCCGCCGCGATGAAGCGGCCACCCCAACAGGGTCGGCGGTCGCTCGCGTCCGGGAACCGTTACGATCCGCACCGCGATGCCCTCCCATCAACCACCCGACGAGCCGGACGGCGCCGAGGAACCGATCTCGGCGTTGACCATCGATGCCCCGGGGGTGGACGAGGAGTCACCGGTTCCCTGGCCGTTGATAATCCAACGGCGCGCTGCGGGCCGAGCCGGTCGCAGCAGCAGATACGCCTGGATCGTGACGGCGACGGTGCTCTTCGGCACCTTCTGGGTCGCGAGCACGATCACCATCCTGGCGGTCAGCAGGCCGCAGATCGCTGCTGACCTGGGTGCTTCGGTCGAGTCGCTGGTCTGGCTGATATCCGGCCCGACGATCGCGTTGGCGCTCACCGGAACGACCGCTGGGAAGCTCGGCGACATCCACGGCCACCGACGCATGTTCCTCGGCGGCCTCGCGGTTTCGGCCGTGTTCGTCGTCGCCTCGGCGCTCGCCTGGTCGGGACCGTCGCTCATCCTGTTCAGAGTGCTCGCAGCGACCGCAGGTGCCGCCACGGGGCCGAGCTCGCTGGCGATCATCAACGGCCTGTTCGACCGCGAGGACAGATCCAAGGCACTCGGCTTCTGGTCCCTGGTCGTCGCGGGTGGGCCCGTGGTCGGACTGGTCGTCGGTGGTCCCCTGGTCGAATCGGTCGGCTGGAGGATGATCTTCTGGGGTCAGGCGCCGCTCTTAGCCCTGTCGGTCGTCATCGCATGGTTCGTCATTCCCGAGACGCCCCGGCGCGACGGGGTCCACTTCGACCTGCGTGGACAAGCAGTCCTGTTCGTACTGTTGGGGTGGCTCCTGTTCGGCATCGACCGAGGCGCAGCCTGGGGCTTCACTTCACCATGGGTGTTGGCGTCCTTCGCGCTGTTCGGCGTGAGTGTCTGGTGGTTCGTGCGCGTGGAACGCACCCAGGCACACCCGCTAATACCCATGGCCTGGTTCGCCCGACCCGGGTTCGCTGTGCCTGTGTTCGTCTCGTTCTTCATGCAGTTCGGCTACATGGGAGGGTTCACCCTCACCCCGAAGCTGCTCGACGAGGTGAGCGGTCTGGGAGCGGACACGATCAGCCTGATGATGATCCCCCGCCCGTTGACGTTCGCGCTGGCCGGGCCTGTCGCCGGGATGCTCTCGGGTCGGATCCGTACGAGGAGCGCGATCGTCTTCGGAATGGCGTCGCTCGTACTGTCGATGCTGCTGTTCGCCCAGACCTCGCTGTCGCCGGTCACATGGGTCGTGGTGACGGCTCTCACCCTGTCGGGGATCGGCGTGGGCGCCTCGCTCCCGCGGTTGTCGGCGTCGGTGGCCAACTCGGTGGACGACGTCGACCTGGGTGTGGCCGGTGCCACCCAGCAGCTGCTTTCCCAGATCGGTACCACTGTCGGCATCAACCTGCTCGAGACGATCCAGGTGGCGACACTCGACGCGGGGACTGCGCTGGCCAACTCGTATCGGATCGCCTACGGCGTCGGGGCCGCTGTCAGCGCCGTCGGTCTGGTGGTCGCCCTCCGACTTCGTGACGGAGGGCGACCGGTCACCGCCTGATCGTCACTCGGTGATGCCCTGGATCTTCTCTGCCACGACGACTGCCGACGGGTCGATCGGGCCCGCCGAGATCGCCATCAACTTGGTGATGTCGCCGTCGACCTTGATCTTGCCGGCCATGAACGCCTGCATACCCGCCTGCGGGTTGCCCTCGACCAGAATCGCCTTGGCGGTCACGTAGTCGATCGTCACGGTCAGGTCCGGGTTCTCGATGTGGCCGAGGTCCATCTTGAGCTCGCCATCGGTGCTGTCCATGTGGGCGTGCACGGGGTCGTCGCTGAACGGCACCTCGGTGATGATCTGGTTCATTCGAACCGAATGCGCCGGCGCCGGCGTGTCACCTGCATGCTCCTCGCGGATGGCCTTGGCGGCGATCACCCACTCCTCGGTCAGGAACACGTACTTCGACATCTTGGATCCCCCTCTGGGTAACGAGCCCGTACACGACGCGCCCAGGTGTCACACACGCCTTCAGGCGGCGCGCGCAGCGTACCCCGCCCGCTGGGCGAGCGGCCACGGCTACCCTGACCCGATGAGCGAGATCATGCCTGGAGCAGAACCGATGTCCGTCGAGGGTGGACCTATCGGTGTGCTCGTCCTGCACGGCTTCACCGGCAACCCGCAGTCGATGAGGCCGCTTGCCGATGCGTTCGCCGCTGCCGGCTTCGGTGTGGAGATGCCTCTGCTGGCCGGTCACGGCACGAAGGTGGAGGACATGGTCGACACCAACTGGGTCGACTGGTCGAGCGACGCGGAGGAGGCCTTCCAGCGACTCTCCGCCCGCAGTCAGAAGGTCGTGGTCGCCGGGCTCTCGATGGGTGGATCGCTGACCTGTTGGCTGGCGACGCGGCACCCCGAGATCGCAGGCATCATCTGCATCAACCCGGCGACCCAGGTCGCACAGGACGTGCGGCTCCTCGTCGAGTCGATGATCGCCGACGGCCAGGAGATCATGGACGGCATCGGGTCAGATGTCGCCGACCCTGACTCACCCGAGTCCGCGTACCCCGAAACCCCACTGCGTCCTCTGCGCTCGCTGTTCGAGGCCGCAACCGAGATCCAGGCCGACCTGAACCGGATCGCGTGCCCGCTGCTGCTGTTCACGAGCCCGCAGGACCACGTGGTGCCGCCGGCCGACTCCGACTTCCTGGCGTCGCAGGTGTCCGGGCCGGTCGAGCGTGTCAGCTGCGACCGCAGCTACCACGTGGCGACGCTCGACTACGACCGCGACCTGATTGTCGAACGGTCGATCGATTTCATCGGCCGGGTCACGGCCTGAGCAGGCTTCCGGCTGCTCGTCCTCAGGCGTCCGCCGTGCGCCGCCGGGCGACTGTGATCGCGACACCTGCAGCCAGTGCTGCACCGCCGACGACAGCAAGTCCCGCGGCATCGGAGCCGGTGAAGGCCAGCGAGTCAGGTGTCGCATCGTCCTCGGCCGACTCGGCCGTCGCCGACAGCACCTCACCGCTCTCGTCGGTCTCGGCCAGCACCTCGGGCAGCGTGTCGGGCACGACGGTGCTCGACGGGGCCACGTAGACCTCCGACTCGGATGAGGTCGAGTCGGATCCCTCGGCCGCGGCGATGCCCGAGGCCAACCCGATCCCTGCCACGACGACAGCGGCTGCACAAGCGGAACGGAGCAGGAACTTTGTCTTCATGCGATCGACGGTACCGCTGTCGGTTTTCTATTGGAAGGTCGCGGGACGGGGTGAAACTGCCCACCCTGTGGGCCGCCTGACCCACAGCCGCCCTGCTCACAACTGCTCCGCTCAGGGCCGAGGCCTCGCGGAGGTCAGTCGAGGTCTCCGAGCTCGACGGTGATCGGCCGTTGCTCGACCCAACGCATCTGGCCGGCGGTCCAGCTCGTTGCTGGTTCCCTGGCTCCGGGGACGACCACGAGCTGCTCCTCCCATTCCGGCAACTCGAAGGAGTAGGTGACGGTTTTCTCGGAGCCACGGGGTATCGATACGTTCGACCCGATCACCCTCGTCGGCCCATCCTCGCCGATGACAGCCCAACCGTCCTCACTGGTGGTTGGCGAGGTCGCCGATGCCGGCACCGACAGAGCGAGGATCCCCACGTACTCGCCGGCGACTCCACCACTTCCCGCCACGGGGCCCGCCACGTACGGCGGTAGCCAGTCGGGCGCCTGGTTCTGCATCGTCACTTCGACCGTCACCCGTCGATTTCCGCCCTCGAGTTGCTCGGCTGCGATGTCGGCGCTCACCGTCATGTAGGGGTCGAGCTTGTTGCCACCGCGGTTGAGCAGCGCGAGCAGCAGTGCATCCGATGGGAGCACGCCCGAGATGCCCAGTTCCTCCCATGCGTTCTGTTGCACCGGGTCGGCGGACCACATGAGCAGGTGGCGCTGCGCTCCGGCGCCTGTGATCAACGAGACAAGGCCGGTCGCGGGGATCTCACGTTCGTTGAACGCGTCGAACACCGCCGAGGCGACGGCACCGAGCTCGTCGCGCCGATCCTCCGGAGCAAGGTCGGTGAAGTACTGCTCGCGGGCCAAGAGGGCAACGACGTTGTCGGCGTCGTAGGTGACCACCTCCCCAGTGGATGTGGACACCTCGACCGGACCGGTCAGCTCGAGCAGCCGTTGCACGGTGACGATGTCGACAGCTATCACTCCGTCCACCACGCCCCGGCCGCTAGCGGCCCACATGTCGGCGGCCATCCGGGCCGACTCGTCGAAACGGGGGGACAGGTTCAGGTTGCGCCACTCCCGGTCGGGTTGCAGCGCCCCCCACCGGGCCGCCATGTCGGCATCCATCGTCGTGCCGGACTCCGGCAGGTACATGCCGGCGGTAGGAGTGAAGTCGGACAGGTCGAAGCGTCCCTGGTCGACCGAGATCGTCCCGTTTTGGAGGAACATGCCCGACCCGGCCCGCATCTCGGCGTTGTTCGCAGCGAGGACCAGATAGGAGGTCGGTCCTTCCAGGAACGATCCGACGCCACGCAGACCGGTGACGGCGGCGTCCACCGACGACCGAAGCTCGGTCAGCTGCTCCTCAGCCGACCCGCGGAGCTCTCGGACCTGCGACACGAGAGCACGGTCGGGTCCCAGTTCTATCGACGAGATCTCAGCGGAAAGACCTTCGAGCACGTCGATGGTGTCGGCGACGGCCTGGACGCGTTGGGCCGGGTCGGTCGTGGGGCGAGCCGCGAGTGACTCGAGCTCTCCCAAGGAGTCAGCCGCGGCAGCGCTGATCCGCTCGGCTGCAGATGTCACATCGGTCACGGCCCGTAGCTGACGCCCGACGAACGGAGCCACCTTCAACGGTGCGACGATCGGCGATTCCAGCCGTTGTCGTGCTGCCGCGAACCGGTCGTTCGCGCGCTCGAGCGTGTCGCGGGCCTCGGTCAGGCCGCCGGCGGCTTCGTCGTCGGGAGAGGTGGCGGCCACGAGCGAAGCGAAGTCCCCACCGACCAATGTCGACTCGGCCAGGACGTCCTTGCCCTCACGGCCGGCGTCGGCGGCTGCTCGCAGATCGACAGCGACGAGCGCCGCCCAGACGATCGCCAGGACACCGAGGCCGACGAGGGGCCAGCGCAGGGATCTCGGCCTTCTCACCGGTTCATCGTATCGGCGTGGCAGGCATGATCCGGTGCCCCGGTAGGCTCGCGCCGCCATGACCGAACGCATCACCACATCGGACGTGCAGAAGGTTGCCAAGCTGGCCCGTCTGCGACTGACCGACGACGAGTTGGGGCGGTTCACCGGCCAGCTCGCAGCGATACTCGACCACGCCGCAGATCTCGAGAACCTCGATCTCGACGGCGTGGAGCCGATGGCCCACCCGGTGCCGTTGTCCAACGTGCTGCGAGCCGACGAGCCCGCAGCCCCGCTCGACCGGGACGAGATCCTCGTATCCGCCCCGGCATCCGAGGACGGGCAGTTCAGGGTTCCGCCCGTGCTGGGGGAGGAGCCATGAGAAACCCCACCGCCCTGGACCTGGCCCGAGCCGTCCGCACCGGAGAGCGCAGTGCGTCGGACGTGTTGGACGAGCACCTTGCGCGCATCGCCGAGCGCGAAAGCGAGATCCACGCGTTCAACCTGCTGACCGAGGAACACGCTCGTGAAGCCGCCGCCAGGGTCGACAGCGCCGTCGCGGAGGGTTCCGACCCCGGCCCGCTGGCGGGAGTCCCGGTTGCGGTAAAGGACAACCTGTGCACTCGCGGCATCCCGACCACCTGCTCGTCGCGGATCCTCGAGGGTTGGCTACCTCCCTACGACGCCACCGTTGTCAGCCGCCTGGCAGCCGCCGGCGCCGTGATGGTCGGCAAGACGAACCTCGACGAGTTCGCCATGGGCTCTTCGACGGAGAACTCGGCCTTCGGGCCCACCCGCAACCCCCACGACACCACCCGTGTGCCGGGCGGATCCTCCGGTGGGTCCGCGGCAGTGGTCGCCGCCGGGTTCGCTCCGGTGTCTCTCGGATCCGACACCGGCGGGTCGATCCGCCAGCCAGCTGCTCTGTGCGGTCTGGTGGGCGTCAAACCGACCTACGGGACCGTCTCACGGCTGGGTTTGGTCGCCTTCGGGTCGTCGCTCGACCAGGTCGGGCCCTTCGCCATGACCGTCGCCGACGCGGCGGTCGTCTGTGAGGTCATCGGCGGCCACGACCCCGGCGACTCGACGTCGATCCCCGGGGAGTTCCCCGATGTGAGCGCCCATTTGGACGACGGGGTGGCCGGGCTGCGCGTGGGGCTCGTCAGCGAGCTGATGGGCGAAGGGATCGCTCCGGA
This sequence comes from uncultured Microthrixaceae bacterium, assembly GCA_964450685.1. GTDB lineage: Bacteria > Actinomycetota > Acidimicrobiia > Acidimicrobiales > Microtrichaceae > JBAOHV01. The sequence goes on from CAYVDN010000032.1 coordinate 30,092, forward strand.
CGTGGCCGCCCGGGTCCGATCAGCGGTCGACGCTCTCGTCGCCGCAGGCGCGACCGTGGAGGAGGTGTCGGTACCGGCTGTCACCCTCGGGCTGTCTGCCTACTACCTGGTGGCACCAGCGGAGGCGTCCTCCAACCTGTCTCGGTACGACGGAGTTCGCTACGGCCTGCGCGTCGATGCTCCGACGACCGGCGAGATGATGGAACTGACCCGAACCGCCGGTTTCGGCGACGAGGTGAAGCGTCGCATCATGTTGGGCACCTTCGCGCTCTCGGCCGGCTACTACGACGCCTTCTACAACAAGGCGCTCAAGGTCAGGACCCTCATCCGGGCGGACCTCGAGTCGGCTTACGAACGATTCGACGTTCTCCTGTCGCCGACCTCGCCCACGACAGCGTTCGAGCTGGGCGCCAAGACGGCCGATCCAATGGCGATGTACCTGAACGACGTCTGCACGATCTCGTCGAATCTTGCTGGCCACCCCGCCATGTCGGTCCCGTACGGCGTCGGTGACGACGGATTGCCCGTGGGCGTGCAGGTACTCGCTCCGACGCTGGGCGAGGTCACCATGTTCAGGGTGGCTGCAGCACTCGAGAGGAGTCTGGCGTGAGCACCGACACGTCGATGGCCGACAGCGTGGATCTGGGTCGTTGGGAGGTCGTGATCGGCCTCGAGGTCCATGCCGAGTTGTCGACGCGCACCAAGCTGTTCTCCGCCGCGACGAACGAGTTCGGCGGCGAACCCAACACCCACATCGACGCGTTGACGCTCGGGTTGCCGGGATCGCTGCCGGTGCTCAACGAGCAGGCGGTCGAGCTCGCGATCCGAGTCGGGTTGGCGCTCAACTGCACCGTTCAGCGCTCCGTGTTCGCCCGGAAGAACTACTTCTACCCGGACCAGTCGAAGAACTACCAGATTTCCCAGTTCGACCTGCCCATCAACGCTGACGGCTGGCTCGAACTGCCCGACGGCACGATCGCCGGGATCGAGCGGGCTCACCTCGAGGAGGACACCGGCAAGTCGACCCACATCGGTGGGGGTGGCCGCATCCACGACGCCGAGCATTCTTTGGTCGACTACAACCGCGCCGGCGTTCCTCTGCTCGAGATCGTCGGCCGACCGGACCTCCGCACTCCTGAGCAGGCGCGGGAGTACGTGTCGGAGCTCCGGTCGATCCTGGTCGCGGTGGGTGCGTCCGACGGGAAGATGGAGGAGGGGTCGCTGCGCGTCGACTGCAACGTGTCGGTGCGCGAACGGGGCAGTGACGAGCTCGGCACCCGCTGCGAGATAAAGAACATCAACTCGTTGCGCAGCCTCGGTCGTGCAATCGAGTACGAGGCCGCCCGTCAGGTCGACTTGATCACATCGGGGGAGCGGGTCGAACAGCAGACACGACACTGGAACGAGGAGGACGGGCGCACCCACAAGCTCCGTTCCAAGGAGGGATCGGACGACTACCGGTACTTCCCCGACCCGGACCTGGTCGTCCTCGACCCCGGGGAGGAGTGGATCGAGCGGGTGCGCGCGGAACTGCCGCTGCTGCCGGCCCAGAGGCGCCACCGCCTGGCCGAGGCAGCGGCTGTGCCGCTCGAGCAGACGGCGCTCACAGTCGAACGCGGCCTGGACGACATCGTCGTGGCTGCCATCGGCCTCGGCGCCGACCCTGCCAGGACGCTGACGCACGCGGAGCAGAACCTGGCCGATGAGCGGGCTCAGGGCCTGGACCCAGCTGCCTTCGCGAAGCTCGTCACCATGGAGGTCTCTGGCGAGCTGTCGTCGACCCAGACCAAGACGGTGCTGGCGGACCTGGTGGCGAATGGCGGCGACCCTGCCGACATCGCCGCGTCGCACGGGTTCGAGGCCATGGACACGTCCGAGCTGGACGGTCTGCTCGACGGAATCATCGCTGCCAGCCCGGACGAGTGGGAGAGGTTCTGCGATGGCGACGCCAAGGTGACCGGGTTTTTCGTGGGCCAGGTGATGAAGGCGACGCAGGGCAAGGCCGACGGCAAGGTCGTGACCGCGCTGCTCAACAGCCGCAAGCCCTCCTAACCTGGATCCATGCGTCGGGTGGGTCTTCGCGGATGGACGGCTCTTGCTGTCGCTCTGGTCGTCGCGATGGCGCCAGTGGTCGGTGCCTGCTCGTCGGATGCGCCGACCACTCAGCTGGCCGACGATCCCGCCGATGTGACGACTCCGGGACCGCGCCCAACCGCGCCGCCCGACTCGACCGGCGGTCTCAGCGCGTCCGGCAACGATCTGATCGCGCAGCTCCAGGCACTCCAGGAGGAGGACGACCTGTGTGAGGTCATCACCGGCGAGGCGTTCGCGACGCTCGGCAGCGGTGAGGTGGATGTGGCGTCCCTCGTCACCAACCCCTCGGGTGTCGCCCAGCTCGTAGCCGTGGTGGACGCGACGATCACCCACGTGGTGGCGGTGTCCCCACCAGACGTCCAGTCATCGATGCAGACGATCAGCGATGTGTGGGGAAGGCTCGCCAGGCTGGGTGGCGGAGCCGACGCCGAGCGTCGCAGTCAGGAGATCCTCGCCGAGCCAGCGGTGCTCGACGCCAACAGGACGGTCCTGACCTGGGCGGCGCTCAACTGCCCGGGCATCGCGGCCAGCGCGCTCGCGGGCGGTGCCGCGGGCTAGCTTTCCCGCCGTGGCAACGATCTGGAAGCTCATCGAAGACCGCGCCGACTCCACCCCGGAGCGCACGATGCTCATCGCGGAGGGGGACGGCGTCGGTGAGGACCCGCGCATCACCTACGGCGAGTTCCGTGACCGCGCCGAACGCCTGGCAGCCGGACTGGCCGCTGCAGGGATCGGCTCAGGATCGATGGTCACATGGCAGCTCCCGTCGCGCATCGACTCGGTTCTGGTCTCAGCAGCGCTCGCCCGTCTCGACGCGGTGCAGTGCCCGGTGCTCCACCTCTACCGCGAGAAGGAGCTCGGCTTCGTCATGCGTCACACCGGCGCCCAGTTCGTGATCGTGCCCGGTACATGGAAGGGCTTCGACTACACCGCCATGGCCCGGGGACTCGCAGACCAGATGGACCCTGCTCCGGTGGTGCTGGCCGTCGACGAGCTGACCGATGGTGACCCGTCGACACTCCCAGTGGCACCGGCCCATGCCGACGGCGACGAGCCCGTGCGTTGGATCTACTCGACCTCGGGCACGACCTCGGACCCGAAAGGCGTCCAGCACACCGACGCGACGCTGATCGCGGGTGGCCAGGGCCTGGCCGACGCGCTCGAGATGACAGCCGACGACATCGGCTCGATCGCCTTCCCCTACGCGCACATCGCCGGTCCCGACTACCTGGTGATGATGCTGCTGACCGGCATGTCCGCAGCGATCGTCGAGGCGTTCATGCCCGCCGACGCGATCGCGTTCTACCGACGCAACGGTGTGACGATGGCCGGTGGTGCGACCGCGTTCTACCAGATGTTCCTGGCAGCGCAACGCGAGCAGCCCGGCGAGCCGATCATCCCGACCCTGCGCGCTCTGTCGGGCGGCGGCGCGCCGCTGCCGCCGGAGCTGTTCCGTGAGGTCCGCGACGAGATGGGCATCAAGATCTGCCACGGCTACGGCATGACCGAGATCCCCATGATCACCCAGGGTTCGCCGAGCGACGACGAGGACCAGCTCGCACACACGACAGGCAAGCCGGTAACCGGGGCTGTGGTTCGCATCGTCGCCGAGGACGGAACGGAGGCCCCCCAGGGCACCGACGGCGAGGTGCGGGTCAAGGGGCCGATGGTCACCAAGGGCTACACCAACCCTGCGCTCACCGCCGAAGCGTTCGACGAGGACGGCTGGTTCCGCACCGGCGACGTCGGCCACCTGCGCGCCGACGGCCACGTGGTGCTCACCGGGCGGCTGAAGGACATCATCATCCGCAAGGGCGAGAACATCTCGGCCAAGGAGATCGAGGACCTGCTCTACGCCCACCCCAAGGTCGGCGACGTCGCCGTGGTCGGACTGCCCGACCGTGAGCGCGGCGAGCGCGTGTGCGCCGTCGTCGAACGCCCTGCCGAGGGCGACGTGATCACGTTCGACGAGATGGTCGCATACCTCGGCCAGGAGGGACTGACGAAGTTCAAGACCCCCGAACAGCTCGAGGTCGTCGACTCGCTGCCCCGCAACGAGACGTTGCGCAAGGTGCTCAAGTACAAGCTGCGCGAGGAATTCGCACAGAAGCCCTGGCCCTGAGTGCCTAGCGTGGCGGCGATGTCGCTGCGCATCCGGACACTCGACACCTTCGACGACACCGATGATGGTCTGCGCGCCTACTACGGCTCGGAGTACGCCGCCTTCGGCTGGCCGGTCGACGACGCTCACCTCCGGGTCAATCGTGACCTGGTCGCCCCCGAGCGGTACCTGCTGGCGGAGTGGGATGACGAGCCCGTGGGTGGCACTGGTTCATACCCGCTGGAGCTGACCCTGCCCGGTGGCACCCGGGTGCCGGCGGCAGGGGTCAGCGATGTCGGTGTGGCTCCCAGTCACCGTCGCCGCGGCATCGTGTCGGCCCTGATGCGCGCCCAGCTGGGCTCGCTGGTCGAATCCGGTGTGCCGGTAGCGGTACTGCACGCATCGGAAGCCGGGATCTATCAGCGTTTCGGATTCGGGCCCGCCAGCCGTTGGAGGCAGGTGCGTGTCGATGCCCGCCGGGTTCGGTTCCGCGACGACTTCCCCGAGGTCGGAGGGTCGCTGCAGATCCTCCAGCGTTCCGAAGCGCTGCAGATCTGTGCGTCGGTCCACGAGACAGCCCGGCTTGGCACCCCCGGTGGGCTGTCACGCCCCGAGACGTGGTGGCCCGTGATCCTCGGCGATACCGACGTCTACCTGGGGGGCACCGCAGAACATCTGGTGATGGTCCACAGAGACCGATCGGGCAGGGCCGACGGCTACGCGATCTACAAGGTCGACCACAACTGGTCTCGGGGCCAGGCGGACCACGAACTGCGGGTCTGGGAGTTGGTGGGGGAGTCCCGTCAGGTCGAGTTGGCCCTGTGGCGGGCCCTAGCCGAGCACGATCTGGTCTCGGTGGTGACTGGCCCGATCGCGGTCGACCACCCGCTGTTCGACGTGGTCGTCGACGGCCGTCAGGTCGGAACGGAGTGGGACCAGGACCTGCTCTGGGCCCGTCCGCTCGACGTCGGAGGTCTCCTGTCGGCCCGTCGCTACGGCTCTGCTGGCCGGACTGTCATCGCGGTGGAGGACCCGCTGACGCCCCAGCTGGGTGGACGGTTCCTGCTCGAGGTGGACGACGACGGTGTCGGTTCGTGTACACGCACCGACGCCGATGAACAAGTTCGGGTCTGTGTCAGCGATCTGGGCCGCGTCCTGCTCGGCGGATGCTCGTTCCGGCGGCTGGCAACGGCCGGCCAGGCCCGAATCGCCGATCCCGCGGCAGCGATCGATCTGGACCGGATGTTCGTCGTCGACCCCCTGCCATGGTCCTGGGTGCGCTTCTGAGAGAAGATGCGCAGATGACCCCCTCCGATGAACCTGCGGTGGTCCGTCCCCCCTCCTCGGACCAGCCGGTACCTCCCGCCGATCCGGAACCTGTGGTCACTCCCGTGGTGCGACGACGTTCCACGCGAGCCGAGTCGGGTACCAGCCTCCGACCCGAGCTCCTGTCGGGGCGTTCGTTGCAGGCCCCGAGACGCGAGTCGCGCTGGGACCTGATCCGCGAGAACAAGCTGATCGTGGTCGTCGTGGGTCTGCTGATCCTCGCCGTCGTTGTCATCGGCCTGGGCAAGGTGTTCGCCGACGGCGCCGCCGACCGTGCCGTGCAGGGTCAGGTGGAGGAGTTGGAGGCCCTGCTGGGCGACGCCGAGCCGAGCGACCTGATGGCGTTCGGGGCGTCGGTGCAGACCGACGGGTCCCTGGCTCAGCGCGTGCGTGACACCGATGGCTTCGTCAACGTCAAAGCCGGGGCCGACCTGGCTTTCGTCAGGTTCCAGCCGTCAGGTTGGTGGTCGGGGTTCACCGAGCGGTGCGTGGTGGTCCTGATCCGACCGGACGGGGTCACATTCGAGACCCCCAGCACCTCCTGCAATCGCGTTCAGGCTCCATCGAGCTGATCGCGTACCGTGGGGCCATGAGCGACCCCCAGGACATCAAGCCCCGCTCCCACGACGTCACCGACTTCCCGAACAGGGCACCTGCTCGTGCCATGCTCCGGGCGATCGGCATGACCGACGACGACTGGGACAAGCCTCAGGTGGGAGTGGTGTCGTCCTGGAACGAGGTCACCCCCTGCAACATGCCGCTCGACCGCCTGGCCAAGCGCTCCAAGGCGGGGGTCACCGCAGCCGGTGGCTACCCGATCGAGTTCAACACCATCGCGGTCTCCGACGGCATCTCCATGGGCCATGAGGGCATGCGCGCATCGCTCGTCTCGCGCGAGGTCATCGCCGACTCCGTCGAGACGGTCATGCACGCCGAGCGCTTCGACGCCATGGTCACCTTCGCCGGCTGCGACAAGTCCCTGCCCGGCATG
>CAYVDN010000033.1:0-32580 GCA_964450685.1 uncultured Microthrixaceae bacterium
GCCTGTTCCGGAAGCTCGTCCATGTCGCCGCGGCGCAGCATCTCGAACGACTCGATCGTGTCGGCCACCGGCGTGACGATACCGGGGAGACCGGTGAAGACCTCGGCGACGAACATCGGCTGCGCCAGGAACTTCTGCACCTTCCGGGCTCGATCGACCGTGATGCGGTCTTCGTCGGACAGCTCGTCGAGGCCCAGAATCGCGATGATGTCCTGCAGCTCCTTGTAGCGCTGCAGCACTTCCTGGGTCTGGCGCGCGACGCTGTAGTGACGATCGCCGACGACCTCGGGGGCGAGGATGGTCGAGGTGGACGCCAGCGGGTCCACGGCGGGGTAGATGCCGAGGGCCGCGATGTCACGGCTCAGCTCGGTCGTGCCGTCGAAGTGCGTGAACGACGTGAACGGCGCCGGATCGGTGTAGTCGTCGGCGGGCACGTACACGGCCTGCAGCGAGGTGATCGATCGACCACCGGTCGAGGTGATGCGCTCCTGCAGCGCGCCCATCTCGTCGGCGAGGGTCGGCTGGTAGCCCACGGCCGACGGCATGCGGCCGAGCAGGGTGGACACCTCGGAGCCGGCCTGGGTGAAGCGGAAGATGTTGTCGATGAACAGCAGCACGTCCTGGCCCTGCACATCGCGGAAGTACTCGGCCATGGTCAGCGCCGACAGGGCGACGCGCAGACGCACACCCGGCGGCTCGTCCATCTGGCCGAACACCAGAGCTGCCTTGTCGAGAACAGAGCCCGACCCTGCGAGCGCCGTCTCACCCATCTCGATGAAGAGGTCGGTGCCCTCACGGGTCCGCTCCCCCACGCCTGCGAACACCGACACACCACCGAACTGGCTGGCCACGCGGTTGATCATCTCGGTGATGAGAACGGTCTTGCCAACACCAGCGCCGCCGAACAGGCCGATCTTGCCGCCTTGGAGGTAGGGGGTCAGCAGGTCGATGACCTTGATGCCGGTCGGGAACATCTGGGCCTTGGGCTCGAGCGTGTCGAACGCCGGCGCGGAGCGGTGGATCTCCCACCGCTCGGATGCCTCGATGGTGTCGACGTCGAGTGGATGGCCGAGCACGTTGAACACGTGACCGAGGGTCGCATCGCCGACCGGTACCGAGATGCCCGCGCCCGTGTTGCGCACCGTCGTGCCGCGGACCAGACCATCGGTCGGCTTCATGGCGATGGCGCGCACACGCCCGTCGCCGATCTGCTGGGCGACCTCGGCGGTCACGAGGATGTCCTCACCGCCCACCTTGATCGTGAACTCGAGAGCGGTGTTGATCTCTGGCAGCGCGGAGGGCGGGAACTCCACGTCCACCACGGGTCCCGCGATGGCGACGATCTTGCCGTCGGCGAGCTGGGGTTCGGTGACCGTCATGATGTCTCCTGGTCGTTTCGAGTGGTGGGCCGGCTCAGCCGGCGGTGTGGGTTCGGGATTCGTGAGCTGGGCGCTTGCCCAGGCTCGTGGGGAACGGATCGGAGTCCAGATGGTCGAGCAGCAGGTCCTCGGGATCGCCCTTGTCCTCCGAGAGCGCCTCGGCACCGCTGATGATCTCCATGATCTCGGTGGTGATCGCGTCCTGGCGGACCTGGTTCATCTGACGCGTGTACTTGACGATCAGCTCCTGCGCGTTGTCCGTGGCGGACTTCATCGCACGCTGACGGGATGCGAGCTCGGAAGCAGCTGCTTCGAGGAGCGCCGAGTAGATGCGCGACTCCACGTAACGGGGAAGCAACGACTCGAGCACCGCTGCGGGCGAGGGCTCGAACTCGAATCCGGCGGTCGCTCCCTTGGAACCCTCGGCGGCGATCGTCGCCTCGCTCTCGAGCGGCAGGAATCGCCTGACGGCGACTTCCTGGGAGCCGATCGAGATGAAGCGGGTGTAGACGAGATCGATGCGGTCACAGCCCTGGTTGACGAACAGGTCCGTCACCCTGGCAGCGATCGCGACGGCCTCCTCGTAGGAGGGGCGATCGGTGAAACCGGAGTAGCTGGCGTCGATCTCGTAGTTGCGGAAGCGGAAATGCGCCTCGGCCTTGCGCCCCACGGTCACGAGTGCGTACTTGAGGCCCTTGTCACGGGCGTCGGAAATCTCGCGCTCGGCGGCGCGGATCACACCGGAGTTGTAGGCCCCTGCGAGGCCCCGGTCGCCGGCGAGCACCAGGACACCGATCTTCTTGACCTTCTCGACCGGCCGCAGCAGCGGGTGGTCGACGTCCGCTCCGGCAGCGGCGAGGTCCTCGATGACCTGGGTGATGTGCTCGGAGTAGGGACGAGCCTCGTTCGCGCGGGTCTGTGCCTTGACCACGCGGGTCGCGGCGATCAGCTCCATGGCGCGGGTGATCTTCTTGGTGTTCTGGACGCTCGCAATGCGGCGTCTGAGGACTCGCTCCTGTGCTCCCGGCATGGATCAGGCCTCGTCGTCGCGGGAGGACTCCTGCTCCGGCAGGTGGACGGCTGACTTCTTGACCGTCAGGTCCTCTTCGGGCTGGGCCTCTGCGGCGGGCAGCGAGGAGTCGCTCGGCGCGCCCTCGAACTGCTCGGCGAACGCCTTGATGCCAGCTTCGAAGGCGGCCTCGTCAGCGATCTTGCCACCGGAGCGGATCGCCTCGAGCTGGTCGGCGTGACGGGTGCGGAACCACTCGAGCAGGCCGTCCTCGAACGAACGCACGTCGGCGACGCCGATTCCGTCGAGGTAGCCGCGGGTGCCTGCGAAGATCACGACGCACTGCTCCTCGACCGGCATGGGCGAGTTGATGCCCTGCTTGAGCAGCTCGGTCAGGCGGTAGCCACGCTCGAGCTGTGCCTTCGACACGGCGTCGAGATCGGAACCGAAGGCGGCGAACGCCTCGAGCTCACGGAACTGCTGGAGGTCGGACTTCAGGGTGCCTACAGAGGTCTTCATGGCCTTGACCTGAGCGGCCGAGCCGACCCGGGAGACCGAGATGCCGACGTCCACCGCAGGGCGGACACCTGACTTGAAGAGGTCGTCCTGGAGGAAGATCTGACCGTCGGTGATCGAGATCACGTTGGTGGGGATGTAGGCGGAGACGTCACCGGCCTTGGTCTCGATGACCGGCAGGGCGGTCAGCGATCCGGCACCGTTGGCGTCGGAGAGCTTCGCAGCACGCTCGAGCAGACGGGAGTGCAGGTAGAAGACGTCACCGGGGTAGGCCTCACGACCCGGCGGGCGACGCAGAAGCAGCGACACCTGGCGGTACGCCTCGGCCTGCTTGGACAGGTCGTCGTAGACGATGAGAGCGTGCTCGCCGTTCTCCATCCAGTGCTGACCCATCGCGCAACCGGCGTACGGAGCGAGGTACTTGAACGGGGCCGGGTCGGACGCAGGCGCCACCACGACGACGGTGTACTCGAGGGCGCCGCGCTCGGCGAGAGTCGCCACGGTCTGGGCGACCGTGGAGGCCTTCTGACCGATGGCGACGTAGATGCACTTCACGCCCAGGCCACGCTGGTTCAGGATGGTGTCGATCGCAACCGTGGTCTTGCCTGTCTTGCGGTCGCCGATGATCAGCTCCCGCTGGCCACGACCGATCGGGATGAGCGAGTCGATCGCCTTGATGCCGGTCTGCATCGGCTCTCCCACCGGCTGGCGGCCCATGATGCCGGGCGCCTGGATCTCCATGCGGCGATCCTGGACGTTGGTGAGGGCACCCTTGCCGTCGATCGGCTCACCGAGCGTGTTCACGACACGGCCGATGACTCCGTCACCGACTGGAACCGAGAGGATGTTGCCGGTGGCACGCACCGTCTGACCCTCTTCGATGGAGTCCACCTCACCGAGCACCACGGCGCCGATCGACTCCTCGTCGAGGTTCAACGCCAGGCCGAGCAGGCCCGACTCGAACTCGAGCAGCTCGTTCACCGCGGCATCGGGCAGGCCCGACACCCGGGCGATGCCGTCGCCCACCTCGATGACACGCCCGACCTGGGTCAGTTCGACGTCAGGGCTGAAGCCCTCGAGGTTCTTGCGGATCGCCGCTGAGATGTCGGCGGTGTTGATCGTGAGTTCTGCCATTTCGGGTCTCCTGGCGGCGGTCGTTTAGGTAGCGGGCTCGTGATCCGATCCGGATCAGAAGGCCTCGCGGAGCTGGTTCAGGCGGGTGCGGACGGTGCCGTCGAGCACCGAATCGTCGATCTGGGTGACGACTCCACCCATCACGGACGGATCGACGACGTTCTTGACGGTGACGTCGCGGGACGTCCTCGCCTTGAGCGCCGCGGCGAGTCGTGCGACCTGGTCGTCGGACAGAGCGACGGCAGAGCGGACCTCTGCAACCACTTCGCCACGCTGGGACGCCGAGCGCTGCACGAGGTTCTGGGCGATCTTCGGCAGGTCTGCGGAGCGGCCCGCGCCGACGATCATCGACACGATCGCCACGGTTGCCGCCGTCGCCTTTCCCTCGAGGAGGTCCTCGACGATCTGCTGGCGTCGCGCTGCCGGCAGCCGGGGATCGGTCAGTGTGGAGCGCAGCTCCTCGTTCGACTCGTAGATGCGACCGAGCCGGAACAGCTCGTCCTCGACCTCGGCCAGCGCGCCCTCGGCGCGTGCGATGCCGAACGCTGCATCTGCGTAGGCGTTGATGCGGTTGTCACTCATCGTCTCGTTCGATTCCGTCTCTCGTGTGTGCGTGCGCTCTGAGCTTCGTCGCTCAGTTCTGCGAGCCGACCTGGCTGATGTACTCGTCGATCAACCGCTGCTGGGCGGCATCGTCCAAGCTGTTCTGAACCACCCGCTCGGCAGCACCGAGCGAGAGCCGCGACAGCTCGCGTGACAGGTCGGACTCGGCCTGGCTACGTGCCGACGCGAGATCGGCGGCTGCACGTTCACGCATGGCTGCGACCTCCAGATCGGTGCGGTTGGCGATCTCGACCGCCAGCCGGTCGGCGCTCGTACGCGCATCGGCGATCAGCCGCGCGGCCTCGCTGTCGGAGTCGGCCAGCGCGGCCTTGATCCGGTCCCTCTCGGCCTCGGCGGCCAGACGCTCCTGGGTGGCCACGTCGAGCTCACCCGAGATGCGCTCGATACGTCCGCTCAGACCCTGGGCGATCGGCTTGCGTGCGAACTTCCAGAGCAGGAACACGATGATCAGGAACGCCAGGGTCCCCCAGATCACCTCTTTGATGTCGTGAGGAAGCCAGAAGGCGTTCTCTGCGCCTTCCTCGGACGCCAGGATTGCGATGTTGGTAAGCATTTCGATCCTCACCCCGCTCAGCGGTTCCCGCCGGCGTCGTTCAGGTACTCCTCGACGGCACTCTGGTTGCCGGATACGTCGAGGTCGGACTGGACCACCTTCGACGCCGCAGAGACCGCCAGCTCGGCGACCTGGCCCCTTAGCTGGCCGAGCGCCTCCGCCCAGGCAGCATCCAGTTCGGCCATCGTCGCCTGACGCTGCTCGGCGATCTCGGCCTCAGCAGCACGGATCACCTCGGAGCGACGCTCCTCGGCAGCAGCCCGGGCGGCCTCGACGATCCGGTTCGCCTCGCCGCGAGCCTCGGCGAGGGTCGCGTCGTAGTCTCGGCGCACTTGCTCCGCCTGCGTCTCGGCCGCTGCCGCGGCCTCCTCGTCTGCCAGCACCTGCTTGGCCCGCTGCTCGCGGACCTTCATCAGGGGCGGCAGGCACACGTAGCGCATCAGGATCCACAGCGAGAAGAAGCCGACCGCGCCCCAGAAGATCTCACCCAGTTCGTCGGGGACGACGGGGTTGATCGACTCCTTGGCTTCGGCTGCCTCGGCTGCGAGCACACTCAGATGAGCGAGCATCAATGCCTCCTCCAAGCCCCGCGGACAGCGGGACGATCAGTCATGGACGAATTGACCGGTCCGGTGGGACCTGTCGATGGATCAGACGAACTTCAGGAGGATGAAGACCACGAAGCCGATCAGCGCGAGCGCCTCGGTGAAGGCGATGCCGAGGAACATGGTCGTCTGGACCTGGCCGGCTGACTCGGGCTGGCGGGCCATGGCCTGCACGGCCTGGCCGACGAGGTAACCGATGCCGATGCCGGGGCCGATGGCGGCGAGGCCGTAGGCCATGCCGGCGCCGGTGGCGCCCTGCGCCGCCTTGAAGGTGTCGGCGTCCAGTCCCTCGACGTTGGTCTGGGCCAGCACGGTGGAAGCTGTGTTCAGGATGGAACTCATGTTGGGTTGGTACTCCTGTTCGTGGCCGGGTCCGCCGGCCATGTGGTCAGGTCTTGTTGGAGATCTGTGTGGTTCGTTGGGACTTGGTGGTTCGTGGGAGCTGCGTGCGGGACCGGAGGCTCAGTGTTCCGGATGCAGCGCTCCACCGATGTAGACGGCGGTGAGCAGGGCGAAGATGAATGCCTGCAGGAAGGCCACCATGAACTCGAAGCCGGTGAAGGCGACGAGCATGGCGAAGCTCAGGCCACCGACGATCGTCAGGATGCCCGAACCGACGAGCGTGATCGTCAGCACCGAGAACGTCACGAGCAGGATGTGACCGGCGAGCATGTTGGCGAAGAGTCGCACAGCGAGCGAGAAGGGCCGGATGAGGAAGGTCGAGAGGAACTCGATGGGTGTGACGAGCAGGTAGAGGGCCTTGGGGACACCCGGCGGGAACAGTGCCGACTTGAAGTAGCCGAGACCGTTGTGCTTCACACCGACGCCGATGAACATGACCCAGGAGGTCAATGCCAGCAGCAGCGGGTTGGCCATACGGGCGTTTGCGGGCATGTGGGCCGAGGGGATGACCTCGAACATGTTGCCGATCCAGATGAAGAACACCATGGCGGTGAGCATCGGCAGGTAGCGCATGCCCTCCTTGCCGATCGCAGGGAGGATCACCTGCTTCTCGACGAAGTCGATCGCTGACTCGGCCAGGTTCTGGAGCTTGCCCGGAACCATCGATGCCTTGCGCCCAGCGATGAAGAAGAACAGGAACGGCGCCACCATCGCGATCAGCGAGATGAGCCCGATCTTGTTGAACCCGTACCAGGTGTCCTCACCGAATGCGGTGGGCCACTTGACGATGAGCTCGATCGGGGGGAACTCGACACCGCCGCCGCCTTCTTCTGAGGCGAGGAGGCTGAGCTGACCCGCGAGGGTGTGGAAGCCAGACATTCTGAGGGGCTCCTTCTACTGCGCGTTCGGCGAGGACGGGACGACCGCGGACGCCGGGGCGCTCGGATCGTCGACTGACGGGAGGTACGGGTTCGGGGTGGGCTGCGGCTTGAGTCCGGGGAACGCAAGCGACCCGGAGACGTAGCGCATCTCCCAGAACAACAGGGCCAGGTGGGTGATGATCAGCGTCAGGCCCAGGGGAACGAGGTCCACCCACCAGGCATCGCGGACGAGCATCACAGCGAGGAATATGAGGGCCAGGCGGATCAGGAAACCGAAGAGCGCGGCACCCGCCATCAGAGCGGCGCTGATCCGACCCGTGACGGCGAGCATGTAGGCGGATAGGAGGAAGTTGGCGAGCACGATCGCCAGGCCGTAGAGGGTCGAGTAGACGCCTTCGATGCCCCAGATCGCTGCGGAGCCGAAGATGATCACCGGCGCCAGCCACAACCCGCGCTTGGCCAGGTCGCGAGCGACCGCCAGTGCCGGCGATGGCCCTTCGATGCGGATCTGCATCGGATCGGTGCTCATGACTCACGCCCCGACGAGACAGCGGCCTGCGCCGGCGCCGACGACCACACGGAGCGATCGTCCAGTTCGGCCATCGCCGCCTTGTACTGGTAGTACACCTTGGCGAACGCTCCGAGAACGCCGATCACCGCGAACACCAACGTGAACAGCGGGACCGTACCGACAGTCCTGTCGAGCCACAGCCCGAGCAGCGCCATGATGACCGGGGCGAAGGCGAGCTCGAACGAGCCGTGCGAACGATGCAACGACCGCGTCAGCTCCCGGGAGTCGGGCCTCGGTTTGGTGGACTTGGTCGTCGCAGCAGGCATCGTCGTCGCGGTGTCGTTGCAGCCGGTGCGGGAGCCCGCACGATCGGCGCTTGTGAAACCGTTCGCAATCTATTGGGCCGTTGGATCACCGGGCAAATCCGAGCCGGAGCTCGACGGAATGCCGGCAGCGCGCTCGATGGCGTCGACGATCCTGTCGGTGTTCGCCCTGCTCTCGTATGTCATGCGGATGAGCCAGAAGCGCATGTACCTGGCCAGCGAATACCGGACGAACAGAGCCGCTCCGGCGATGATCAGGGCGAGCCCCATGAAGGAGCCCTGAGCCATGTAGGCACGCTGGTCCGCCGGACTACCGCCGGAGGCACCCACCTGGACAGCGCCCAGGATCGCCAGTGCGATGCCGACCGCCACGAGCACGACCCCGATGATCAGGAGCCGATGCTCGCCCTGGCCGGAACTGCCCTTCAGCTTCAGGCCGTCCACTTCGGTGCGGAACTGCTCGATACGTGCTTCATTCTCATTCACAGGGGTCACCCACCCAGATAGGCAGCGGATAGAACGTGTTCGACCTCGGTCGGCGAACCGACCTTGCGCACGAGGCCGTTGACCATGATCGCGGCGACGTCGGCCACACCGAGCACGGTGCGGGCGAACTGCTCCACGACCAGGATCGATGTCCCGGTGCTCGCGATCTGGCCCACGATGCCGTAGAGCTCCTCGACGACGAGAGGGGCGAGACCCATCGACAGCTCGTCGAGGAGCAACAACGCCGGATCGGCAGCAAGTCCTCTGGCCATGGCGAGCATCTGCTGCTCGCCACCCGACATCGTCCCCGCGACCTGGGAGCGACGCTCCTTGAGGCGGGGAAATCGCTCGTATGCGACTTCCTCGATGTGGCGCATCGAGATCCCGGCGTAGGTGGCCATGAGAAGGTTCTCGCGCACCGTCAGGTTCGGGAAGACACCCTTGCCCTCGGGGATCGTCGTCACTCCACAGCGTGCGAGCTCCTCTGCCTTGACCCCGGTGACGTCCCGACCGGCCAGGAGGACCTGACCCGCGGTCGGCGCCATCAGACCGCAGGCCACCTGCAGCGTCGTCGACTTGCCAGCACCGTTCGGTCCCAGCAGCGCCACCACTGTGCCTGCCGGCACGGAGAGGTCGACTCCGTGCAACACCTCGATCGAGCCGTAGGCAGCTCGCACCCCACGCAGCTCGAGTACAGGATCCTGGAGGACGCTCCCGCTCACGACACACCCTCCTCCGCCGGAGCAGAACCCAGGTAGGCAGCAAGGACGGCCTCGTTCGAACGGACTTCCTCGGGCGGACCGGCGGCTATCACCTGACCGAAATCCAGGACCGACAGATGCTCACACACCCGCATGACGAGTGCTACGTCATGTTCGACCAGAAGGATCCCGAGCCCGTTCGCCGCCAACCTGACCAGCAGGTCGCCGAAGGCGTCGGTCTCGGTGTCGTCGAGGCCCGAGGCCGGCTCGTCGAGCAGGAGCACCGAAGGTCTGGCAGCAAGCGCTCTACCGAGCTCGACCAGGCGGGCGTGCCCCGTCGGGAGTGACCCGACCAGCTCGTCGGCCAGCGGCCCGAGCTGGAGCTGGTCGAGGATCAGGTCGATCTCCACTCCCGGTGCAGGGTCTCCCCCATCAGCCAGGTACTGCGGCAGGGCGGCCTTGCGACGAGACCAGCTCCTGCGGATCTCCAAGCCCACCTGGACGTTCTCGCGCACGGTCAGTGAGGAGAAGACCTCGAGACGCTGGAAGGTGCGACCTATGCCCAACCGGGCGCGCTTGTGGGTACCGACACCGGAGATGTCGCGTCCGTCCAGGCGCACCTGACCCGAGCTCGGCTGCACGACACCGC
Organism: uncultured Microthrixaceae bacterium; assembly: GCA_964450685.1. Taxonomy (GTDB): domain Bacteria; phylum Actinomycetota; class Acidimicrobiia; order Acidimicrobiales; family Microtrichaceae; genus JBAOHV01. Next base: position 9,774 of record CAYVDN010000033.1, read on the forward strand.
AGATGGCGTTGAACGTCGTCGTCTTGCCGGCGCCGTTGGGGCCGATGAGACCGCTCACCCTGCCGCCCTCGACACGCAGGGAGCAGTCGCTGACAGCGAGATGTCCGCCGAAGCGGACCGAAACCTGGTCGACCTCGAGCACGCTCATGCGAGAACACCCTCGTGCTGGCCGGCGCCTCCCCGGCGGAGTGTGATCGCTTCGAGTTGCTCCTCGTCGATGCCGAGAGCGCGGCCGGCGTCGAGGGCGTCGGCATGTGTGAGCGGACCGTGCAGTCCCAACTCGTCAGGCGACGGTAGTGCCACCACGGCATGTCCACCGCTGGCCGAAGGAGCATCGCCGTGCACACCGATGCCGACCCGGACGACCAGGAAGGCGTAGACGAGGATCGCGACGACACGCATACCGTTGGACTCGATTGCGGTCGACCAGGGAATGAGTGCTGCGAACACGACCCCGAGCGCCAGCCATATCTCCATCGCCCAAGCCCGGCCGGGGACGTCGGAGAAGAGCAGCGGAGTAGCCGGTACGAGGCCGAACACGAACACCACGATCGCTGCTGTGAACGCCCAACCGTCGATCACCCCGGTTCGCGCTGCCAACCAGATCGCGGACGCGCCGACAGCTGCGATGACGAGCGTCGGCGGCGACTCCCCCGCTGCACGGAACCCTGCGGCGGCCTGCGGAGCCGCGCCGTCGGGATCGCGCCCGAGGCTGACACCCATCATCCCCGGTGAGAACGCCAGCACGTCCTTGATCGACATGGAGAAGAAGCCGAACACACCGATCGCGTTCGCGGCGAACATCGTCGAGAAGATCGGAATCGCACCCAGCAGCAGACCACCGAAGAACGCGCCTGCGACCGACCCGATCCCACCGACCACGGCGATCATCGTTATGGACAACGATGCCGGGAGTGTGAGCGTCTCGGACAGGAATGTCCGCCCCGAGACAGCACCAGCCGCCCCGGCTATCGCGGCCGACAGGGCGAACACCCCGACCTTCGTGGAGGTCAGGTTGAGGCCCAGCGTCGCGCATGCGATCGGCGAGTCCTTCATCGCCGTCAGACGACGACCCCAGGAGCTGCGCCGGAGAGCGATGAGCATGATGCCGAGGAGGGCGAAAAGCACGGCGAAGAACACGAGCTGGGAGTAGTCGCTCTCTATCCCCCAGATGCCGAAGTCAAGGCGCGGGACCTGACGGTTCGAGCCGGGCATGACCGACGCCTGGTTGAACACCATCGACGAGCAGAACATCGCGAACGCCGCGGTCGCCAACGCCAGGTAGATGCCCTGCAGACGCAACGCGGGGAAGGCGACGAGCCCGCCCACCACTGCGCACAGCGCCACGGACAGGACTACCGCCCAAGGCTCGCCGTTCGCACCCCATGTGGCCATCGCCACGGCGCCGATTCCCGTGAAGGTCAGCTGCGCCAGCGAGATCTGACCCGCGTAGCCGGTCAGCGGAACCAGGGACAACGTGACCACGGCTGTGAAGAACCCGGTGAGGAGCAGGTTGAGGTTGGGGCCGCTGATCAGCGACCCGACAGCAGCGACGACAGCGACGAACGCCACAGCACTGAGCGCCGCGAACCGCAGTGTCGGCGGCCGCGACGGAACGCTGCGGCGAGCCGTCCCCTTGGCGGTCAGGCGGTCCTGGGGCTGTAGGAGCATGACCGCGAACAACATGATCGGCGGCAGCGCCTGGCTCACTGCCCGCAGGCTGACCGGGCCGATGGTGCTCTCCTGGTTGAGGTAGCCGATCACGTAGGACTGCGCGAGACCGAGGATCACCGCACCCAGGAAGACGCCGGGCAGGCTGCGGAGCCTGCCGACGACGGCGACCGCATACGCGTTCAGCAACAGGAGGGTCAGGGTCGTGGCGCTGAGCGTCTGCTCCGATGCGAGCAGGACCCCGGCGACTGCCGCCATCCCGGCACCGAGGGCCCAGGACAACATCGAAGTCCGGTCCGGCCTGCCACCGTTCAACCTCATCAGCGAACGGTCGTCGACCACGGCTCGCATACCGATGCCGAGTCGGGTGAAGCGGAACATCCATGCCAGAGCCGCAGCGACGACGACCGCTACCCCGAGTGTGAGCAACCGGTGGTAGCTGACAGGGACGCCGAGCACCTCGACCACACCCGAGAAGAACGGTTGCACCGGGCGACCGACGTTCGGGTTCCAGATCACGTTGGCGACGCCTATCAGCGCGACCATCAGCGAGATCGTCACGACGATCTTCACGACGTCGGACGTACCTTCGATCCCGCGCATGATGACGCGCTCGACCACAGCCCCGAAGATCGGGCCGAAGAAGAACACGACGAGGATGACCGCCGGTAGCACCGGCACCCCCCACGCCACGTGGACCTGCCAGTACATGAACGCCGCCAGCATGCTGAAGGCGCCGTGGGCGAAGTTGAAGATGCCGGAGGTGGTGTAGGTCACCACCAGCCCGGACGCGGAGATCGCGTAGATGGCCGCGGTGGCAAGTCCGCCGATGGTGAACGTGAGGAACTTGTCCATTCGCGACGGTCGGTCAGATCGGTCGGTCCGGGTCGACCTCGCCCTCGCCGAGGTCAGAGATGTCGACGTCAGCGATCGAGTCGGTCGGGCAGCTGAAGCCGTCCTGGTCGTCACCGTCGCCACCCAGCTCCGGGTAGGAACGGGTGAACTGCTCGTCAACCACGCCGATGAGCATGCCGCACTCCGGAGGGTTGCCCGAGCCCGGGTCTGCTGGGACGTGCAATCCGCCGGCGGTCCAGTCGTCGACCGCTGCTGCCTCTTCGAGCACACATGTCCGGTCGATCACACCATCGTTCTTGTCAGCACACGAGTTGGCCGCCACTGAGAAGAGCAGCCACGCCGAGAGGCCCTGCATGCCGAGAGCGGCGACCTTGGCGTCGGGCACCTCTTCGAGCATCGTCAGGTACTGATCGACGGCCGGCCACTCGTCGCGCTCCTCGAAGGGATGGAAGGCCGTGCGCAGAACCGCCATGTCGGCCGAACCGTCACCAGCGGAGAAGAGCACCTGGTCGTAGTTGTTGGTCTGGTGCAGCACTATGCCGTCCCAGTCCTTCTCGGCGAGCTTCGACTGGAGGCTGGCGGCGTTGGACGGCTCCCCGATCCAGTAGACCGACGTGGCACCGCTGTCGATCACCCGGTCGGCGTAGGGACCCCAGTCGTCGGCTCCGAGGATCGGGTACGAGATGGACTCACCGAGGTTGAGTCCCTCCTTCTCGGCCGCCGCCTCGAACTGCGCCTTGACCGTGAGCATCGACGGCAGCTCGCCGTAGACGATCGCCATCTCCTTGGTCTCGTCGGGGTACTGGCTCATCGTGTCCTGGACCCACTGGGTCGAGACCTTGTCAGCGGGGTTCGGCAAAGGCTCGATCTTGCCGTTCGAGAGGCTCTTCTGGATGGATACGGCGAACGCCGGGATGTCGATGAGCCCGCACTTGTGGAAGTCCGACCCCTCCTTGCCGGAGAACTCGAGCTGGTCCTGGGCGAAGCCACCACCGACCATCGCGAACACACCGGTGCAGGCGGTCGTCATTGCCGCTTCGACGTTGGTCACCTGGCCGTCCAGGTCGACGAGTTCGATGGGCAGGCCCTGGATGCCGCCCTGGGCGTTGCACCAGTCGGCGTATGCCACGGCCGTGTCCCAGAACTCCTTGTTGAGTCCTGGGCGGATCTCGGCGGACCGGTCGTTGGCCACACCCAGGTACAACTTGTCCGTGGCAGGGCCCTCACCCTCAGCGACGGTCGCGTCACCCTCGCCACACGGCGACTCCATGTCGCCGAAACCCGACCCGGTCGCGGACGGGGCCGTCGTCTCGGTGCCGCCCTCCTCGTTCTCTGTCACGGTCTCGTCGCCGGACGCACCGCACGCCGCTGCGACGAGCGATAGCGCACATACGAGGATCGCCAACGTTCGCTTCACAAGGTCCCCCTGTTTGCTGGACGACACCGCGTGGGCGCCGCGCAGATGGCCGTAGCGCGCCGCTCTGCCCCGGCGCAGTCGGAGTTTCTAGCACGTCGGCAGTTGTCGGCGCGTACCTCGCTGTCGCGCTGTCGTGCAGCGCCACGAGATCTGACAGAGTGTCAGATGTCCGGTGACGCCGAACCCCTCGGACCGGGCGGCAACACTCCACGAGCAGAGGACGTTCCATGGACCTGGCAATCCGCAACGTGACGATCATCGACGGCACCGGCACGGCCGGACGACTTGGCGATGTCGGGGTCGCCGACGCACGCATCGCAGCGATCGGGAATCCGGGTGACGGCAGCGTCGGACCGGCCGACGTCGAGATCGATGGCACCGGCCTCCTGCTGACGCCCGGCTTCGTTGACCCCCACACCCACTACGACGCTCAGCTCTTCTGGGACCCGTCAGCGTCTCCCTCGAACGTGCACGGCGTCACGACCATCATCGCCGGGAACTGTGGCTTCACGCTCGCCCCCTTGATCCCGGGCGACGGCGACTACGTCCGTCGGATGATGGCCAAGGTCGAGGGAATGCCGCTTCAGGCGCTCGAGGACGGCATCGAGTGGAACTGGTCGAGCTTCCAGGAGTATCTCGACCGGCTGAACGGTCGCCTCGGGGTGAACGCCGGCTTCCTGGTCGGGCACTGCGCACTCCGGCGTCACGTGATGGGCTCGGAGTCGGTCGAACGTGATGCGACCGAGGACGAGATCCGCCAGATGCGCGAGCTGCTCGCCGCGGGGATCAGGGCCGGCGGGCTCGGCTTCTCCACGACCCGGGCACGCACCCACTCCGATGGTGACGGCAAGCCGGTTGCCTCCCGGTGGGCCAACGAGGCCGAACTGCTGGCGCTCGCGTCGGAGGTCTCCGAGCACCCGGGGACCACTCTGGAGTTCGCGTCCGACGGCTGTCTCGACGGCTTCGACGATGCGGAGGTCGACTTCATGATCGCGTTCTCGAAGGCGGGTAACCGTCCTCTCAACTGGAACGTCCTGACCGTCGACTCGCACGCACCGGAGCGGTACCAGAACCAGCTCGCGGCGATGGACCGCTGCGCCGAGGCGGGAGCGAAGGTCGTCGCTCTGACGATGCCGGTGATCGTCGGCATGAACATGAGCTTCCTCACCTACTGCGCTCTGAACATGATGCCTGACTGGGGGGACATCCTCGGTCTGCCATTGGACGAGCGCATGGAGCGTCTGAGGGACCCGGAGACCCGCCGGTTCATGGAGGAGCGTGCGGCCTCGCCCGAGACCGGAGTGTTCGCGCGACTCACGGGTTGGGACACCTACGTGATCGGCGACACCTTCTCGTCCGAGAACGAAGGGCTGACCGGACGTCGGGTCGGCGACATCGCTGCAGAACGCGGGCAGGGCGCCTTCGACACGCTGATCGACATCGTCCTCGCCGATGACCTGCAGACAGTCCTCTGGCCCGGCGCGACCGACGCGGACCCCGAGTCGTGGGAGCTTCGCCGCCAGGCTTGGGACCACCCGTCGGTGATGCTCGGTGGTTCTGACGCCGGCGCCCACCTGGACCGGATGCAGGGCGCCAACTACCCGACCCGCTTCATCGCTGACTGCCTGAGGGGCCGCAAGCTCACATCGGTGGAACGGGCAGTCCAGATGATGTCGCAGGTTCCCGCCGACCTCTTCGGTCTGCGTGACCGCGGCGTGATCCGTGAAGGGGCGCACGCCGATCTCGTGCTCATGGATCCCGAGACAGTCGACTCCGAGCTGCTCTCGATGGTCGATGACCTGCCCGGTGCCACCAGCCGACTCTTCGCTGGGTCCGTCGGCGTCCGAAAGGTGTGGGTGGGAGGTGTCGAGACCGTCTCGGACGGTGCAGCGACCGGCGCTCTACCCGGCTCGATCATCCGTTCCGGCACCGACACCGACACCGTCACCGCCGGCTGATCCACCGCCCGCGTCCCCGACTCCCTCGCCGCCACCTCCCGGGTCGTCGGCGGCGATGGGGTCGGCGGGTGGGCCACCGCGTTCTTCTGCCCTCGACAGTCGAGGGGCGAACAGCGTGAACAGCAACAGCGCCAACGCCAACAGCCCGATCGGCACTATGCCGTTGCCACGGCTGGTGAACACCGGTACCAGCACGAATCCCGACAGGACGGCTGTCCACGCCCAGAGAATCACGACGCTGCGGCGATGGCCGTGACCAAGATCCATGAGGCGGTGGTGCAGGTGCTCCTTGTCGGCCGTGGCCACCCCCGCACGACGTCTTGCGCGACGGATCACAGCGAACACGGTGTCGAGCAGCGGTACGCCCAGGATGAACAGCGGGATCACGAGCGGAGCGAAGAAGAACCACGACTGACCCGAATAGGGATCATCCGACTGGCCGCCGACCGCGACGGTCGACGCCGCCAGGAGCAGCCCCAGCAGCAGTGCGCCGGAATCACCCATGAAGATCGTCGCAGGGTTGAAGTTGAACGGCAGGAACCCGATGCAGATGCCAACTGTCAGCACCGCCAGCAGCGGACCGACGTTGGACGGGTCGATCACGCCGACGTCCAACAACTTCCAGCCATAGAGGAAGAAGGAACCCGCGCCGATCGCGACGATTCCGGCAGCGAGTCCGTCCAGGCCGTCTATGAGGTTCACGGCGTTCGCCATGCCGACGACCCAGAGCACGGTTATGAGCGCTGACATGTCGGGTGGCAGCACGGTGAAACCCAGGAACGGCACGCGGAAGTAGATGATCGTCAGACCGACGAGCGTGAGGATCGACCCGGCGAGAACCATTCCGGCGAGCTTCGCCGGCGCCGACACGTCCCGTAGGTCGTCGATCAGACCGGTGAGCCAGATCACCGATGCAGCGGCGATCACGCCGAAGATGTTCGCAGGTGACGCGAACACCGGGGCGAACTCGTCCATCCGCCAAGCTGCCACGAGCCCCGCCAGGAGCCCGACGAACAGAGCGGCACCGCCCAGGATGGGCGTCGGCGTCGCGTGAACGGTTCTGTCGCTCGGATGAGCGAGAGCCCCTGTTCGACGGGACAGAGCACGGAACGGGGCCACCGACGCCGCCGTCGCCGCAACAGCAACGGCCATGACGATCACGTAGGCGCGCACGCCAGAAAGCTACCCCGCCGACGACATCTCCCCCTGACCACCTGACGGTCGCAGCGAAACAGGGGCGAAACGTTCAGGAGTCACCTGAGCATGCCGATGTGAACCTTGGCACGACTCGCCGATTTGTGCGCCGTCAACAGGGAGTTTTGCCCGTTGGTGTCGGATGGGAGTGCTATACACAATGTTCCTGGGAAGAAGAATCGTGCAGCCGACTGGGCGGCTGGACGAGGTCATCGATCGGCGTGGGGCGAACCCGACCGAGGCCATGGGATGGAGAGATATGCACACGAAGCGGGCAAGCGTGTCCGTCGCCCCTACCGGCAGGATCAACACGGGGCCGATGGGCCCCGGGGTCACCCGACCCATGACGCCGGGCCGAGGGTCCATCATCGATGTTCCTGTCGCGCCCAAGGCTCCGGCCATCCACCCTCCCGACGGCGGGGCGCCGAGCGGACCCCTCTCCGCCACCACTGCCCCCGAACGTCGGCCGCGGCTCGGCCTCAAGAGTTCGATGGTGCTGGCCGACACCTGCACGACCGCTCTGGCACTGGTCGCGTCGTACGCCTTCTACACCAGGGTGGTGGGCCAGCAGGCAGACAAGGCCCTCGCCATAGCCGCGATGTCCCTGCCGATCTGGCCGATGACCTACGCCCAGCAGAGCCTCTACCAGGCCCGCCGGTTGTCGCGCCGCATCGAGGAGCTGCGCCGCTTGGTCAACGCAACGCTGATCGGCATCGTGCTGACCGCCTGCACATCGGTTGTCCTGCAGGTCCAGCTCTCACGAGGTTGGCTGATCACCGCCGGACTGTTCACCCTTGCCTTCATGGCGACCGAACGTGAGATCGCACGCAAGATCGTCACGAACAAGCGTGCCGAGGGCAAGCTCTCCCGACGCGTGGTCCTGGTCGGCGACAACTCCGAGGCCGACGAGCTGGTGTCGATGCTCCGCCAGACCCGTGAGCTCGGCTACGACGTGGTCGGCCGCGTCAGCGATCAGCCTCCCGCCGGCGGTACCGGCTTCTCGACCTTGCCCTACCTCGGCGGCACCGACGACATCGTCAGCTCGGTCCGTGGCGCGGGGGCCAGCAGCGTCATCGTCGCCACCACAGGCGTCTCTCTCGAGACCGCAAATCGGATCGTGCGCGATCTGACCCGCGAGGGGATCTACGTCGAGCTCTCCTCCGCCATGCGCGACATCGCCACCCGCCGTGTGACGCTTCGCCCGCTGGGCCGCTATCCGGTCATGTGCGTAGAACCCGTCACGAGCACCTGGCGATCCGCCGCCAAGCGGGTCTTCGACTTCACCAGCGCGACTCTCGGCCTGATCGTCGTCTCACCGATCCTCCTGGGCGCAGCGATCGCCATCCGTGCCACATCCGGCCCCGGGGTCTTCTTCACCCAGACCCGGGTGGGTCGCAACGGCAACCCGTTCACCGTCTACAAGCTGCGGACGATGGTCCACGACGCCGAGTCGATGTTGCCCGAACTGATGAGCGAGAACGAAGCCTCCGGGCCGATGTTCAAGATGACGAACGACCCGAGGGTCACACCCGTGGGTCGTTTCCTCCGCAAGACCTCCATCGACGAGCTGCCCCAGCTGATCAACGTGGTCAAGGGCGACATGAGCCTGGTCGGACCTCGACCTGCCCTGCCCCACGAGGCCGTCCAATGGAACGACGACCTGAAGGAACGCCTGAGGGTCAAGCCCGGCATCACCGGCAACTGGCAGGTGAACGGCCGCTTCACAGCGTCGATCGAGGACTACCAGCGTCTGGACCTCTACTACGTCGACAACTGGTCGCTGGTCAGCGACCTGGTGATCCTCGCCAAGACACTTCCCGCCGTGCTCCAGCGCAACGGCGCTGCCTGATTCAGGCTGGGAGCTCCCCGCCTCAGACCGGGTAGGGGGTGAACCTCGAACAGAGGTCCCGCACCTCGGAACGCACGGCGGTGATGACCGAATCGTCCTGCGGTGAACGCAACACTCGTGTGATCAGCTCGGCGACGACCCCCATCTCGTCCTCGCCCATTCCCTGAGTGGTCACCGAGGGGGTACCCAGCCGTAGACCGGACGTGACGAACGGAGAGCGGGGGTCATCAGGCACCGTGTTCTTGTTGCAGGTGATGCCCGCCGCGTCCAGGGCCGTCTGGGCCTCCTTGCCGGTGAGCTCGCTGTCGAACGCTTGGAGATCGACCAGCATCAGGTGGTTCTCGGTACCACCCGACACGAGCCGGAACCCGTTGCGAGCCAGCCCGGAAGCGAGCGCCTGGGAGTTCTTGACGATCTGACGGGCGTACTCGGCGAAGCTGGGGTCGGCGGCCTCGCGGAACGCGACTGCCTTGCCTGCGATCACATGCTCGAGCGGACCACCCTGCAGGCCCGGGAAGATCGCCTTGTCGATTGCCGCTGCGTGTTCGGCGGTGGAGAGGATGCAGCCGCCGCGCGGGCCGCGCAGAGTCTTGTGGGTGGTGAAGGTGACCACATCCGCGAACGGAACCGGGCTGGGGTGGACACCGCCGGCGATCAGTCCCGCTATGTGGGCCGCGTCGAACAGGAACAGGGCACCGACCTCGTCGCAGATACGACGGATCGGCTCCGGATCGATGATGCGCGGGTACGCCGTCGCCCCTGCGACGATCATCTTCGGCCTGTGCTCGAGGGCCAGGTCCCGGAGCTGATCCATGTCCAGTCGTTCATCGCTCGGCGTCACCCCGTAGGAGACGAAGTTGTAGTAGCGCCCGGAGAGATTGACCGGAGACCCGTGTGTCAGGTGTCCGCCGTGGTCGAGACTGAGTCCGAGCACTGTGTCTCCGGCCTGGAGCAGAGCCAGGTAGACCGCCACGTTCGCGTTGGCCCCCGAATGGGGCTGCACGTTCGCCGCTTCGGCACCGAAGAGTGCCTTGACGCGCTCGCGGGCCAGGTCCTCGACCTCGTCGACGAACTCGTTGCCGCCGTAGTAGCGCTTGCCCGGGTACCCCTCTGAGTACTTGTTGGTGAGAACCGATCCGACGGCCTGCATGACCGCCGGTGAGGTGAAGTTCTCCGAGGCGATCAGCTGGATTCCCGTGTTCTGGCGCTCGACCTCACGGTCGATCGCGGCGAATACCTCGGTGTCGTGGTCGGTGGGCCAGGGCATGTCGGATCCTTCAGCGTGCTCGTGGGCGAATGTCGGTACGGTCGTCTGTCAGTACGGTCGTCAGTCGGACTCTGGATCGAGTGCGTCGAGCTTCGCCACGCGGTCGGCGTGACGGCCTCCTTCGAACTCGGCGTCGAGCCACGCGTCGACGGCGTCGAGCGCCACCTGGACACCCGTGAGGCGCTCACCGAGGCAGATGACATTGGCGTCGTTGTGCTCGCGGGTCAGCCGTGCACTCGTCGCATCATGGACGGTCGCGGCGCGCACACCCTTGATCTTGTTGGCAGCCATGCAGATTCCGATCCCGGATCCGCACACCGCCACGCCCAGATCGGCCTGACCCGAGGCGACCGACCTGCCGACCGCAGCACCGAAGTCCGGGTAGTCGACCCGGTCGGTCGAATGGGCGCCAAGATCGACCACCTCCAGGCCACGGGCAATCAGGTGCTCGGCGATCAACTGCTTCAGGTCGAATCCGGCATGGTCGGAACCAACAGCGATCGTTGTGGTCTTCTCGGTCACAGCGGCCATCCTAGTGATCGACAGCATGGCGCTCGGCCGGTGACGGGACTGCAGGTGCGCGGTCCCAGGTACCTATTGTGGCCGCCATGTCCGTGCCGCTACCTCTCGGAGTCGACCCCCGTTCACCGGTCATCGTGGGGGTGGGCCAGCTGGTCGGCCGGGACGGGGATTCGCCAGAGCCGGCCGTTCTCATGGCCGAGGCGGTCCGACTGGCGGAGCACGACAGCGCTACCCCGGGGCTGCTCGCTGCTGCCGGAGTGATAGCAGCCGTTCCGACCATGACGTGGAGATACCGCGACCCGGCTCGACTTGTCGCCGAGCGCGTCGGCGCCGACCGGGCTGCCACGTGGTACGTCACCGTGGGTGGGAACTCCCCCCAACGCCTCCTGAACAAGCTCGCTGTCGAGATCGCACGTGGCCGCCTCGACGTCGGGGTCCTGTGCGGCGCCGAAGCGGGGCGGACCAAGTCGGCAGCTCGGCGCACCGGCGCCGTGCTCGACTGGACCCAGCAGGATGAGGATGTGTCGCCTGACTGGTCCGACGGCGCTCCGTTCCTCATGGCGCACGAGGTGGAGATAGAGCGGGGGATCCTGGCCCCCACGCAGTGCTACCCGCTCTTCGAGAACGCGCTCTGGCACGAGTCGGGCCGTTCACTCGACGAGCACCTGCGTGTCGTCGGTGAGATGTGGGCAGGTTTCTCGCGCGTCGCCGCAGCGAACCCGTTCGCGTTCCGGCGGGACGCCTACACGGCCGAGGAGATCACGACTCCGACGCCCGACAACAGGATGGTCGCCTTCCCGTACACCAAGCGCATGGTGTCCAACCCCGATGTCGACATGGCGTCGGGTTTGGTTGTCTGTGCCGCGGAGGTAGCTGCACGTCACGGTGTACCGACCGACAGGTGGGTGTTCCTGCACGCGGGTACCGACGGTACGGATCGTCAGATGTCCGAGCGCCCGGACTTCGTCTCGTCGGCGTCGATCGGTGTCGCCGGACGTCGGGTGCTGGAGCTCGCCGGGACCGACATCGACTCGGTGTCCCACCTCGACGTCTACTCGTGCTTTCCCTCCGCCGTGCAGTTGGCCCAGCGCGAGCTCGGCATCACGGCCGACAGACAGTTGACCGTCTACGGCGGACTGTCGTTCGCCGGCGGGCCTTGGAACAACCCTGTCGGCCATGCGCTGGCATCGATGGTGGACGTTCTGCGAGCAGACCCGGGCAGCCTCGGCCTGGTGACCGCAAATGGTGGGATCGTCGACAAGCACGCGTTCGGCGTGCTCAGCACCTCCCCTCCTCAGGATGGTTTCCGTTACGCGTGCCCCCAGGACGAGATCGATGCCCGCGGAGGCCATGAGGTGGTCGGCGACCATGTCGGGTCTGCGACAATCGAGACCTGGACGGTGTTGCACGAGCGCGCGAGCGGCCCGGTGAGGGCCCTGCTCGCGTGCCGGACCCCGCAGGACGCACGGACCTGGGCGTGGAGCGAGGAACCCGAGTTGATGAGGCGCGGCGAACTCGAGGACATGACGGGCACCCAGGTCGAGATCGACGTCGAGCACACAGCGCGGCTGCGCTGAACAGAGCGCTCGTCAGCCTTGAGCGAGGCGTGACTTCAGCAGGGCCATGACCCTCTCGGATGCCTTGGGCATCTCGTCGAGCAGCTTGGCGAACGCCTGTGAGTCGAAGCGGAGCAGCTCCAGGTCGGTGTCGCCGACCACGGTCGCCGTTCGTGGCCGGTGATCGACCAGTGCCATCTCGCCGACCATCGAGCCGGGGCCCAGCGATGCGACATGCTCACCGCGCACATAGACGCTGGCCACTCCGGTGATGATCACGAAGCAGTGTGTTCCGGGGTCCCCTTGGTCGACCACGACGTTGCCGGCGTGGACCACCACCTCGTCGCTCAGCTGGACAACCCGTTGAAGGTCGGTGTCGCTGAACCCGTCGAAAAACGGGACCTCTGACAGCAGATCGACGCGTTCGGACGGCTTCCTGTGCATTCAGATCCCCCTGGACGATCACCGACCGGCTGTCGGCACCGGGAATCATCGCATGTGAGGGAACCGACCGCAGGGAACGGGTGAATACACCGCTCGGCAGGCGACAAGGTCATTCCGGACAGGTTGTCCCGTCCGATCAATCCAGCGGGCTGCGTGCAACCAGAGCTCTGGGACGACCTGTCAGGTCGTCACGCACCTCCACCTGGGCGAAAGAGCCCGCAGCGAACTGTGCCATCGACTCGGCCTGCTCGGGCGAGAGTTCGCACACGAGCACCCCGTGCGAGCGGAGCCATTCAGGGGCGCCGGCGATGATGGTACGCAGATCGTCGGTGCCGTCAGGACCGGACCAGAGCGCTGTGCCCGGCTCCCACTTCTCGACTTCGGCCGGCAGGGTGACGGACCGAGCGACGTACGGAGGGTTGGAGACGATCAGGTCAACTGTTCCGGCGAGCTTCGATGGCAGCGCGGCGAACCACTCCCCCTGCGCGATACGCACCCGTGCCCCGGATCGACCGATCCCGGCGATGTTCGCGGCCGCGACCGCCAGGGCGTCGCCACTCGAGTCGGTCGCCCAGACCTCGGTGCGGACCCGCTCGACCGCGATCGACAGGGCGATCGCTCCCGAACCTGTTCCGAGATCGACCACGGTCGTCGCCCGCTCGCGTCCTCCGAGGCCGTCGAGCTCGGCGAGCGCCATGTCGACGACGGCCTCGGTCTCGGGGCGGGGAATCAACACACGGCGGTCGACCATCAAATCGAGCGTCCTGAATCCCCATGCGCCCAAGACGTACTGCAGCGGCTCGCCCTGTCCACGGCGGCGGACCATGTCGTCGAATCGGGCGACTCCCCGCTCGGTCGCAGGCAGGCCGAGCGACGCCGAAAGCTCCGACGGACTCGCTCCCAGGCAGTCGGCGACTATCCAGCGTGCATCGACCTCGGCCGAGGCGCTGACCTCCGGCGAAGCAGACAGTCGCTGCACCGCTTCGGCGAGCAGTTCGCGCCACGTGACGGTCCCGTCGGGAGAGGGAGTCATTCGCGCTCGCTGTCCACGGCTTCTGAGAGGCGCCGGGTGCGGTCGTCGGCCACCAACGAGTCGCTGATCTCGTCGAGATCACCGGCGAGGACCCTGTCGAGTGAGTACAGGGTCAGCCCGACCCGGTGATCGGTGACACGGTTCTCCTTGAAGTTGTAGGTGCGGATCTTCTCGCTGCGACCACCGCCGCCTATCTGGGCTCTCTTCTGGCCGGCGACGTCCTCGGACCGGCGACGCCGCTCCATCTCGAGCAGCCGTGAGCGCAGAACCACCATCGCCTTGGCTCGGTTCTGGATCTGGCTCTTCTCGTCCTGCATCGACACGACCAGACCAGTCGGCAGGTGGGTGATCCGCACCGCCGAGTCCGTCGTGTTCACCGACTGGCCTCCCGGTCCGGACGACCGGAAGACGTCCACCTGGATGTCGGAGGGGTCGATCTGGACGTCGACCTCGTCGGCCTGGGGCAGCACGACCACCGTCGCCGACGAGGTGTGGATCCGACCCTGGGACTCCGTGACGGGCACGCGCTGCACACGGTGTGGACCACCTTCGAACTTCATGCGGGACCAGACCGCGTCACCGGCGACTCTGAAGGTCACCTCGCTGTAGCCACCCATGTCGGACGGTGACGCATCCATGACCTCGAACTTCCATCCTCGCCTGGCCGCCCACGCCCGATACATCTCGAAGAGGTCACGGGCGAAGAGGTTCGCCTCCTCGCCGCCCTCGGCTCCGCGGACCTCGACGATCACGTCTCGATGGTCGAAGGGATCGCTCGGGACGAGCAGCAGCTTCACTTCGTCCTCGAGGAGGTTCGATTCTGCCTCCATCTGGGCGATCTCGGCGCGGATCAGGTCACGCTCGTCGCCGTCGGCCACGTCCAGGAGCTCACGGGCAGCCACGAGGTCGGCTGACAGCTGGCCCAGCCGGGCACTCCGCTCGGCGATGGGACGCAGCTCGCTGTAGCGACGCGACATCTCGACGTAGCGCGCCTGGTCCGCGACGACCTCCGGGTCACCGAGCATCGCCTCACAATCGGCGAACTCCCGCTCGAGGGTACGGAGCCTGCCTGCAGAAGCGTCCGAGAGGGCCATCAGCCCCAGCCCACCGCTACGTCGACGATCTCTGCACCCACTCGGAGCATGCCCACGAGTGATGTCGTCGCGACGTGGTGGTCTACTCCGGGCAGCGCCAGGACCAGTCGAGCAGCAGGGTCGTGCATCGCCAGCGTGTCGGCGGCCAGCGGTACCAACGCGAGGTCGACCCCCCGCGAGCAGACGACCATCAGGGCCGAGCCGTCCGTGTCGGTCCCCACGGCCGCAGCCGGGTGCGGGTCCTTCAACCCCTCGGCTTCGGTGGTCATCTCCACCGGCTGCAACTGCGCCGCGCCCACCGAGGAGGGATTCCCGACGACATCAGCGCGGAGCCAGCGCTCGCGCGACAGCAGTTGTACGGGGTGCACAGGGGCTCCCGGGTAACGGTGGGAGCGTACGTGGTCGACGGTTCGAGCCAGCGACATCGACGGGGACTCGTCACCACGGGCCGCCGCGACGGCATCCCGGTCGAAGCGACCGACCCCCGCCTCCAGATGGAAACACCCGTCACCGCCGGTCTCGGTCGGCCATATGACCAGCCGTGCCACTTCGAGCCCCAGGACCTCGCCGCGCACGACCCCCCACTCGACCACGAGCTCGACGTCGGCCTGCTCGAGTACCCCGAGCAGATCGGCGGGGACATCCGGCGGAGTCACCGGGACCGGCAGCGGCGACGGCGCCGCTGCGTGCGAGGTCGAACCGTCGACCGATCTCACGTCGATGTCCGCGCCGTGCAGGTGGAAGTACCCGGCCCAGCGGGCGACGTCATCTGCCGCGTCGTCCACGAAGACGGTGAGCGCACGGGCGTCGTTGCGTTGCGCCCACAGCAGAGCACCCGCCAAGGCGTCAGCGCTGCCACGCTCGACGAGAACGGCTGCACTGTCGTCAGCGACGAGCGCCGCTGTCGAACCCAGATCGACTGGTTCCGCGACCGGCGCGCCGATGTCACGCACGAGCGCGGACAGCTTGGCGCGACTGAGTCGGGCCCGCTGCTCAGCGCTGAGCGACACAGGTCGAGAAGGATCGACGTGACCCGCCCGAGGGACGGGTCACTCGCCCTCGGTCGGCTCCGCCGCTTCCTCGGCGGGGGCGTCAGCCGAAGCGGCCTTGCCCTTGCGTCGACCGTAACGGCGCTCGAAGCGCTCCACACGGCCGGCGGTGTCGACGATCTTCATCTGACCCGTGAAGAACGGGTGGGTGAACGCGGAGATCTCGACCTTGGCGAGCGGGTACTCGTTCCCGTCGGTCCATTTGATGGTCTCGTCGGTCTCGATCGTCGACCGTGTGAGGAACGTGTCGCCTGACGACGTGTCCTGGAACACGACATGGCGGTAGTCGGGGTGGATTCCGGGCTTCATGGGTCTCTCCGTGCTGGCCCCGGTTTCCGTGCGGGGCCCGAATGAGGGGACGGATCAGTATTGCAGCTCCGCAGCGCGCTCCGACAGTCCGGCGGAACAGCGCGCTACGGGCGGGTCGGTGTCAGCTGATCGCCGGGGCCTTGGCGATCTCGGCGAGGAACACCTCGTTCGTCGGGAACTTGCGCATGCGGTCGATCACGAGCTCGAGCCCGGCAGCTGGCTCGCCCTCGGCTGCCAGCTTGGACAGGAGACGCCGGAGCTTCTGGATCTGCTGCAACTGCTTGGCATCGATGAGCAGCTCGTCGTGACGGGTGGAGGAACCGTCGACGTCTATCGCCGGGAAGACACGGAGTTCAGCGGCCCGGCGGTCGAGACGCAGTTCCATGTTCCCGGTGCCCTTGAACTCCTCGAAGATGACCTCGTCCATCTTGGAGCCGGTGTCGACCAGGGCCGTGGCGATGATCGTGAGCGACCCGCCCTCCTCCAGGTTGCGCGCCGCACCGAAGAACTTCTTGGGCGGGTAGAGCGCCGCTGTGTCGAGACCGCCGCTCATGATCCGACCGCCCGAGGGTGCTGCCAGGTTGTAGGCGCGTGCGAGGCGGGTGATCCCGTCGAGGATGACCACGACGTCCTGGCCCTGCTCGACCATCCGCTTCGCCCGCTCGATCGCGAGCTCCGCTACCTGCAGATGCTCCTCGGTCGGGCGGTCGAACGTCGAGGCCACGACCTCGCCCTGGATGGAGCGACGCAGGTCGGTGACCTCTTCAGGTCGTTCGTCGACGAGGAGCACCATCAGCTCCACCTCGGGGTGGTTCGCCTCGATGGCCTGGGCGATCGACTTCATGATCGTCGTCTTGCCCGCCTTCGGCGGCGAGACGATCAGGCCACGCTGTCCCTTGCCGATCGGTGCGAGAAGGTCGATCACACGTCCGGCGACGTCGTAGGGATGATCCTCGCGCTCCAAGCGGAGCATCTCGTTGGGGAAGAGCGGGGTCAGGTCGTCGAACAGAGGCCGCTCGCGGGACCGGTCCGGGTCGCCGCCGTTGACGGTGTCTATGCGCAGCAACGCCGGGTTCTTCTCTCCCCGGTTCGCCGGCCGACTCGCACCGGTCAGCCAGTCGCCGCGACGCAGTCCGAACTGCCGGGTCTGCTTTACCGACACGTACACGTCGTCGCGGCTGGGCAGGAGTCCGTTGACCCGCAGGAAGCCGTAGCCCTCGTCGCGCAGATCGAGGATGCCGGCCACTTCGATCAGCTCGCCCTCCCAGTTCTGGGACGACTCGCTGCCTTCTTCGCCACGGTCTCGATCACGTCCACGTCGGCGGCGACGACGACGGCCGCCTCCTTCGCCTTCACCCTGGGCTTCACCGTCGCCCTCGGTGCCGCCGACGGAGTCTCCGATGGAGTCGGACTGGGACGGCGAGCCCGAGGGCTTCTCGACTCTCCCCGACTCTGCATCGCTTGCACGGCGGCCCTGGGCATCGGGAGCCGGGATCAGGGCATCGCCCGTCGCCGGGGGCTCGCTGGCTATGGGCCCTTCGCTCGCTTGCGGCGCGTCGCTCGGGATCGGATGAGGGGCCTCACCCGCGGCAGCGGCCGGCTCCTGGGCCGCTCCGCTCTCGCCCGCTCCGGACGTGTCGCCGTCTGATGCGGGGGCGGTGACCCCGGCCAGATCCAGGATCATCGCGATCAGGTCGGCCTTCTTCGCACGCGACCCCGGCTTGCCGCCGAGGGCCTGGGCGATCGTGGCGAGCTCGGCGCGGTCCTTGCGCTCGAGGCCTTCGAGGTCGATCGAGTCAACGCTCACAGGTGGTTCCAACTTCGTGGTCGGGCAGCGGTCGTATTGCTGCGGGATCGTGTTGCTGCGGGGTGGTGTCGGTGCAGGTGGTACCGGTCGACACACCAGATGAGGTGAGGTCCGAGTCGTCCTCGGAGGTCCAGGCGCCCCACTGCCGACCGACGCTTCGGAACGGTCAGCGGCGGCGGTCCGGTGCGGGAACTCGGCCCCTACCCCGAGTCGACGCGTCGACTGTACCGGTGGAGCCCACCACCCGCAATCCACCGCCCACTGGAGCCATCCGCGGCCTTCTCAGCCGGAGATCAGGCGCGACATCAACTCGTGTCCCGCCACCACCTCGGACTCCTTGGTGCCCTCCTCGGAGTAGTCGCCACCGGGTCCGACGACCCTGGAGTCGACCAGCAGGTATGGCACCGTGACCGACGTGTGCGTCTTGAGAGCCAGCGGGGTCGCGTGGTCGGGCGACATCATGAGCCGCCAGTCCCCCATCTCGTCCAGCGCCGGAACCAGGTCAGCCAGGACCCGTCGGTCCCAGTTCTCCAGCGCCTTCACCTTCTCCTCGACGTTGCCGGCGTGGCCAGCCTCATCGGTTGCCTCGATGTGGATGACGAAGAGGTCCGCGCCGGCGCGCAGCGCCTGGATCGCAGCATCCCGCTTGCCCTCGTAGTCGGTGTCGTACCACCCGGTGGCTCCGGGCACGTCGACTATCTCCATGTCGGTCAGCACGCCGAGACCGCGCACCAAGTCGACGGCTGTGACCATGCCGGCTCGCAGGCCGTAGGTCTGGGCGAACGACGGGAGCTGAGGCTGGTGGCCCTGACCCCACAGCCAGACCTGGTCCGCGGCGACATCGGGGAACCCGGCGAGCACCTCACGACTGGCCGCCATCACCCGCCGGAGCCGTTCGGCGGCAGGTCCGGTAGGCCACACCGCTGGCTTGTCGGTCAGGTCATGTGGCGGCACGCATTCGGCGTCTGCCCACGATTCCGGGGCGATCATGATGTGGCGGTACTGGACTCCCGGGTGGAACGAGATCTCCTCCCCCGCTCCTGATCCGAGCTCGGCGTCCAGCGCGGCGATCACCTCGGCTGCTGCCTCGGTCGTCGGGTGCCCACCGGCGAAGTCCACCATGAGACCGTCCGGACCGCCCTGACCTAGGTCGACTGTCGACAGGTTGCAGCGGAACGCGACCTGGTCGGGGCGGATCTTCAGCCCGAGCGACGCCGCCTCGATCGGAGCCCTGCCCGTGTGATGCACAGCCGGGTCGTAGCCGAGCAGGGACAGGTTGCCGACGTCGCTTCCGGGCGGCATTCCTTCGGGGATGACCGCAGCACGGCCCACGGTCCCGCGAGCTGCCAGTGAGCGCAGCACCGGGGTGTCGGCTACTTCGAGCGGGGTGCGGCCGCCAAGGTCCGGGTGGGGTTCGTCGGCGCAACCATCGGGTACACAAACCACGTACTTCACGGCCACAGTCTGCCCCACCCACGCCCTGGCTCCATCACCGCGGCGGGCTCAGATGGGCCGGTCCGGGTCGACCACACCGTCCTCCCCACCGCCGGGAATCTCGGTCACGCCGTCCTCGGGGCAGTGGAAGCCGTCGCCGTCGTCGCCCTCGCCGTCCAGCTCCGGGTAGAGCCGTTCGAACTTGCCGTCGCGCACGACCACGAGCATGCCGCAAGGGCTCGCCTCGACCTCGTCGAAGCGGTCCGGGTTCGTCTCTGCGTGAAGGCCGCCTCCGGTCCAGTCGTCCACGGCAGCTGCCTGCTCCAGGATGCAGGTGCGGTCGAGCACGCCGTCGTTCTCCTCACCGCAGGCGTTCGCAGCGGTGGCGAAGAGCAACCAGGCGGACATCGACTGGATGCCGAGAGCGCTCGACTCGCCGTCGTCGGTGTACTCATCGAGGAGCTCCAGGTACTTCGCGGTTGCAGGCCAGCGGTCGGCCTCCTCGATCGGGTGCAGCTGCATGCGCACGACCGCGCCCTCGGCTGCGGGGTTGGTCGTGAGCTTCTGGTCGTACATGTTCGTCTCGAGGATCGGCACACCCTCCCAACCCTGGACATCGGCTGCGGTGAGGAAGTCGCTCAGGTTCTCGACCTCTCCGACCCACGTGAAGCTCGTCGCCTCGGATTCCATCATCTTCTGGGCGTAGGGCATCCAGTCGGTGATGCCGATCGGCGGGTATGACTGCTCGCCGACCATCTCCATGCCGTCGATCCCCTCGACCGCCGTCTTGTACTTGGTGCGCATGATCTCGAGCGAAGGCAGGTCTGCCCAGATGACCGACCAGTCCGTCGACGCCTCGGGTTCCAGCGCCGCGAAGTCCGTCAGCCACGTGTTGGCCACTGAACCGCCCACGTTAGGCAGCGGCTGGACCTGACCGTTGGAGTCGGCCTTCTCGGCCGACACGGCGAAGCCGGGGATGTCGATCATGGAGCATCCGTGGAAATCGCTGCCCTCGCGACCGGAGAACTGGAGGGCGTCCTGGGCCATGCCGCCTCCGACCATCGCGAACACGTCCCGACAGGCCGTGGTCATCGCCGCTTCGACGTCGAACAGGGCTGCGTCCAGGTCTACGACCTCGATGGGCAGGCCGCCGATGCCACCCTGTTCGTTGCACCAGCCGGCGAACGCCTGCGACGCGTCGTACATCGACTTGTTCAGACCCGGTCGGATGCTCGACGACCGGTCGTTCGCCACGCCGATGTACAGCTTGTCGGTGCCCAGGCCCGCTTCGGATGCCTCGACTGTGAAGTCGCCCTCGCCGCAGAGGGGCCCTTCGATGTCGCCGAAGGCCGTTTCGTCGGCCTCTGTGGGTGCAGTCGAAACTGCGGCCTCCCCTCGGTCCTCGGATTCCTCAGGGGCAGCGTCGCCCGATGCGCCACACCCCGAGGCGGCCACCATGACTGCGACCATCAGGCCAGCAACAACTCGCTTCATCGACCCTGTCCCCCCTGTATCGAGACCCCGTGTCCGAGGCCTCTGCGCCGGCGGTCCCCCGACCGTCGGACAGGCGTCACACTAAGTCACTCGCGGGCCCCGCAACGCGCAGACGTCCGGAGATCTCTCAGTGGCTGGTGACGGCGCCTCGGACCAGTTCCTCGACCGCCCCCAGATCCGCCGCGCAGTGCTCGACACGTTCTGTCCGGTCGAGGAGATCGGCCAAGTGTTCGGGCAACGGTGGGCGCAGGCCCGTGGCGGCCTCGACGGCGTCGGGGAACTTGGCCGGATGGGCGGTCGCCAGCGATACGACTGGAACGGACGGGTCACCTTCGAGCGATTCGGCGATGCCGACGCCAACCGCGGTGTGCGGATCGATCAGCATGCCTGAACGGGCATGGACCCGGCGGATGACCTCGGCAGCCTGTTCGTCGTCGAGTCGACCGCAATCGAACTCTGCCCGAAGCCCCTCGAGCACCTCGAGCGGGACCGACACGGTTCCGTCGGCCCTGAACCGAGAGAAGAGTTCGACGATCGCTGTCGCATCGCGGTCCATCCGCTCGAACAGGAGTCGTTCGAGGTTGGAGCTGATCTGGATGTCCATCGACGGGCTGGTGGTGGGCACGACGTCGCGGATCTCCATGGTTCCGGTGGTGAAGAAGCGGGTGAGGATGTCGTTGCGGTTGGACGCGATGACAAGTCGCTCGACGGGCAGACCCATCCTCTTGGCCACCCAGCCGGCCAGGATGTTGCCGAAGTTGCCCGTCGGGACCACGAACGTGACGGGTCCGCCGTCGGGTGCGACCTGGAGGTGCGAGCTCACGTAGTAGACGACCTGGGCCATGACGCGGGCCCAGTTGATCGAGTTGACAGCGCTCAGGTGCACCTCGTCGCGGAAGGACACGTCGGCGAACGCAGCCTTGACCAGGTCCTGGCAGTCGTCGAACGTTCCCGGGACGGCGACGGCGTGGGCGTTCGGGGCGCCAAGCGTGGTCATCTGGCGACGCTGCACCTCGGAGGTGCGCCCGTCGGGGAACAGGATCACGATGTCGACGTGTCCCAGCCCTGCACATGCATGCATCGCTGCCGAGCCGGTGTCGCCGGACGTGGCGCCGAGCACGCAGACCCGGCTACCGCGTTCGGTGAGAACATGGTCGAACAGCCGCCCGACGAGTTGCAGTGCCACGTCCTTGAACGCCAGGGTCGGCCCTCTGAACAGCTCGAGCAACGACACCGGAGCACCTGACGCGGCTTGTCCGATCGGCACGACGGGGCACACCTCGGGCGTGTCGAACGTCGCGTACGCGTCCTTCACCAGGGACTCGAAGTCCGTCCGGTCGATCTCGCCCTCGACGAATGGCCACATGACCTCGACCGCGACCCGCGGATAGCTGAGCCCCCGCAGCGAGTCGAGGTCGGGAAGCTGCGGCCAGACGGCTGGGAGGTACAGACCTCCATCAGCAGCGAGCCCGGCCAGCAGCACGTCGCCGAAGCCGAGCACGGGCGCGTCACCCCGGGTCGATACGTAGTCCATCGCCATGATCAGCAGGCCTTTCAGTCCGCGCCGACAACTCGGAGGACCGACCCCACCGACAGCACGGTGTCCAACCCGCGCAGCTCCTGCAGGGTCGCTCTGACGTCTGCCTCCCGCGCGGCGTGGGTGATGAAGATCAACCTGGCGGCACCGGCAGGTTCGGTGACCTCCCCGTCCTCGACGAGAGCTTCCTGCTCCATCGAGCGGATCGACACCCCGTGTGTCCCGAACACTCCGGCCACCGTCGCCAGCACCCCGGGCTGGTCCCTGACCTCGAGGTTCACGTAGTAGGGGGAGCGCAGCTCGTCCACCGACCGCAG
>CAYVDN010000034.1:0-32055 GCA_964450685.1 uncultured Microthrixaceae bacterium
TGCATGTGTTAAGCACGCCGCCAGCGTTCGTCCTGAGCCAGGATCAAACTCTCCATCAAGATCATGGGATCAGCTATGCCCGAGGGCTTCGCCTTTCCGCCGATCGAAGAGCCGGTGTCGAAACCATGGTCCCGACACCAACTGGCACAGTTCTGGCATCCCCATCGGTGAGAACCGACAGGGTGTGTCCGTTATGTGCATTAAAAGGTTATTGACTGGGTCTGCCTCATACGCTCGCTTCCGAACGTACGGCAGCCCGCACTCGCCTATTTGGCATTCTGTCTTCCGTTGTCAAGAAACGCTCGCCACCGATGTCCGGGGCGTCAGCTTGGAACTTGGATGAACCAGTGGTTCCGATGGTTGCTCCCACCGGCCGAAGCGGCCGTGCGGGGCGAGGAGAGAACTTACGTCGTCACGTCGGGGAAGTCAACTCGCTGGGGAGTGACGCCCGACACGTCGTCGGATTGCTCTTCGCCCGACGGGATCAGACGAGCTCCACCAAGTGGTGGGAGGTCCGCCCCCGTCGGAGCAAGAGGAACTTACCGTGCACGAGGTCCTCGGCTCCAATCGATTCGTCGCCACGCTCCGCGAGCGATACCTGGTTGACGTAGTACCCAGCCGGCGTGCGACGAACATCGCTCTTTGAAGGTGCCAGTCCGGTCGCAGTCAGCAGGTCGACCGCCGACATGCCGAGCAGCTCCGACCGCTGCGTCCTGTACGTGGGCACCTCGGACGCGAGGAGTTCGAAGGCCTGCTGGTCCAGTCCTTCGAGCGGACGGCCGAACAGCACCTCGGATGCCTCCTCCACCGGTCTCAGCACGTCCGCGCCGTGCACGAGAGCGGTTATCTCGGCCGCCACACGGCGCTGACCTTCTCGACGTGCGGGGTTCTCGGCATGGTGTGCCACCACTCTGCGGATCTCCTCGAGCGGGACGGTCGTCAGTCGCAGCAGCAGCGTCTCGACGTCCGAATCGGCCACGTTCAACAGGTACTGGAACATCCGGTAGGGGCTCGTCCGCTCCGGCGAGAGCCAGATGTTCTCGCCCTCGCTCTTGCCGAACTTCGTGCCGTCGGCCCGGACGATCAGAGGGGCCGTCCATCCGTGCACCACATCGCCCGTCCGACGCCTGACGAGGTCCACACCTGCCGCTATGTTCCCCCACTGGTCCGAGCCAGCTACCTGTAGGTCGCAACCCATGTCCCGGTGCAGGACCAGGAAGTCGTGTGCTTGGAGGAGCATGTAGGAGAACTCCGTGTAGGAGATCCCTGTGTCACGTTCCATCCTCGATCGCACCGAGTCACGGGCCAGCATCGTGTTGATCGTCACGTACTTGCCTACGTCTCGCAGGAAATCGAGCACGCTCAGTCCCTCGGTCCATGAGCGGTTGTCCACCAACCGAGCGGCTTGCGGCGAATCGCCGGTGTCGAGGAAGCGCCCCAACTGCTCTCCTATGCACGCCCGGTTGTTGTCCAGAACATCGGGATCGAGGAACTGGCGTTCGCTCGATCGCCCGGACGGATCACCGATCATCCCTGTGGCACCGCCGACCAGAGCGATCGGGGCGTGACCGGCCAGCTGGAATCGACGCAGGAGCATGATCGACTGGAGGTTCCCTATGTGCAGCGAATCCGCGGTCGGATCGAAGCCGCAGTAGAGGGTCACCGGTGCTGCGTCCAGACGCCTCACCAGGTCCTCGCCGTCGGTGCTGTCCTGGCGGAGACCCCGCTCGGTCAGCTCGGCGATCAACTCCGTGCCGCTGGACATCTGATCCACCTTCTGGCTCGCTCTCGGGTTCGCTTGCAGCGACTCGTCGGGGCCGATCGAGCCGACAGGCGATCGTACCGGTCTGAGTACCGTCTCACGATCCGGCGCCGCCTCAGCTGCTTGCCACCGGTACAGCGACCCGGGACACCAGAATGGTGCAGTGCGTCAGTCGTCGAGATTCATCGCCATCGTCGTAGGACTCGGCATCCTCGCGTCGTCCTGCGGAACGGGCGCTCGTGACGCTCCCCCGATCGCGCTACCGGTCAACGCCCAGCCATCGGCCATCTACGACGCCAACGGAACCCTGATAACCGTGCTGGCCGAAGAGAACCGCCAGAACGTCCCCTTCGAGCAGATCCCCAGATCGCTCCAGGATGCCGTGGTCGCCATCGAGGACGCTCGGTTCTGGACCCACAACGGCGTGGACCCACGAGCGATCCTGCGCGCCGCGGGACGCAATGCCGAAGCCGGCTCCGTGGCCGAGGGTGGCTCGACGATCACCCAGCAGTACGTGAAGACCGCGCTGCTCACGCCGGAGCAGACCCTTGGGCGCAAGATGGAGGAGGCCACGACAGCTCTTGCACTCGAGAGGAACTACTCCAAACAGCTGATTCTCGAGCTCTACCTGAACACGATCTACTTCGGCAACGGCGCCTACGGCGTGGGAGCAGCCGCCCAGGAGTACTTCGGCGTCCCGGTCGAGAACCTTACGCTCGAGCAGTCCGCGTTGCTGGCAGGGATCATCCAGGCACCGTCGCGCCATGATCCGCGCATCAACCCTGACGGCGCACTCGACCGCCGGAACCTGGTGCTCAGCGAGATGCTCGAGCAGAACCTGATCACGAGTCAGCAGGCCGAGCAGGCGAAGGCGACGCCGATCACCCTCGCTCCCGAGCAACCCACTGCGACGACGCAGCACTACGCGGCCCCGCATTTCGTGGACGAGGTCAAGTCGTGGCTGCTGAACGACTCCGACGCCCTGGGCGACACGAAGGCAGAGCGTCGCCAGGCGCTGCTCCGCGGCGGGCTCCGCATCGAGACCACCATCGATCTGAACCTGCAGTCCAAGGCTGAACAAGCGGTTGCAGCCGTGCTCCCGGGCCAGGGCAAGGACAGCCGGACACCGGACGCTGCGCTCGTGTCGATCGATCCTCGCTCCGGCTACGTCCGGGCGATGGTCGGCGGCTACGACTACTGGGGGACCCATTCGTACCGTCAGGCGAACCTCGCAGTGGGAACAGGACGCCAGACGGGTTCTGCCTTCAAACCGATCGTGATGGCCGCCGCACTCGAGAACGGGGTGTCGCCGTCCAAGACGTTCAACGCCCCTTCCAGCACCGAGATACGGATCCCGGGTGGGATCTGGCGGGTTAAGGGCGGAGGCATCGGCGCAGGGACGATGGCCGAATGCACCGTGGTCTCGTCGAACACCTGTTACGCAAACATCATGATGGACCCAGACGTGGGCCCAGAGAGATCGGTCGCCATGGCCGAAGCCCTGGGAGTCGTGTCCACGGAGGTCAAGCCGAACCCTTCGATCGTGCTCGGCGCCAACAACGCGACCGTGCAGGACATGGCCTCGGTCTATGCCACCTTCGCCAACGACGGCGTCTACGTTCAGCCGGTTCTCGTCACCAAGATCATCGGACCTGACGGTGCAGTGCTGTACCAGCACGGCCACGAGCAGCGCCGAGCGATGTCATCGGCGAACGTCCGCGAGGTGGCAGGTGCTCTCGAGGGTGTCATCCAACGCGGCACCGGCACTCGTGCGGACATAGGCCGACCGGCCGGCGGCAAGACCGGCTCCGCGCAGAACAACACCGACGCGTGGTTCACGGGGTTCACCCAACAACTGGCGACTGCGGTGTGGGTCGGCTTCGCTGAGCCGCGGACTGCGTCGAACGGCAGCCGACAGCTCGTCTCGATGAGCCCTCCGAACACACGCATCGTGGTCTATGGCGGCACCTACCCGGCACAGATCTGGTCGCGCTTCATGCGATCGGCACTGGACGGCGTGGCGCCGACGCCGTTGATGGATCCGCTGACGGTCCCTGCGCCGACCACGACGATCCCCGAGCCAAACACCGAGTTCGGCGAGGCTGTCGTTGCGCCCGAGCAGGTCACCGTTCCCGACCTGTCCGGCGTCGACTCGACCACGGCATCGTCACGTCTCAAGAAGGTCGGTCTGACGACCGAGAAGGTGACCATCACGACTGCCGGCGCGCAACCCGGGATGGTCACCAACCAGAGCCCACCGGCCGGCAGCAAGCTGGCGAAGGGATCGTCGGTGTGGATCGAGGTCACCGCCCTACCGACCACGACAACGTCCACGACCAGCACCTCCACGACGACGACCACACCCGAGGACGACGACTCCGACTGAACCCCTCGCAGCCCGAGGTGGCAGAATCGGACACCATGACGTCGCCGACCACTCCCCCTTCTTCCGGCGAGTTCGACGAGGACGAGGCGAGGCCCCGCTCGCGTGTCGCGGTCACAGCGACACTCCTGGCAGTTGCGGTGCTCCTGGGCAGCTGGGTGTACGTGCTCTTCTTCTACGATCCGGGGCTCCTCATCGACGAGCTCGCGGACCGCACGTTCCCCGACGCCGCAGAGGAGATTTGCGCCGCGGCCGAAGCGGAGTTGGACGAACTGCAGCCAGCCGACCAGGCCCGCAGCGCGCAGGAGCGTGCCGACGTCGTGGCCAAGAGCAACGACATCCTCACCGGCATGATCGCCGAGCTGCGTCCGCTGGCACCGACCGCACCGGAGCAGGTGGCGGCCGGTGTGAACGAGTGGCTCGACGACTGGGAGACCTATATCGGCGACAGGCGCCTCTACGTCGAGGAGCTACGTGTCGACGACGAAGCCAGGTTCCTCGAGACGGTCAAGGGATCCGACACCAAGGGCATCAGCCGGGCGATCAACTCGTTCGCGCAGGTGAATCGGATGGAGTCCTGTATGACCCCTGGTGACGTCAGCTGAGATCAGCGATCCCGGCGTCACGCACTGCGCGCATACCGGCTCGTGCAAGCCGGACTAGTCCGTCCTCGTCTGCCATCGCCACCAGCTCGACCATGTCCACCCATCGCAGATCGAGGGACTCGTGGTTGCCGTGCAGCTCCGCGCCGGGCGGTGCCACGACCACGAATCGCAGGTCCAGATGAAGGTGCTCGCCCAGGGCGTCACCGTGGTCGACGCGGTGCACATCCAGGTCCACGGCTGGTACCAGCACCCGTAGGCCCGCCATGCCGGTCTCCTCGGTCGCCTCGCGTAGCGCCACCGCGGCCAACTGGGTGTCACCATCGGCGTGGCCGCCGGGCTGGAGCCATCGCCTGAGCTTTCGGTGCAACAGGACCGCCATGGACCGGCACTCGTGGTCGACGACCAACGCGGACCCGGTCAGGTGACCGGGTGTTGTCGTCCGGTCGGCCAGCTCCGCGCCGTGTTCGGCCAACAGGGACAGTACCTCGTCGCGCTGCTTCGACCGGTCCCCCGCCGGCAATCTGGCATCCACCAGCTGACGTCGAGCAGTCAGCGTCGATCGCGACGGAGCCAGCCTCGGGTCATCGGTGTAGAGGAGCTCCCACCGCGGCTCGGTTGCTTCGCCGGTCGTACCCTCACAGGCCACCAGTCGGCCTCCCCCTCGACACCCATGGATTGCCTGGGACCGCGAAGCGCCACTGCCTGTCGGTGGCCCGGCTGATACCCACTCTGCTTGTCACCAGCGGCGCAACCGGTGGCCCCACACCGTCGTACACGAGGGTCATCGGAGAGGCGGGCCCGAGCAGGTCGACACCGTCGTAGGTCGCGTCGACCCCGAAGGCCGCCCCCACCTTGCCCGGTCCGTTGCACATGTCGACTTCACGCTTGACCGCCGGCCGGGCAGCCTCTAGCAGGTCCAATCCACCGATCGGCTGCACGGCTCGCACCAGGGCGGCCGCCGCCACGTCCTCCTCGCCCAGCACGACGTTCAGGCACCAGTGGATCCCGTATGACCGATATACGTAGAGGAGCCCGGCGCGTCCGTAAAGCGTTTCGTTGTGTGGCCGCCGGCCTCGCCAGGCGTGGCTGGCCGGGTCCGACTCGCCGTCGTATGCCTCGACCTCGACTATCCGCCCGGCGCGCCCGTCATCGCGGAGAAGGACCAGGTTCAGGATGCTCGCAGCCAGTTCCTCGACCGGAGCACCGCGCAGCGCAGCCGCATCCACGCGGACTACACCTGGCAGAAGCTTCATCACGGCATTTGCCGATCTAACCGTCGTACCATCGCCGTCGCATGTCGGACAGTGCCTCGCTCAGGCGCTGGCGCTGCACCGTCACGGCTTCGGGACCGCCACTGCCAGGAGTGGTTCGTCGCCGGACGGCCACGCCCGGTTCGAGCAACGCCACCCCGGCGGGGCCCAGGCGAGGTTCGTCGCGGACAAGGTCGGCCAGGGCAACGCCCTCGTCCAGCGAGCGACGCACCAGCGCCCCGACGATCGCGTGTGCCTCACGGAACGGCACTCCGGTACCGACCAGGTGCTCAGCGAGATCGGTCGCCGCTGCGAAGGGCGAGTCCGCCGTCGAGCGCATCCGCGCTGCGTCGAAGCGGAGGGTCCGGTACATGCCGGACATGGCGCCGAGCCCCAGGCGAACTGTGTCGAGCGCGTCGAACAGCGGCTCCTTGTCCTCCTGGAGGTCGCGGTTGTAGGCGAGCGGCAGCGACTTCATGGTGGCAAGGAACCCAGTGAGGTCACCCACGAGACGCCCAGCCTTGCCACGGGCCAGCTCGGCGATGTCCGGGTTCTTCTTCTGGGGGAGCATCGACGAGCCCGTCGCATAGGCATCATCCAGGCGGGCGAAGCCGAACTCCTCGGTGCTCCACAGCACGACCTCCTCGCCCATGCGGGAGAGGTGCAGTCCGATCACGGAGAGCACGAACAGCGACTCCGCTACGAAGTCGCGGTCCGAGGTGGCGTCGAGCGAGTTCTCGAAGCGGGCGGAGAACCCGAGGTCAGCGGCGACACCGTCGGGGTCCAACGGCAGCGACGAACCGGCGAGCGCGCCCGCGCCGAGTGGCGACACGTCCACCCGCCTGCGGCAGTCGGCCAGACGGTCGACGTCGCGCAGGAGCGCCCACGCGTGGGCCATCAGATGGTGTGCCAGCAGCACCGGCTGGGCGTGTTGGAGGTGGGTGTAGCCGGGCAGGTAGACGGCGTCATCACCGGTGCCCGCCTCGTCGGCTCGTTCGGCCAGCACGTCCACCAGTTCGAGCACACGCTGCGCGATCACGCCCAGCTGGTCACGGATGTGATGACGGAAGGCGGTCGCCACCTGGTCGTTTCGGGAACGGCCGGTGTGCAGCTTGGCGCCCGCGGCGCCGGCGAGCTCGGTGACCCGCCTCTCGATCAGGGTGTGGACGTCCTCGTCGGAGTCGATCGGCTCCAGATCACCGGCTCGGTACTCCATCTCGACCGTGTCGAGAGCGGCGAGCACCTCCGCCATCTCGCTCTCGTCCAGCAGTCCACCCCTGTGAAGGCCCCGTACGTGCGCCTTGGAGCAGCGGATGTCGTCGAAGATCAGGCGCTGGTCATAGCTGAGGCTCTCGGTGAAGGCGACGAGCTCGGCGGCCGGACCGGATTCGAAACGGCCGTGCCAGAGCTGCTGGCGGTCACCGCCTCCGGAAGAACCGGTGGCCGCCATCAGCTCCTCGATCCCGGGCCCTGGACCCCTGACCAGGTCTGCACACCCAGACCCCAGATCCGCACGAAACCTTCGGAGTCCGCGTGGCGGAACCGGTCCGCAGCGTCGTAGGTCGCCAGGCCGTAGTCGTAGAGCGACCGTGGCGCTCGACGTCCGACCACGAAGCAGCGGTTCGGTTCAAGCTTGAGCCTGACCTCACCTGTCACGTGCTGCTGGGACGACTCGACGAAGGCGTCGAGTGCATCCCGAAGCGGTGAGAACCAGAGCCCGTCGTAGACGAGCTCCGCGTAGCGGTGCTGGAGACGGATCTTCTCACGCTGCAGGTCGCGTTCGAGGGTGATCGCCTCGAGGTCCTTGTGGGCGAGAATCAGCGCCAGCGCACCGGGTGCCTCGTAGGTCTCGCGGCTCTTGATGCCGACCCGACGATTCTCGACCATGTCGAGGCGTCCCCAGCCGTAGGACCCGACCACGTGGTTGAGTTCGACTATCAGCTCGAACAGCGGCATGGAGCGGCCGTCGAGAGATACCGGCACACCACGGTCGAACCCGATGGTGATCTCACGGGGTTCGGTCGCCGTCTGGCGGGTCATCTCCCAGACCCCGGCGGGAGGCTCGGCCCACGGGTCCTCCATCTCACCGCACTCGATCGCGCGGCCGAAGAGGTTGTCGTCGATCGAGTACAACTTCTCCTTGGTCGCTCCCACGGGGATCTTGTGGGTGGCGGCGTACTCGATCGAGTCCTCGCGGGTGAAACCCCAGTTGCGCACCGGGGCGACGAGCTCGAGGTCCGGTGCCAGCGCCATGGCGGACACCTCGAAGCGGACCTGGTCGTTGCCCTTGCCGGTGCAGCCGTGTGCGACCCCGTCGGCACCGTACTTGCGAGCGAGCTCCACCTGATGTTTGACGATCAACGGTCGTGAGAGCGCCGAGACGAGCGGGTACTGGTCCTCGTAGAGGGCGTTGGCCTTGATGATCGGGGCGAGGAAGTCCCTCGCGAACTCCTCGCGCAGGTCGAGCTGTTCGTAGGCGATGGCCCCGGCTCCGAGCGCCTTCTCACGGTTGCCCTCGAGCGTGCCCTCCTGGCCGACGTCAGCTGACAGGCAGACGACCTCCACGCCCATGTTCTCGATCATCCAGCGGACGGCGACCGACGTGTCGAGTCCTCCTGAGTACGCCAGCACGACGCGTTGTGCCATTGGTGTCAGCTCCAGTTCGTTGTCTGTCAGGTGTCTTGGGTCTGGACCGGTTCAGTGGAGCCTGGATCAGCCCAGACCGGCTAGTTCGTTGACGCGACCGGCGACCGCCGCTCCGTCGCCCTTGGTCGAGATCAACAGCAGTGTGTCATCTCCGGCGATGGTGCCGAGCACGCCTTGCAGTCCGGCGCGGTCTATCGCGGAGCCGACGACGTGGGCGGACCCGGGCGGGGTCCGCACCACCACGAGGTCCCCGGAGCGAGCGACCTCGACCACCCAGTCACCCAGCACACGACGCAGGTGATCGGCCGGCGCAACCTGCTCGCGTGGCAGCTCGGGGACCGCGTAGGCGGTCTCCCCGCCCGGGATCCGCACCTTTATTGCCCCGAGTTCCTCGAGATCGCGCGAGACGGTCGAGACGTTGACCTCGACGCCGTCTGCCGCCAGCAACTCGACGAGGTGCGCCTGGTTGGTCACCTGATGCTGCTCGAGCAGGCCCGCGATGCGGTGCTGGCGTTGGGCCTTGTTGAGACGGCTCACCTGAGCCCCTCGTCCAGCTGCCAGGCGATCAGTCCCCGCTTCGTGTGCATCCTGTTGCGGGCCTGTGGCCAGATCCTGCTCCACCTGCCGTCGAGCACACCGTCGGTCGCTTCGTCACCGCGGTGCGCGGGAAGGCAGTGAAGGAAGATCGCACGGGATGAAGCCCGGGCCATGAGGGCCTCGTCAACCCGCCATCCTTCGAACGCCGCAGTGCGGATCGCCTGCTCGTCCTCCTGCCCCATCGAGTACCAGGCGTCGGTGTAGACGACATCGGCTCCACTCACCGCGTCCTGCGGGTCCTCCACGACCTCTACCTCACAGCCGGCTGAGGACAGCCGGACGATCGAAGCGTCGTCGAACCCGTAACCGGGAGGGCTCGACACCCTGAACGTCATGCCTACGAGCCCGCAGGCGACTCCCAGCGAACGGGCCACGTTGTTGGCGTCGCCCACGTAGGTGACCACGACGCCGTCGAAGGTGGCGAACTCCTGTCTGATCGTCAGCAGGTCTGCGAGTGCCTGTACCGGATGGGCCTCGTCGGAGAGCAGGTTGATGACAGGCACCGATGAGACGGCGGCGAGCCGTTCGACCTTGTCGTGTTCGAACACACGGGCGCCGATCACCGCCGCATAGCCGGAGAACAGCCGGCCGAGATCCTCGGCGGATTCGCGGGTGTCGATGCCGACCTCCTCGTTCCGCAGGGTGATCGGGTGCCCTCCGAGTTGGACGACCGCCATCTCAGCAGACGTGCGAGTGCGCGCCGAGGGCTTCTCGAAGAGAAGCACCGCGCCTCGGCCCTCGAGAACACGTGGCAGGTCGTCCCGTTCGGACAGGTCGAGCACACGAAGAACCTCGTCGCTGGTCAGGTCGTCCATCTCGAGCAGGTGTCGCATCAGGTCTGTTCCGTTCTCTTGCTGCTGGCGGCGGCGAGCTCCGCGAGCGTCGCCGAGATGACGGTCACGGCGTGGTCGATCTCGTCGTCGGTGATCAGCAGGCTGGGCGCCAGCCGCAAAGCGCTTGGCGTGACAGCGTTGACCACCAGTCCCCGTTCGAGGAGAAGGGATGCGAGAGTGCCTGCTGGTACACCGAGGCGATCGATATCGAGCTCGACCGCCAGGAGCAGGCCGAGCCCGCGCACGGCCACCACCTGGTCGAGTCCTGCCAACCGCGCTGAAAGCTCCGCCCCCTTGGACTCTGCCAGCCCGGGAGCGTCGACCGCTGCCATCACCGCGAGAACCGCCCTGGCCGCCGCCGTTGCCAGCGGTTGCCCGCCGTAGGTGGTGGCGTGGTCGCCTGGTTCGAACGCTGCCGCCACATCGGCTCGGGCCCAGCACGCTCCGATCGGAACGCCGTTGCCGAGCGCCTTGGCCATCGTGACCACATCGGGCACCACGTCGAAGTGCTGGTGAGCGAACCATCGTCCGCAACGACCGAGGCCGGTCTGGACCTCGTCGACCATGAACAGGACACCGCGTTCGTCGCAGATCCGTCTGACACCTGCGAAGTACTCGACGCTTGCGGGGTTCACTCCCCCCTCGCCCTGCACGGGTTCGAGGAGCACCGCTGCGACGGTGTCGTCAATGGCTGCGTCCAGAGCATCCAGGTCGTCCCAGCTCACGTGCCGGAAACCCTCGGGCAGCGGCTGGAAAGCCTCGTGCTTGGCAGGCTGACCGGTGGCGTGGAGGGTGGCGAGCGTACGTCCGTGGAAGCTCCCGTAGGCACTCACGACCACATGCCGACCCCGGCCCCCGAATCGGCGGGCGAGCTTGATCGCCGCCTCGTTGGCCTCGGCACCCGAGTTGCAGAAGAACACCTGCCCCCCACCGCCGAGCAGGCCGTCGAGCGTCTCCGCGAGCGGGCCGTTGTGCTCCGTCCCGAACAGGTTCGACACGTGGAGAAGTCGATTGGCCTGCTCCGCGAGCGCAGCTGCGACAGCCGGATGGCTGTGGCCGAGGGAGGTGACCGCAAGGCCGGAGAGCAGGTCCAGATAGCGGCGGCCCTGGCTGTCCCACAACCAGGAACCCGCTCCCCGAACGAACTGCACGCTCGGAGCACCGTAGGTGGGCATGAGCGGACACGTGGTCCGTCCCGCAGGCGCCCCCATGGCGAGGGCGTGGGCCGACCGGGGCGGCATATCGTCCACCTCTGCGGTCTCGGACTGGGCGGCGGTCATGACACGCTCTCCGCCCGACCCTCCACGACCATCGTTCCGACACCGGCACGTGTGAGCAGCTCCAGCAGCAGGACGTGCGAGAGGCGCCCGTCGATCAGGTGCACCGACCCGACACCGTTGCCGATGGCACGCAGGCAGGCCGTCATCTTCGGGATCATCCCACCGGAGATGACCCCCTCATCCATCAGCTCGGCGACCTCGTCGGTTCCGACACGAGTGATGAGAGATCCGGGATCGTCCACGTCAGTCAGCAGACCGGGCACGTCGGTGAGGAAGATCAGCTTCTCGGCACCGAGGCTCTGGGCGATTTCGGTCGCCGCGTCGTCGGCGTTGATGTTGTACGTCTGACCGGACTCGTCCGCTCCTATCGTCGCGATGACCGGGATCAGGTCCATCGCGATCGTCCGCTCGATCAAGGCGGGGTTGACCTTCGTGACCGAGCCGACGAATCCGAGCTCGGGGTCGTGGGCCTCTGTCTCGAGCAGCATCGCATCGGTTCCCGACAAGCCCAACGCGACAGGACCGAAGGTGTTGAGCGCAGTGACGATGTCGGAATTCACCTTGCCGATCAGCACCATCTGGGCGACCTCGAGCGTCTCGGCGTCGGTGACCCGACGACCGTCGACGAACTCGGACTCCTTACCCATGCGCGAAAGCCACTCGCCGATCTGGGGACCGCCGCCGTGCACGACGACGGGCCGCATCCCGACCCGGTGCATCATCACGATGTCCTTGGCGAAGTCAGAGAACAGCTCGGGACGCGACATGGCGTTCCCACCGAACTTCACCACGACCACCGCGCCACGGAACTGCTCGATGTAGGGCAGCGCCTGCAACAGGACGTCCACGGCCACTGCCGGGTCGTGGTTGGAGGAGTCGGTCAGGTACCCGCTCACGGGTAGGTCCCGACCGTCGCGAGCCCAGTCGTCTCTTCCAGCCCCAGGACCAGGTTGGCGCACTGGACTGCGGCACCCGATGCCCCCTTGCCGAGGTTGTCGATCGCGCCGATGGCGATGACGGTTCCGGTGCGCTGATCGACCCTGGCGGTCACGTGCGCGGCGTTGGAGCCGAGGGTCGCCTTGGTCGACGGCGGACGTTCGTCGACGACCACGAAAGGTTCATCCCGGTAGAACTCGTCGAGACACCTCAGAACGTCAGCTGTAGAGAGACCTTCGACCGCGGGAGTGCCGTAACAGGTTGCGAGGATGCCGCGGTTCATCGGCACGAGATGGGGGGTGAACAACACCGGGGCGCCGATGTTCATCTCCATCTCGGGAGTGTGGCGGTGATCGAGCAACCCGTAGGCGGTCACGTCCTCGTCCACGGCACAGAACGTGTTCGTGGGCTTCGGTGGGCGACCCGCCCCCGACACTCCTGACGCCGCGTCGACGATGATCCTGTCAGTGCTGACGAGCCCTGCTCGCACGAGTGGTGCCATCGGCAGGGACGCCGATGTCGGATAGCACCCGGGTGTGGCGACGAGCCTCGTCGCCGCGAGTTGGACGCGGTAGAGCTCGGGCAGGCCGTAGACGAACCGGTCGAGGAGCTCCGGACATGCGTGCGCTGCGCCGTACCACTGCTCGTAGTCGGCCGAGGTGCGCAAACGGAAGTCCGCTCCGAGGTCGACGACCGCGACATCGTGGTCGATCAGGGTGGGGACGATCTCCTGGCTGGTTCCGTGCGGAAGGCCGAGGAAGACGAGGGAAACTCCGTCGAGCAGCTCCGGTGCCCACTTAACGAACGACTCGTCCGGGTAGCCGCCCGCGAGGCTGGGATAGAGCTCGGCGATCCGGGTGCCGGCCTGGGAGTCGCCGGTGGCGAACGCCACGTTCAGGTCGGGGTGCGAATGACACAGGCGCAGCAGCTCCACACCCGTGTAACCCGACGCACCGATGATGCCGACGTCGATCATGAAGTCACCCTAGCGCACGTTCATGCAGCTTGCTGCAATACCTTGCGGGTTGGCAGGGGGGGGTCGAGACGGTCAGCCCCTCAGCTCTGCGCCGTGCGCGTCGCCTGCCGCCTGGATCATCGCAGATCGTGCAGCGGAGACCTCGGCGTCGGTCAGGGTCCGGTCGGGCTCCTGGAAGCGGACACGGTAGGCGATGCTCTTGCGTCCCTTCCCGAGCTGATCGGAGCGGAAGACGTCGAACAGCTCGACGCTCACGGGCGAGACGTCTCCGGGTGCGTCGAGCAGCGTGCTGCGAAGCTCGGATGCCGGGAGCACATCGTCGACGACGAATGCCAGGTCGATGTCGGAGGACGGGAACCTCGACACCGGTCTTGCAAGCGCCGGCGCAGTGGGCAACTCGAGAAGTTCGGTGAGGTCGAGCTGAACCCAGGCGACTCGTTCGGATATGTCATGTGCTGCCAGGACCGAAGGGTGCACCTCGCCCACGTGACCCACCTCGACACCCTGCACGACCAGGGCCGCGCTGCGGCCAGGGTGAAGCCCCGGCACAGAGCGGGCCACGAGTTCCCCAGCTGTTGTGGCGGACGGGTCGTACCACCGCCCGACTCGACGCAACAGGAGTTCGGCAAGCTCCACCGCGTTGAACGCGTCCTGGCCCGCGAGTATTGCCGCCAGGTGCTCTCGTTCACCTGAGAGCACCCGCCCCTCCCGCTCCGACTCGGCTGTGTCTGTCAGCACGCCGCGGTCGCCGAGGCTGAAGACTCGACCCAGCTCGAAGAGTCGCACCCCCGACATCCGGTGGCGCTCGTTGTGAGCGACGGCCTTCACCAACCCTGGCAGCAACGAAGTCCTGAGGATCGACTCCTCGGCGGCGAGCGGGTTGGCCAGGACCAGGCCGTCGGGGTCGAGGCCGCATCGTTCCAGGTCGCCGGGAGCGAGGAACGGCATGGGCATCGCCTCGGACAGACCTACGCCCACCAGCGCCTGTCGGAGGAGTCGTCGATCTCGCTGACGGGCGTTCAGCCCACCTGTATGGGGCGAGACTGGTACGGACCGATCGATTCTCGAGAAGCCGAAGTGCCGCCCGATCTCCTCGATGACGTCGACCTCGATCGTCGAATCAGGCCGCCAGGTCGGCACTGTCACAACGAGATCGTCCCCGGCGGATTCGCAGCCGTAGCCGATCGGCTCGATGAGCGATGCCATCTCCTGTGCGGACATCTCGGTTCCGAGCAGATCGTTGACCCGTCGGGGTCGCACGTGGACCACAACCCGGGCCGGGAGGTCTCCCTCCTCGTCGATGACGCCCGGATGAAGCTGCGAGCCTGCGATCTCGGCGAGCAAGTGGGCGAACCGAGCGGCCGCCAGCGGCGCCATCTCCGGGTCCACACCGCGCTTGAAGCGCAGCGAGGCCTCCGAGTGCAGGTTGAGCCGGGCCGATGTCGCGGCGACCGCCCCCGGGTCCCACCAGGCGGCCTCGAAGAGCACGTCCGACGTCGTCGTCGAGATCTCCGTCGACGCCCCACCCATCACACCGGCGATGCCGATCGCTCGGTCGTGTGCGTCGATGATCACACCGTCCTGGCCGCACAGGGTCCGCTCGACATCGTCGAGCGTGCGGATGGTCTCGCCGTCGCGGGCCCAGCGCACGCCTATCGCTCCCTCTGGAAGGGTCGCCAGGTCGTAGGCATGGTTGGGCTGGCCCAGTTCGAGCATCACGTAGTTGGAGACGTCCACCACGTTGTTGATCGGACGCATACCAGACGCGATCAGGCGCTGGGCGAGCCAGCGCGGTGATGCACCCAGGGTCACCCCTGAAAGAACCCTGGCGACGAATCGTCCGCACAGATCAGGCGCGTGGATCGTCACGCTGGAGAGCCCGGCAGCGTGAGGTCCAGCGGTGTCGAGTCCCGCAGTGTCCAGCCCGGATCCCTCCAGGTAGGACGGCAAGCGGAAGGGTACGCGCTGGTTCGCAGCCAGGTCCCTGGCCACCCCCAGGACGCTGAGTGTGTCGGGACGGTTCGGTAGGGCGTCGAACTCGTAGACGACGTCCTCGGTGATACCGAGCGCCTCGGTGATGACGGTCCCGGCGGTCAGGTCGCCCGGCAGGATCAACAAACCGGCATGGTCGTCGCCGAGTTCGAGCTCGGCCGCCGAGCAGAGCATGCCGTTGCTCTCCTGGCCGCGCATCTTGCGCCGCGCTATCTCCATGCCGTTCGGCATCACGGTGCCGATCGTCGCCAGCGGGACCAGGTCGCCGGCGGTCATGTTCGAAGCGCCGCAGCAGATCTGCAGGGGCTGACCGTCGCCGAGGTCGACGTCGACGAGGCGGATCCGGTCAGCATCCGGGTGTGGACGGACCTCGAGCACGCGCGCGACGACGATCCCGTCGAGGCCCTGCCCGATGCGGGTCACCGACTCGAGCTCCATGCCGAGCTCGGTCAGCTGCTCGGCGATCTGGTCGGCGTCGCCCTCGATCGGGGCGAACTCACGGAGCCAGGACAGCAGGACCTTCATCTTGGGGGAACCATCCGGTGTCGTCGGTTATTGGGTCGGAAACGAAACAGCGAGCGAGGAGCAGCTGGGTGGGTCAGAACTGCGAGAGGAAGCGGATGTCGTTGGTGACGTACTCACGCAGGTCGTCGATCTGGTGGCGGATCTTCGCCAGGCGGTCGATGCCGAACCCGAACGCGAAGCCAGACCACTCCTCCGGGTCGAGCCCCCCGGCGGCGAGCACGTTGGGGTGAACCATGCCGCAGCCGCCCAGCTCGAGCCACGACCCGTCGGGCGCGGAGACGTCGAACTCGGCTGACGGCTCGGTGAACGGGAAGTAGGACGGCCGCAGACGGCTGGTCATCTCCTGGCCGAAGTAGGCCTTGGTGAACTCGTCGATCGTGCCGGCGAGGTCACCCATGGAGATGCCGCGATCGATGACCAGACCCTCGATCTGGTGGAACACCGGGAGGTGGGTGGCATCCGCGGTGTCACGGCGGTAGACGCGCCCGGGACACACGACGTAGATAGGAGGTCCTTCCCCCGTGCGCACCGCCTCGAGCATCGTGCGGACCTGAACCGGCGAGGTGTGGGTGCGCAGAACGAGCTCGTTCTCCCCCACCCCATCCATCTCGGAGGTGTCCAGGTAGAGGGTGTCCCACATCGACCGCGCAGGATGGGCGCGCGGCAGGTTGAGCGCCTCGAAGTTGAACCAGTCCGTCTCGACCTCTGGACCGTCGGCGACCGCGAACCCCATTCCGCAGAAGACGTCCTCGAGCCGTTCCCACGTCTGGGTGACCACGTGCGAGTGGCCCACCGCAACGCGGCCGAGCGCCTCTGTCAGGTCGAGAGTCTCAGATCTCAAACGGGCGTCCATGGCTTCGGTGTCGAGCTGTGAGCGCCTGGATTCGATCGCCGCGACAAGTCGGTCCCGGGCCTGGTTCAGCTCTGCGCCGAACACCCGGCGCTGATCCGGGTCCATGTCGCGCATCGTTGCCTTGAGGGCCCCGAGCCGGGACTTCTTGCCTGTGAGCTCGAGCTCCAACCTGTGCAGGGCGGCGAGGTCCTCGGCAGCGGCAACGCGCGCCGCTCCCTCGTCGGCGATCTCCTCGGGCCTGCCCTGGGATTCGGTGCTGGTCACGTTCGTTCTCCGCTCGGGGCCTGATCGTCGTTGGACGGCCCGCCATTGTGGCTCAGCGGGGTGCCTGCCCCGCCACTCGGTTCCACCGCGTCGCGCTGTGAGCCCGCGACCGAGACCGCCCCACAGCGGCGCTGCCGCGCTGCCTCGAACGCCACCAGGGACCCGGCAACCGCTGCGTTG
Source organism: uncultured Microthrixaceae bacterium (assembly GCA_964450685.1). Classification (GTDB taxonomy): domain Bacteria; phylum Actinomycetota; class Acidimicrobiia; order Acidimicrobiales; family Microtrichaceae; genus JBAOHV01. The sequence goes on from CAYVDN010000034.1 coordinate 17,083, forward strand.
AGGGACTCGACAGCACCCTCCATCGGCACCGAGACCATGCGGTCGCACAATGACAACTCCGACTCGGCTAGGCCGTGTGCCTCGCTGCCGATGATGATCGCGACGGCACCGTCCAGTACGACGTGCTCGGGAGCAGTGCCCTCACGACCAACGGTTGCGACGAGCGGGACACCGCTGGCGCGGGTAATCGTTGCAAGGTCCGCCAGCGTGTCGCAGCGCGGAACCGGGACCCTGAAGATCGCGCCCGCAGACGCGCGCACCGTCTTGGGGCCGAACACGTCGGCGCAGGCCCCGACGACAACGACGGCGGCGCAGCCAGACGCTTCGGCGCTGCGAACGAGGGTTCCGACGTTGCCCGGATCGGCCACGTCCGACAGAACCAGCAACGGTCTCGCAGCGCCAGCCGCGAGACCCACCGCTGCTGCCAGGTCGTGGGCTGGTTGCTCCACGACAGCGACGAGACCCTGGGGCGAACCGAGGTCCAGCAACTTCGCCAGGACGCCGGAGCGGACCGTTCGGACGCGGACGCCCGCCTCGTCGGCGAGGCTGGAGACACGCTCGGTGGACGGTCGCTCGGCGCTCTCCTCGACGTAGACGCTGCGCACCTGCAGCGAGGACCCGAGGACCTCGTTCAGCAGCACCGGCCCGTCGACCAGGAACAAACCCTCCGCGGAACGCACGCTGCGGCGCCTCGAGAGGCGCCGCAGCAACTGCAGTTCTGGGTTCGACGACCCCAGCGGGTTCAGCTCTCGGCCCCCACGGCCGGAGCGGCGTCGAGGGCAGCCTTGGCTGCGTCCACCAGCGCACCGAACGCTGCGTCGTCGTGAACCGCCAGATCGGCCAGAACCTTGCGGTCGACTTCGATGCCCGCGAGCTTCAGCCCGTTGATGAACCGGCTGTAGGAGATGCCGTGGTTGCGACAGCCGGCGTTGATCCGCTGGATCCACAGCTTGCGCATCTCGCCCTTGCGGGCACGGCGGTCACGGAAGGCGTACTGCCCTGCGTGCATGACCGCCTCGTTGGCGGCGCGGAAGGACCGGCTGCGGTTGCCGTAGTAGCCCTTGGCCTTGCCGAGTACGGCGCGACGGTTCTTCTTGGCGTGAACTCCACCCTTGACACGTGCCATCGGGAGGCTCCTTTCGTAGGGTCGGGCTCAGATGCCGAGCTGCTTGCGGGCGCGACGGTCGTCGCCCTTCGAGAGTTCGAAGTCGCCGGTGAGGGCACGCTTGCGGCGCGATGACTTCTTCCCGAGGATGTGGTTCAGGTTCGCCTTGCGGCGGGTGAGTTTGCCGGTGCCAGTCACCTTGTAACGCTTCTTGGCGCCGGACCGGGTCTTCATCTTGGGCATGGTGGTTCCTCGTCGTGATGCGCTGCCGGTGGGCAGGGCAGCGGGGTGGGCGCTGTGCGCTTGGTCGTGTTGTGGTGCCGGGTGGACCGTCGATGCTCAGGTGGCGTCGCCGGCCGGAGCGACAGGCTCGACAATGGCGGGCTCAGCGGTCACAGCATCGGCGGGTTCCCCGGCGGGGGCCGTTGCTGCTTCGACGTTGCTGGCGGCGTCCTTGCGGGCCTTCTCCTGGGCCTTCTTGTCCGGGCCCAGGACCATCGTCATGTTGCGCCCGTCCTGTTTGGGCATGACCTCGACCTTGCCGACGTCGGCGACCTCCTCGGCCACCCTGTCGAGGATCCGGCGCCCCAGCTCGGGGTGCTGCATCTCTCGACCACGGAACATGATCGTGATCTTGACCTTGTGGCCCTCGCCAAGGAACTGCGAGACCTTGCGTGTCTTGGTGTCGAAGTCGCCGCCACCGATCTTCGGGCGGTACTTCATCTCCTTGACGACGATGTTGGTCGCCTTCTTGCGGGACTCCTTGGCCCGCTGCTGCTCCTCGTACTTGAACTTGGTGAAGTTCATGATCCTGCACACCGGCGGGTTGGCGTCAGGTGCGACCTCGACGAGGTCGAGCTCCATCGAGCGTGCGATGTTCAGCGCCTCCGGCAGGGCCTTGATGCCCAGCTGTTTCCCGTCGGGATCGATCAACCGAACTTCACGTGCTCGGATCCTGTCGTTGACCCGGGTGTCGTCACCGTGTGCAGCAGCTATTGCCCGTCACTCCTCAACATCACGTCCTTTCTGCAGGGATCGCGTCCGTACTCGTTCACAACCGGTGCAGACATGCCCGGGAACGAGACGGGCGGATGCCACGAGCACCCGCCTGGACACGGCCGATGCAATGATCGGCCGTGGAACTGAGGCCCCGGACGCACTGTTGTGGCCGGGAGGGGCGGGTGCCCGCTTGCTCGGTTGTGGCCGCTACTGTACCCGCGCAGCAGCGCCGGACCAGCATCCGGCGCAACGACCCCTTGCGGAGAACCCCTATGAGCTCGCTGTGGACCCCCGATGGTGAACAACCCGTCACCCGCGCTGAACCATCGGCTCCCGAGGGATCGCCCGGAGCACCTGACTCGTCCGAGCCGTTGCGGGCGGCGGCAGCAGCGCTCGGGATCGACCTCGACTCGTTGAGCGCCGAGGACCGCGCCGAACTGGCAGCGGAGCTCGCCGAGATGATGCGGGTCCGCCAGGAGGTCGCCGCGACCCCGGCGGCGGAGATGATCGCCAACCACATGATCCGCTTCCTAGATCTGGCAACGATCTACCTGGAGTCCGAACCACCGGCTTTCGCCGAGTCTGCAACAGCCATCGAGGCGTTCCGCAGCGTGCTCGAGGGGCTGGGCGACCGGCTCGGTGAGCACCGTCCGATGCTGGTCGAGGCGCTCGGCCAGGTGCAGATGATCTTCGTGCAGGTCAAGCAGGCGAACGAGTCGCACACGCCCGACAGCTGACGCCTGTCCGGTCCAGCAGCCGAGGCGCCAGAACGCTCAGAGTTCGCTGATGGCGCTGGCCTCCCATTGGCCACCCCGTCCGGGAACCGCCACGAAGACCACCCGAGCACCGACTGCGATGCTCCGGCTCCCGTCCGCTATCGCCGTGCAGTGGAACGGCATTGTGCTGCCGTCGTCGTCACGTAATTGCCCGAGTCCTGCGGGATCGTCGAATTCGACGACGACACCACGAGAAACCGATCGGCCGGCCATGTTCAGTGAACGATCTTCGACAGGGGGATCTCGATGATGTCAGTCGCTCCGGCATCAGACAGGGCAGGGATCAGTGTGTTGATCTGACGCTTCGGCACGACGGTCTCGACCGCGTAGCCCGCCGCCCCGTAGAGCTCATTGACAGTGGGTGTCTTCATGGCGGGCAGCACCGAGATGACCTCGTCCAAGCGGTCCTTGGAGACGTTCAGCTTGACCAGCACCTTGCCCCTGGCCTCCATAACGCCGAGCAGCAGCGTGAGGATCTGCTCCATGGCGTGACGCTTCTGCGGATCGGCATAGGCCGCCGGGTTTGCCACCAGCTCGGTGTAGGACTGCATGACCTCGTCGATGATCCTCAGACCCGCGGCTCGCAGGGCGCGACCGGTCTCGGTGATCTCGACGATGCAGTCGACGATGTCGGGCACCTTCGCCTCGGTGGCGCCGTACGACAGGCGGATGTCGGCGTCGACGCCTCGGGACTCGAAGTAGCGGCGGGTGATGCCCATGTACTCCGTCGAGACCCTCACACCGTCGGGTAGGTCCTCTGCACTCTTGTACGGCGAGTCGGCCGGCACTGCGAGCACGACCCGTATGGGGTTGCTCGTAGCTTTGGAGTAGCGGAGCTCACCCAGGCTGACGATGTCGGATCCGGTCTCCTCGACCCAGTCCCTGCCGGTTATTCCCAGGTCGAAGAGGCCGTCGGCCACATAGGTCGGGATCTCCTGCGGGCGCAGGATACGCACGCTGTCGATGCGCGGGTCGTCGATGGTCGCCGAGTAGTCGACAGCTGAGCTGCGCTGGACCGACAGGTCGGCGTCGGAGAACAGTTCCATGGTCGCCTTCTCGAGCGAACCCTTGGGGAGTACGAGCTTGAGCACGGATGCGAGGGTAGCCGTGGGGCGCAGGGACCCACGAACGAGATCGCGGGGCCACTACACGCCCCAGCTATCGAGAGGGGCCGAGAGGATAGTCCCGAACTTTTCGCTTGTGGTGGATCCCGAGTCGTGATTGACTGCGCCACGAGCCCAACACGGAACCGTGTTGCTGGGGAGGGCGTGTCGCAGAGGGCGAGACACGTTGGCTGAAAACAAAGACCCGAAGGCTGGCCACTGCAATCCGGTTGCCAGCACCCCGAACACCTTCGGCGTATGGCAGGGGTGCTGACGATGGCAACACTCGTCAAGGCACTTCCGCTCCCGCTGGGGTTCCCCTACAACCACACGGCGAATCGTGGCACCACCGCACTGGTGGTCCCGATGACGCATCCTCTTGCCGAGCGGCTGGCCACTGAAGAGGCCCGCTTCTTCGAGGAGGCACCGGTCCTGTTCGATCTCCCGCAAGCAGACGAACTCTTCGCGTTCCTAGTCATCGCTGTCGACGGCGCTGCCCGTCACATCGTTCGGCTATCAGCACCTGCGCTCCATCCCGGGTCGGGATTGCTACCGTTCTTCCTGACGGACCTCGTCGATGCAGATCCAGATCTCACGCTCAGCGATGTGAAGGCCTACTACGCTGAACTGAACATCGAGGTGGATCGACTCATCAGCGTCGAGACCCAGTTCCGACTGGGCGAGCAGATGGAACCGATTCGCTCCGCTGATCTCGCTTACCTGACGCTCTTCCAGATCGTTAAGCATCACAGCTGCCAGGGAGTCGTCGCTCACCTCAATGCGCCAGCGATCAAGTCGTTCAAACGGGTAGGACTGGACTGGCATCCGTTCGCTGGCAGGGTGGATCTCCGAACACCGACAGTCAAGGAGGACGGGACCATCGGCTTCGATGCCAACTACCAGCCCGTGTGCCTACCCTTGTACAGCAACGTGGATCTACTCGACGGCTTGTCCGCGTTCACGCCAGAACTGGTCTATCTATAGGCCCAGTTACATCCTGGTCGCGGCCAGAACGCAAACGAGCGGGTCAGACGGTAGGGATCCAAGGTTCGGACATGTAGGGCGCTATCACCAACGCCGCCACAGGGGCACCCTCACACTTTGCTCCGACCACCACCGAGGTGGGCTCAAGATGACTCATTGACCGGCTGACACAGATCGACCGAATGGAGGCATCTAGTTCATCACGAACCGTTGATTCGCTGTGACCCTCGTGTTCCACGAACAGGCCACGGCCATCCTCGGGATCCTGCACCCATGCCACACCTGCCCAGGCCTCCTCGCCCAGTCGCTCAGCGCTTTCGAAGGCCCAGACCGCGTAGAGGCGGTCGCCCCATCCTCCGCTTCCGCGAGTTTGGGACCCTTCCGTGAGGTCAACCACTCGTTCAGGCACATGGCGCACCGATGTACCCGGCGGTATCACACTGGAAAGGCGCACCAAGTTGAAGTTCGCAATCCCGGCACTCACCAAAGCATCGTCGAAGGCTGCGAGCGAGGTCGGTCCAACTCCGACGGCTGCGGTAACCCCGACGACAAGTCCGGCATTCTGCTCCGGCTTCAGGTTCAACCGCTCGATCGTGTTCTCCATACCCTTCAAGGTACAAAGCCTCCACTGCCGACTCGCGGATCCCCGCTGTGTCCACTGACCAGCGAGGCTTCGCCGATACGGTGCAATCGGTGAACACCGAGACATACCCGCAGACGGGGGAACACCGCTCGGATCAACTGGCCCGACGGATCGCCAAGGCATCACTGTGGTGGCTCGCAACGGTTCTCACGCTCGTCCTCCTCGACGACCTGACTTTCGGACCATTCTTCTGGGCGGTGTCCCGGTCCGCAGGCGCAGCGGCAGCTGTTGTTCTGATCCTCGCCATCTACGTACCAGCGCAAGTACTCCTCGTCCGTGCAGCGACCGCCCCGGAACCACCCCGCTTGGCGGTCTTCTTCCTGCGTAGGCTTGAGCTGGAGCGACGTTCGAACGAGATCGCAACCCGCGAGGCGGAACTGAAGGGACGCGTTGCCGGAGCAATGTCGGCAATTGCAATAGCGCCCGTGCTCGGGGGGGTCCTGCCGCCGATCCTTCTCTGGCGGGCAGGATGGTCCGCTCGATTCGTAGTACGGCTTTCCTATTTGACGGCAACCATCTATGCACTCGAGTTCGCCGCGCTACACGGTGTCCTGCCTACCGCGATCTGAACCGCCAGCGTGAGCGCTCCGGGTTCTCGAGCGTCAAAGTCCTCAACCGTGTCGGAAATGTGCCGATTCAGAGCACGACCGGCAGAACGAGGACGCCATGCCCACCGCACTCGAAGGGTGCAGCCCCACAATCGCTGAGCCGAGCTACACGCCGTTCAAGCGCGTGTCCTTCGCGATAGGTGTTGCGGCTGTACTCCTTGTCGTCCTGCCTGCAGACCTGAAGCCCATTGCGTTCTCGGTCTTTGGTGTCGGAACGGCCATCGCACTCGTGTTCCATGTTCGCCGACTTCCATCGCGGGTCAGGCGTCCAGTGGGACTGATCGCAGTTGCAGGAGGCTGCTCGGTCACCGCCGGAATCGTGCGCGGCATACACGCCGAGATTTCCGGTGTCGCATATCCGTTCCCGTCGCCTGCCGATGCCCTGTACATACTCACCTACGTCATATTCATCGCCGCGATTCTCTACATCATTCACCTGAGAGTCGGTCGCCCGTCGATGGATGCTGCGCTTGACGCGTTGGTCGGCCTACTTGCTGCAGGCCTGCTGCAGTGGTCGAAAGTACTGATCCCGTACCTGCGCGCTGATGGTGTTTCCGATGTACAGAAGGCGGTGAACATCGGCTTCAGCACATTGACGTTGTTGATGATCGGTGCCGCTGTTCTGGCGCTCGTGGCCGGATCAGTACCAACGGTCAGCAACAGATTGCTTGCGTTGGGTCTTGTCGCAACCTTCGCAACGGACATGACCGCCGTATTGGCTTCGGCCGGGCTGCTACCGCCAGACACCGAGACGTATCCAGCCTTCTTCGTGCTGGTGTTCGCTGCTCTGGGCCTCTTCCACCCATCCGTCGTCCACTTGGTCGATCGCCCAAGCGGCCAACAGTTGAGGCGTCGCCTTACCCGCCGCCGGGTTACCGTCCTGGCGCTCGCGCTTCTGACTCCACCAGTCCTGATGATCAGTGGCGCCTTCGACACAGCCGACCCTGTCCTTCTGCTCCCAGCAGTGATCTCGTTGGCACTGACACCCTTGGTAGTGACACGCCTCGGGAGGCTCGTCCGCCAGAACGAGGAGATGGCGTCGCTCGAGTCCACCCTGCGCGCTGTCGGAGAACGCCTCGTCAGCGCCGAATCGGTCGATGACGTTTCGAGGATCGTCAGCGTCGGCTCAGAGGAAGTGCTCAGGGACGCATTCGTCATGGGTGGTCTCGTCATCGACCCGCTCGCTGCTGATGCACCGGAACGGAGTGGCGACGTGGCCGACACCGTGATCCGGGTGCAGCACGCCATCGCCACGGACTGGTCCAATGGACCGGAAACGCTGTTCGAACTCCCCGACGACGAGAGCGGACAACACAGCACCGTTTCACTCGTCGTGGTTCAACAGGAGATCAAGGGTGCTCTCGTTCTCCGCACATCCAGGTCGCTGAGCGAGGACGAGCGCAACGCCGTCAGCACCCTGACCCGTGAGTCGGCAATCGCGTTGCGGGCCGTCGAACAGACCGAGCTCCAGGTGAAGCAGCGCAGTGAGGCGCGCTTCGCCTCGCTGATCGACAATTCCTCCGACATCGTTACGGTGCTCGACGATGACTTGACCCTCATCTACGTGTCCCCCGTGGCCACGCGGTTGCTCGGCTTCGCACTTGACCACCTGGAGGATGTCGAAGTGCTCCGACTGGTCCATCCGGACGACAGGAACACAGCAACGGCCCTCATTGCCGACATCCGCCATGGAGCGCGTGAGAGCGCCGAGATCCGGTTGCACCACGCCGATGGCGAGTTCCGCTGGTTCGATGTCAACGGCACCGATCTGACCGACGACCCGAACATCGGCGGACTCGTGCTGAACCTCCGCGAGGTCAGCGACCGCAAGCTGGCCGAGGAGCTCCGGGTCCTGTCTGAAGCCCGGTTCAAGGCTCTGGTGCAGAACTCGACCGACCTCGTCGTGGTGTTCGACGAGTCAGGCACCATCAGCTATGCCAGCCCGTCGCTGGAGGATGCGCTGGGTCGATCCGTCGACGAGATCGTCTCCACCCGGATAGACAGCCTCTTCACCGATGACGACGCCGACTGGAACGCGATCCTGGGCGGCACGGCCACCGCTCATCAGGCCGGATCGGCGATCTTCGAGATCAAGTACCGCAACGCAGCCGACGAGGTGCGTACCCTGGAGACGCTAATCAGCGACCTGCGCGACCAGCCGGCCGTCGGCGGGTTCGTGCTCAACGCCCGTGACGTCACCGAGCGACGAGGTATGGAGCAGCGGCTCCGCTACCAGGCGACCCACGACGAGCTCACCGGCATGTTCAACCGCGTGCAGGTGCTTGACGAACTCGACGGCATGCTCGGCCGCAACAGCGGAAGTACCACCGTCGCCGCCGTACTGATCGGCCTGGACGACTTCAAAGAGGTCAACGAGTCCCTCGGACACGCCGTCGGCGACCAGCTCCTGCGCGAAGCGGGGCGCCGGATCACCGAGCTCCTCGACTACGGAGACGTAGCCGCACGCGTCGGCGGTGACGAGTTCGCCGTCGTGCTCGAATGCTCCCGGGGTGAGAACCAGGTGACCGAACTGGTCAACCGGATCCTCACCGCGATCGATCAGCCCTACGACATCGAGGGCCGGGAGCTGACCATCACGGCCTCGGCCGGCATGGTCTTCGACCACGACCGCTCCAGCAGCGCCGAGATCATCCTTCGCAACGCCGACATCGCCATGTTCCGCGCCAAGAGCCGAGGCAAGCGCCAGATCGTCGTGTTCGAAAGCGAGATGCATGCGGCATCGTTCGACCGACTCGAGCTGCGCGGCGACCTCGCCAGGGCGATAACCGGTGAGCAGTTCGTAGCGCACTACCAGCCGGTGATCGACATCGAGACGCACCAGATCGTCGGGGCAGAGGCGCTGATCCGCTGGAACCATCCCGAACGCGGCCTCGTCGGCCCGGGCTTGTTCATCCCGCTGGCGGAGGAGACCGGGATGATCGGCGCCCTCGGCGAGTGGATCCTCGAGCGGGCCTGCACCGATCTGGCACGTTGGCGTGCCGACTACGGAGAGATCGCATCCGACCTCACCATCTCGGTCAACCTTTCGGTGCAGCAGCTCCACGACGACCTGATCCTCACGAAGGTTCGCAACATCCTCGACCGTTCCGGTCTCCCCGCCCAGCGACTGGTGCTCGAGGTCACCGAGTCGACGCTCATCACCGAGACCGACAAGGCGACACGGACGATGCAGGAGCTGCGCAAGATGGGGATGCGCCTGGCCGTCGACGACTTCGGAACCGGCTACTCCTCGCTCGGCTACATCCAGCAGTTCGAGTTCGACGTGCTCAAGATCGACAAGAGCTTCATCGACGGGATCGAGGCCGAGACCAACGCCCAGATCGTGGCGGCGGTGCTGGAGCTCGCCAACCAGCTCAAGGTGCGGACGATCGCCGAGGGCATCGAGACCGAGGCGCAGGATCAGATCCTCAACAGGATGGGGTGTCGTTACGGCCAGGGCTTCCTCTACTCGAAGCCCGTACCCGAGCGCGACTTCCGCGAGCTGCTCGTCAGCGACCGCGCCCGCAGCACCAGCCACGCGACGCTCTGACCCTCGACACAGGGGTGCAGACTGTCGCCGATGATCAGCATCGACGATCCCGACGACCCTCGTCTGGATGACTACCGCCATCTGACAGATGCGTCGGCGCGTCGTGCTGTCGAATCGACCGGTGCCGCGCATGGGATCTTCGTCGTCGAGGGCGCCATCGCCCTGGACCAGTTGGTCACAAGCGGTCTGAGGGTCAGATCGATCCTCATGACCCCGACGAAGGCGGCGTCGTCTCCCCCGCCGCCGCACGGCACACCGCTGTTGGTGGCACCGCGCGCCGTGCTCAGGGCCGTGTGCGGATACGACGTGCACCGAGGTGTACTCGCTGCGGCCGAGCGCCCAGCGCCCGCTGACCCCAAGCACGTCGTCGTGGCGGCAAGACGGGTGCTCGTCCTGGAAGGGATCAGCGACAACGAGAACGTCGGTTCGCTGTTCCGCAACGCGGCCGCGCTAGGGATCGATGCGCTGCTCCTCGACCGAGAGTGCACCGACCCCTACTACCGCCGCAGCGTTCGCGTGTCGTCGGGTTGGTCCATCCGTCTCCCCCACGCCCGCACGACCGACACCGCTGAGTCACTGGCGCTACTGCACGACCGCGGGTTCCGCACCGTCGCGCTCACCCCTGCCAGCGTCGCGATCCCCGCGGACCTGGCCGCGGCCAATGGAGTGCTCGACGATCCTGTTGCCTTCGTGGTCGGGGCCGAAGGGCCGGGCCTACGACAGGACTCGATCGACGGGTGCAGCGCTGCGGTCCGGGTTCCCATGCACGCGGGCGTCGACTCGCTGAACGTGGCCACATCGCTCGCCGTCGTCGCTGCTTTCGCTGCTGCGCAGCGCCACTGGGCCTGAGTTCAGCCGCGCCGGATCAGCTCGAGAGCGTCGACCATCTGCAGTGCGGTGAGGGCCGCCTCGGCGCCCTTGTTGTCACCTACGACATCGCCTTCGACAACAGAACGTACGAGCGCCTGTCGACGGTTCTCGACCGTCAGCACACCGAACACGATCGGTACACCGGTGTCGAGTTGGGCTCGCAGGATCCCCTCGGCGGCGGGACCGGCGACGTACTCGAAGTGCGCAGTGTCGCCACGGATCACACACCCGAGGGCTATCACAGCATCAAAGCGACCGGTCTTGGCCATCTCACGTGCCGCCAGCGGGATCTCGAAGGCACCAGGAACCCAGACGAGCTCTACATCGCCCTCCTTGACCCCGGCCGTGGAGAGTTCGTCCCACACACCGCGCAGCATCCTGCGGGTGATCACGTCGTTCCAGCGAGCGCAGACGATTCCGAGTCGGCGACCTTCACCGGTCGGGGTCGGCTCGTCGTGCTCGGTCGATCGGAAGTCGACACCCATCAGCAGATTCCTTCCGCTCAGTCCAGGCCCTCGAGCAGATGGCCCAGCTTCTCGCGCTTCGTGCGCAGGTAGTCGATGTTCTCGGGGTTCGGGGCCGACTCGAGCGCCACGCGATCGGTTATCTCCAACCCGAATCCCTCGAGTCCACCGAACTTCGTGGGGTTGTTGGTCATCAGACGCATCGTGGTGATACCCAGGTCGTTGAGGATCTGCGCACCGATGCCGTACTCGCGGCTGTCGACCGGCAACCCGAGCTCCACGTTCGCGTCGACGGTGTCGTGGCCCTCCTCCTGGAGGCTGTAGGCACGGATCTTGTGACCGAGCCCGATGCCACGGCCCTCGTGCCCACGCAGGTACACGAGCACACCGAGGCCCTCTTCCTCGATCTTCTCCATCGCCGCGTCCAGCTGCACACCGCAGTCACAGCGCAACGAATGGAACACATCGCCGGTCAGGCACTCCGAATGCACCCGCACGAGCACGTCGCGTTCGCCCTGCACAGCACCTTTCACCATCGCCACGTGCTGCTCGCCGTCGAGAACGGACTCGTAGACATAGCAGGTGAAGTCGCCCCACGGCGTGGGGATCCGCGCCTCGGCGATGCGGCGGACCAGCTTCTCGTTCTGGCGGCGGTACTTGATCAGCTGAGCGATCGTGATCATCAGGAGCCCGTGCTCCCTGCAGAACTCGATCAGGTCCGGCACCCGGGCCATCGTTCCGTCGTCGTTGACGATCTCACACAGCACTCCGGCAGGGTCCATTCCTGCGAGACGGGCAAGGTCCACCGCTGCCTCGGTGTGACCCGCGCGCTTGAGCACACCCCCCTCGGAGTAGCGCAGCGGGAAGATGTGCCCGGGACGTGCCAGATCGGCGGGTCGTGTGGCCGGATCGATCAGGGCCTGGATGGTCGTGGCCCTGTCGGCCGCCGAGATTCCGGTCGACGTTCCGTGCACATAGTCGACCGAGTACGTGAACGCGGTGCGATGCGACTCGGTGTTGTCCCGGACCATGAGAGGGATGTCGAGCTCGTCCAGTCGCTCACCGGTGAGCGGAGCACAGATGACACCCGAGGTGTGGCGCACGAAGAACGTGATCGCCTCGGGTGTGGCCGCGCCCGCCGCCATTATGAGGTCGCCCTCGTTCTCACGGTCCTCGTCGTCCACGACCACGACGATCTCGCCTCGGCCGATGGCCGCGACTGCGTCCTCGATCGGGGCGAATACGGAGTCGTCGCTCCCCTGCTCCGACAACGGTTCGCGTGTCATGGTCGGTCCTCCCATTCGGAGCGGGTCCGGTCCAGTACCCCGCTCAGTAGCCGTTCGGCGTACTTCGCCATCACATCGACCTCCAGGTTGACCGCGTCACCGGGCGAACGAACGCCCAGCGTCGTCACATCGGCGGTGTGCGGGATCAACGCGACGCTGAACACGTCGTCGATCACCTCGACAATCGTCAGGCTCACACCGTCGACCGTGACCGAGCCCTTCTCGACCAGGTAGCGCAACAGGTTGGGTGGCACCTTGACCGAGAGATCCGGAGCGGGTGTGATCACCTCTCCGACCGCGTCGACATGGCCTTGCACTAGGTGGCCCCCGAGACGGTCCTCGAGTCTGACAGGACGCTCGAGGTTCACAGGGTCTCCGGGACGGAGCGAACCGAGAGAGGTACGGGCGAAGGTCTCGTCCGTGACGTCCGCTTCCCACCAGTCGTCCCCCCAACCGACGACGGTGAGACAGCACCCGTTCACGGCGATCGACGCGCCCATCGACACATCGCCCAGCACTGAGGTCGCACGCAGCCGCAGGCGCGATCCGTCGAGCGACAGGACCGATCCGAGCTCCTCGACGATCCCGGTGAACATCAGTCGTCCTCCTTCGCGGCCAGCTCGATGCGCAGGTCGTCACCGACGCGCTCGACGCCGACGAAGCGCCCGCGCCAGAGATCGTCGATGTCCCATGCACCTGCACCGAGGAAGAGGCCGTTCGCGTCCGCGCCACCGAAAAGGGCGGGAGCGATGTAGACGACGTAGCGGTCGACGAGACCGGCCCGGTGGAAGTCACCCGCAACCGCCGCGCCACCCTCGACCAGCAACTGGAGGACTCCGTCGGCGCCCAGATCGTCGAGCACCTGGCCCAGGTCACCGGTCATCTGCCTGCACGGCTGAACCTTGGCGTCGTCGGGGACGGATCCCAGCACGACGCGTTCGGGGTCGAGTGAACCGTGGATGGGGAGCACTGGCGGTCGGTAGTCCCGCACAGTCAGCGACGGATCGTCACGACGTACCGTCCCGGCGCCGACGAGGATCGCGTCGGACTCCGCACGCCAACGGTGACCGTCGGCACGTGCCGGAGGCGAGGTGATCCACTGGCTCGTCCCGTTCGGTGCAGCCGTTCCACCGTCGAGGGTTGCAGCGAGCTTGAGCACCACCCAGGGCCGCCCGGTCCGACGGTGCTTGAGGTAGGGAGCAAGCTGCGACCGGACCTTGTCCTCCTGAACCCCCAGGAGGACCTCCACCCCGGCGTCGCGGAGCGCGGCGATCCCGGAGCCGCTGACCAGCGGATCTGGATCCTCGATCCCGACGACCACCCTGGTGATCCCTGCGTCGATGATCGACTTCACGCAGGGACCGGTACGACCGGTGTGGTTGCACGGTTCGAGCGTCACGTAGAGCGTCGACCCGTCCGCAGCGGAGCCGGCGGCCTCGATCGCCGCAACTTCAGCGTGTGGCTCGCCGGGCTCTCCGGTGGCACCTTCGTGGATTGCACCAGCCCGGGTCCGGACGACCGCTCCTACCCATGGGTTCGGCGACGTGATACAGCGCACGGTGGAGCCTGCCGCCAGGGCGCGTGTCATGCATTCGCGGTCCACTGCATCGGTGGGCAGAACATCGACCATGGGAGACTCAGCCTAGGCCGCTGCAATCGGGTGGTCGAATCCCATCCGGCCGACCTGAATTCGACCACCGGATGGGGTCGTGGAGCTGGGCGACCAGGTGGCTCCGGCAGGTCCGCTCAGTCCATCAGGTTCGGCTGTAGTGCGTCGACGGTGGGCACGACGCCGCCAGCCAGGAGCCTGAGGGTCTCCGGCACGACGTCGATGACAGCGTCGAGCATCTCGATCGCACGGTCGGGGGCAGCGGCCAGGTTGAGGATCAGGGCGGAACCCCGGGTGCCGGCGATGGCCCGCGAGAGGCGGCCCCTGGGACTGGCCATCCGCATCGCCTCGGCCATGCCCGGCGCGTCCCGGTCGAGGATGCGCTTGGTCGCTTCGGGGGTGAAGTCACGTTGCCCGAACCCCGCGCCGCCCGTGGTCAGGACCAATCCGTTGAACCCGTAGGCCATGTAGGACAGCGCGTTGGTGATCTCGCCGACGTCGTCGGGTACCACACGGTGCTCCAGCACCTCGAAGCCGGCCGAGCTCAGGCGGGCCGCCAGGGCATCACCGGTCACGTCGTCGCGGCTACCGGCACTGACGCTGTCGGAGACGGTCAGCACCTTCACCAGGTTCGCCGAGTTTCCGGCCATGGGCACCTCCTGTGCTCGCGCAGAATCGTACCGGCCCTGAAACACCCTCAACGACGCAGCGCCCGGTCATCGGGCACGCGGTAGCGAGCGATGTACATCCCGTCGGTCCCAGCCACGTGCGGGAGGAGGATGCCTCCACGCCCCGACCGGTCCCACGGCTCGCCCGGCGCCTCGAGCGGTTCGAGCTGGGGCCAGGAACGCGCCACGTGGGAGTCGACGTCGACGGTCTCCGCTGCGCTCAACGTGCAGACGCTGTAGACCAGCACACCACCGGGTCGCACCAGAGGGACCGCAACGTCGATCAGGCGCCGCTGCAGAGCTGCTAG
>CAYVDN010000035.1:0-18556 GCA_964450685.1 uncultured Microthrixaceae bacterium
AAGACCGTCTGCTCCTTGATCTCGCCGGTGGTGGCGTTCATGAAGCGGGCCCGGGCGAAGATCGGCGCCGAGTAGGTCATGTCCTTCTCGCGGCACTCCTCGACCGTGAACTTCGGCGGCGGCCGGAGGTCCTCGTCGGTCGGGTCGAACTCCAGTTCGAGACTCAGCGTCTCGGTGAAGTCCTTGATGGGCGAGATGTCCCTGAAGGCGTCGGCGAGACCGTTCTCGACGAACCAATGGAAGGACTCACGCTGGATGGCGATTAGATCCGGGAGTTCGAGAACCTCGTCGAGGTTCGCGAACGAGTAACGGTCCCGGATGGAGACGCGAGAGGACAAGGATCACTCCTCGTTGACGCTGACGGGTGGGCGATCGCCTGATCCCGTACGCGCTGAACTCCGGAGAAGATCTCGGAAGGAGGACGAACGGCAGGGCACGGCAACCGAACAGCCTATGTGCCGACGGCCCGAGGGTCAAGACACGCGCAGCGGCAACCGATAGGGCCGCGGCTGATTCTGCTGGATACCCGTCCGGGCAAGTCGATCACCTGGGCGACCGGATGTCCCGAGAGCGTACGAACAGCCGACACCCGGGTCAAGGATCGCGACACCCGGCGACGGGGATCACGCCCCCGGCGCGCCGGAGGGGAGCCGCCCTGGAGCGACTCCCCTCCGTTCACACCGATCCGGTCAGCCGACGAGATGCCGGCCGGGGATCACTTGATCTCGACGCTGGCGCCGGCTCCCTCGAGAGCCTCCTTGGCCTTCTCGGCGTCGGCCTTGGAGACACCCTCGAGTACTGCCTTGGGGGCTGACTCGACGAGGTCCTTCGCCTCCTTCAGGCCCAGGGAGGTCAGACCGCGCACCTCCTTGATGACGCCGATCTTCTTGTCGCCGGCATCGGTGAGAACGACGTCGAAGGAGGTCTTCTCCTCCTCGTCGCCACCACCGTCACCGCCGCCGGCGGCCGGAGCGGCAGCAGCGACGGCGACCGGAGCGGCCGCGGTCACGCCGAAGCGCTCCTCGAAGGCGGACAGGAGCTCGGAGAGCTCCAGGACGGTCAGGCTGGCGATGGAATCCAGGATCTCTTCAGTGGTTGCCATTGCTGTTCACTCCTCGGTGGCAGCGTCCGCTGCCGGTTCTGCGTCTTGTGTGGTGTCGTCTGTGGTCTCTGCCGCTGCATCGTCTGCAGCGTCGGCGGGGGCTTCGGCCTCCGCGGGTGTGTCCTCGACAGGTGCATCGTCGGTCGTGTCCGCCTCGGGGGCGGCCTCCGCTGCGGGCGCCTGGGCCTCGGGAGCACCGGCGGCACCGCCGGCGTCGATGAGGGCCTGGAGCCCGTAGGCGAAGTTGAGCGGCACGGCCTGCAGCAGGGCGGCGAAGTTGCGCATGGGCGCAGCCAGGCCACCGGCGAAGCGGGCGAGCAGCTCTTCTCGGGGCGCGACGGTGGCCAGTGCCTTGGCACCGTCCGCATCGAGCACCGTGGTGTCCAACAGACCACCCTTGATGACCAGGTGGGGATGTGACTTGGCGAAAGCGGCGAGCGCCTTCGCGACCATCACGGGGTCGCCCGGCGTGCCGTCGGGCTTCTGCCCGACGAAAGCGATCGCCGTCGGCCCGACCATCTCCGAGCTCAGGTCCAGGTCGAGCTCCGCTGCAGCACGTCGCACGAGGGTGTTCTTGTACACGCGGTACTCACCTCCGGCGGCACGCAGAGCGGTGCGCAACTCGGCCAGGTCACGGACGGTCAGTCCCCGGTACTCGGTGAACAGCGCTGCGTCTGCAGCCGAGAGCTTCTCTCGGACCTCCTCCACAACGGCCACCTTCTCCGGCCTGGGGTTCTCCATCGACACCTCCTTCCATGGGTTCGGGAGCATCGGGCGTCGCTGCGAGCGGACGCCCATTGCTCGACCGGAACCGGTCGGGTGTCTGGAGTCCACCTACCCAGGCGAGCCGCAGCTCTTTCATCCGTCACGCCGGCTAAGGCGCTCAGGTCACCGTGGGGTCTCGGGCGAAGCAAGATCCTCAATTAGTGTTGACCGACCGAGGCTACGCGCCGGCGGCGTCCGGGGCCAAACCGGATCCGTGCGGACGACCGGGCGCGACTGGTTACCGTGGCCCCATGCTGGCCATCGGGATCGACATCGGCACCACCAACGTCAAGGCAGCGCTGGTCGATGCAGACGGAGTCGTCGCCGCTGAAGCATCTCGCCCTCTGACGACGCTGACCGACGGCCCCGCGGTGACCCAGGACGCCGGTGCGATCTGGTCGGCGGTGCGTGACGCCGTGCGCGACATCAGCCAGGGGTATCCGGCGCAGGCCCGACAGGTGAAGGCGATAGGGGCCTGCAGCCAGTACTCGTCACTCGTACCGGTCGACACAGACGGCGAAGTCATCGCCGGGGTGAAGCTCTACCTGGACACCAGGGGTGCAGATCACTGCTGGGCGATCCTCGACAGGCACCCTTCCGCTTTCGGGACATGGGTGGAGCACCACGGCATCCCACCGATCGGGAGTGGTCTGACGCTGTCGCACCTCCTGCACTTCCAACTCGACGAACCCGAGGTACATGCGCGCACTGCCACATACCTGGAGGTCATGGACTTCGTGAACCTGCGGCTGACGGGTCGGGCTGTGGCAACCCAATGCACGATGTTCGCGAGTCAGCTGTGCGACAACAGAGATGTGGGCGCCACCGCCTACGACGACGATCTCATCGCCATGTCGGGGGTGGACCGCACCCGGCTCCCACAGCTGATCGGCATCGACGACCCTGTCGGTGAACTGCTCCCCCACGTAGCGACCGACCTCGACCTGCCCTCCGGCATCACGGTCATGGCGGGTATGAACGACACACACGCGGGAGCCTTCGCGACCGGCGCGCTGGCAGACCCGCGGCGGCGTGGCGTGGTCGTGGGCACCACCGCTGTGATGATCCAGTCGCTCGATACGAAGGCAGTCGACCTCGACCACGAAGTCCTGTCGATGCCGGCGCCAGCCCCGGGCTCCCTGATCGTCATGGCCGAGAACGGAGTAGCGGGACGATCGGTCGAACGCGTTCTGGAACTCCTCTCGCCGTCCGGCGACGATGTCGACCGCTTCGCCGAGCTGTCCGAGGCGCTCGAGCGGACGACCGCCGGTGCCGGCGGACTCATCTTCCTGCCCTGGCTCGCCGGGTCCATGTCACCGTCGTCGACTCCGGAAATGCGCGGTGGATTTCTCGGGATGACGCTCACCACCTCACGAGACGACGTGCTCAGAGCAACGGTCGAGGGAGTCGCACGGAACCTTCGCTGGTTGTCCCCCGCCGTCGACTCGCTCTGCGGCCATCCCGCCGAAGAACTCGTCTTCGCCGGAGGCGCGGCCCGCAGCGGCGCCGTCGCCCAGGTTCTCGCCGACGTGAGCGGGCAGGTCGTGCGTGTCGTCGACCGACCCGAGATCGCCGCGGCACGAGCGACTGGACAGGTCGCCGCCCGCCGCAAGCTCGGCCTGGACCCGACGACGGTGTCGCTTCCCGTCGCGTCCGAGCACCACCCCGACCCCGTCGCCCGGGCCGTCCATGACCGCCTGCAACCGCTGTTCGAAGCCGCGTTCACGGCGACCGCTCCGATCTGTCAGTCTCTAGGCCATGAGTGACTACCCGTACGCCGAGCGATTCCCAGTCAACCGGACCATGCCGTCGACCGGCAGGGACCGCGCCGAGGTGCTCGACGAGCTGCGTCAGATGGCCACCGAGGAGGACGCCACCTGGGAGACCGGCAAGATCTCCGGCTCGTACTACTGCGGAGATCACGAGCACTACGACCTGCTGAGCGACGCCTTCGCGTTGTTCGGCCACGTCAACGCACTTCAGCGTGACGTGTGCCCCAGCGGCACCAAGTTCGAGGGCGAGATCATCGCCATGACCCTCGACATGCTCCACGCCGAGGCCGTGACCGAGTCCACACCCGCGGGCATCGTGACCAGTGGCGGTACCGGATCGATCACCCACGCGATGCTCGCCTACCGGGAGCACGCCGCCGCCACACGCGGAATCAAACACCCCAACGTGGTCAAGCCCGAGACCGCTCATCCGGCGTTCGACAAGGCATGTCACCTGTTCGGCATCGAGCTCCGTGTCGCTCCGGTCGACCCCACCACCGCCACCGTCGAGGTAGACCGGATGGCCGAGCTGATCGATGAGAACACGATCGCCATCGTCGGTTCGGCGTGCAACTACGGCTACGGCACCGTCGACCCGATCGAGGCGCTGAGCGACCTGGCGATCGAGCGGGGCGTCGGCCTGCACGTCGACGGCTGCCTGGGCGGATTCATACTTCCGTGGGGGCGCGAACTCGGTTACGACATCCCGTTGTTCGACTTCCGGGTCCCCGGTGTCACGTCCATCAGCGCGGACACCCACAAGTACGGCTACGGACTCAAGGGGTCGTCCGTGCTGGCCGTGCGCGACAAGGCGCTGCGCAACTCGCAGTACTTCTACCTGGCCGGTTGGACCGGCGGTAAGTACTGCTCCCCCGGCATGGACGGCTCACGCTCGCTCGGCCTGCTCGCCGCGACCTGGGCCTCGATGGTCTCGATGGGCCGCGACGGCTACCTGGAGAAGGCCCGAGCCGTGTTCGCCGCAGCGGACGCCATGCAGGCAGCGGTCCGATCCCACCCCGAGTTGCGCATCATCGGGTCACCGACGTTCTGCTTCAGCTTCACGTCGGACGAGTTCGACATCTACCACGTGAACGACTTCATGCGTCTGCGGGGCTGGCGCTTCAACGGCCAGCAGTACCCCAACTCGATCCACATGGCGGTCACCGGCCCCCAGACCCAGCCGGGAGTGACCGACGAGTTCGCCGCGGACCTGAGCGAGGCGGTCGCGTACGCGATCGAGCACAAGGGCGAGGCCGCGGGGTCGGCCGCGATATACGGCGGTGTCGCCGGAGGCATGACCGACGAGGCCGACGACTTCATCAAGATGGTGATGGCCGACATGATGGATGCACAGCAGTCGGTGCCACCGGCCTGATCGGCAGCGCCGTCAGGTCCTGGAGCGCACCACCTGCACCGCTGTCGGCGGGTCTGCGGCGTTGATGCCGTCCACACCCAGGTCCAACAAGCGCTCGTAGCCGTCGGTGTTCTCCCATTGCCGCTCGTTCGGCCAGATCCACAGCACCAGCCCCTGCTCGTGTGCGCGGCGGACGAGGTCGGGGGTGAGCAGCTCCACACCCTCGTACTCAGGCGGGATCTGCACGATCGAGCGCCCTTCCGGGAGCGCCTCACCGAGCAGCACCCACTTGGTCATCGCCGCCAGGCCGGGTGTGATCGCGACGTCCGGCGACAGTTCGTGGAACGCCTCTGCGAGCTCGTCGTCGAACGATGTGACGACAGCGGAGTCGAGACGGTCGTGCTCGGTCAGGATCCGGGCGAGCTCCTCGGCAGCGGGAACGTCGTCGGGGTACGAGCCCTTGATCTCGATGTTGAGCACGTGCTCCGGGTACCTGGCCACCAGGTCCTCGAATCTCTGCACCGCGAAATCGTCGGGTTCGTAGCCTTCGGGCGGCTCCACATCTCCGGTGCGCACTCCACGCAACACGTACGCGTCATCGGGCTGGTCGGTGCACGCGCTGCAGGACTCGGTGAACCAGTAGGCGGCATCGAGTGCGTGCAACTCCTCGAAAGTCATTTCTGCCACGACGCCCGTGCCGTTCGTCGTGCGCTCCACGTCGTCGTCGTGGTGCACGACCAGCTCACCGTCCCCGGTCAGGCGGACATCCACGTCGAGCACGTCCACACCCGCGGCAACGGACTCGGCGTACGCGTACGGGGTCGAGTGCGGATGGGCGTTCTCACCACCGGCGTGCGCCAGCACGACCGGCCGCCCGAGGGCCAGCACCCCGTCGACGGTCGTGGCCTCTGGCGCCGGCACCGTCGTCGTCGTGGTCGTCGATGCCTTCTGTCCGGGTCCGGTGGCTGTGCTCTCCCCGCTCGAGCAGCTCGGTCCGACCAGTGCTGCAACGAGCACCCCGACGACCACTTTGATCTTCACCCGTGGACCCATGCGTGCGGATGGTAGGCCCTACCAGGATTCCTCGGATCCCAGGCGACAGAGTATGTGAGCGACGACCCCTATGTCGCGGGGAAGAGTGCCGACATGGTGTCGATGACGACCGTCCCGGGACCCTCCAGCTTCTCGGCAGGGGTGATCCCACCGGCGTAGCCGACCGACCTCATGCCCGCAGAGCGAGCAGCGGCGACGCCTGCGGCGCTGTCCTCCACCACTACACACCTCTGCGGGTCGACCCCCATCGAAGCTGCTGCGAAGAGGAACAGGTCCGGGGCCGGCTTCCCGTTGCTGACCTGGGTCGCGCTGTAGATCCTGCCCTCGAACCTCTCCAGCAGACCTGTGCGTCCCAGCGTGCGAGCCATCTTCTCGTGCGTGCCACTCGAAGCGACACAGATCGCGGTACCCGTGCGTCCGATCCTCTCAATTGCGTCGACCACTCCGTCGACAGCGGTGAGTTCGGTATCGAACGCGGCGAACAGCCGCTCCCGGTAGGTCGTCATGAACTCCGGAACAGCGCGACCCAGGTGATCTTCGATCACTGCCAGCATGTGGTCGTCGGACCTGCCGACGAAACGTTCGATGACCTCGTCCTCGGTGATCGGCCAGCCGAGCTCACCGAGCAGTTGCACCTCGGTGCGCACCGAAAGGTGTTCGCTGTCGACCAGGACGCCGTCGCAGTCGAAGATCACCAGCTCGACCGGGGAAGCATCGTGCCAGGGCATCGATTCGACCACGGCGGGGGACTCTAGCCAGTCCCACATGACGCCCTGCCCGACCGAACGCCGGACCCGCCGTGACAGGTACTGTCCTGGCGGTGATCCGCACCGCACTACGACCACTCATCGGCCGGGATCCGTCCGAATCGCACCGGACATCCACCCCTCTCGAGCTGCTCTTCGACCTGTGCTTCGTGGTGGCGGTCGCCCAGGCCGGCAGCGGCCTGCACCACGCGCTGGCCGAGGACCACGTGCGGGACGCGATCGTCGGCTACTCGACGGTCTTCTTCGCGATCTGGTGGGCGTGGGTGAACTTCACCTGGTTCGCGTCGTCGTACGACAACGACGACCTCGCCTACCGGTTCGGCGTCTTCGTACAGATCGGCGGGGTGCTGATCCTTGCCGCGGGCGTACCCAGAGCGTTCGATGCGTCCGACTTCGTCGTCGTCACCCTCGGCTACGTGGTGATGCGGACTGCGCTTCTGGCCAACTGGTTGCGCGCCGCCAGGGACGACCGCGACCACCGGCCCACCAACCTGCGGTATGCGCTCGGAGTCGGAGTCTGTCAGCTGGGCTGGATCGCCCTGCTCGCACTTCCCGACTCGTTCCGCATGCCCGGCTTCGCCGTGCTGGTCGTGGCAGAGCTCGCGGTGCCGGTATGGGCCGAGCGTGCGTCCCCGAACCCCTGGCACCCTCACCACATCGCCGAGCGCTACAGCTTGTTCACGATCATCGTCCTGGGTGAGTCAATCCTCGCTGCGACGATCGCTGTGCAGACCGCTCTCGACAGCGGGAGCCGACTCGACGACGTTGCAGAAGTGGCGGTCACCGGCCTGGTGTCGGTGTGTGCGATGTGGTGGCTGTACTTCGACCGCTCGACCACCGACCACGTCACCGGCCTGAGGGACCGGTGGGAGGACGCGACGGCGTCCGGTTCGTTCGTGTGGGGCTACGGCCACTACTTCATCCTCTCCGGAGCGGCAGCAGTCGGCGCCGGGTTGGCGGTCGCGGTCGACCATGCGACAGGGGCGTCGACGATCAGCTCGTCGGCCGCCGCTCTGTGTGTTGCGGTTCCGTCTGCCGTCTACGTGGTGGCAGTGACGCTGTTGCACCGCTGTGGCAGCTGGAGCGGCCGGGACACCGTCAGCGTGGGGCTGGCGGTGCTGATGGTCGCACTGGCGTCAGCTGGTATGCCGGTGATCGTCACCGGTCTGTTGCTCGTGCTGGCAGCGGCTCAGATACCGAGGTCTGCGTCGAGCAGCGACGCCACGTCGGAGTCGTCACCGAGCAGTTCGACCTGAGCAGCTCGCTGGCGGCCGTAGGCGAATAGCGCGAGCTCACCTACGTCGCCGCGCACTCCGACGCGAGGCGTCGACGAGTTGGCAACAGCGGTCCGACCATCTGTCGTGCGCAGTGTCACTCCGCATGGCGCGTGGCGCATCGTCAGCCGCGACATACGCCTTGTCACGTCCCAGAGCTGCGCGCTGAGCTCCTCGTGCAGGTCCCGGGGCTCTCCGCCGTTCGGTCGCCGGACGTCCTCGTGGTGGATGTAGTACTCCATCGTGTTGGCGAGCCGGTCTGCAGCGGGCATTCCGAACACCGACAGCTTGGGTGGCCCGGTCCGGACCAGGTCGACCAGCTCAGCCCAGTCCTTGGCGGCGTACTCCCGACGCACGGCTTCTCCGTGTCGTCCGAGCGGAGCTGCGAGGATTCCGAGAGCGGCGTCGGGTCGGCGCTCCCGGACCACGAGATGGGCGGCCAGATCCCGGGCGGTCCAGCCCTCACACAATGTCGGGGCATCGGGTCCGACCTTCTCGAACAGGTTGCAAAGCTCCTGGCGCTCGATCTGTGCGAAGTTCAGCGTCATGCGACGAGTCTGCCCCAGCTCGCCGGGCCGGGCAGCACCGATGACCGACCTGCCACACGAACGGTTCAGGCGCGTACGACCGTTGCGAACAGCGCTTTCAGGTACGCCCCCTCGGGGAACCCGATCGGATGGTCGAGCGCGTGTGCCGTCCGGGTCTGGTCGACGAGCGCAAGACCCCTGCGCCTGGCGGAGTCGTCGATGACGTCGAAGAACTCGGCAGCAGTCACCCTCGAGGAACACGAGGCCTGCACGAGCGCGCCACCCGGTTCCACCAGGGCCAGTGCCAGATCGGTGAGCCGCCCGTAGGCCCGCAGCGCCGCGCCCACTTGGTCTCGACGCGAGGCGAACGACGGAGGATCGACCACCACCAGGTCGAAGCTTCGACCATCGCGCGCCATGGCCTGCAGGGTCCGGACGGCGTCACCGACGGTGTGCTCGTGGCGACACGAGCGGACGGCCGACAACGACCGGTTGAGTGCCATGTTCGCCCGAGCGGTGGCGATCGCGCCCGGGCTGGCGTCGACGCTGTGCACCGATGCCGCTCCGCCGGCCGCGGCGTTGACCGAGAATCCGCCGGTGCACGAGTAGACGTCGAGCACTCGGGCACCCCCGCTCAGCGAACGGACCCGGCGCCGGTTGTCGCGCTGGTCGAGGAAGTGTCCTGTCTTCTGGCCGTTCACCAGGTCGGCCTGGAAGCGGAGCCCGCCTTCCAGGAACTCGACCGGCGAGGAAGGCAGATCCCCGACCAGAGCAGTCGTCTCACCGGCCGGGACGATGTCGCGTGCGGAGTTGCGGGAGTACCGCAGCACGACGCGCTCGGAGGGCATCACCTGTTGGGCGGCGCACACGACGGCTTCCAGGTGAGGTACCCAGGCCGCGCTGTAGATCTTGATCACCGTCGAATCGCCGTAGCGGTCGAACACCAGTCCCGGTAGCCGATCGTTCTCGCCGTGCACCCATCGGAAGGCGGTGGTCGTCTCGTCAGCCACCAGGTCGGCTCGCGCCGACAGCGCATCGCTGAGACGCCGGACCCAGAAGTCGTGATCGATCGGCGTGGGCGACCCGTGGTGCAGGACCTTGATACGGATCGGCGAGCTCGGGTCGAGAAGGCCGATCGCCATGAACCGTCGTCGATCGTCGAACACGACTGCCAGATCGCCCGCCGTGCCCTCGGGCCGGATCGATGTGATCGATCGGTCGAACACCCACGGGTGGCCTCCGCTGATCTGTCGCGATGCATCCGGAGTCACCCGCGCAGCTGATCGGTCCACCATCTGCCTACTGATGGCCCTTCCCGAGTCGGGTCGGCTTGCGGGGAAGATGCCGCAGCCCCATCCAGGCGAGCGCAGCGATGTGGGATGCCGCTTCCTCAGGGGACATCCTGGGGTTCTCCTCCCACCACTGGCCCACGAACGTAACCATGCCGATCAGCGCCTGCGCGTAGAGGGGCGCCGCACGCGGGTCGTAGCCGGCGTTCTTGAACTCGGACCTGAGCACGTCGCCGACACGATCGGCGACCTCGGCCAGCAGGTTCGCCAGGCCGTTGCTCGACGGCGAATCGCGTTTGAGCACAGCGAAGCCGTCGGGTCGATCCTGCACGTAGCGCATGAACGCCAGTGCTGCTCCCTCGATCCGTTGCCGCGGGGTACCCGAACCGATCGCGTCGGCTATCTGGCCGATCACGTACTCCATCTCCCGGTCGACAACGACCGCGTAGAGCCCCTCCTTGCCGCCGAAGTGCTCGTAGATGATCGGCTTGGAGATCTTGGCCCGCTCGGCGATCTCCTCGACCGACGCGCCCTCGTAGCCCTTCTCGGCGAACACCGCTCGGCCGACCTGCACCAGCTGATGACGCCGTTCGACTGCTGACAGTCGCGTCCTTGTGCCGTCAGTCATGTTGACCAACCGTACTACGCGACCGTAAGTTACGTCACCGTAGGTTACGCTGACGTAACCGGATGGTCCCGCGGCCGGTCCAACCGCCGAACCGGCCAACTCCCCCCGACCGATCGAGGATCGCGCATGACCACCTCCCCCGCCGCCGCGAAGCCGACCGTCGACGAGCTCCGCAAGAGGATCAAGGCCGAGCTCCCAGACGACAGCTTCGACTCGCGCCCGCTGCGCGCTCTGTGGTTCATCCCGCTGGCCGTGGTCGGGTTCGGGTCGATCGCTACGATCGTGATCGCCGGACCTGCATGGTGGGCATCGCTATTGCTCGCTCTCGTCGCGGGTCAGTGCATGGCCGCCATGGGCTTCCTGGGCCACGAGGTGCTGCACGGCTCGGTCGTCGCCGACAAGCGACTCCAGACTGCACTCGGTTACCTGGCCTTCGGCCCGATGATGGTCTCCCCGACCCTGTGGAGGACATGGCACAACCAGGTGCACCACCGCCGCACCAACCTGGGCAACTCCGATCCGGACTCGTTCGGAACCCTGGAACGCTACGACGCGGCTCCGTCCACCCGGTTCGTGACCCGGCTCGCCCCAGGGTCCCGCCGCCCGCTCAGCTATCTCTTCCTCTTCTACTGGTTTACCTTCCACGGCCAGGTGGTTCTGTGGATCCAGTCCAAGTACATGCGGGGCTTCCGCCGCATGAACCGGCGTCGGGCGATCATCGACACCGTCGTCTGCGCAGCCCTCTGGCTGACCGTCGCAGTACTCGCCGGCCCAGTCGACGCCCTGTTCGCCGTCGTCCTGCCGCTGATGGTCGCCAACTTCATAGTGATGAGCTACATCGCCACCAACCACTTCCTCCGGCCGCTGACCAAGGAGAACGACCCCCTCGACAACTCCATGAGTGTCAACACCTTCGGGTGGGTGGACCGACTGCACTTCAACTTCAGCCACCACGTCGAGCACCATCTGTTCCCGAACATGAGCGGCGCACACGCACCGAGGGTGCGCAGGTGGCTCAAGGAGAACGAGGCCGATCGCTACGTCTCGCCACCGCACTGGCTGGCCATCCTCTACCTGTACAAGACACCTCGGGTGTACCTCGACTCCACCACCCTCGTCGATGCGGACCATCCGGACAGCGACTACCGGGCCGATACCACCCAACTCGCAGAACTCCTCCACTGAGGCTGCTCGCCCTGGCTGCGTAGTCTCATCCCCATGTCACGGCCCACAACGAAGCTGCTCCTGGCGTTCGCCACCACGATTCTCTGCCTCGGAGCCGGCGCAGGGACGGCCCTCGCCCACGACGAGACCGGCACCATGTCGATCACCCGGGCAGAACAGAGCGGACCGACATCGGTCCTAGTCGAGGTCGGCATCGTGTTCGCCGGCGACGGCCATCTGGCAGAGGATGCGACCGTCAGCGCCACGTTGGACGACGGCACCACATCGGTCGGCTCGATCCCGCTCCAGCACGGTGAAGCAGGCACCTCGCTCTACTCGGCAACCATCGACGTGCCCTCGGCCGGAACTTGGGCCATCGAGGTGACATCAACAGACCCGAATGCCTCGGCCACGGGCTCGGTTACCGTCAGCGACTCTCCGGCCCCGACGACGACCGCGTCGACCACCACGACGACCACGACGGAAGATCAGACAGCCGAACAGCCGACTTCCGCTCCCCCTGGCGGATCGGACGACATCACCCCGCTGACAGCTGCAAACCAGGATGACGGTGGCGTCTCTCCAACAGTGGTGATCGTAGCCTGCCTTGTCCTCGCAGCAGCTGTCATCGGCGGAGCCTTCCTGGTCGCAAGGCAGCGCTCCCGCAAGGACGCCAACCGGGAGTGACTCGGTATCGCCTGGTTGTGACAGCGCCGGCTAATCAGAGTTTCCGGGGGTTCAGTCAGGCGCGAGGGTCAGGTGCAGGGACGCGTCCCCGGTCGCCATGTACTCCTGTGACTGTCCGGCACCGTTGCTCCACGAACCGAACCGGTACTGCGATCCACCCACGCTCTGAGGTGTCGGAACCGAGATCGTCAGGACATCGTTGCGGATCACCGTGATGGAGAACGGAGTCACTCCTGTGTGCTCCCCGACGGTCACGGTTGCGCCGGGAGGCGAGGAAGTCACCTGAAGGGTGACAGGAGCAGGCACCAGCTCGCGGGCGACCGTCGTGGTCTCCCCCCGGCTGTCGACCGCGGTGACCCTCAGCTCCAGATACGACGGATAGCCATGCGACGGCCCCGAGAACGTTCCGGTCGTCCCGCTGCCCTCGGTGAACGGGTGCTCGTGACAGTCGTCGGCAACGGCGCAGTGGAAGATCAGTGCCTCCCAGCTGACAGCTGATCCACTCAGGGCTCCGTCCTCACCATCTGTCGCTGCCACCTGGAACGAGATGTCGTCGTTCGCCGACCACGGGAGCGGCGTCGTGACCTGGAGGTCGACCGCGGGCGCCGTGTTGCCTGGCCTCACGGTGATGGTGGTGACCGTGGATGCCTGGGTTTCGTCGGTGACTCGGAGGCCGACCACCGCATCGGTCGGATCGGTGAACGTTGCCGAGACGATCGATCCGACACCATCGTCGTACGAACCGTCACCATCCAGGTCCCACTCGTACCCGATCGGCCCACCGTCTGGGTCCGTGGAAGCGGAGCCATCGAAGGTAACCGTCAGGGGAACTGCGCCCGATGTCGGAGCTGCCGAGATCCTGGCCACCGGGGCAGCGTCGGAATGCACCAGTCGATTGACGGTCCCGTTGACGTAGTCGACGGTGTAGATGTATCCGTCCGGGCCGGCCTCGATGTCGACGGTGATCGTGTCCTGCACCACGGTCGTGGGTCCGCCTGGATCGGGCTTCCCGTCCGGCCCGATCCCCAACGTGGACACCCGAGCACGTACGTAGTCGGAGTAGACGATCGCGCCCTCGTGCTCAGCCGGGTAGCGACCCTGCGTAGGGACGAAGGCGATGCCGCCCAGCGACGCACCGCCTCCGGAATGGGAATACGAGAACCAGGGGTCGGTGAGGGTCGTTGGTGCATCCGGCTCGTACATCAGCTCACAGAGCCCGTTGTTCAGCGCGGACCACGCGGGCTGGGGTTCGGGGCCCTCTCGGCACGGCCACCCGAAGTTCTCCACGATGCCATCGGTGGGGATCGTGCGGTTGATCTCTTCGTGGTTGTTGCGGCCGACATCCGCAATGTAGACCTCGTCAGTACCCGGCCTGATGGCGAAGCGATAGGGGTTCCGGCCACCGTGGGCGACGACGGCATCATCATCGGCCGAGCCTGAGCCCACGAGCGGGTTGTCCGTCGCGGCGGACCCACTGTCCGGGTCGATCCGCACGAGAGACCCGTCCCATGTGAGCGGATCGCCGTCGGTGAGCAGGTCCTGGCTGCGGAACGATCCTCCCTCCGAGGTGGTGGCACTCACCGCTCCACCAACACCGTTCGGCGGATCACCACACGGGTTCCGGGGTGTGACGTACGGGATCGGCGGGAAGACGGCGTCACCCCCGTACTGCCCGTAGTCGATGCCGGAGATGTGGGCGCCTTCGCCGGCGCTGGCCAGCAGAGTGCCGTCGTCCATGAACTCCAAGTCGCCCACTCCGTGGCTCGGGAACTGGAAGCACCAGCGGTCCTCGACCATCGTCGACGGTGCACCGGACAGGCGTGCCTCGGCATCGAGCCCGAGACGGGCGATACGTGCTCCGGTGACACAACCGTTGGTCGAATAGCCCGCGGCACAACTGTCGCCCCATCGACCGGTCACATCCCACGTGTAGAACGCGTAGATGTACGGCTGTATCGGGTAGTTGGGGTCAACGGCGAGGCCGAGAAGGCCGTGATCACCCGTGCTACGCGTCGCCGTTCTGAGGTCGGCGGTGATCGTCGCTGTCGGGTCATCGATGCTGTCGTAGGTCTTTATGACCCCGGACTTCTCAGCGACGAACACGCGCCCATCGGGCGCGAACTCGACGTTGAGGCCCTGGTCCAAACCTGTGATCACAGGCACCGCCACGAACTCGTCGACGGGTGGCGGGGGTGACGATGTGGTGGTGGCACCGCCCCCGCCTGTCGGTGGTGGAGGACACGCAGTTGCGACAGCCCCGACGGCGACCATCAGGACCAGCATCGGCCATCGCGGACCAGCGCGGCGGATCGACGTGTTCATGCGGCCTCCCCCTCGGCTGCCAGGACGGGCAATCCACCGGTGCCAGTGGATGTTGTGACACGAATGCTTGCGTCCGTCACGAGGAGAGTAACGAGTTGTCGGGGCCGACTCAATCGATCTCGCCCGTCTCGCGGATCCCGCGATCCTCGTTCGGTTCAGCCGTGGGTCGAGATGCCCCCGTCGACCGGGATCACCGCACCGGTCAGATACGAGCCCGCACGCGACGACAGGTAGATCACCGTTCCGGCCACGTCTTCCGGACGGCCGATCCGGCCGAGGGGAACTCCTGCGCTCACCAGCTCCTCACCGCCTGCTGAGTCCAGGATGAACGACATCATCTTCGACTGGAACGGACCCGGAGCGATCGCGTTGACCGTGATGTGCTCATCGGCCAGCTCGTGAGCGAGCTGGCGGGTCAACATGTGCACAGCGGACTTCGATGCTGCATAGGGGTAGTTGCTCGTCGCTGGGACACGGATTCCGTCGACCGAACCGATGTTGATGACCCTGGCCGGATCATCGGGCGAGGCTGCTGGACGCAGACGCGGCAACAGTGCCACCGTCAGGTCGAACACGGCCTTGACGTTCGTCGAGAGCACCTTGTCCCAGGCCTCGTCGGGGAAGTCCTCGAGCGGCGCACCCCAGGTGGCGCCAGCGTTGTTCACGAGCACGTGGACCGCCGACTCCCGCTCCGAGACGGTGTCGGAGAGCAGTTCCACACCGGCGCGGGTCGACAGGTCGGTCGGCACAGAGATGCACTCACCCCACTGCGACAGTTCCTCGGCCGTCGCGTCGCACGCCTCGGCCTTCCGTGCGGATATGTAGACCCTCACCCCGCTACGCACCAAGCCCTCGGCGATCATCCGCCCGATGCCGCGGCTGCCGCCGGTCACCACAGCTACCTTCCCCCGGACCGAGAACAATGTCGTTGAATCCATCAACGGCACTGTAGACATGGCCTCGGAGTTCTAGTCAGGAATCCTCATCAGACTCGCGGTTCGGCCGATGGAGACGGGTGGAACCGACCTCGATGACCGCGCCTGCCCGGCGCAGCGCCTGCCGCGGCCAGGCTGGTGTGTCCCTGATCGAGGTGCTCGTCGGCATTGCGGTCATGGTGCCGCTGACCCTTGCGTCGCTGTCGGGGATGATGGTCCAGATTCGCGTCAGCGCGGACGCCGAGCAGACCCAGCAGCTCGAGGTGGACCTGAGCGCCGCGGCGGAAGATCTTCGAGCGATGACATACCTGCCGTGCGGTGGGGCCGACGAGTACCAGAAGGCCTACGAGGTGTGGAAGGAGCCCCTCGCCGCCAAGGTCGCCGAGGTCAACGCTCCCGCCGAGGTTCGGATCGCCAGGGTCGAGCACTGGAACGCGCAGAAGTCCGCCTACCTGTCCGAATGTGCTGGCGACGACGGCGCCCAGCGTCTCACCATCGAGGTCGTCGGGAGTCGCCAGGACGCCACAGGAACGGTGGTCAAGCGCAACAGCGACGTGCGGAAGGCGGGGTCGGGATGATCCAGCCGGGGCCCTCTCGCGGGCAGTCAGGAATGACTCTGATCGAAACCCTCCTGGCGGTGATGTTGAGCGGTGTGATGCTCCTTCCGATCACCGGTTGGGCGACCATGGCGATGCGGGAGCACCAGAACGTGCAGACCCGTAACCTGTCGGGCACCTCGCTCGGGATCCTGCGAAGCGCTTTCACCCGCGACGTGACCAACTCCGATTCGGCCTGGGTGGGCGACGACAAGGAGATCACGTCCTGTTCGGATGGGGCAAAGGGCACGATCAACCTTCTGGCGCTGGGCCACGAGGACACTCGAACCTCGTACTCGCTCGTGCCGGACGGTGATTCGTACCTGTTGGTCCGCATGCGTTGCGCGAAGCCCGGCTCGGCGCCCGGAGAACGCAACGAACTGGCATCCGACGTGATCCCCGCCGGGACCAGCGCCACCTGCGCAACTGGGGATGACCTGGCCAAGCGCTCCAGCGAGCTCGGGGTCGAGACGATCGGTACGACGACCGCGTGCCGACGGGTCACCCTGGTGCTGACCACGACGTCGCTCGAGCAAGTCGCGATGACCGCCTCACTTCGCATCGGGGGGAACGGCACCGCAACCACGGCGGACGCGCCGAGCCCCGTTGCTCTTGCGGACCCGACAAGTGGACGTCGCCGGCTCAAGGTCCAGTTCAACGCCAAGGAGTCGACCGATCCCAACGACGAGGCACTGACCTTCCGGTGGGACTTCGGCGACGGCTCGACGTCGACCGAAGCGGCGCCGGTGCACGAGTACGTGAAGGCGGGCAGCTACAAGGTCCAACTCACGGCGACGAACGAAACCGGGCTGTCGGCATCGACCACCATGACGATCGAGGTCGATGACAACCCGCCCGTCGCAGCGATCTCCTCGCCGGCCGACCGCGCGACGTACTTCAGGGGTCAGCCGGTCGAGTTCTCCTCGAAGGGCTCGAACGACGACGCCGATGCCGAGGTGGGTGGCTCGGTGGTCGGCTACCGCTGGGACTTCGGCGACGGAACTACCTCTGAGGAAGCGAACCCGGTGCATCGCTACGACCGTCTCAGCCCACCCGACGGTTTCACCGCGACGCTCGCTGTCGTCGATGACAGCGGCAGTATCGCCACCGCACAGACGCACGTCGTTGTCGCCAACCGGGTGCCGACCGTGACGATCTCGGCATCTGAGGTGTCGGGTGTGGCTCCTATGAGCATCGACTTCAGCGCCTCGGCGCTCGACGAGATCGACATGATGCAGCCACCGGCCGTGAGCTACTCGTGGGACTTCGGCAATGGCACCACGTCAGACCTGGCGACACCGATCGATGTCCCGTACCCGTCACCGGGCACCTTCACGGTGCGGTTGACCGTCACCGACGACGCCGGTGCGACTGCAACGGCGACCCAGGACATCACAGTCAGGACATCGCTACTACCGGCGCCGTCAGGCCTGCGCAGGGTTCGCTCGGGGGCGGTGGCCGGGGGCACCCGTTACATCGACATCGCCTGGAACCCCGTGACGGGAGCGTCGCACTACCAAGTGGAACTCAAGAGCGAGACGACGGTGGAGGAGGTCCTGCTGGGGACCAAGAACGTGACCGTCCGAGCGAACAACCTGAGCAAGGGCTCGAAGTACTACCGGGTCCGGGTAAGGGTCATGAACGCCGCCGGTGACTACGGCCCGTGGTCTGCCGCTGTGAGGATGCGGTCATGAAGGCCCCGACCGGGCTGGTGCGGCTGATCGCCGAGCGCCTTGCACGCCGGGATCAGCAAGGTTTCATGCTGATAACCGGGCTTGCGGTGTGGACCCTCGTCGGTGGCGTCGTGATGTTCGCCCTGCTCGGAATGACCGTTGCCGCGGCGAACCTTGCCTCCGTGCAGGCGGCCAACGCTCAGGAGACACGGGCGGTCGAGGGAGGGTTGGAGACCGCGATCGCATCGATCCAGATCGACCAGTCGGAGCGTCTCGCAGTGCCCGCCGGCAAGTCGGGCGGCAAGTGCAGCGCACCGCTCGGTGGCGACACCGGGTACTTGGGAGTGGACGACGGTCTGGGCAACGTGGTCACCGTCGAGGCGACCTGCTGGGGTGACATCGACCCGGCGGCGTCGCACGAGGTAGTGCTGACAGCACAACTGCACTCGGGTGGTGCCAGCGGATCGGCGACACTCGAGGTTCGCAAGTCGCGCCGCGGCGGCAACAGAGTGAAGGTTCTGGACTGGTCCGTCGGCAACGCACCCGTCGCCGAACCGACCACCACGACGACCACTACCACTACTACGACGACTACCACCACGACACCCACGACTACGACGTCCCCAGATACCGTCGAGGTCGACTGGG
>CAYVDN010000035.1:18656-22696 GCA_964450685.1 uncultured Microthrixaceae bacterium
ACCACCACGACACCCACGACTACGACGTCCCCAGATACCGTCGAGGTCGACTGGGAGGGCTGGGTCACCTGGGACTGGTGGACGGGGTACTGCGCCACCGTCGAGGTGACCAACAGGACCCGCAACACCGTCAACTGGGTGGTCCATGTCCAGATCGCCGGCCGGCCATACGAGTTCTGGAACGGTGTTTACAATCAGCAGGGCCACACGCTGACGGTGACCGGCGCCGACTGGAACCGCACCCTGGCGCCCAGGGCGTCCACCTCGTTCGGGTTCTGCGCCTACCGCTGACCGCTGCTGCTGATCACCCACTCCTGAGCGACCAACGGATCTCCAATCGGGCCATGATGGTTGTACGACCATTACGGGGGGACAGATGGGGACGAACCAGCGTTCGCAGATCACGATGACCGACGACGAGGTCGCGCGGTTCCTCGAACAGCAACGCACAGCGACCATCGCGACCCTGGGCCCCACGGGCATGCCGCACTTGGTTGCCATGTGGTACGCCGTCGTGGACGGTGCCATCTGGTTCGAGACCAAGTCACGCTCACAGAAGGCGACGAACCTCCGCCGTGATCCGCGTGTCACGTGTCTGATCGAGGAGGGCGAGACCTACGACACGCTCCGCGGCGTCTCGTTCGAAGGAACCGCGACGATCGTGGAGGATCCCGACGCGCTGTGGAAGGTCGGTGTCAGCGTCTGGGAGCGCTACAACGGCCCGTACACCGAGGACCTGAAGCCACTGGTCGAGTTCATGCTCAACAAGCGCATCGCGGTCCGTATCGACGTCGAGAGGGTCAGGTCCTGGGACCACAGGAAGCTGGGCATGGATCCGATCCCCCTGGGCGGATCCACCGCACCGTTCATAAACGCCGATCCCTACGTCTGAGAAACCGATGGACACGACAAGAACCGGGTCCGGACACGATCTGATCATCCGCTCGGGAAGGATCGTCGACGGCACCGGCGCACCCGCCTTCGTCGGCGACGTCGCCATCACCGACGGCGTGATCAGCGCCATCGGCGACCCGGACACACCCGAGATCGCCGCCCCCGCCGAGCACGAGATCGATGCTGATGGCCTGCTCGTCACACCGGGTTGGGTAGACATCCACACCCACTACGACGGACAGGTCACCTGGGACGAGGTTCTCGCCCCGACGTCGTGGCACGGAGTGACGACCGTCGTCACCGGCAACTGCGGCGTCGGGTTCGCCCCGGCTTCGCCGGATCGCCACGATTGGCTCATCGGTCTGATGGAAGGCGTGGAGGACATACCCGGCACCGCGCTGGCCGAAGGCATCGACTGGCAGTGGGAGACCTTTCCCGAATACCTCGACGCACTGGACGAGCGTCGCTGGACGATGGACGTCGGCACCCAGATCGCCCACGGTGCCGTGCGCGCCTACGTGATGGGTGAGCGTGGAGCACGCAACGAACCCGCCACCGCGGATGACATCGACCGGATGGCGGCTGTCGTGCGCGAGGCGATAACCGCGGGCGCGTTGGGGTTCTCCACGTCACGGACGATCGCCCACACGGCGATCGACGGCGAGCCGGTACCCGGAACATTCGCGGCAGAGGACGAGCTGTTCGGCATCGGCGAGACGCTCGGCGAACTGGGAACCGGAGTGTTCGAACTGGCGCCGATGGGCGCCGCCGGCGAGGACATCGTCGGCCCTGCCAAGGAGGTCGAGTGGATGCGACGCCTGGCTGCCCGGATCGGGCGGCCGGTGACGTTCGCCCTGCTCCAGGTCGACGCCGATCCGGAGCTGTGGCGCGGGCTCATGGACGCCTCCCTCGCCGCCGCCGAAGAAGGCGCTGACATCTGGCCCCAGGTCGCAGGTCGCGCGACCGGACTGCTCTCAGGGCACCACACGACGTACTCGCTGTTCGATGCGTTCCCCGCCTATCAGGAGCTCAAGTCACGGGGTCTGACCGACACGGAGCTCTTCTCCGAGCTCCAGCGCAGCGAGACGCGCGAAGCGATCCTTGCATGGGAACCCGACGAGGTAACCGCGTCGAGTCTCCGCGGCGCCTACGACCGGACCTTCCTGCTGGGCGATCCGCCGGACTACGAGCCGTCGGCCGATCGCTCCCTGGCAGGAATCGCAGCAGCGACGGGACGACACCCGCTCGAGATCGCCTACGACGCGATGCTCGTCGACGGCGGCCACGGGCTTCTGTACGTGCCGATCCTCAACTACGCGCAGGGCAGCCTCGAACCGGTCCGTGAGATGCTCATGCATCCTCGTGCGGCGGTGGGCCTGGCCGATGGCGGTGCCCACTGCGGCGTCATCTGTGACGCGTCGATGCCGACCTTCATGCTGACCCACTGGACCCGCGACCGTGACCGGGGAGAACGCCTACCACTCGAGACAGTCGTACGGAAGCAGACCCGCGACACCGCCCGCCTCTACGGACTGACGGACCGGGGAACGCTCCGGGTCGGCATGCTCGGCGACATCAACGTGATCGACTACGAGTCCCTCGCTCTCGAACCTCCGCAGGTGATCCGCGACCTGCCGGCAGGCGGCAGCCGACTCGTCCAGCGACCCAGGGGGTACGTCGCGACCATCAAGTCGGGCCGGATCACCTTCGACCACGGCGAGGACACCGGTGCCCGACCGGGACGGCTGATCAGAGGAGCGCGGTGACCGGAGCAGACATCGGGATGGCACCGCTCAGCTGAGTGCGTCGACGAGAAGCGACCCGGCCGACAGCAGCAAAACGGCCAGCACGGCCCGGTCGAAGCTCGGCCCGGCGAGCCGATCGCGCAACCTGACCCCGAGTGGGGTGACCACCGCGACGGGGACTGCAGCAAACGCCGCTGCCACCAGTCGGTCGCGGTCGAACTGGCCCTGGACCACCAGCAGCGCGATCTGTACCGCCCCGGTGATCCCGAAGATCGTCGTGACCGTGTGCACGTAGACCCTCGGAGGGAGGCGGTAGCCGTGAACCCAGGTGGCGACCACCGGCCCGGACACCCCGATCGCCCCTTGCAGCATGCCGACGACGGCGCCGACGACCGGCGACCACCGTGTCGCTGTCCGGGGATCGATCGCCACATCCGGTCGCCGTACGAAGTTGACGACGAAGACAGCGATCGTGGCGGCCAGGACTACCAGGAGCGGCTCCTCGGGGAGCCTGACCAGGGCGAAGGTTCCTACTACCGCACCGACTACCCCGAAGCTGACGAGCCGTGGCAGGTCGCGGGTCTGGCTGCGGGCGTCCCGGCTCTCCCACCAGAGATACGCGTTCGCAGCGAGGTTGGGCAGCGCGACCACGACCACCGCATCCTCGACACCCACCACTACGGCGATCAGCGGAACGGCCAGGACGGGGTAACCCATCCCCGTGACGCTCTTGACCGTCGCCCCGGCGAGCGAGGCGAGCACCACCACGAGCAGTTGGCCTGCGGTCACCGCGGTGGGTCAGTGAAGGATCAGGCGTCGGTGCCCGAGCGCACCACCACCACCGGGCACGGCGCGTTGTTGGTCACGTGGGTGCTGACCGAACCGAGCAGTGCCCGCTTTATGGCTCCCCGACCGCG
Organism: uncultured Microthrixaceae bacterium; assembly: GCA_964450685.1. GTDB lineage: Bacteria > Actinomycetota > Acidimicrobiia > Acidimicrobiales > Microtrichaceae > JBAOHV01. Next base: position 22,213 of record CAYVDN010000035.1, read on the forward strand.
CGATCCGACAACGACGACATCCGCGTCGATCTCGGCGGCCAGCTGACAGATCGCTGCCCCTGCATCCCCCATCCGCGTCTCCAGGATGACCGTCGCTTCGGTCGACAGTGCTGCCGCTGTGCGCTCCAGCGCTACCTGGGCATCCCGCTCTGCCGCGCTCCATGCCGTCTGTACCTCGACGTCGCTGACCATCCCCCCGGCGAACCCGGACTCGAGCCCGGCCGTTGCCGCGCCGGGGGTATCGAGCACAGCCACGACGGTCACCTGTGTCGGTACGGCCAGAAGGCCTAGCCCCGAGACCGCCGCTGCGATCGCGTCGTCCGAACCGTCAGTTCCGATCAGTACGTGCATTCAGTGCTCCCGGTAGATCAGCCGGCCCGGAGCCGGGGGAACAGACCGTACATCGCCCCGCCCCGGACCCGGCTCCCTGGCGGGACGGACGGCTGCGAACCGGAGAGCTCCGGGCCGTGGTGATCCGGGCCGT
>CAYVDN010000035.1:22796-26459 GCA_964450685.1 uncultured Microthrixaceae bacterium
TCCGGGCCGTGGTGATCCGGGCCGTCGTGATCCAGAATGTGTCGATGCGTGCACCCGAACGGTTCGAGCTGACCATGCACGCGGCAGAGCTGCTCGAGCAGCGAGCCACCGAGGCGGATATGGCCGATCGGATCGAGATGGTGGTGCGGCCGCTCGACACCGACACATACCGAGCGGCTGCCGTCGACGGATCGGTGACGTTCCGTCGACGCGTCGACGGCGAAAGGCATGCCTTCGACACGGTGTCGGTCGATGGCCGCAACCCTCTTGGAGCTGATGACCCAGGCCACCTGACCGGACTGGGCGAGGAGCGGGCCGCCAAGTTCCCGAGCCGGACGGCCAACGCCTACCCCCACGCGTTCGAGTCGATCGCGCAGTTCTTCGATGCCGAACACGCACCCGACATGCTGCTGACGCACACCGCGGCCCACGCAGCGGACGGACTGCTCGGCCAGCACGGGTCGTTGGGCGTCGTGCAGTCGAGAGCACCCTTCATCGCGGCAGGGGCCGGCATCCGAACACTTGGCAGCCGCGACGAGTCGACCAGAGTCGTGGACATCGCGCCGACCATCGCGACCCTCCTCGGCCTGGAACCACACCCGGGCGCGGTCGGCCCGACGGGCGTACCACGCAGCGACGGACTCCTGGCACGCCAGGACGGCGATGCCATCCAGTCCGTACTCGACGGATCACGTGCCGATCACGTCCTGGTGATCCTGCTCGACGGCTGCAACGCGAACCTCCTCCACGATGCGATGGCCGAAGGCGAGGCGCCGAACATCGCTGGACTTGCAGCCGCCGGGGTCGAGCTTCGCCATGGCGCTCATGCGTCGCTCCCCACCGCGACGTTGGCGAACCACACAACCGCTCTCACCGGCGCACATCCCGGTCACAGCGGGATCCTCCACAACACCTGGGTCGACAGGAGGACAGGATCGATCCCTGATCTGTTGGCGTTCGACCAGATGTTCTGGTCATCACGCCACGTCTCGGACCGGGTGGAGACGCTCTTCGAGGCGCTGGCGCGGTCGCGCCCGGAGTCGTTCAGCTCGGCGACCTTCGAGTTCTGTGACCGTGGGGCCACGTGGTCGAGCTTCGCACAGGTCCGAGCTGGCATTGGTGGTGACCTGCCGGCGGTCGACGACGTCGACGGCGTCGACCGCGATGCGTGTTCACTCTCGGAGACATACTCGTTCGCATCACGGGTGGACCACGTCAGCATCGAGCACACGATCGACGTCTGGCTTGGCCGCCACGGCAATCCCCTTCCTTCGCTCTCGTGGTGCTCCCTGGCGCTGACCGACGAGGCAGGCCACGAGAGCGGTCCCCACGGAGAGCTCGCCCGGGCAGCCGTTCGCGATGGCGACCGCAGGGTGGGAAGGTTGCTCACAGCGGTTGAGCGCGTCGGCGCCATCGAGCAGACCGCTGTTCTGGTGATCGCAGATCACGGCATGGAGCAGGCGGATCCGGGCCTGACGCGCGGCTGGGGCGAGGACCTGGCCGAAGCCGGAGTGGAACACACCGAGATCGGCGGCGGGCTCATCTACCTGGGGTCAGACAGGCTCACCTCAGCTGGACGGCCCTGACGTCCCGACGCATCGAAGCGAGCACCAACCCCACTGCTGCATCGGCGTCCACCGGACGGCCCAGGTGGAAGCCCTGGCCCATGTGACAGCCGGCCCGGAGAAGAGCGTCGACCTGTTCCTGGCTCTCGACGCCCTCTGCCACCGGCACCAGACCCAACGCATGGGAGATCTGGATGATTGCCTGCGCAAGAGGGGAAGCCTGATCGCCACTGGCCTGGTCCACGAACGAACCGTGAACCTTGAGTACGTCGATCGGGAACTGCTGGAGGTGTGCCAGCGATGAGTAGCCGGTCCCGAAGTCATCGATTGCAAGCCGGACACCCAGCCTGCTGACGCGGTCGAGTGTCACGCTCGCCGCGACAGGATCCTGCATCAGGGCACCTTCGGCGACCTCCATCAGCAGCTGGGCCGGATGCAGTCCGCTGCGATGCAACAGCAGTTCGACCTTGTCGGGAAGAGACGGATCGAGCAGCTGACGTGCGGACACGTTCACACTGACCGCCGGAGCGTCCGCACGACCCAGCAGGCGCGCCCAGCGGACCGCTTCCTGCACAGCTACCTGCATCACGTACTCGCCCACTTCGGCGATCAGTCCGGCCTCCTCAGCGATCGAGATGAACTCTGATGGTTCGAGAATTCCCCGCACCGGGTGATCCCAACGAACGAGCGCTTCCATGGCCTCGACCCGGCCCGTGGCGAGGTCGACGATCGGTTGGTAGTGGACGACGAGCTCACCTCGGTTGACGGCTCCACGCAGGCTGGCGGTCAACTCCCGGCGTTCGGCAGCAGCAGCGTGCATGTGCTCGGCAAACACCCGATAGCACCCCTTGCCAGCGGCCTTGGCCGAGTACATTGCCAGGTCGGCGTCGCGCAGGATGTCATCTACCCCTACACCGACGGCACCGAACGCGACACCGATGCTGGCAGCTGGTGAGACGTGGTTCGTCGCCTCACCACGCGGACCGATCGGAACCGGGGCACCGAGTGCTGCAAGGATCCGCTCGCCGACTCCCGTGGCATCCTCGGCGCTGGAGAGGTCGTCGACGAGCACAGCGAACTCGTCGCCACCCAGTCGAGCGGCGGTGTCGCCCGGACGCAGACACGAGGTGATCCTCTCCGCGACCGTCATGAGCAGGTGATCGCCCGCTGCGTGCCCGAGGCGGTCGTTCACGGCCTTGAAGTCGTCGAGGTCGATGAACATCACTGCCATCTGAGTGCCGTGTCGGCCTAGGCGGGCGATGCTCTGACTCACCCGGTCGCGGAACAGCGCCTGGTTGGCCAGGCCGGTCAAGGTGTCGTGGAACGCCTGGTGCGTCAGCTGGTCCCGCACGCGTACCTGCTCGGTGGTGTCACGAAAGCTCAGCACACGCCCGACGACCCTGCCGTCGATGACCTGGGGAAAGGACGAGCGTTCGAGCACACGGCCGTCAGCGCATTCGATCACATCGTGGACGACTTCCTCGCCGTCGGCGAACCGCTCTGCGATACCCGCCAGAAAGCTGTCTCTGTCAGCCACCTGGGCGAGGACGATGTCCATCGCCTGCTCGTACGCGCGTCGCTCGAGGAGACCTTCCGGGATGTTCCAGAGTTCGAGGAATCGACGGTTGTGATGAATGAGGTTGAACCCGTTGTCGACGACGATGATGCCGTCGTTGGTCGCCTCGAGCGTGGCCGCGATGGCGGAGTTGACCTCACGCAGTTCCGCCTCGGATCGAACACGATCGGACACGTCGTGCCCCGTCGCCACGATGGCGTTCATCACCCGGTCCGAGAGCATGCTCGTGAAGCTCAGAGCGAACGGAGTGGTCCGGCCGTCGCTGGCGACCAGGCGGAGGTCGACCGTCCGTTCCGCACCGTCGCAACTGCGCATTTGCTCGAGCACCGACTCCAGCCGTGAGCGGTCGTCGGGCTCGACCAACTTGGCGAACGGTTCGCCCTCCAGCCACTCCTGGCTCTGGCCGAGCATGCGGCTGAGCCCACCCGATGTGCGTCGAACGGTGCCGTCCTCCTCGAGGACGAACATGACAGTCGCCGAATTCTGCAACAGCGTCGAGAACCTGGCTGCGTCGTCTTCGAG
>CAYVDN010000035.1:26559-30990 GCA_964450685.1 uncultured Microthrixaceae bacterium
TCGGGCAGTGCCAGCGATACCGTCGCCAGGATCTGCTGGTCCCGCGCGACTGGGCTGGCCGGTTGCCCGGCAGGGTCCGATTCAGTCATCGATGGTGCATCGGCGCGGGAAGGGAGGCGGTGAAGAATTCACCGTCGGGAGAACTACCCATCCGGACCGGGTGTCAGTGGGTCGCAAGACCCCCGTCGAGCGCCAGGACGTGGCCGGTCATGAACGATGAAGCATCGCTCGCCAGAAACAAGGCACCTGGAACCATCTCCGAAGGGTCCGCCATACGACGGATGAGCTGGGTGTCGACCGCCGCCTGCTGGAACTCCTCCGGGGTGTTGGTGACCATGTCGGTTCGCACCGTGCCCGGGGCTATCGCGTTCACCCGTATGCCATCACCCACCAGCTCGGCAGCCATCGATCGGGTCATCGACATGAGAGCGCTCTTCATCGCGACGTACATCGAGACGTACTGGCCGTGGGTGAAGATGCCGGCGGTGACCATGTTTATGACGGTTGCGTGATCGCTCCGTCGCAGGTGCTCCAGCGCTTCCTGCACCAGCAACACCGGTCCACGAAGGTTCGCCTCGAACGACTTCTGGAACGCCTCGGGGGTTATGTGGCCGATCGGCTGGGCCAGTGGGTTGGCGGCGTTGTTGACAACGATGTCGATTGCGCCGAAGCGTTCGACGGTTGCTTCGACGAGGGACCTGATCGCCAGGGGGTCACCGACGTGGGTGGGGACCGACAGGGCTGTGCCTCCGGCGGCGCAGATCGCATCCGCTGCGACGTCACATGCATCTGCCTTCCGGCTGGCGATCACGACGTTCGCCCCCACGGAGGCGAACCCGGTTGCGATGGCCAGTCCTATTCCACGGCTCGCCCCCGTGATTATCGCTGTGCGACCTGAGATGTCGAACGCGTCGAGCAGACCTTGTGCTGGTGTGCGCCCGACGGCGGTCATCGCCAACCTGCCTTCTTCATGAGGCGCAGCGCTGCTGTCATCACGGTCGCGAACCCGTCGTCGCCCAGCTGAGCCAGTGGGGGTGCCAGGTTCATCAGACGTTGACGGGCGATGGTCTGGGACTCTGTGTACTTGAGGATCCCGGCTGCCCCGTGGCGACGACCCATGCCACTGTCACCCATTCCGCCCATCGGCGCGTCGATGCTGCCCCACGCCGCTGCATACGCCTCGTTGACGTTGACCGTGCCCGCGTGCAGTCGCGCAGCGACATCACGGCCGCGGCGCGCGGACCGGCTCCACACACTGGCGTTGAGCCCGTAACGGGTTGTGTTGGCCATCTCCACGGCCCGGTCGTCGCTGTCGAAGCGGTAGATGGACACGAGCGGACCGAAGGTCTCCTCCGCGAAGCACTCCATGTCCGCCGTCACTCCTGCCAGCACGGTCGGTTCGAAGAAGTAGGGGCCCAGGTCAGGCCGTGCGGAACCGCCGGTGAGCACCTTGGCTCCCTTGCCGACGGCGTCGTCGACATGTGCCCGGACTGCATCGAGCTGCTCGGTCGAGGTGAGCGAGCCCATCTGGCAGGAGTAGTCGTAGGCGCCGCCCACCTTCATCTGTTCGACGGCTGTGACGAACTCGTCGACGAAGCGGTCGTGGATCGCATCGGCGACGTACATGCGCTCGATCGAGATGCAGAGCTGACCGCTCGACGAGAAGCACGCCCGCACGGCCCCCTCGACCGCCCGGTCGAGATCGGCGTCATCGAGCACGACCATCGCGTTCTTGCCTCCGAGCTCGAGCGAGCAATCCACAAGGCGGCGTCCCGCCTCCTGCGCGATCCTGCGACCCGACTCGGTCGATCCGGTGAACATGACGTAGTCAGCGACATCGAGCAGCGGATCACCGATCTGCGAACCGCGGCCCAGGACGATCTGCCACAGGTCGTCCGGAACCCCGGCCCTGCGTGCCAAGTCAAGCGCTAACAGCGCCGTCAACGCCGTCTGGTTGTCGGCCTTCTGCACCACCGCGTTACCGGCGATCAGAGCCGGTATCGAGTCACCAGCAGCCAGGCTGAGCGGATAGTTCCACGGCGAGATGACAGTCACCACCCCTCGCGGATGGTGCAACTCCTGGACCGAGGTGAGCCCGGGGATCAACCCGGTCCGTGACGAGGGCGACAACGTCGAAGCGGCCGTGCGGGCGTAATACCTGCACGTGTTGGCGACATCGGCGACCTCGAGGAACGCGTCGCGACGAGCCTTGCCGTTCTCGGCCTGGATCAGGTCCATCAGCTGGTCCCGCGAGTCCAGGACCAGGTCGTGCAACCGCAGGAACACGGCCGCGCGTTCCGAAACCGGTCTGGCAGCCCACAGCCTCTGCGCGTCACGGGCGCGATCCGCGGCCTCGAGCACGTCCTGCGGCGTGGACTGGGGCAGCTCCGCGATGACCGAGCCGTCGAAGGGGGCGTTGGTGGTGACCGTCGGAGCCTTCCCGGACGAGCTCACCTGGGCGGTCAGTCGACGCCGCAGTTCGTCGGTCAGAGTCGCCGGCAGCCTTCGGGCGGTGTTCGGATCCTCGGTGATCGTCATCGCGACATCATTCCACCGTACGACTCCCGCCGCCGCTCCGGAGGTCTGTCCCGTTCCGCGCTTCAACGGTCGCGATAGCGGCGCTCTACCCTTGTCGGATGGACGCGCCGACCAGTGCCCGCCAGATGCGTCGACTGCTCGATGCCGTTCTGTCGATCGGCGCACAGCTGGACCTCGAAACCGTGCTGCAGCGCATCGTCGAGGCGGCACAGGACCTGGTCGACGCCCAGTACGGCGCGCTCGGAGTCCTCGACGAACGCGGCGACGGCCTGAGCCAGTTCATCACGGTCGGGCTCTCGTCGGAGGAACGCGCTGCCATCGGCCCGACGCCACGCGGGCGCGGCATCCTCGGGGTGCTGATAACCGATCCGCGTCCGTTGCGGTTGTCGGACCTGACCACACACCCCGACAGTGCAGGCTTCCCGCCCAATCATCCGCCCATGCGGTCGTTCCTGGGGGTCCCGGTGATGGTGCACGGTCGCGTCTTCGGGAACCTCTACCTGTGCGACAAGCTCGGCGGCGAGGCATTCACCGACTCCGACGAGACGTTGTGCGTCGCACTCGCGACGGCGGCCGGGGTCGCTATCGACAATGCCCGCCTGCACAGCCGGGTGGCGGAGCTCGTCCTGGTCGAGGAACGCGACCGCATCGCCCGTGACCTTCACGACACGGTCATCCAGAGGCTGTTCGCCATCGGCCTGAGCCTCCAAGGTGTTGCATCGATGTCGATGTCGGCCGAGGTGAGCGAGAGGCTCGAGGAAGCGGTCGACGAGCTGGACACGACCGTCAGGGAGATCCGATCAGCCATCTTCGAACTGCACTCGACGCGTGTGGGGCAGTCCTCGGTGAGGCGGGCCGCCACCGAGCTGGTGGTGGAGTCCGCCCGATCGCTCGGGTTCGAACCGTCGCTCCACTGCGAGGGTCCACTGGACAAGATCGACCGCTCCCTGGCCGAGCACCTCCTCGCCGTGCAACGCGAGGCGTTGTCGAACGTCGCTAGGCATTCGTCGGCCACGACCGCAGAGGTTGCGATCCTGTTGAGCGACGGCTGGCTGACCCTGGTGGTGACCGACGACGGGGTCGGTCCCGGCGAGGTGCCCGTCGCCGGGGGTCGCGGGCTGATCAACATGAAGGAACGCGCGCGCCAGCTGAACGGCGACGTCGAGCTCGGCCCCCGCGACGGTGGTGGAGCTGTTCTCACCTGGCGTGTACCTGCCCGGCTGTCCGGCTGAGAGCGGGCGCCGGCCCAGAGGTCTGCTGAGTCGTTCTTCCCACGGGACGCGAAAGCTGTTGACGAGCGCGTGTGAAGAAGGTCACCTTTTGTGGCATGCACCGCGGGATCACGCTCGCTGTGCCAGGTGTGGCGCTCGCCACGGCGGGTGGCCTGCTGGTACAGGTCCACCACACTGCGAACGCGCCTCTCCCCCGCTACGGCGATCTGGACGTGACCGGCATCTACGGCCGCGAGGGAGTCCCGAGGGTGCGGGTGACGGTGCTGGGTGACAGCTCGATGACCGGGCCGGGACTGGCGCGCGGCGAGGAGATCTGGATCGCCCGGCTCGCCGAACGTCTGCCCTGGCAGGTCGAGCTGATCGGTAGGGCCCGAGGGGGCTCACGCGTTCGGGACGTGCTGGACGATCAACTCGAGGACGCGCTCGATGACCGACCTGACCTGTATGTCATTTCCGTGGGCGCCAACGACGCCACGCACGGCACGTCGCCCAAGGTGTTCTCCGCTCGGCTCGCAGAGCTGTTCGATGAGCTCTGCGAAGTCGCGCCGGTGGTGTCGCTCGGTGTCGGCGACCTGTCGATCATCCCGAGACTGCCCCGCAGTCTGCGACCGCTCGTGGCGCATCGCAGCCGGGTGATCGACCGAGCTCACGCACTGGTGTC
>CAYVDN010000036.1:0-24232 GCA_964450685.1 uncultured Microthrixaceae bacterium
AGGGCACCACCGCCTCGGTTCCTCCTCAGGGTGGGCGCAAGCACCCGCACCAGGAGTTCATCCAGATCGACACCACGAACGTGTTGTTCATCTGTGGTGGTGCCTTTGCCGGGCTCGACAAGATCATCGAGCAGCGCTCCAACCGCAAGGGCGTCGGCTTCGGAGCCGAGGTCCGCTCGGTGCACGAGCGATCCGAGGGCGAGCTGTTCGCGAAGGTGTTGCCCGAGGACCTGCTGAAGTTCGGCCTGATCCCCGAGTTCGTCGGCCGTCTGCCTGTCACAGCGGTCGTCGACAGCCTGGACCGCGAGGCATTGATCCAGATCCTCGTCGAGCCCAAGAACGCGCTCGTGAAGCAGTACCAGAAGTTCTTCGAGCTGGAGGACGTCGAGCTGGAGTTCACCGAGGGTGCCCTTGGTGCCGTCGCCGATCAGGCATTGGCGCGGGGTACCGGTGCGCGCGGGCTGCGTTCGATCATCGAGGAGGTGCTCCTCGGTGTGATGTACGAGCTGCCATCGCGTGACGACGTGGCCCGGGTGGTCATCGACGAGCGTGTCGTTCTCGAGCAGGTGAACCCGACGCTGGTTCCCCGTGGGGCGAAGCCCCGTACGAGCCGCCCCCGCCGCGCCGCATCCTGATTCAAGCGACCGCACGATGAACATCGTCGAGGCGCTCGCATGGTTGGACGCCCGCCTGGACCACGAGAAGTCCTCAGCCGGTATCGCGGCCGGTCGGGTCGACGGCCTGTCGCTCGAACCGATGCGCGAGCTCATGGCGCTTCTCGGTGACCCGCAGCAGAGCTTGCCGTTCGTGCACGTGACCGGCACCAACGGCAAGGGCTCTGTCGTGGCGATGATCACGTCGATGCTTCGTTCCCACGGTCTGTCGGTGGGGACCTACACGAGTCCCCATCTCGACCGACTGAACGAGCGGATCGCACGCGATGGTGAACCGATCGCAGACCAGGACCTGGCCGAGGTCCTGTCGGGCATTGCGGCGGTGGAGGGTCTCTGCGACACCAGACCGAGCTGGTTCGAGGTCATGACCGCGGCGGCCTTGCGGTGGTTCGCCGAGGCGCCCGTCGACGTGGCGGTCGTCGAGGTGGGCCTGCTCGGACGATACGACGCCACCAACGTCATCGACGCGACCGTCGCCGTGATCACCTCGGTCGGCGGTGACCACACGGACTTCGCGCCCGGCTGGGAGCAGACGGTCGCCGCGGAGAAGGCAGGCATCATCGGTCCCGACAGCACTGCGGTGCTCGGAGCGGTAGACCCACGGCTGGTGCCCTTGTTCCGCTCCGAAGGGCCGGCGACGCTGATCCGTCTGGGCGAGGAGTTCCATGTCGACGGGGACCGACTAGCGGTCGGCGGCCACGTGATCGACGTGCGGACATCTCGGTCCACTTACGAGGACCTGGTGGTGCCTCTGCACGGTTCGCACCAGGCTGCCAACGCCGCGGTGTCCCTGGCGACGGTCGAGGAGTTCTTCGACCGCCCTGTTCCCGATGACGTGGTCACCGAGGCATTCGCCTCGCTCGAGCTGCCCGGCAGGTTCGAAATCGTGAGCCACCATCCCCTCGTGGTGCTCGACGGAGCGCACAACCCCGATGCGCTGGAGCAACTGGCCGACACGGTCGAGGCGGAGTTCAAGCCTGTCGGGTCACGGATCGTGGTGCTCGGCCAGCTTGCGGGCCGCGACCCCGACGCAGCGCTCGCTGCGGTCGCAAGGATGCGCCCGGACCTGGTCATCTGCTGCTCGCTCGAGGGGGACCGTGGCGTGCCGGCGTCGATGCTCGCCGCTGCGTGCGATCGCGCCGGTCTCAGTAGCGAGATTGTCGCCGATCCACAGGCTGCGGTCACGCGTGCCCTGGCGGTCGCCGCCGAGGAGGACTTCGTCGTGGTCACCGGTTCTTTCCGCATCATCGCTCCGGCACGGCGAGCGGTGAGCCGTGCCGGGCGACGCTGACGCTTTTCTCCCGACACGCCAGCGCGTCGTACCCTGAGCGCCGTGACGATCAACCCCACCCCCAACCAGACCTTCATCATGGCCAAGCCCGACGCCGTCGAGCGCGGTCTCGTCGGTGAGATCATCGCCCGAATAGAGCGCAAGGGCCTGAGGATCGCGGCGATGGACATGCGTGTCGCCGGCCGTGAGCTGGCCGAGTCGCACTACGACGAGCACAGGGACAAGCCCTTCTTCGGCGAGCTCGTCGACTTCCTCACACGTGGTCCTGTCGTCGCGATGGTGGTCGAGGGACCGGACGACCAGACCTGGTCGATCATGCGTACGTTGATCGGCAAGACCCGTGTCGAGGAGGCACAGCCGGGGTCCATCCGTGGCGACTTCGCGACCACGACCAACGAGAACCTGGTGCATGGCTCTGACTCGAACGAGTCGGCTGCCCGCGAGATCTCGCTCTGGTTCAGCTGAGAAAAGCCGTGGGGCACCTGTCACAGCGGCTGGAGGCACAGGTGCGCCGCCGTTAGAGTTTGTTGCGGTTTCGTTGCGATTCCCGAGGTCGGACGTGGCGGGCTAGCGTGAGGACGCTCTATGGCACGGTTCAACTCCAACTTCCTCAGCCGTGACATGGCGGTCGACCTGGGAACGGCCAACACGCTCGTCTACGTGCGCGGCGAGGGCATCGTGCTGTCCGAGCCGTCCGTGGTCGCAGTACGCGAACAGGACGGACGAGCCGTCGCGGTCGGCACCGAGGCCAAGCGCATGATCGGGCGCACGCCCGCGCACATCAAGGCCATCCGACCGCTCAAGGACGGCGTCATCTCGGACTTCGAGGTCTGCGAGACGATGCTGCGCTACTTCATCCAGCGGGTTCACAACAGCCGTTTCGCCAAGCCGCGCATGATCATCTGCGTGCCCTCCGGGGTCACCGGGGTGGAGCAGCGTGCGGTACAGGACGCCGCCGAGTTCGCCGGAGCCCGCAAGCCCGCACGCATCATCGAGGAGCCAATGGCGGCAGCGATCGGCTCGGGACTCCCGGTCCAGGAGCCGACCGGCAACATGATCGTCGACATAGGCGGCGGGACAACCGAGGTAGCGGTCATCTCGCTCGGTGGCGTTGTCACCAGCCAGTCGGTGCGGGTCGGCGGCGACGAACTGGACGAGGCCATCATCCAGTACATCAAGAAGGAGTACAGCCTCGCTCTCGGGGAACGCACCAGCGAGGTGGTCAAAATGGAGCTCGGCTCGGCCTGGCCGCTGCGCCAGGAGCTCCAGGCGGAGATCCGCGGGCGCGACCTGGTGACCGGCCTGCCCAAGACGATCGTCACCTCGACGACCGAGATCCGTGAGGCGATCGAGGAGCCGGTCTCGTCGATCGTCGACGCTGTCAAGGTGACGTTGGACAAGACCCCGCCAGAGCTCGCCGCGGACATCATGGAACGCGGGATCATGCTCGCTGGTGGGGGAGCCCTGCTCAAGGGGCTACCCGAGCGACTGGCCCAGGAGACGGGCATGCCGATCCGGATCGCGCCGCGACCGCTCGAGGCAGTCGCGCTCGGATCAGGTCAGGCGCTCGAGGAGTTCGAGGCGCTCGAAGGCGTTCTCTTCTCGTCACAGCGCGGCTGATCCCCGAGCCGTGCGCCCGCTGTCCTCTCCCGGCCCGAGTCGGCGTCGTCCACGCCTCTACGTGCTCCTCGTCGTGACGCTGGCGGCGGTCACACTCATCACACTCGACGCCCGTGGAGTCATCGCGCTGACATCCGCGCGAGAAGGCGCCATCGATGTGTTCGCTCCGGTCCGTGGTGGTGCCCGCTGGCTGACCACGCCGTTCCGAAACGCCTGGAACGGCGTGACCGGCTACGAAGACCTCCAGGCCGAGAACGACGAGCTCCGCTCCGAGCTCCAGGATCTGCGCGGGCAGCGATGGGCGGACCAGGATGCCGCCGAGGAGTTGGCGCGGCTCGAGGAGCAGCTCGGGATCGCCTACCTGGACGGCCTGGAGACCCAGATCGCCCGCGTGACGACGGGGCCGTACTCGAACTTCACCGACCACACCCTCCAGCTCGATCGGGGTCGCGATGCCGGACTCGAGGTCGGCATGCCGGTCGTGCAGCGCGATGGGCTGGTCGGGAGGATCGTCCAGGTGAGCGACAAGCGATCCGTGGTGCAGCTCATCACCGATCCTGACCTCTGGATCGGGATCCGTCTGTCCAGCAGCGGCGTGATCGGCAAGGGACACGGCGGCGGTGACGACAAGACCTTCATAGGTGAGGTGTCGCTCGACACCGGCGCGCCCGTCGAGGAGGGGGAGCTGGTGGTCACCGGCGGGATCGAGCGGTCGATCATGCCGCCCGGCAACCAGATCCCCGTCGGGACCGTGGCCAAGGTCACCCCGGATGAGGCTGCCAGGGTGCAGACGCTCCAGATCGGGTACTCGGTCGACTTCGCCGAGGTTGACGTGGTGCAGGTCATCAAGTGGGTGCCGGAGTCGTGAGCGCACCGGTGGCGATCCAGCCGTGAGCGACGAGGCTGCACTGGTCCTCAGGTGGGTCACCGTCGTCCTGGGCGGCTTCGTCCTTCAGGTCGGGGTGCTGGCCGACATCCAGCCCTTCGGCGTCCACGCTGACCTGATGCTGCTGCTGGGTATCTGTGCCGGCCTGGCCGGTGGTCCCACCCGCGGGGCGATCGTCGGATTCGCGGCCGGTCTGCTGGTGGACTCCGTCCTGCCGGGCACGTTGGGCATCTCGGCGTTGTCGTGCTCGGTGGTGGGATTTGCGGCGGGGGCGTTCCGGGAGTCGGTCATGTCGAGCAGCCGCTCGATGGACATGCTCGTAGCCGCGGTCGGGACGGCGGCCGGCGTGCTGATCTACGCGTTGTTGTCGCAGTTGCTGGGGCAACACTCATTGACCGATCCCCGGCTGTTGCAGATCGTCGGTATCGTCGCGGTCCTCAATGCAGTGCTGTGCGTACCGGCGCTCGCGGTGAGTCGCTGGGCGGAGGGCGAGCCGACTTCCGTCGGCCTGCGCTGAGCCCGGCACCGACGGCACCGACGGCACCGTCGACAAGGCGATCACGGAACCCCACGAGACACCCACGACATGGACACGGACTCCACACAGGTGCGCCTGAGCGCGGTCGGCATCGTCGCGGTCTCCTTGTTCCTGGCGCTGTTCGTCCGGCTGTGGTTCCTGCAGGGCATCGACCGCCAGGAGTTCGAAGCGGCCTCGGTCACCAACCGTCTACGCGTCATCCACGAGGAGGCTCCGAGAGGCCGCATCCTCGACCGCAACGGCCGCGTTCTCGTCGACAATCGCACGTCGATAGTCGTCGCGCTCGATCGAGAGCCGCTGCGCAAGATGGACGAGGACGAGCGAGAGGCCGTGTTCGTCGACCTGGCCGACACCCTGGTCTCGTTCGGCGTCCCGGCGAAGGTCAGCGACGTCCAGGCCGCGTTCGAGGACAAGCGCTACGCGCCACAGGCGTATGTTCCGGTCGCCGAGGATGTCACCGAGGACGTCGAGATCTACCTTGCCGAGCGGGGTGACCGGTTCCCCGGCGTGGTGGTCGAGCGCAAGGCCGTGCGTGTCTACCCGTATGGCTCCCTCGGGGTGCACCTCCTGGGCTACGTGGGCGAGATCAACGAGGACGAACTGGTCCGACGAGGAGGAACCGTCCCCGGTGCCGACGGGACCGAGACCACCGTTCCGGAGGACGAGATGGTCGACGTGCCCGAGGGCAAGGAGTACGAGCTGGGCGATACCGTCGGCAAGACGGGCGTGGAGCGTGCATACGAGAGCGACCTACGGGGAGTTCCTGGCAAGCGCACGATCGAGGTCAACGCCAAGGGCGACCTGGTCGACGTCGTCTCACTGGATCCGCCGGAGGCCGGCAGCGACGTGTGGCTCAGCATCGACATCGATCTCCAAGCGCAGGCGGAACGGGAGCTGGAAGCCAAGATCCAGAGCGTCCGCCGCGGCTACCAGCGTGATGTCACTGGGCTGACCCGCACCAACGCGCCGCAGGGGTCGGTGGTCGTGCAGGACCCGCGTAACGGTCAGATCCTGGCGATGGCGAGCTACCCGGATTACGACCCGGTCTCGGTTGTGAACGGGATCTCCCAGGAGTACTGGGCGACGCTCACCGATCCGAGCAGCGGGATGCCGCTCAACAACTGGGCACTGCAGGGCACCTACGCACCTGGATCCACGTTCAAGCTCTTCACCGCTGTCGCCGCACAGCAGACAGGGCTGCTGCCCGGCGGGGACGAGACCGTGAACGACCCCGGGTACTACAAGGCAGAGAACTGCAAGGGCGAGTCGTGCGAGTTCCAGAACGCGGGTCGTACACCGCACGGAACCGTGAACCTGGCGGAGTCGATGACCGTGTCCTCGGACGTCTACTACTACCGCCTGGCTGACAAGTTCTGGCAACGCCGCGGAGAGTTCGGTGAGACGCCGATCCAGGACACCGCTGCCGAGTTCGGCCTGGGTTCTCGAACTGGAGTGGCCCTGCCCGGTGAGAACGCCGGTCGCTTGCCGACTCCTGAGGCACGCAGAGAGGCCTACGAGGCCCGCCCCGATCTGTTCGCCACCGGGGACTGGCGTTCCGGCGACAACATCAACATGTCGATCGGCCAGGGTGACGTGCTGGTCACACCACTGCAACTGGTGAGCGCCTACTCGACCTTCGCGAACGGGGGTACCAGGTACCGTCCCCAAGTGGTGTCGAAGGTGACCCGGTCGCTCGATGCGACGCTACCGCCGGGCGAGGAAGGCAACTTCGAGGTGCTGCGAACCGTCGAGCCCGAGGTCCTCGGCACCGTGGCGTTCGACCCAGCGCATTACGCCAAGCTCTGGCAGGGGTTCGTCGGGGTCACCCAGAGCTCGTACGGAACAGCGGCGGGAGCATGGAACGCGAACCCCACCGCGTGGCCGATGGCCGGCAAGACGGGAACCGCACAGGTGAATCGCAAGGCGGACACAGCGCTGTTCGTCGGTTGGGGCCCTGCGGTTCCCAACGTCGAGCCGACCTACACGGTGGCAGTCGTCGTGCCCGAGGCCGGCTTCGGTTCGGATGTGGCCGCCCCGGTCGCCTTCAGAGTCCTGCAGCCTGCGTCCGAGGGCCAGTTGCCGGTGGCGTGCACGGTTGCAGAGCAGGCAGCCTGTGACGCGGCAGCAGAGGCGGCGCTGCAGCAGAGCCTCGCGGACGCTGCTGCACGAGGAGCTGTTGAGTGATGCTGGGCACCGGACCAGTGCAGAAGGGGCGTGGACACTTCCGTGCCGCCGACCTGTCGGCTCCCTGGCGCCACGTGGACGTCGTCCTGCTGATCGTCACCGGAGTCATCTCGGTCGTGGGCCTGGTGATGGTCTACAGCGCGACCCGTCGCTTCGACGGTGGCACCGGTGTCGTGGCGAGGCAGGCCCTCTTCGTCGCTGTCGGCGTTGCGGCCATGGCGGTCGTGTCGTTGATCGACTACCGGCGCATAGCGGACTGGTGGCCGGTCATCTACGCAGGCGGGATCGTCCTGCTGCTCGGTGTGCTCACACCACTCGGTTCGACCGTCAACGGAACCCGGGGTTGGTACCAGTTCGGTCCTGTCGTGCTGCAACCGGCCGAGATGGGCAAGCTGGCGACGATCGTCGCCGTGGCATCGTTCCTGGGGGCGGTCGAGGAGGTCGACCTCCGGCGGCTGGCCGCTGCGCTGGGTCTGATCGGGGCTCCGGTTCTGCTGACGCTGCTCCAGCCCGACCTGGGCTCTGCGCTCGTGTTCATCGTCGCGGGGCTGGGGATGCTCGTCGTCGCGGGCGTCAAGCTCCGTCACCTGGCAGTGCTGCTGCTGCTCGGCATCGTGGCGGTCTTCGCGATCCTCTCGTCGGACACGCTCGACCAGTACCAGAAGGACCGCCTGCTGTCCTTCGCGAGTCCCGACAGCGTCTCGGAGGAGGTCGGCTACAACGTCCGTCAGGCACAGACCGCCATCTCCTCCGGTGGCCTCACCGGCTACGGCTTCGGCAACGGCCCGTCCACCAGGCTCGGCTACGTACCCGCCCAGCAGACGGACTTCATCTTCACCGTGGCGGGCGAGGAGTTCGGTTTCATCGGGGCAGGGGCCCTTGTCCTGTTGTTCGCCGTGATGGTCTGGCGCATCTGGCGCAACGCCCAGCTGGCGGCGGACCAGATGGGCGTCCTGTTGTGCGTCGGCGTTCTTTGCATGCTCCTGTTCCACATCTTCGAGAACGTCGGCATGAACCTGGGGATCATGCCCATCACGGGCATCCCCTTGCCTCTGGTGTCCCAGGGCGGCTCCTCGGTGGTCGCCACGTTCACTGCACTGGGGCTCGTGCAGTCGGTGCACATGCACCGCTTCAACTGAGCAGCACTCGCCGAGCAGGTCCTGTCGGGTCGAGCTGCTCCTCTCGGACAGGGTTCCGTGCCTGAGCCGATCCGTCGGTAGACTCATCCTCACCATGTCCGCGCTGATGGCCACGTTGAGCTTGATCCTCGCTCGTGCTGCCTCGTTCACGGACCTGGATCGACCCGTCGCCGGGTGCACAGCACCGCGGCGCGACCACAAGAACCACGAGCGACGGCGCGTGCTCAGAGCCCATCGGGCTCGCAACGCCGTGCTCGCGCATCCAAGGGTGCGCAACACGAGAGGACCGTCCCATGTCGGACACCGAACCCACACAGGGTCAGGGCGAGTCAGCGGCCCGCCAGGGCCAGCAGCCCCGATCCGATTCGTCCCAGAAGCCGGATGCTCCCGCAGTCGCGGACAGGCCCGCCAAGGTTGACAGGCCCGCCAAGTCGGACGTAGCCGCCAAGGCTGATACGTCAGCCAAGGAACCCGCTCGGTCTGAGCCGGCTGCGGCTCCCAACGCTGCTGCCCAACCGAGAGTCGCACCGCCTCCCCCAGGTGGCCAGCCCCGTAGGCCGAAGATCGGTGACACGATCCCGGCGCCCGTCGCGAGCGCTGCCGCGCAGGGAGGATCTGCCGGCGGGGGAGCCGACCAACAGGGCTCCGCGGCGGGTGGACAGCCCGGTGGTGGCCAGAACCGCAATCGCCGGCGTCGCCGCCGGGGCCGTGGCGGCGGAGGTGGCGGCGGTCAGCAGGGCCAGGGCGGTCAGCAGGGCCAGAAGGGTCAGGGCGCTGCAAGGGCAGGTGGAGGCCAGGGTGGCCAGGGTGTGAAGTCCGCACAGAAGCAGGGCGGCGGCAGACCGAAGCCGGTCGAGGCGGTCCTCAGCGATGACACCCCGATAGAGCTCGACGAAGCAACCATGAAGAAGCGCTCCGGGCGCAGTCGCAAAGGTCGCGCCGTCGGTCGCTACCAGATGAACGTCCATGTCCACGCAGACGCGACCCAGATCGCGATCCTCGAGGGAAGGTCCCTGGTCGAGCACTACGTGTCAAGACCGACCGACGACGTCACCCAGATCCACGGGAACATCTACATCGGCAAGGTCGAGAACGTGCTCCCTGGGATGGAGGCTGCGTTCATCGACATCGCTACCCCCAAGAACGCCGTGCTCTACCGCGGTGACGTCCAGTACGACCCCGACGACGTCGAACGCAAGGGGGGTCAACCGCCTCGTATCGAGGACGTGCTGAAGGCCAAGCAGCTGATCCTTTGCCAGGTGACGAAGAATCCGATCGCACACAAGGGCGCTCGGCTCACCCAGGAGGTCTCCCTGCCCGGCCGCTTCGTCGTGCTCGTACCGAACTCCTCCACCTACGGGATCTCCAAGCGCCTACCCGACGACGAGCGCAAACGTCTGCGTCAGCTGCTCGACCGCGTGAAGCCCGCCGAGCACGGGATCATCGTTCGTACCGCGGCACGAGGTGTGACCACAGAGGAGATAGAGCGGGACGTCAGACGCCTGGTCCGGCAGTGGGAGCAGATCTCCGAGCTGGCGGCCAAGCAGAACCGACCGGGGCTTCTGTACCGGGAGCCCGAGATGGCCGTCAGGTTCATCCGTGAGGAGTTCAACGCCGAGTACCGGGCGGTGATCATCGACGACGAGGCGCTCTATCAGGACGTCAAGGAGTACGTGGAAGCGGTCGCTCCGGCATTGGCCGACCGCGTGCAGTACTTCGACAAGAAGACCGAGCCGCTGCCTCTGTTCGAGCGCTACCACGTCACCGAGCAGGTGGCCAAGGCACTGGACCGGAAGGTGTGGCTGCCGTCAGGGGGATCGTTGATCATCGAGGCCACCGAGGCGTTGACGGTCATCGACGTGAACACGGGTCGCAACGTCGGGTCGTCGTCCCTGGAGGAGACCGTCTTCCGCAACAACTTGGAGGCGGCCGAGGAGATCGCCCGCCAGCTCCGACTTCGCGACATCGGCGGAATAATCGTCATCGACTTCATCGACATGGAGGTCAAGGAGAACCGTGACCAGGTCGTGAAGGCCTTCCGTGAGGCGCTCGGTCGTGACAAGACCCGTACCCAGGCGTTCAACATCTCCGAGCTCGGGCTCGTCGAGATGACCAGGAAGCGCATCGGTGAGGGGCTTGTCGAGTCGGTGTCGACCCGCTGCGAGCACTGCGACGGCCGTGGGCTGGTCGTGGATCCGGCGTTCCTGACCTGACCGCCGACTTTCTCGGGAAGGTCGTGGGCGCCTAGGATGGCTGGCCGTATGTACGCAGTCGTGAAGTCCGGTGGAAAGCAGTATCGAGTCGAGCAGGGGCAGCGCCTCCGCGTCGAGCGTTTGGGCGAGCCCGACAGCGATGTCCAGCTCGACCCCATCCTGCTCGTCGACGGGGACAACGTCCTCGCCACACCGGAGCAGTTGGCGGGTGCGACTGTGTCCGCACGTGTCGTGGAAGAGGTGAAGGGCCCGAAGATCAACGCCTTCACCTACAAGAACAAGTCGAACAACCGTCGTCGGTGGGGTCACCGCCAGACGTACTCGTCGATCGAGATCACGGGCATCTCCAAGGGCTGAGGCCCTCTCGGCCAGGAAGAGGACAGGACAATGTCGAAGACAAAGGGCGGCGGCTCCACCAGGAACGGCCGCGACTCGGAGAGCAAGCGGCTCGGTGTGAAGGTGTACGACGGGGGCGTCGTGAGCGCCGGATCGATCATCGTCCGTCAGCGCGGCACCAAGATCCACCCCGGGACGAACGTAGGAATCGGTGGTGATGACACGCTGTTCGCCACTGCTGACGGCACCGTCAAGTTCGGTTCCCGTCGGAACCGCAAAATCGTCAGCGTCCTCCCGGTCGAGGGCTGACGCAGACTCGCACCGCGAGATCCGCAGTACTTCGACGTGACCCGCTCCCACCGGAGCGGGTCACGTCGCGTTCGGGCACCGGTTGGCCGCTGAGGAGATGCGTCAGGCGATGCCGACGGGCAGATCGTCGGGTCTCCAGCCGAGTAGGCGGATGGCCTCATCGAAGGCGTAGCGATCCGTCATACCGCCGACGTGGGTGACCGCCTCGCGCATAGCGCTGTCGCCCCCCGCAAGCACCACACCTGGGGTTGCTGCCAACCGTGGGAGCAGATCCGGCTGGTCGCCGTAGAACTCCACCAGCGCGCGCAGCACGCTGATCACAGCGTCGTTCTGGGCGAGCGAGTCCGGTCGCATGTAGATGCGCTCGTAGTTGAAGGCACGGAAGGCAGCGAGTGCTTCGGCGAGGGGTTCAGTCATCCCGACCGAGCCTGTGGAGCGGACCGCGTCCACCACACCATCGATGAAGGCGTGGAGTTGTCGGCTGCGACGATCCCCACATCGTTCACGAACTACCAGCGGTAGCTGTTCCGCGTCCACGATCCCCGCGTGCTGAGCGTCCTCGAAGTCGTGGCAGACATAGGCGATTCGGTCGGCCCAGGAGACGACCTCTCCTTCCGCGGTGGTCGGTGCAGGCCTTGACCAGGAGTGGTTGCGGATTCCATCCAGCGTCTCGCTGCACAGGTTGAGCGGCTCGAGCACGGTGTCGGCCCCCCACACTGCGTGGTCGTATCCGCCGTTCACGTAGGGAGCGAAGGCGTCCTCGCTGGCATGGCCCCCTGGTCCGTGGCCGCAGTCGTGTCCGAGAGCGATCGCCTCGGTCAATGCCAGGTTGAGGCCGATCGAGCGGGAGATCGCCGTGGCGACCTGGGCCACCTCGAGTGCGTGGGTGAGCCTGGTGCGCTGGTGATCGTCGGGGAACACGAACACCTGTGTCTTGCCGGCGAGGCGGCGGAACGCCGTGGAGTGCAGGATCCGGTCGCGGTCGCGTTCGAAGCACGTCCGCTCTGGGTCTGGTTCCTCCTCGATCCGGCGATCACCCGCACCCGAGGCCCGTGTCGCCCCTGGGGCGAGCAGCCGGGCCTCGATCTCCTCGCGGCCCTCCCTCCCCGGATGGGGAGCCGGGCCCACCGACGTCTGTGAGTCGCGGTGTGCATGACGTACCGAGGAACTACCAGCGTGGCCGGGCATGGTTGCCGCCCAGGTCTGTGCCCGCTCGGTGGTCATGGGCTGGTCGAGGGGCGGGGTGGCCATGCGGCCATCGTAGGAGGGGGGAGGGACGGTCTCGGCCCGTGGTGGTCGTATCCTTGCCCGGTGTCGAACTTCGTGGACGAGTGTGGCCTCAACGTCCGAGGCGGAGACGGCGGTGCCGGCTGTGTGTCGTTCCGTCGTGAGGCACACGTGGATCGTGGTGGTCCGGATGGCGGCGATGGCGGTGACGGCGGCGATGTCTGGCTCGTGGCAGACAGGAACGTCGCGTCGTTGCTGGCGTTCCGGGACCATCCGCACCGCAAGGCACGCAGTGGTACCCACGGCTCGGGTAAGAAGCGTCACGGGGCGAGCGGTGACGGGTTGATCGTGAAGGTCCCCGTCGGCACAGTCGTCTGTTCACAGGACGGTGAGGTCCTCGCTGATCTCGTCCACGACGGCGACCGGTGGTTGGGTGCTCGTGGCGGACAGGGTGGCAAGGGCAACGCGAGGTTCCTTTCCAACCGTCGGCGTGCCCCAGGATTTGCCGAGCAGGGCGAGTACGGCGAGGAGCGTTGGCTCCGCCTGGAGCTGAAGCTGATGGCCGACGTCGCACTCGTGGGCTTCCCGAACGTAGGCAAGTCGACACTCATATCCCGCATCTCGGCGGCCAAGCCCAAGATCGCCGACTATCCCTTCACGACGCTGGAGCCCAACCTCGGTGTCGTGAGGATGGACGACGGCGGGGAACCGTTCGAGATGGTTGTCGCCGACATCCCCGGTCTCATTGAGGGCGCGGCCGACGGCAAGGGCCTCGGTCTGCAGTTCCTCCGTCACATCGAGAGGTCCCGGGTGCTGCTGCTGCTCGTCGACATGTCCGAGACGGCGCCTGCCACTCCCCGGGAACAGGAGCGTGTGTTGCTCGATGAGCTTCGCCACTACCAGCCGGAGCTGCTGAATCGCCCCCGGGTGCTCGCCGGTTCACGAGGGGACCTGGCCACCGATGTGACCCTCGCCGGTTTCGACGGCCCGGTGATCTCGGCAGTTACCGGTGCGGGGGTCGCCCAACTGCTGGGACGGGTCCGAGCCTCGGTCGAGGGTGCAAGGGCCGAGGAGCCGGAGCCGGAGGGCTTCGTCACGCTCAGGCCGGTGCAGGAAGGTGTCCGCATTATCCGCCACGACGACGGCAGCTTCGAGGTGGTCGGTCGCGAAGCGGTGAGGGCGGTAGGGCTGTCCGACCTGACCAACCCCGAGGCGCTCGACGTCGCACGAGAACGCCTGGCACGCCTCGGTGTCGACCGCGCGCTGGCACGCGCAGGTGCTCGGAACGGCGACACGGTGCACATCGGCGACCTGAGCTTCGACTACGAGTCCGACGTGCGCCTCGACGTGCGGCCCTTCGACGAGGCGGAATGACTGTGCGGATAGTGGTGAAGATGGGCACGTCGAGCCTCACCGACATCGACGGGCGGATCGATACGGGGGCGGTGGCGAAGGTCGTCGACGAGGTGGCCCAGCTGCATGGCCGGGGTGTCGAGGTGGTCCTCGTCTCCTCGGGTGCGGTCGCCTCGGGGCTGCCGGCCCTCGGCTGGGACGCGGCTCGCCGGCCACGCGATGCGCGGACACTCCAGGCCATCTCCGCAGTCGGTCAGGCGCGGCTCGTGCAGACATGGAGCGAGTCGCTCGCGGCCCACAGCCTGGTTGCCGGTCAGGTGCTGTTGGCGCCGCTCGACTTCATGGTGCGTGCCCAGTACCTGCAGGCTCGCGGAACGCTCGATCGATTGTTGGAGCTTGGCGTCGTCCCGGTGGTCAACGAGAACGACGCTGTCGCCGACGACGAACTTCGCTTCGGTGACAACGATCGCATCGCAGCACTCGTTGCTCAGCTGGTGGGTGCCGATCTGCTCGTCCTGCTGACCGACACCCCCGGACTGATGGACGCGGATCCCCGGTTCACGAGCGACGCGTCGCTGATCGAGGAGATCGCCGAGATCGACCACGAGCTCGAGGCTCTCGCCGGCGGTGCAGGATCGGAGCGGGGGAGTGGAGGAATGGCATCCAAGCTCGCTGCCGCCAAGATGGCCTCGTGGTCCGGGGTGCGTGCGGTGATCGCCGCGGCGGATCGTCCCGGGGTGCTCGCCGATGCTCTCTCCGGGGTTGCAGGAGTGGGGACCGTCGTGCTGCCCCGAGACCGTCGTCTGCCTGCGCGCAAGCTCTGGATCGCGTTCGCTCTCCCCGCCGAGGGTCAGGTCGTCGTCGACCCGGGGGCCGTGGCTGCCATCACGAGTGGCGGGCGGTCGCTCCTGGCTGCTGGTGTCGTCGGTGTTGTGGGCGCGTTCGATGTCGAGGATGCGGTTGAAGTGGTCGACGGCGACGGCCGTGTCGTTGCTAAGGGGCTGAGCAGGGTCAGCGCGTCACGCCTGCGGGCGATGGCCGGCCGCCGGTCAGAGGATCTCGTCGAGGGCGAGGGAGAGGTCGTGCACCGTGACGACCTTGTCGTGTTGCCGAGCTGATCGACGGGCTCAGGCGTCCTGGCCGCCGTCGGCGTCCTGATCGGTTCCCGAACCCGCGCCAGCATCGGTGCTGGGCTGTGCCGCTGGTGCGGGGGCGGGAGTCGGGGCTGAAGCGGCAGGGGTAGCAGCAGCGCCATCTGCGGCAGCGGTATCGGCGATGCCGAGCTTGGAACGGATCTCGCTCAGGCGGGCCTGTGCGGCGACGCTCGCCGAGGCCTGTTCCACCTCGAGCATCTTGGACTCGACCGACATTCCCTGGATCTCGCTCATGCCCTGGGCCTTGGCGTAGCGGGTCTCGATCTTCTCGCGGACCTCGGCGAGCGTCGGTACGTCCCCGCCGACGGTCTCGGTCAGCGACGCCATGGCGGTGTTCATCTGCTCTGCCATCTTCGCCTGGTCGAGCTGGGAGAGCAGCTGCTGCTTCTCGGCGAGCTTCTGCTGGAGTACCCGGGCGTTCTGGCTGACAGCAGCCTTGGCCTGATCAGCAGCCTGGGTTGACTGCAACGACATCGTCTTGAGGTTCTCGACCTCGGCTTCCTTGGCGATGAGCTGGTTGGCGAAAGCCTCTGCTGCCGAGGTCATCTCGGTCGCTCGGGCCGTGTCACCGGCCCTGACAGCATCGTCGGCCATCAGCACCGCCTGCTGGGCGTTGCGGTTGAGCTTCTCGAGCTCGTCCAGCGCAGCGCTGAGACGCATCTCGGTCTGCTTCTGGTTGGCGATCACGTTCGCCGCCTGTTCCTTGAGGCGCCGGTGCTGGTCCTGGGCCTCTGTGATCGCCTGTTCTAGCTGGACCTTCGGGTCGGCCTTCTCGTTGAAGACACTGGAGACCTTCGCTCCCATGTACTTCCACCACTTCTTCAACGCCTTGAACATGACGGCGAGCCTACGCCAAGGATCACCGGATCAGACCGGACCCGGAATCTGATGGTTGGCGGGCGAGTGAATCAGGACCCGGGTAGGAATCGACGAAGCGCCGACGACAGGCGGTCCGCCACGGGTTCGAATCCAGGTGGGCGCGCCAGCATGGTCGCCGCTACGAACGCGACTCCACCGACGAGCACGCACAGCGCCACCTGACCGAACGCGCTGTCGAGGTGCGCATACCGCATGGCGACGCCGACCCAGACGAGCACCGCGGCGGTGACGAGGACACTCCGACCCAGCGGTCGCAGCCACCCGAACTGGATCAGACCCGGGACATGGCGGTTGAGCACTCCCAGCGCCACAGCGGCTGCGACCCAGTACGCGATCGAGTAGGCGACGGACAGCCCTGTCGAGCTGAGTAGCGCGACCAGCGGCAGCACGAGCGCGACGTTCAGGACGTTCTCGAACACGTTCAGGAAGAAGGGGGTCCGCGTGTTGCGGCGCGCGTGGAATGCACGCACGCAGTAGAGGAAGACGGCGAACGCCGGGAGTCCCAGACTGAACCCGGTGAGCATCTCGGCGGTGGTCCGGGTGGCGGCAGCGTCGAACTCACCACGTTGCAGAAGCATCTCGACCAGTGGGCGGCCGATGAACAGGTAGGCGCCTGCGGCAGGCAGCATGAATGTCAACAGGAGGCCCAGCCCCTCGTGGAAGCGTTCGGCGAAGCGCTGGTCGTCGTTGTCCCTTGCCGCGGTAGCAAGTTCCGGTAGTACCGCTGTCATCAGCGACACTGCGATCAGCCCGTAGGGGAGCTGGAAGAAGATGAAGGCGTACTGGTAGGCGGAGACGGCACCGACCCCGACACCGCGTGCGAGCGTCAGGACCACCAGCAGGGCCATCTGGTTGGCAACGGCGAAGCCGACCGTCCAGCCCGACAGCCGTAGCACCGAGGAGATGGCGGGGTGGCGTGGCTGGAACGACCATCGCAGCTCCGTGCCCGACCGTCGGACTGCTGGAAGCAGGGCCACGGCCATGGCGGCGATACCCGCAGTGGTTCCGAGCCCCAGCACCCAGACGGTCCTGATGGACGACGGACCCTCGTCGTCGAGGAAGAAGTAGACCGACAGCGCGGCCGCGGAGATCACGATGTTGGTGAGCACCGGGGCGAAGGCGGGCGCAGCGAAACGCCGCTTGGCGTGCAGCAGCGCCGTGCCCAGGGTCATCATCCCGTAGAAGAAGATCTGCGGGAGCAGCAGGATCAGGAAGTCATCGCCGATCGCCTGCTGTCGGGCGCGTTCTGTTCCGTCGAGCGACCACGAGAAGGCCATGTTCACCAAGGGCGCCAGCAGTACGGCGAGGATCGCCAGCACGGTGATGACGACGAACGAGACCGTCACGATCACCGAAGCGGAGTCGTCGCCCGCATCGCGTGCCTTGGCGTCGTTGGCATGGATGAACAGAGGAACGAGAGTCGAGGAGAGGACCCCGCCGATGACCAGTTCGTAGAGGATGTTCGGAGCAGTGTTCGCCAGGTTGTAGACATCGGCGACCGTCGTCAGGCCGAGAGCGGCAGTGAGCGCGGCGACCCGAACCAGTCCTGTCACCCGGGACAGGGCCGTACCGACAGCGGGTGCGGCACTGGCAGCGAGCAGACTGCGCGAACCGGTCGACGGAACAGCACCGACAGGCTCCTCGGAGACAGCCTCGTCGGTCCATCCCTCGTCGGCCCATCCCTCGTCGGCCCATCCGGTGCCCCATTCGTCGGACTCGGATGGTGGTGACCCCTCTGACACCGAGCTCACGCGGCGGGTCCCGCAGCTGGTCCTGCTGACGGATCGGCTGACCGCTCCGCTGACGCCCCGGGGCTCGTTGTCCCGGTCGGCTGTTCGGCGCTTCGGGTTTCATCGATCGCCTGGCGCAGGGCCTCCATGTCGCCGACGATCGAGTCGATCTCGTCGCCGAGCCCGGCGAGGGACTCACCGTCGGTCTGGCTCACCGACAGCTCTAGCGTGCGCGTCACCGTCTCGTCGATGCGCGCGTCGAGCAGCCGGAGCCTGTCGTAGGCGTCGGCGATCGTGCTGTCCATGCGTTCCACCGATGCGAGCTGGGCCTCTATGGCTGCGATGGTCTGCCCGGACCTGACAGTCTCGGGGGACTGACGGGCAGCGGCGAGCTCGGCGTGGATCCGTCCCCCGTCGATCTGAGCTCTGGCATCCGAGAGCGACTGGCCGGCCAACGCCGTCTTCCACGCCTCCCGCACCGCTGTGCCCAGCCGCTCGCCGACGTCACCGAGTCGGTCCCGCAGCGGCCCCGCCTTCACCGTGGAGACAGCTCGGTCGAATCGTCTGCGGGCGTCGAGGACGTCGCGCATGAGGGTGTGCCATGGATCATTGAGGCGGCGCAGATCCACCCCGGGCATGTCCGAACCCGCCCCGCGGGGCACCGCAGCGAGCACACGGACCGCAAAGGCCCCCAGACCGAGAGCGATCGCACCCACCGGGTTGCCGAACGCGAGGACTCCCACGGCCGCGCCGGCACCAGTGGCGAGGATCGCCGACGGCGAAGTGATCGCACGGGCGACCTTCGGTGTCAGGAACCGGTCACGGAACGAGGGCATCGGCACCCATGCTTGCAGCCCCGGGCGAGGGGCGGGAACCAGCGTTGGAGATCGTCACGCTCGATGGTCCGGGGACACCACCTGCACCCGCAGGTCCGTGCACCCGGCGATCTGCTCATCGCTGAACCTGAGAGGTCTGACCTCAGCCTCCGCGTAGGCGAGCGTGCCATCGAGGTGGTGTGGGGAGTCGCCGTCGCCGCTCTGCCCGTAAGCCAGCAGGCCCACGGCATCCGGACCGGATGGGGTCATCTCCACCGCCATCAGGAAGCTCGTCCCGTACGTGCACTGGTAGCCGCCGTCGGCGAGACCGGTGCGCTCATGGCCCGGGAGCAGCGGGTTGGCCTCGGCCGGCGGCTCGAGCGTGCTCGACGCGAGTGCACCGACCGGCGCCAGGACGTTGAGGAGCCCCTCCGCCTCACCGCCACCGTGCACCGGAACCCTCGTCGAGCCACGCATGGCCCACTGGACGTCGCGGAGTGGGAGGTCGATCCCGATCCCTGCGCCACGCAGCGCGTCGATCGCGGCTGCGACCGCCAGCACGATCGGGTCCACACCTTCGCCGGAATGCTCGGCCAGCGAGTGCGGGGTGTCTACCGGGTCGTCAGGGTCGAATCCGACCGAGAACAACGAGCCACCGTCACGCCAGGCAGCGTCGTCGAAGCGGCACATGAACTCCCGCCAGAGGACCACACCGACCGCGTCGAGCCCGGCGCTGCCATCCCAGGAGGAGAGCACGTCGGCGGCGTGGCCGAGGTCGACCATGACACCATCGACCACGACCTTGCCCGCGCTTCGGCAGCGATCCACGACCGCATCGCGGAGCAGCTCGGCCGACAGGCTGGCGTTGTCGAACACAGCGTCGAGGACGTCCTGGCGGGTGATCGCCCCTCGCACGGACAGCCGACGTGCGAGTCGGAGGTTCTGGCGTGTGCGCAGACTCCTCGGCGTCCGCTCGAGACCGCACAGGACGGGGTAGCCCTCCAGGGTGCGCGCGGGATGTGACAGCCAGTGGGAGTCGTTCGCGTTCACGACGACGTCGCGGACCGACATCTCCGGCAGCCGATCCGGTGGTTCGAGTCCTCCCGAGCGTGCACCAGCATGAACCAACCATTCGTCGTCCGGCTCGCTCCCGTCGAGCAGCGCGATCCGGTTCTGGAATGCGAGAGCGGCAATCAGGTCCTCGTCGAGTCTGCGAAGGAAGCGCTCGGTCGCAGCGTCCGACAGCGCCGGGGTGGCCGACTGGTCGGAGTACCACGCGTTACCGGAACCGTCCACGGCCAGGGTGTTCACCCATGGAAGAGCCTTGACCTCGTGGAAGACACGTCGGAAGTCCTCGAGCCCGTCGGCCATCGCCATTCCCAGGAACTGCTCCAGGATCCCCGTGTTGTCCAGGTTCGCGTCCCGGTACGAGAAGGCGACCTGCTCGCCCCAGCCGAGCATCGGCATGTTGAGCATCGGTCCGTGGTGCGTACTCCACATCGTGCGCGTCTCATCGCGCACGGCCCCGTCGTCGCCGCGGACCCCGACGGTGTGGTCTGTGCTCGTCATCTCCCGGTGGTCGTCGCCGTAGACGTACGTGGTCGGGGAGCCTTCGACAAGTGCCAGCTGGTAGAGCGTGAAGCGGTGCCCTTTGGAGAAGGTGTGCGCCCATGCGACGTGTTGGTTGAACCCCATCTGGATACCGGGTGCGCCGAGCAGGGACACGCCGTAGCAGTCCAGTTGGTCGGGGATCGTCAGGTGGCACTCCCAGAAGCGGGCCTCGCCACCCCAGGGGAAGTGCGGGTTGGCCAGCACGATCCCACCGCCGGACGCAGTGACGTCACCACCGACCGCC
Organism: uncultured Microthrixaceae bacterium; assembly: GCA_964450685.1. Taxonomy (GTDB): domain Bacteria; phylum Actinomycetota; class Acidimicrobiia; order Acidimicrobiales; family Microtrichaceae; genus JBAOHV01. The sequence goes on from CAYVDN010000036.1 coordinate 20,204, forward strand.
CAGCCGTTCGACGCGGGTGTTGGTCCACCCAGTGCCGCCAGGGAAGCGGCGGGGTGAGGCCCGTCGGGGCCGGGGGCCTGCGCCCAGCCGATCAGGTGCACCAGATTGCGGCCGCTGCCCATCAGCGCCACGTCGACCAGGTAGGCGTACAGGTCGATCTCGTCGATTGGGCGAACCCACTCGGCGTCGGCGCACCAGCGAGCGAGACTGCCCCGTTCGGACATCTCGGCCAGGCGATGGTTGTAGCCGTCGACGTAGCCGGTCACCAGCTCACGGATCCACGGTGGCTGGGCGTCCCTGAGCACCGCTGCCCGTTCGAGGACCCCGAGCGCCAGGTAACCGAGGTCCGAGGCGAGGTGGTGCTCGCCATGGCCGGCGCCGTGGAAGAGTGCTCTCTCGCTGCGCACCTTGACGATCTGGTCGGCGATCGTGGGCAAATGGTCGCCGGCTATCGCCCAGCCCTGGCCGAATCCCAACCCCTGCCACGAGGCCGAGCGGATGTGGGGAACCGCATGCTCGGTCCAGCGGATCTCGGCCTCGACGGCGGCGTCTCCGGTCGATGTTGCTCGTTCGCGTCCCATGGGGACCGGTTCAGAAGTTGCTGACCACTGCCGCGAACACCTTGTTGATGGTGGTCGCGTCACCGGCCTGATAGGCGGCTGCGTTGGATGCCTCGGCGATCTGACGGAGCTCAACCGGGTCGGTCCCGGTGCCGTAGGCGAGGGTGAAGATCCTGACGTTGCGGGCGGACTCACCGTCGCTGTTGTTCTTGACATCGGCGAGCAGGTCGGCGAACTGGCGGGCGTCGTCAGAGGGGCTGCCGTCGTCGTTCTGGCCGTCGGTCAGCAGGATCACCGCGTTGATGAGATCCGGGTCGTAGGTCTCGAGCATCTGGTCGTAGCTGTCCTGGGTCACCTGGTACAGGGGGGTGCCCGAAAGCGGGATGAGCGAGTCGACCTGGCGGATCAGGGACTCGCGCTGCGCGCCTATCGGTGCGATCGGACTCAGGTCGGTGACCACCGGGTTGTCGTTCCCGTCGGTTGTGAAGACCCTGAGCCCCACCAGGTCATCGGACTTGAAGTCGTCGAGCCCCTCGATGACGGCCTTCTTGGCCAGGTCCAACTTGGTCGGACCGTTGGGGTCGTCCGGGTCTGCCGGTTCTCCCATGGAGCCCGACACATCCAGCACCATGAGGACGCGGGCGCCCTTGCGCTGCACCGCCCATGCATCGAGCAGACCCTGCATGACCTGACCGCTGGGGACCTCGAGAAGCGTCGAGGGCTGCGACGGATCGACGCCGTTCGCAGCCTCGATCGGGGCTCCGACCCGCACTGCGGGGTTGCCCGGACGGAAGCCGTACTCGAGCACCCTCTCCTGGTTCTCGGGCTGCTGCACGAAGGCCTGGAACTTCTCGGCGGCTCGCCGCTGCTCCGATGACACCCAGTCGGCGTCGAGGATGAAGAACGGGTTGTCGGAGTAGAGCGTTCCCTCGGTCGGGTAGATCGCGACGAGCGGGGTGCGCGGTTCGCGTGGCTCCTCACCCTGGCTGAGCACGCCGTCGGGGTTGCCGCTGTTGTAGTCGATGACCGACTTCTCCTCGACGGCGACAGCACTTGCGTAGGTGAGTGCTGTTCCCCGGCGGTCCGCCCTGAACCAGTTGTTCAGGAACGTCATGGTGATGTCGCCGTAGTGGACCACCGACGACTCGATGTCCGTGCCGTATTGCACGACGGTCGGGTTGGCAAGGTCTTCGGTCGACAGGCCTGACGTGGTCCCCGTCGCTGCATAGGTCTGGGCGATCAGCGCGGACAGCCCTGATGTGGAGTAGTTCGGGTTGGTCTTCCCGAGCTTGAACTGCCCCCACTCGGGATGTCCGTAGTCGGCCCAGCCGGTCTCGGAGGTGGCCAGGTCCAGGATCTGTCGCCAGCCGATCGGTTGATCGGGGTATCCGAGTGCCTCGGCCATCGGCTCGGGCATGGCGATGACCAGCGGTGTGAGCATGAACGGCGTCGGGTCCTCCGGCGCCATGGGCTCGTCACCTGCTTCGCTCAGACGCTGGTTGAGGATCGTGCCCCACGAGCTGGCTGCGGGCGACCAGATGACGGGACGGGGTCCGTCGGACGCCTCGTCCCATCCCTCTGCGAGGGCGGTTGCTGCGCCGCCCGATGCCTTCGAGCGGACCTCGACGTAGATGCACTCGCCGTCCACCGTCGCCTGGTCCGAGGAGTTGAAGCTCTCAGCAAGGTCGGTGAGCAGCTCGACCTTCTCGGAGCTGACTGCGGTGTCGACGGTGATGCACTCGTCACGGCGTGGGTCGACGGTCGTGGCACTCGACGAGTCGTCACCGCCGCCGCAGGCTCCGGCCACGACGCTGCACACCGCGGCGAGAGCGATTACCCGCGTGACGAGACCGTGCCGGGTGCTCACCACAGGTCCCTCAGCGCGTTCAGCACACCCGGCGACGGCAGGCCGGCATCGGCTGGCAGCGAGCCGGCCGGTGCAGGGCCCGCTGCGCCGTCGGGAGCGCTCCAGTCGCCGGAACCGACACGCCAGCCCTCGGCTGACAGAGCGTCCTCGGTTGCCGGCCCGAGGCGATCGAGCAGTGCCGCGGCATCGAGCCCGGCCCTCGGTACAAGTTGCACATCGGCGGTCGACATGGGTTCAGGGTAGATGGTCGTCCACTCACTCCGGTCGGAAAGCAGCGACAGCGACACCGACTCCGCCTCGAGTGCGCCAACGACGTTGAACGTGCCGGCTTGTCCGACGGCTGCGGCCAGCGCCGACCGCCTTCCCAGATCGATACGGCGACTGAGTCCGGTGAGCTGGTCGAACCACTGGGTGAACTCCGGGTCCTGGAAGTCCAGCGCTGAGTAGCGGGTGGTGTCGAAGAAGCCTGCGGTGGCTTCGGCGAGCGCCACCAGCCCGTCCCCTCGATCGGGGGTGCTCAGCCCGACCCGCAGAGCTGGCGCCTGTTCGCCGATGCACTGCCAGGTGATGGAACCGCCACAGGACGACTCGACAGCGCCTTGTTGCTCGACCTTCAGAGCGATCAGAGCGGGGGAGCGCCCAAGGATCTCCGAGGGGTTGCTGAGCACACTGCCAGTCAGCCCGTTGAAGGTTCGGTCGTCAGCGACCATCTCGGCCCACGGTCCGTCGGTGAGCCAGGCGTCGAAGCCCGGGTCGGTGCCAGCCTCGGACCCTGCGACCCGATCGGCGGTGACTCCCGGGTCCTCGACCTTGACGGTCACCCCGTCGGCGCCCGTCTCGATCTGTCGACAGACAGGTTCCAGTTCGGTCGCGCAGGTCAGGCGGATCACATCGGGAACCGTGCCCGTGCCAGGTTTGTCGGTGGTGTCACGGTCCTCGATCGCGGCTCGCAGCGCCCACGCTCCGGCGATCATCGCCACGGCGGCTGCCACTGCGGCGAGGCGCTTCACTGCTCCACCGAGTCGGGGACGTCTTCGGCGGTCAGCGTCGTGAGCACGTCCTCGCTGTGGTCACCGAGTCGCACGACTCGCGAGGCGTGGCGGGTGATCGCCGCTTCGTAGAGATTTCGTCCGACCCTGGCGTTGCCGAACCCCTTCGTGCGAGGAGTCGCATCGAGCACGTTCCGCAGCTTCTGGAGCGCCGAGTCGTCGAGCGAGTAGCGCTGCTTGGCACCGATCGTCGCGACGATCCTGACAATGTCGTCGGTGCTGTAGTCGGGGAACTCGATGACGGTGGGGAAGCGTGACCTGAGCCCCGGATTGGTCGACAGGAAACCCTCCATCTCGTCGGGGTACCCGGCGACCACGAGAACGACCCGGTCGCGGCGGTCCTCCATCAGCTTGACGATTTGGTCGATCGCCTCACGCCCGAAATCGGTCTCGCTGCCGCGAGCGAGTGTGTACGCCTCGTCGATGAACAACATGCCCTCGTCGGCCTCGTCGAACTTGGCGGTGACCATAGGGGCGGTCTGGCCGACGTAGCCGGCGACGAGTCCGGCTCGGTCGGTCTCGACCAGGTGCCCTCGAGCTACGACGCCCAGGG
>CAYVDN010000036.1:24332-29246 GCA_964450685.1 uncultured Microthrixaceae bacterium
TCGAGCCAGTGGCGACGGTCGACGACCAGCGAGCTTCCCCGCAGATCTGCCGGTTTCGCCATTATCAGCTGGGTCTCGGGAAGCCGGTGTCCGAACGCGTCGATCAGCGCCTCGAGCTCGATCATCGTGTGGCGCTCGTCGGCATCGATCATCGCAGCGCAGAGGCTGAAGGCCTCATGGGTGACGTCGTTGCGAAGCTGGTCGGCGTCTACACCGTCGAGGGCCTCGGTCGCCCGGATGAGAGCCGCGGTGACGTCGTCGACGAATGCAGTGACTGCTGTGTCCAGGACCTGCGATGACACGGGCCGAAGGATAACTGGGCGGCGAGTAGCCTCGGAGCGTGACCCAGCAGCCCACACCGATCCCGGAGCTGGCCCGCCGAGCGAAGGCAGCGTCCCGGACGCTCGCCACCGCTTCGACCTCGGCCAAGAACGACGCACTGCTCGGCGCGGCGGACCTGCTCGAGGCTCGCTCGGCCGAGGTGCTCGAGGCGAACGCCATCGACGTCTCAGCCGCCGAGCAGGCGGGGATAGCTGCGGGTCTGGTGGACCGCCTGCGCCTGGATGAATCACGTATCGCCGGTATGGCCGGGGGATTGCGCCAGGTGGCTGGTCTGGCGGATCCGGTCGGCGAGGTGCTCGACGGTTGGGTGCGGCCCAACGGTTTGCGAATCTCGCGGGTCAGGGTCCCGCTCGGTGTCGTGGCGATCATCTACGAGAGCCGTCCGAACGTGACGTCCGACGCCGCTGCGCTGTGTCTCAAGTCGGGCAACGCAGCGTTCCTTAGGGGCTCGTCGACGGCGATCAACTCGAACACCGCGATAGCGGGGGTGCTGCGGGAGGCGATCGCCAAGTCGGGCCTTCCCGAGGACTCGGTCGTGCTGGTTGATGACACGTCGCGCGAGGCGGCAACCGAGTTCATGCAGCAGCGCGGACTGGTGGACTGCCTGATCCCCCGGGGTGGCCCTTCGTTGATCGCGTCGATCCTGGAGAACGCGACGGTGCCGTTCGTGATCGACGGTGACGGCAACTGCCACGTGTACGTCGACGCCGCGGCCGACCTGGGCATGGCCGAGACGATCCTGGTCAACGCCAAGACCCAGCGCCCGTCGGTGTGCAACGCGGCAGAGTCGCTGGTGCTGCACTCGGCGATCGCTGCTGAGTTCCTGGCACGTGTCGACTCGGCGCTGGCCGACGTCGAGCTGGTCGGAGATGGCCGGGCCCAGGACATGTTGGATCGCATCGGAGCCGCCAGCGACGAGGACTTCGCCGCCGAGTTCCTGGACATGAAGATGTCGGTCAAGGTCGTCGACTCGCTCGACGAGGCGATAGCTCACGTCAACGACCACTCGAGCGGCCATTCCGAAGCGATCGTTACCGAGGACCTGCGCTCGGCGGACCGATTCCTCGCCGAGGTCGACGCGGCAGCAGTGCTGGTGAACGCCTCGACGCGCTTTGTCGACGGCGAGGAGTTCGGTTTCGGCGCCGAGATCGGAATCTCCACCCAGAAGCTGCACGCCCGCGGCCCGATGGGGTTGGCCCAGCTGACCACGGCGAAGTACGTGGTGCGGGGTGACGGCCAAATCCGCGGCTGACCGGCCCCTCGAGTCAGCTGGTCTCGACGAATCGGCTGACCATCTCGACTTGGAGGAGCTGGTTGCGGCGGTGCACGCAGCGGCTGACCCTCAGCGTGCACCGCAGATGCGCGCCTACATGAAGGACCGCTTCGAGTTCCTCGGGGTGCCGTCGCCGCTGCGTCGGCGTGCCGCGGCACCGTTCGTGGCCTCGTTCAGGGGCGCCGACGAGGAGCGACTCCTGCAGACAGCACAGCAGCTGTGGGGCATGCCTCAGCGGGAGTACGCGTACGTGGCCGCTGATCTGCTCCGTCGCTACGAGCGCGTCCTGTCGCCCGACTCGCTGGGCCCGCTGCGCACGCTGGTCATGACCGACTCGTGGTGGGACGGTGTCGACGCGTTGGCCCACGTCGTCGGCGCAGTGGTGCGTTCGCACTCTGAGTCCGCTTCCGCGATGGACGCCTGGGTGGTCGACTCCGACATGTGGGTGGTGCGTGTGGCGATCATCCACCAGCTCGGCTGGAAGGCCGATGCGGAGCCAGAGCGGATCTTCGGCTACTGCGCGACCCAGTCAGCCCACCCGGACTTCTTCGTGCGCAAGGCGATCGGTTGGGCGCTGCGGGACCTGGCGCGCACGTTCCCCGACGACGTGCGTTCGTTCCTGCACGAGCGCGGCGAAGGGCTCTCTGCACTTTCCGTGCGAGAGGCGAGCAAGCACCTGGACTGAACGCCGCTCCGACATGTCAGACAGGACCTACATGTCAGACAGGACGGACGCTCAGCAGGCCATCGGTATCGGTCCGTCGGTCTGGTGGCCACGCTGTTGACCCCAGAACGCGACACCGGACGGTGTGACGAACCAGAACCTGCCGTCGGGTCGAGCGTGCATCTGCCAGCCGGTCCGGTGCACGACCCCGTGGTGATGGCGGCACAGGCTGGCCATGCGGGCTACATCGGTGCGCCCGCCCGGCCCCCACTCGTCCAGGTGGTGGGCGTCGCACCACGACGCCGGCAGAGCACAACCGGGGAAGACGCACCCACCGTCGCGCAACGCCATGGCACGACGCTGCGACGGTTTGGCCAGCCGGACGGAGCGACCGAGATCGAGGGGCACCCCGAGGCTGTCGACTACCACCGGGTGCAACCGCGAGTCGCACAGGAGCTTGCGGGTCGAACCGTCCTGCAGACGCACGCCCTGGGGAGTGTGAGCGTTTCCTGGCTGCTCGGCGTTCACCACGAGGGTGACATCGGTCAGCGGAGCGCGGCTGCTGTCGAGCTCGGTGGCCATCGCCCGCCGGCAGATCTCCACCAGGGCGAGCGCCTCGACGGTCCTCCTTGCCGGTGCTCGGAGGTCCTGTGCTGCCAGATCCTCATCTGCTCGCATGGCACGGAAGAGCTCGTCCGCGACGGCGTCGATCGTCTGATGCACGAGCAGCCCGTCAGCACCGATGATCTGTGCTTTGAGCACGAAGGTCTCGTCGATCGTCTCGGCCTTGGTCAGACGGTTGCGGGCAAGGTCGTCGGCAGGGTCGTGGGCACCGTCCTCGTCCAGCAGTCGTACCGCCGCGTGCAGCTCTGCGCGCCACTGCTCGAACACGACACCGCTGCAGTTCTGTGCGAACACGAGGGCGACCGGGCCGAATCGATCAGCGATACGAGGGTTGCAGGCGTCGGCGAGGGCCTTGGCGTGGTCGAAGCTGATCTCGCCGCGGTCCAGCAGGGGAGCGACCTCTGCCAGCGGCCCGCGCATGGCGCGACCGACCTTGACCCTGGCCGATGCGGTGGCCCCAGCGGTGCCGGCGTGGTGTGCGAGCCAGCGGGGCGTGCGCATGCCGACGGAGAAGTCGGTGACACCGCGGGAATCGAGCTCGCCCAGGACCCTGCTGGCCGCTGCGTCGAGAGAACGACGTGCCTGCTCGATCTGCAGCGCCGCCGTCATCAGCTGATCGTCACCGGCCGACTGCGTGTCGAGCCGGGCGGCCCACTCACAGCCGGTCAGCTGGGCGGCCGACCGGTCCCTTTCCTGATCGGTGGTTCCTTCCATGCATCGATCATCGCAGGGGGGTGTGACACTGAAGGTGCTGAAAGGGTACTCGACACTCTTTCGTGCCATGTGGGGATGTGATTTGCACTGAACAGCTCCGTAGCATCACCGGTGTCAGTCGGTGCTCGCCGTCATTCGATCGCCAGGACCACCACACGCAGCTCACCGCCCGGGGCCTCGTAGGCGACGGTGTCGCCCGCCGTCGCCCCGGTCAGCTTCTCGCCCAGAGGTGAGCTGGGAGACACGACGTGGTCCACCTCGGGGTGGCGCTCCTCGATCGAGCCGATCAGGTACCGCTCGGCCTCGTCGTCGTCGTCTCCCTCGTACTTCAGCGTGACGATCGAACCAGCTCGTGCGTGCTCGGTGCCGCTCCCGTCGACGATGACTGCGTCCTCGAGGATCGCGAAGAGCTTGGCGATCCGAGCCTCCATCTTCGCCTTCTCCTCCTTGGCGGCGTGGTACTCGGCGTTCTCCTTGAGGTCGCCGTGCTCCCTGGCCCGTTCGATCCTGTCTGCCATCTCGATCCGACCGTGGGTCCGGAGCTCCTCGAGCTCAGCGACGAGGCGGTCGTGGGCGGCCTGGGACAGCTCGTGGGGATTCGCCATGGCGACAGAGTAGGTGCCCGAAGCCGCAATCCGGTGGGGGTCGGGGGTCACGCCGGGGGTCGGATCCGACCTGGGGTGCGCGGGCGGCCCTGGTTGGGATATTGCGCTAGCGCAGGTCGTCCACACGACGTGCGCCACTCACCGTCCACCGATGTGGGCGGTTTTCTTTTGCTCTGACTTCCCACTTCAGCAGTCATGCAAGCCTCATCAGTCCAACACCCCTGGAGCAGAACCGACATGACCCACAAGATCGGAGTTATCGGCGGCGATGGAATCGGCCCCGAGGTGGTGGCCGAGGCGCTCAAGGTCATCGATGCGACCGGAGTCGACTACGAACGCACCGACTACGACCTGGGCGCACACCGCTACCTGCAGGACGGCACGGTCCTGCCCGACGAGGTGATGCGGGAGTGGCGCGGCCTGGATGCCCTGTTGCTCGGCGCTGTCGGTGACCCGGCTGTGGGAGTTTCGGCCCCTGCGGGTCTGGTCGAGCGGGGGATCCTGCTGCGGATGCGCTTCGAACTGGACCAGTACATCAACCTGCGGCCGTTCCGCCTGCCTCCCAGGGTCGACTTCGAGGTGATCAGGGAGAACACCGAGGGTACTTACGCCGGTGAGGGGGGCTTCCTTCGCAAGGACACCCCGCACGAGATCGCGACCCAGGGCTCGGTCAACACACGGATGGGTGTGGA
>CAYVDN010000037.1:0-29189 GCA_964450685.1 uncultured Microthrixaceae bacterium
TCGACGTGTTCCCCGCCGACCAGCAGGACCAGATCCGCACCCAGTTCTCCATGGCGCTCGCAGCAGTCATCGCGCAGCGTCTCGTGCCGCGCATCGGCGGTGGCCGCGTGGCCGCCTATGAGCTGCTCATCGCCACGCCGGCCATCTCCAACGTCATCCGCGAGGGCAAGGTGCGTCAGCTGCGCAACCTGATCGCGACCGGTCAGAAGGACGGGATGATGGTCATGGAGCAGTCGCTGGCGTCGCTCGTGCAGAGCGGCATCATCAGCTACGAGGACGCCATGTCGGCGTCGGTCCACCCCGACGAGATCGCGGGCCTCGCACAGCATGGTCACTTCGACCCAGACATCGCCCCGCCCGCACACTTCGTGGTGGGTGCGGGCGCTCCGGGTGCACCCGGACAAGAGAGGTGACGCCCACAGAGTGGGTGCTCGTCATACTCGGGGTCCTCGGGTTCACGGCCATCGGCTCGTTCGCCTGCGTGATCATCGACCGGCTGCCGTTGCAGCTGGACGAGCCGAACCAGTACGGAGAGCTCTGGGACACTCGGCCGTGGGGCGAGGTGTTCGGAGGGACTAGCCGGTGTTCCAGCTGCGGAGCACCCGTTCGGCCACGCGACAACATCCCTATCCTGGGGTGGCTGCTGCTGCGTGGTCGGTGTCGTGATTGCGGCGAACGGATACCGGGTTTCCACCCGGTGGTCGAGCTCCTCTGTCCGTTGCTCTTCCTGGCGGCGCTCTCCCAGATCGGGGCCAGTTGGCTGCTGTTGCCTGCTCTCTGGCTGATCCCGGTTGGTGTCGCGATTTCGGCTATCGACCTCCGAACACTCATCGTTCCGACGCGCATCGTCTGGCCGTCGCTGGCGGTCGCAGTGGCGCTGTCAATCCTCGTGTGTCTGGTGGAGGGGAACTGGGGTTGGCTGCTGAACGCCGCGATCGGACTTGCCGTGTTCGCCGGGCCGTTGTTCGTGCTCTGGTTCGTAGTGCCCAAGGGCATGGGGTTCGGCGATGTCCGGCTAGCGACGCTGCTCGGTTGGTCCGTCGGCTTCTACTCGGGGGTAGAGCCGCTGGCGGCCGTGTTCGTCGCTCTGACGTGCCTCGGCCTCTCGGCCATCATCGGACTTGCCTACGGGGTCATTGCGATGGGGGCTCGCGGTCGGAAGGCTCGCGTCCCGTTCGGGCCCGCGATGATCGCCGCAGCCTACGTCTGCATCGTGCTTGCCCCCGAGATCCTCGAACCGTTCGGCGTCTTCTCGTTGAGCTGAAATCCGCTCGTCTGCTAGCTATGGCCGATGACGATGGCCTTCATCGACGACCGAGGGGCTTGTTCCGAGTCGAGCACTGTCCAGCCGAGGTCATCAAGAGTCTCCCCGACGAGGAGCATCAGCATCTGCGGTTCAACCGGGGTTACAACGACGACTTCACGTCGCCCGGATTCTTTTGCAGCGCGGAGTGTCCCGTGAAGGTCCCCCATGCCGAGGGTTGACACCACCGGCTTGCCAGACGTCGCGTCTCTCCAGAACGCCCTGGCTGAGCCCGTGGGTCTCATCGTGGAGACGATCACCAGTGGGTTGTCCTCGTCAAGTGTCGAGCTGACTGCAGCAACGGTGTCGAGAGTCGCTGCAACTGCAGTTCGGTACTCGACGTTCGCTCGAACTGCGGTGATGCTGAGAGCAGCGGTGATAGCCAAGACCGCCCCAAACGCCACCCGGGCCTCGCCCGGGCTGCGCTCAGCTAGAAGCCGCTTGGTTCCGAGCACCGCCAACGGAGCGAGCATGGGGATCAGGACGTGGAAGAACCGTCCGCCCCACTCGGTGGCACCGCCCTCCTTGTAGATGGTGAGGAGGAGCACCCCAGCGCTGAGTGCAGGGACCGCTGCGAGCAACTGGACAGCCGGTCGGCGGAGGTTGGCCCTACTTAAACCAGCGATCCCGAGGATCAGCAACGGAAAGGTGGCGAACAGTCCACTGATCAGCTCCGGACGCTCAACCATCCGGATGACTGAGCAGCCCGCTGCCAAGATCAGAAGAGCCGTGCCGGCGAACCTGTAGCGCCCCGGCGTCCGATAGGCGATAGCTGCGAGTACGACGCAGACGAGCATCAGGATCGTAGAGGCCCTCGCTGCGGTAGCGTCCCCGTGCCACGGACGGATCAGGCTGACCCATGCTGATGAGAATGCATCGGGCTCGCGATCGAACGAGCCGGACCCGCTGTCAGCGATTCCAGAAATCCGGTCGGCAAGCGACGAGTCGAGGAAGTAGCCGCAAACGGCGGCCATCCCGATCGAACCAGCGAGGAGTGCCCGTGACCAACGGATTCCTCGGCGGCCAACTGCGAGAGCTGCGAGGGTGCCTGCCAGGGACAGGCTGACGAGCGCTCCTTCCGAGCGGAGCATCGTGAGGCCCATGCTGATCGGGAACGCAGCCAGCGGGAGCCATCGAGGAGGTTCCTCGTCGAAGGTCCTCAGCACGACGAGCACAAGCGCTCCTGCTGCGGCGGCAGCGAGCGAGTGTGCAACCAGGAGGTAGGCGTCGAACAGAAGTGGGCTCCCAAGTCCGATGAGCCAGAGCGTGGGTACGGCGAGGTCCTCGTCGATACGCCGTGCGATGAGTGCCCCAAAAAGTGCCGCAAGAATTGTCCCTGTGGTCGACAACGCCAGCATCGCCCCAAAACCTCCCAGGCCAAATGCGGGTGCCAGAATCAGGGGGTAGAGCGGGTGTCGGGCGTACGGCGTGAATCGTCCGTCAGTGACGGTACTCCCGGTGATGGCGGCTCTCTCCCCGGTGGGGTCGACCTCCGGTGCAGGGATCTTCGCTGACCAACTGCCCTGGTCAAGAAGAGCAGCCTGGGCACTGTAGACGCCTTCGTCGGTGAAGCCGATCTCCCCGGTATTGATCCAGATCAGTAGGCACGTCAGGCTGACCGCCAGCGCGAGGACGTGCCAACGTAGCCGCGCCACCCCGGAAGCGGAGCTGGTTGCTGCCAGGCGAAGCGGGTCGGTAGTCATCGGTGGCACGAGAGGTTCCCCTGTACACGGTCGGTCAACCGCGCTCCCAGGCTCAGACCTCCGGTCATGAGCTGTCGCGCCAAGACCCTATCGACTCCAGCGCCAACTGGGCCTGCGCCGGGTACTTTGGGTCTCGTGCACATGTGCGGGGCAGGTCGATCCGATGGGATCCGTCGGGCGGTGCTTCTCCTGTGCCTGGCGCTGCTGGCCAGCTCCGGCCTGGTCTCCTGCGGCGGGTCATCGTCAGAGGGGGATCCTGCGGCACCGACGACGTCACCAGCACCGGACGGGTCGACGCCCGATCCCTCGCAGTACCTTAGATCGGTCGTGCCTCGTCTGGAGCCGCTCGAGCGGCTGGACGTGGCGCTGGCACTTGCCTACGTCGCCAGGCGCTTCGGGCACACGGAAGATCTTCGGTGGGCAGAGGAGCTGTCGCTGGATGCCGCTGACGATGCGCTCGCCCGCCGGGACCTCGCGACTCTGCGGCCACTCGTCCGGCTGGTTCGTCCGGCGGAGCAGCCGAGGCAGATCGTGGGTGATGCTGTCGAGCCGAGCGGCGAGGTGAACACCGACGCGATGGTCATGCGCGCACTCTGGTGCGACGCCATCCCGATACCGCTCGACTTCCTGGCTGACGTTGCCACGGTGGCCAACCTCGGTGGCTATGAGCTCACACATGCTCTGGCTTCGAGCCAGATGCTCGTGGAGAACGGCTGCGAACCAGCGGATGCAGCACGCATGACCAGTGAGCTGGCTCCGCGCGTGGCTGATCTGCTGGCAGGGTCCGAGGCGTCGGACCTTGAGCTCGAGTCGTGCGCTCTTCTGATCTGGGCTGGTCACGGTGACTTAGTCCCCCCCGACTACGCGACCGTGGTCGCTCGCTCTCGGCTGCCCGATGGGGGCTGGCCTGAGCGCCTCGGCGGAATCGATTCCGACGCGCATGCAACCGCATGGGGTCTCCGCTGTCAGCTGGAGCTGCTCAACGATGACCGACTCGCCCCGACACGCTGGGTAGTTGACAGCCGCGGCTGACGAGGCCCAGGAGCCAACCATCTGACTGGAGAGCTGAACCTTGGTCAGCTACAGTCATCGTTGCGGCGGCATCGACTTTTCAGGGGCCTGGAGTGATGGAGCGGTCGGATCGCGTGGAGGTTGTTGTGCAGCGCCGAGCGCGGCGCGCCCAGCACGCCCAGCACGGGATCAGTCTCATGGAGACCCTCGCGGCGGTGTTGCTGCTCAGCCTCATGAGCACGGCTGTGTTCGGGGCTGTGCTCATGGTGATCGGCGCCGACGAGCAGCAGCGGTCGGGTTCGCTCGCTGCTGTGGCCGCCAGGAGCTACACCGACGCGCTCTCCTCCGGCAACTACGTCGACTGCGCGCCGACGGGGTCCTACGACCCGTCCCAGTTGTCGGTGAACCTTCCCGGAGCGAGTGTCGCGGTGACTTCGATCACGTACTGGAACGGCCAGCCTCTGCCCTCAGTCGCGAACCCGACGGCGGCCGATTGGGCGACGGCGTTCGGAAGCTCTTGCACAACCGACCGCGGGCTCCAGCGCATCACCTACACCGCCTCGTCAGGCAGCGCGCCCGGAGCCACGGTGACGCGTAGCGTGCTCAAGCGTTTCAACGGGAGCTTGTCCGAGCCGCTGCCCGACCCACCACCGGGTGGTCGCGCGTGTGAGATCAGCGCCTCGAGCAGGGTCCGCTCGACGTGGGTGAACGAGACCGCCTGGGCGCAGAACACCAACTACTCCAGCGGTTCGGGCAGCAACGAGCTGAACATCCTCTACCTGGCTGGCACCCGTCGATTCTCCTACCTGCGCTTCGACGTCGCCCCTAACGTCACCTGCGACAACGGAGGAACCCTGCCGGCGGGGGTCACGATCGTGGCGGCAGAAGTCCGGCTGTACACGTTCAACATCGGAGGGCTGCCCGACTGCGCGAGCTCCTGCTGGCACGTCATGGAGCGGGTCCGCTCAGGCTGGACCGAGTCGACGCTCACATGGGCGAACCAGCCCTGCCCGACCGGGTACGCAGTGTCATGCCAGCCGGGGGATGTGCCGAGCACGATCCTCTTCCAGCACGGGACCGGGGCCTTCAACTGGTCGCCCAGGTTCCAGCGCATACAGGCACCACAGCTCCTGAGCGACGTCCAGTCGTTCTACGCGTCGCCGTCGGCGAACCACGGGTGGGTGGTCAAGGAGGCGTGCGCCCAGACCTACGGACGGGCATGCGGGTCCGCGTCGCCCGGCTTCCAGATGCGCTCCAGCCGGTGGTCCAACGTGAGTGAGCGTCCGACACTGCTGGTGTACTACTGATGGCCCCGCGTAGACAGAGGGCGCAGCACGGCTTCACGATCCTGGAGCTGCTAGTCGCCATGACCGTGGCGGTCGTCGTGGTGGCGACCGCGTCAGGCGCGCTGATGGTCACGATGCGTTCGGTGCAGTCGAGTTCGACGGGCATCCGGAGCTCGAACGGCGCGTTCCAGACCGGCACTCGTTTTGCCGACGACGTCTCATCCGTCGGTCCGGTGCTCGGCGTGGCCTCACCGGTCGCTTCGATGGTGACCGGGTGTGGTGGCGCCACAGCAGAGCTCCGCCTGGTGGGGCCCGGCGCAGGTGGCGCTGTCCTGGTCCGCTCCTATCACCGGGTGGGTTCCGGTGAGGATGCCGAGCTGGTGCGGCGGGAATGCTCCGGGGCGGACCTTGCTGCTGCGCTTACCTCGACCCCCATCTCGACCACGGTGGTGCGGGGCATGGGAACCGGAGCGGGCGACCTCACAGTCGAGTGCGACGGCGGAGCAGTCACCTGGCCCTGTCGGGTGATCACGATGGAGGTACGGCCCCAGGACGGCCACCCGTTCGAGGTGCGGGGATCGGTTGCCGCGGCGGCAGTTCCCACCGCGACGACGGCACCTCAGCCGCTGAGGGCACCTCCTACGGGCACCTGCACGATCTACGCATCGGCCACGACATGGGGCGCCACAGGTGGCTACGCGGGACCATCGGGTGACACCCACAACGGTGACCCGGTGATGTACACGTACAACGACACGAACCGACGCAACAGCTTCCTCCGCTTCGATCTGACCCAGCCGTGTGCAGGTGCAGGGGAGCCTTGGCCGACCTTGCCAGGTGGGCGGACGTTGACGGCGGTGACGCTCCATCTGGCCTACCTAGGCAAGACCAACAGCTGGTGCGGGATCTTCCCCGGGATCAGTTACGACGGCCAACGCATGGAGCCGCTCAACGACACCTCCACGTGGAACGAGGCGACGCTGAACGGCTCCAACATGCCCGGAGGCGTGAGAAGCGGCAACAACTATGACTTCAATGTCGCCAACGCCGGCTCCACAACAGCGCACGTCAACTCCGCCATAACCAACGCAGTCAGTAGCTGGTATCAGGCTGGTGGGTGGGTCAACAACGGCTGGCGTCTGTCTCGGTCGTCCGCTGGCGACACCTGCGGGAACTCAAACCGCTTCGCCTCGCGCTTCGACGGCAACCAGGCCCTGCGACCCAGGCTGGTGATCACGTGGGGTCCGTGATCGCTCGACGAGAGCGCACAGCGCGGTCACAGGGTGGTGCGTCTCTGCTGATGGTGCTCGTCTTCGTCGCCGTCGGGGCCATCCTCACAGTCGCCGTCCTCGCGTTCGCTAGGACCAGCTTCCGCACGGGAACCGCCTATCAGGAGCGCGATCTGGAACGCTCACGAGACCGCGACGCGCTGGAGTATCTGGTGCAGTCGATCCGGCCGAACCTGAGCCAGGGAATCCAAGGGGACACTCGGACGGCCACCGTGGCCGGCGTGACGGCGACCTGCACTGGAGAGTCAGGCAGCGGCCAGACATCCGGCGCCGGGAGGACCGACCGGGTGATCACCTGTTCCACACCGTTGATCAACGCGCGGTACCGGATCTTCGACCGCAGCGGTGATCAGCCGGGAATCATCGTCGAGACGGTGTCGTTCACCACGTCAAGTTGATCGGGACGGGAGTCCGCGGGTGAGTTCGGAACTGAAGCGGCCGGACTCAAGATTCCCTTCGCTGGGTCGATCGGATCTCGGGCGGTGGGTCGATGCCGCGACTCCCGTGGGTTCAGTATGGAGGGCAACGTGACGATTCGGTCCGGTCGACCGTTGGTATCAGTCGTGGTGCCGATGTTGAACGAGTTCGCCTACATCCAGTCGTGCCTCGATTCGTTCTCCCATCAGACCTACGGCTGTGACCGTCTGGACCTCATGGTGGTCGACGGCGGCTCGACTGACGGATCCCGCGAGCTGGTGCAGGCCTATGCAATCGCACACCCCTGGTGTCGACTGATCGACAACCCTCGGAGGAAGGCGTCGGCGGCGTTCAATCTCGGTATCGACCATGCCGAGGGAGAGGTGCTGGTTCTTTTCTCCGCACACGGTGAACCTGCCGCCGACTTCATCGAACGGGCTGTGGCCGTGCTGATCGAGACCGGGACAGCGGGTGTAGGGGGCAGGTACCACCACGAGGGCACTGACCCGGTCTCGCGAGCTATCGGACTGGCGATGGTATCGCCGGTCGGGATGGCCTCGCCCCATCGGTCGATGGATGAGCGTGGACTGGTCGACACAATCAGTCACCCGGCCTACGACTTGGAGTTGCTCCGATCCGTCGGGCACTTCGACGAGAAGCTGGAACGCAACTCGGATTACGAGCTCAACTGGCGGATGCGAGAGGCGGGCCACGAGCTCCTCTTCGACCCGTCCGTCGAGTCGACATACCGCCCCCGTCCATCGCTACGTGCTCTGGCTCGGCAGTTCTGGTGGTACGGCAGATGGAAGGAGCGTGTTGTCCGTAGGCACCCGCGGTCCCTGCGTGCGCGTCACCTGATGCCGCCTATGTTGGTTGCCGCGCTGGCTTCGACACCGGTGCTTGCCAGGTGGGCGACAGGGAGGCGGGCCGTGGCTCTCGGCGCCGCGGCATACGCGGCGGTCGTCATAGAGGGGACGCGCCGGGCCCATCCAAGCCGAAAGGGTGCGAGCATCCCGGCGCTGGTCGCCTGCTTCCCGACGATGCATCTCGCGTGGGGGGCTGGGTTCCTAATGTCGCTCGTGGAGGACACGATTGAATCAGTGTCAGGAGGAGGCGATGGAGATGGGTGAGCCTGTCGGCGTTGCACTGGTCGGCTACGGCTATTGGGGCGCCAACCTGGCCCGGAACATCATTGCGAGCACGAGCCTGAGACTGGTTGGCGTCGTCGACCCCGACGACTACCAGCGGCGTCTGGCTGAGCATGCAGCTCCGGGAGCAGCGACATGGCCGTCGCTCGACCTCGCCTTAGCCGACCCCGAGGTTCGAGCCGTGGTCATCGCTGCTCCGGCGGCACTGCATGTAGATCTGGCCCAGGTTTCGCTGGCTTCCGGTCGCCATGTGATGGTCGAGAAGCCACTGGCGATGACTGTGGACGACGCGGAGTTGATCTGTCGAACCGCGGACGAGGCTGGCGTCATCGCCATGGTGGGACACACCTTTCTGTACTCACCGCCGGTCTGGCGGCTCAAGGAGTACATCGCCTCTGGCGACCTGGGGGAGCTTCAGTACCTGTACTCCCAGCGCTTGAGCTTGGGCCGCATCCGCCGCGACTGCAACGCCCTGTGGAACTTCGCGCCCCACGACGTCTCGATCATGTTGCATCTGACCGAAGAGCGCCCGACCGAGGTTTCCGGCACCAGCATGTCGATGATCGACCCTGCGCTCCCCGACGTGTTCTTCGCGAAGCTCCAGTTCCCGTCAGGCGTGGGTGCCCACCTGCACGTCTCCTGGATCGATCCTCGCAAGACGCGGTTGATGACGGTCGTCGGTGATCGCAAGATGGCCGTGTACGACGACGTCTCGGTGGATCAGAAGATCTCGATCGTGGACGCCGGTGTTGCCAGGAGCGGCGAGTTCGGCGAGTACGAGTCGCTCGGCGACTTCCAGTGGCGTACCCGGGCGGGTGACATCCTGATCCCGAAGGTCGACTTGTCGGAGCCCTTGCGGAACGAGATGCAGGCATTCGGTGAAGCGTGCTTGTCTGGCGAAGCACCTGTGGCGAGTGCACGCCATGGAGCAGATGTGGTCGCGGTGCTCGTTGCCATCGATGAGTCAGCCCGCCGCGGCGGCACTCCTGTAAGGCTCGAGTGGTGATCGCTGCGACCGCCGACATCCACGCCGACGTAGAACTCGGCCCGGATTCCTCGATCGGGCCGTTCTGTGTGCTGGGCATCGACCCTCACGACACCATGGGACAGCTTCGGATCGGTTCCGGAGCGGTCGTTCGGAGTCACAGCGTCGTCTACCGCGACACCCGTGCCGGTGACGGGCTGCACGTGGGGCACGGTGTGTTGATCCGAGAGTCCACGACGATCGGCGAGAACGTCTCCATTGGCAGCCACTCGGTGGTCGAACATCATGTGACCCTGGGGCATCGGGTGCGGTTGCACTCGAACTGCTTCGTTCCCGAGTACTCGATCCTCGACGACGACGTGTGGCTTGGCCCTGGTGTCATCGTGACCAACTCGCGCTACCCGAATCGTCCGGACTCCAAGTCGAAGCTGGACGGTGTCCACCTGGAGTC
Source organism: uncultured Microthrixaceae bacterium (assembly GCA_964450685.1). Classification (GTDB taxonomy): domain Bacteria; phylum Actinomycetota; class Acidimicrobiia; order Acidimicrobiales; family Microtrichaceae; genus JBAOHV01. The sequence goes on from CAYVDN010000037.1 coordinate 9,594, forward strand.
TGGCGCGACGGTTGGGGCGGGTGCCGTGCTGCTGCCCGGCATCGTGATCGGGGCAGGAGCACTGATCGGTGCCGGCGCAGTAGTCGTGGACGACGTTCCTCCCGGCGCAACTGTTGTCGGAAACCCTGGAAGGCCGACTCGATGAGGATCCCGTTCCAAGACCTCACCCGACTCCACAACTCGATCCGGGGCGAGCTCGATGAAGCGGTTGCGCGTGTGATCGACTCCTCGGCGTTCGTCGGCGGCAAGGAGGTCGCGGCCTTCGAGGAGCAGTTCGCCGAAGCGCACGATGTAGTCGGTGCGGCCGGATGCGGCTCCGGGACGGACGCCTTGGCGCTAGCCATGCGGGCGCTGGGCATCGGCCCCGGAGACGAGGTCATAGTTCCATCCATGACCTTCATCGCCACCGCCGAAGCGGTCGTGCACATCGGTGCCACGCCGGTGATCGCCGACGTCGATCCGGTGACGCTTCTGTTGACCGAATCCGAGGTGTCACGCCTTCGCACCGCCAGGACCCGGGCCGTGGTCCCGGTACACCTCTACGGCCATGTGGTCCCCTTCGCCTCGCTCAGGGCGTGGCGTGAATCGGGTCTCCTCGTGGTTGAGGACGCCGCCCAGGCCCACCTGGGCCAAGACGGTGATCGATTCGTCGGTTCTGTCGGTCATGCCGCCTGCTTCAGCTTCTACCCGGGCAAGAACCTCGGCGCATTCGGCGATGGCGGGGCGGTGATCTCCAACGATTCGGCCGTGATCGACGAGGTGAAGCGACTGAGGGACCACGGACGCGAGTCGAAGTACTCCCACGACGTGATTGGCTGGTGTTCCAGACTCGATGGCCTGCAGGCGGCTGTACTGGGGGTGAAGCTGCGGCATCTTCCGGAATGGACATCGAGGCGTCGGGCGCTGGCGGAGCGGTACCGGGAACACCTGAACGAGAGGCCCGTACCGTGGGATGACGGGGCGGTGCATCACCTGTTGGTTGTTCGTGCTGGCGGCGAGTCGCGTCGCGCTGCACTTGGCGACTTCCTCAAGGCTGCAGGAATCTCCAGCGGCGTGCACTACCCGGTCCCGCTCTCGCTCCAGCCGTCGATGGGAGCGTGGACCACGCAGTGTCGAGTCTCCGAGGACGGAGGGGCCGAGATCATCTCGCTACCCATGGATCCACTGATGAATCCGAGAGAGGTCGACGAAGTCTGTGCCGCTGTCAACTCCTTCGAGAAGGGCTGACTATGGCAGAACCTGGGGCTGCGAAGTCATCGTCGGCGGCTCGTGACGAGCCGCTGCGGGTCGCTGTCGTCGGCGCCGGGAGCATGGGCACGAACCACGCCCGGGTCTATGCGGGGCTAAAGGGCGCCCATCTCGTGGCGATCGTCGATACAGATCTCGAGCGCGCCCAGGCGGTGGCCGCTCGCCACGGCGGCCGCGCGCTGACGGATCTCGCCGCGCTCGACGGCGAGGTCGACGCGGTGACGGTAGCGGTCCCTTCATCGATGCACTGTGAGGTCGGGCTGGCGCTCCTCTCCGTGGGAATCGACGTGCTGATGGAGAAGCCGATCGCTTCGAGTCCGGCCGATGGGCAGCTCCTCGTCAATGCCGCCGATCGACTCGGGCGCACGCTCGTAGTGGGGCACATTGAGCGCTTCAATCCGGCGGTCGAGCAGCTGAAGGAGATCGTCCGGTCCGGCCCTCCGATCCTGGCGGTCGAGGCTCGGCGGATGAGCGCGGTGAGCTCTAGGGTCACCGACGTCGATGTCGTAACCGACCTGATGATCCACGACCTTGAGATCGTCCTAGACCTCGTCGACGACGAGGTCTGCGACATCATTGCTCGAGCAGCGACCGCAAACGGGCACGATGGTTGCGACTACGTCACGGCGATGGTCTCGTTCGCCGGCGGGGCGCTAGCGACATTCGCCGCGAGCCGCGTCACACAGAACCAGATCCGCGAGCTTCAGGTCACGACCGAGGAGCGGCTGCTCACGGTCGACTACTCGGCACAGGAGCTGTTGATCCACCGTCAGGGTCGCATCGGTTCAATCGGGGACGAGGAGCTCAGCGGCGGTCGCTACATTCTGGACGTGGGCACGGAGCGAGTGTTCGTTCGACGATCGGAGCCGCTGGTCGCAGAGCTCACCCATTTCCTGGCTGCAGTGCGAGGGGTCGAAACGCCGAGGGTGTCTGGACGATCGGGGCTGCGGGCACTCGAGCTGGCCACGCAGATCAGCGAGATGACCCACCGAAGCAAGTCGAGCTGAGCGATGGCATGGGAAAGAGCCCTCATCACCGGTGGAGCCGGGTTCATCGGCAGCCACCTGGTTGATCGCCTCCTCGCCGACGGAGCCGAACGGGTCGCTGTTGTGGACACCTTCTTCCTCGGCAGCGAGGAGAACTTGTTCGCCGCCCGCGAGCGTCACGGTGACGCGCTCGTGGTGTATCGGGAGGATGCTGCCGATCAGGGAGCGCTGGCGGAGATCTGTCGCGTCGAGCAGCCCGACGTCGTCTTCAATCTGGCCACGAAGGCCCTGCTCTACTCCTTCTTCAACCCCGCCGGGGCCTGCCGGGTGAACCTGGACATCGCTCTGACGTTGTGTGAGCTGCTCCGCGCAGGTGCGTACGGGCGGCTCGTCCACCTGTCGAGCTCCGAGGTGTACGGCACGGCTCAGCAGTTCCCCATGGGGGAGGACCACCCCTTGCTCGCCGAGACGACCTACGCAGCCGGCAAAGCTGCAGCGGACCTTGCCGTGGCGTCTTACGTGCGCATGTTCGATCTCGATGCGCTGACGGTCCGGCCGTTCAACAACTATGGGCCACGGCAGAATGCCGGCTCTTTCGCTGCGGTGATCCCACTGACCGTGGCGCGGATCCTCGCTGGTGACGCGCCGCTGATCGAAGGTGACGGCGAACAGACTCGTGACTTCATCTACGTGGAAGACACCGTCGACGCATTGCTCCGGCTCGCCGATGTGCCGGACCTGAACGGACAGGTGGTCAACCTCGCGAGCGGTCGCGAGACGTCCATCCTCGACCTGGTGGGCAGTCTGTGCGAGGCGCTCGAGTGGACCGGTGGCATCGAGCACGTTGCCGCCCGAGCGGCCGATGTTCGTCGCCACCGTGCCGACGTGTCCCTCGCCGAGTCGCTGATCGGCACGGTTGCGCCCACGACGCTCGCCGACGGCCTCGCGACGACGGTCGACTGGTACCGGTCAAAGGCCGTGAGGTGATCCCGATCATCCGCCCCGACGTCGCCTTCGCTGACGTGGCGGACGACTTCGAGCAGATCCTCGACAGCGGCCAGTTGACGGGCGGACCATTCGTCGCCGCGTTCGAGGCCGCAATCGCGAACCGCGTCGGTGTCGAGCACGCGATCACCACGACGTCGGCAACGACGGCGCTCCACCTGTGCCTGGCGGCGCTCGGAGTCGGCCCGGGCGATGAGGTGCTCGTCTCCGACTTCACCTTCCCTGCCTCCGGCAACGTGATTGTCGAGCTCGGTGCAACGCCGGTGCTGGTGGACAGCGCAGCCGATTCCTTTGCGCTCGATGTCGACCTCGCTGCCGAGCTGGTGACCGAGCGGACGAAGGCGATCATGCCGGTGCACCCCTTCGGTCAGCCGGCCGATCTCGAGGCGATCGGCCGGCTCGCTGCCGATCACGACCTGGTCGTCGTCGAGGACGCAGCCTGTGCGCTCGGCTCATCGTGGCGCGATGTGGCGTGCGGCTCAGCGCACCCCGGATGCTTCAGCTTCCACCCCCGCAAGGTCGTGACGACCGGTGAAGGTGGCGCGGTCACCACCGACGACCCGGCTCTGGCGGACCGCCTGCGACTCCTACGGAGCCACGGTGCCGTACCTGCTGCGGTGGGAATGGAGTTCGTCGCCAATGGCTACAACGCGCGGTTGGGAGAGCTCCCGGCGGCGCTCGGGCTTTCGCAGATGGCGCGGCTTGACGGCATCCTCGCCGACCGTCGTATGACGGCCCGGCGCTACGACGAGCTCCTCGCCGATGTGCCCTGCATCGAGGCACGGGCCGAGCCGGCCGGGCAGATCTGGTCGCACCAGTCGTACGTGGTGATGCTCGGGGAGGAGGTCGGGCGGGACGACGTCGTGAGGGCGCTGCGCTCCCGCGGGATCGAGACCACGCTCGGCACCTATGCGATGCACGCACATCCGGCGTTCGCTCGGTTCGGGTATGCCGCCGGTGACTTGCCTAACTCATACCGGGCGCAGCGACGGTCGCTGACGCTGCCGCTCCTACCCCGCATGGACCCCGAATCCGTCGAGCTGGTTGTCGCCGAGCTGGCGGTCATAGTGGAGGAGCTGTGCCGATGAGCGACACCGGATCGGGCGACCTGGCGTCCCAGCTGGCGGTGCTCCGGATACAGAGCGATGAGCGCCTTCGTGAGGAGTGGCAGCGGAGCCTTCCGTTCGCTGACGCGCTCTTCGACCGCTGGGAGCGAGCCGAGCGGTTGGGGTTCGGCGAGGGCACGAGCATCTATGACAGCAGCATCGTCCTCGGCGACGTGATGGTCGGTGGCGACACTTGGATAGGCCCCAACACGGTGCTCGACGGCTCGGGCGGGCAGCTGCGCATCGGATCTCATTGCTCGATTTCCGCCGGTGTGCAGGTTTACACGCATGACACTGTGCTGCGCGCGCTGTCGATGGGCGTCCTCGACCGGTCGGTAGGCGGTGTCACGCTCGGGGACGGCTGTCACATCGGTGCAATGGCGGTCGTCCTCTCCGGAGTGTCGATCGGCGACCAGGTGGTGGTCGGCGCTCATTCGTTCGTCAACCGCGACGTCCCGCCACGGACGGTCATAGCAGGTGTGCCTGCGCGAAGGATCGGCCGTGTCGAAGGCAATGGCGCCGAGGTGCGGATCGTGATGGGCGACGAGCCGAGTGCCGGGCAGCCGACCACATGACGATCACCGTGATTGATCTGGGCATGGGCAACGTCGGATCAGTCGCCAACATGCTTCAAAAAGTTGGCGCTGCTTCCGTGCTCACCTCGGACCCCGACGTCGTGTCGACGGCAGACCGAATCGTGCTTCCGGGAGTCGGAGCGTTCGACACCGCAATGGAGCGCCTCGACTCGAGTCGACTAACCGAGGTGATGCACCAGCGGGTTCTCGTCGATCGAATCCCGGTGCTCGGGATCTGCCTGGGGATGCAGCTTTTCGCGGACGGGAGCGAGGAAGGTGCGCTTCCAGGACTGGGTTGGATCCCCGGGCGAGTGCATCGTCTCCCTGCGATCGGCGACGACGGAACAACAGTCAAGGTTCCGCACATGGGGTGGAGCCGGCTGTCGCCGACGGGCGAGATGCAGCTGGACGGCTCGCTCACACCCGAGAGCCGCTTCTACTTCGTCCACTCCTATGCCTACGATCCCGAGGACCCGGCCGACGTGCTCGCGACGACCGACTACGGCAGCGGCCCGTTCTGCGCCATCGTGGGCCGCGACAACCTGTTGGGCGTCCAGTTCCACCCGGAGAAGAGCCACCGGCACGGGATGAACTTCCTCCGCAGCTTCGTCCAGGCCACCGCGTGAATCCGGGACGCGTCATCCCGTGTCTCCTGCTGTCGGGGGACCGACTGGTCAAGACGACGCAGTTCGGCGCCCCCGTCTACGTGGGGGACCCGGTCAACGTCCTGAGCCTGTTCAACGCGTTCGAGGTCGATGAGATGTTCCTCCTGGACATCGGCGCGGCGACCAGTCGCACACCGACGCCCGGTCTGCTGCTGCGCTCGTTTGCCGAGGAGTGCTTCATACCCCTGGCGTACGGTGGTGGCCTGTCCACGCTCGATCAAATGGAGGCAGTGTTCAACGCCGGCTACGAGAAGGTCGTGCTCAACACCGTGGTCGCGGAGCAGCCCGAGCTCGTCCGGGAGGCGGCGAGGATCTTCGGTAGCCAGGCGGTCGTGGTCGCCATCGACGTCGCGACTCACGGTGAACGTCGGCGCGTCTTGGTCCGCGGCGGAGGCCAGGACGTCGGACACGATCCGGTCGCGTGGTCACGGCAGGCCGAGGAGCTCGGGGCCGGCGAGATCCTGCTGACGTCGATCGATCGCGAGGGAACCATGGAGGGATTCGATCTCGATCTGGTGGGGGAGGTCGCAGGGTCGGTAGGAATCCCCGTGGTGGCGCACGGCGGTGCGGGTCGTCGCAAGGACCTCGCCGGCCCTTTGACCAGCGGCGCATCGGCAGTGGCTGCCGGTAGCCTTTTCGTCTATCAGGGAGTGAGTCGGGGAGTGCTCATCAACTATCCGACTCGCACACAACTGATCCGACTCCTGGAACGCTGACATGACCTCCCCGTCCGCCCGTGACGCCATCGACCCGAGGGGACTGATCGAGTGCTCGCGCTGCCTCTTCCACACCGGCATCCCAGGCATCTCCTTCGACGCAGCCGGAGTGTGCAACTACTGCACCCTGAGCGACGAGATGGAGCGGCAGTACCCAACCGGTGACGAGGGACGCCGACGCCTCGAAGCGATGGCGGATGACATGCGAGCGGCCGGCAAGGACAAGCAGTACGACTGCATCGTGGGTGTGAGCGGCGGGTGCGATTCTTCGTTCCTGATCCACGAGATGGTCGAGCTCGGTGTCCGCCCCCTCGCCGTCCACTTCGACAACACGTGGAACTCGCCCATCGCGACCAGCAACATCTTCGCCGTCCTCGACGAGCTCGAGGTTCCGCTGCAGACCTACGTCGTCGACAACAAGGAGTACGACGACATCTACCGCTCGTTCATGCTGGCCGGCGTGCGTGACATCGAGTGCCCGACCGACATCGGGTTCATGGGCGCGCTGTACCGCGCTGCCGAGGAGCACGGGGTCCACTACATCGTCGAGGGCCACTCGTTCCGCACCGAGGGCGTCTCACCGTTGGGTTGGCTCTACATGGATGGCCGGTACATCCAGTCGGTGCACGAGCAGTTCGGCACGCTGCCGATGGATACCTACCCCAACATGTCGTTCCGGGATTTTGTCCGGTGGGCTGCGTTCAGTGGCATCAAGCGGGTCCGCCCCCTCTACTACATGGACTACGACAAGGAGGCCACCAAGGTCTTCCTCGCAGAGCAGTACGGGTGGGAGTGGTACGGCGGGCACCACCTGGAGAACCGGTTCACGGCCTTCTATCACAGCTACTTCCTGCCGAATCGATGGAACATCGACATGCGCATCCTGGGCTACTCGGGGATGGTCCGCAGCGGTCAGATGTCCCGGCCCGATGCCGCCGCACAGATGGCGTTGGAGCCGCACCTCGACGAGGACATCCTCGACCTGGTGCGGAAGCGGCTGGGGTTCGACGCCGACGAGTTCGAACGGGTCATGTCCTTGCCGAAGTCCAGCTACACCGACTTCAAGACCTACAAGAAGTACTTCGAGCGGCTACGGCCGTTCTTCTGGTTGCTCTACAAGCTGGACCGAGTGCCGAAGAGCTTCTACGTGAAGTTCTGCCAGCCAAACCGGCTGGGCGGGCGCTCTTGAGCGGCCCCCAAGGGTCGGCGCTGCGCGTCGGGTTCTTCGGGAACGTCGCGAACACGCACTTCCGATGCGCTGCGGCCCTTCGGAAGCGGGGGATCGATGCGCATGTGTTCGTCAGCAGCCGCGACGCTCCGGGAAGCCGGCCGGAGAACGACGAGCCGGCGCTCGCGGGCCAATACGCGGACTGGATCCACGACGGTGACTGGATCACGCCCCGGTCGATCCTGGCTCCGTGGCGGGCGCCGATCACCTGCCGGCTCGCTCAGTTCGACGTCGTCGTGGCCAGCGGGCCCGGCCCCGTCTTCGCTCAGTTCGCCGGCAGGCCGTGGGCCTTCTACGTGACCGGAGGGGACCTGACGGTCAAGCCCTTCCCTCTGACGTTCTGGCGCTGGTACCCGAACATCCCTCACCGCGCAGCGGAGCTGGTTGCTGGCGCCTGGCAGCGGCGTGCTGCCCGCCGAGCCGATCGGCTGTGGATGCAGGCGTTCGATCCGACCGTCGACGCGGCCGACCGGCTCGGCGTCCCCGCACCTGTCCGCGCTGCCTTCCACCTGCCGATCGTCATCGACACCTCGGCGTTCGACGACAACCCTGAGGACAGGTCGGCGGTGGACTGGGCTGCCGATGCAGTCGGCGCGTCGGAGTTCGTGGTGTTCCACCCGTCGCGCCTGGTCATGCAGGCCACACCAGAGCTCGTCCGAACCGGTCAGTGGAAGGGCAACGACGTGCTGATCCGAGGGTTCGCCCGGTTCGTCCGGTCGTCGGGTGCCACCGACGCTCGACTCGTGCTACCGGACCGGGCCCACTCCCGAGACGTGGAGAGCGCCAAGGAGCTCGTGCGCTCGCTGGGCATCGACGAGCAGGTCAGGTGGCTCGTCCCACCCGGCGGTACCAGCTTCGACCAGGTGCACATGCGGGCGCTCTACCAGCGCGCCGACGTCGTCGCCGACGAGTTCGGAGTGGGATGGTTCGGCTACGTGACACTCGAGGGGCTCGCGAGCGGTCGACCGGTGCTGTGCCACGTCGACGAGGGGGTGATGGCCAGGATGTATCCGGAGCACCCGATCCTGGACGCAGTCGACGAGGCGGGCGTCGCCAGGTTGTTGATCGAGCTGCACTCGGATCCGGATCGCCGACGAGCGCTCGGTGCCTCCGGGCGCAGCTGGGTTGCCGAGCACCACTCCGCGGACACAGCGGCGGCGGTGTACGTCGAGGCGATCACGGATCTGGCCGCGTGCCGTTGATAGTGAGGTCAACGACTGTGCAGCCCTGCTCGGAACGTCGTTGCGGCTCTCAACAGCTCGCCCAGGCTGCCGTCCCACGCGACGACCGCGAGGAATCCCGCGGCGAGCAGCGTACGGATCCACGGTGCGGCGCCGTCCGACGGCACCGTCGCGGCCAGTGCCACGCCGACCGCTGCGCCGCAAACGACGAGGATCTTCGACCACTGGAAGGGCACCGGGGCCCTCAGGCGACCGAGGGCGAACGCTAGCCCGGTCCCGACCAGCTGACCGCCTGCGACAGCTGCCGCTGCGCCCGCACCGCCCCACCGGTTCGACCACCACAGGCACAGCAGTACGCCCGTCGTTGCCGCCACCGCTGCAGAGACGCCCAGGTCGAGCATCCGCGAGCTGATGGCGCTCGGCATGGTGGCGACGTGGTAGCCCGCGAACGCGATGGTGAAGACGAGTGCGAATCCGAGCGCGGGCAGCGCCGCCAGGTACACCGACCCGCTCGCGAGACGGACCAGCTCGGGGCTGACGACGGCTATGCCGACCGCGGTCGCGGCGACACCGACCATGATCCGCCGTCCGTCGACGGCGATGCGCTGCAGGCCCCCGTCCTGTGTGCTGTCGGCGAATGCCCTCGGCTGCCAAGCCAGCTGGAAGCCGAGGATGACCAGCATCGACAGCGACGCGAACCGTGACGCGACGGAGAAGTACGCGACCTGTTCCGCTCCGGCGCGATCGAGGAGGACCGCCCGGTTGGCGAACTCGGCGATCCACGTGAACGTCACGGCCGGCACGAGCGGGATGCCGAGCGAGAGGAGTCGTGCGGTGATGTGCCGGTCCGGCCTACCGGAGAAATATGGAGCAGCGACGAACAGGGCAGCGATCGCCCCCACGCACATCGACAACGCCATGGCCGCGATCACGGCGGTCACCGTGGGACGACTCGGCACCAACAACACGATGAGGACGCCGTTCAAGAGCAGGCTGCCGCCGCTGACCGCGGCGAACGCTCCCGGTCGACGGTGGTTCCGCATGGCGGTGAGGCCGACCAGCTGTAGGGCGCTGCCGACGATCGCGACGCCGGTCAGCCCGACAGCAGTCGAGAGCCCGGCGGTGCCGAAGAGCGACGTGCTCAGCTGGGAGCGCGCCGCCAGGAACACAGCGGTGCAGGGGACGAGCAGCGCGGCGACGAGGGCGAGCCACGACGCGAACATCCGGCGTTGATCCTGTTCGCGCAGATCGACGAAGAGCCGTGTGGCTGCCACGTCAAGACCGAGGAGCAGCACCGACGTCACCGCCGACTGGAGCGTCGACAACACGTCGTAGCGCCCGAACTCGGCGGGGGAGAGCGTTCGGGTCAGGAACGGGAGCAGTACCAGTCCGATGACCTTGCCGACGACCGAGCCAACTGCATACAGCGCCGAGTCGCGGGCCAGCCGGCCGAAACCCGACCGTGTTGGAGTCGGTCCCTTGGTCTGACGTCGGTTCATGACGAGGCGCTCGACCACGCGCCGGTCGCCGAGGTCATCGGGTGAGGGTCTGGACGATGCGGTCGATCGCGTCGTCGTCCAGGTGCGGAGCGACGGGGAGGGAGACCACCTCGTCGGCCGCTCGCGACGTCTCTGGGAGGTCGAGTTGGAGGTCGAAGGGCGGGAGCCGGTGCACAGGGATCGGGTAGAAGACCCGCGCCTCGATCCCACTCCGACCCAAACGGTCGACCATGTCGGGCCTTACCGAGGTCCGGACGGTGTACTGGTGGTACACGTGACGACAGCCCGCCCGTTCGGTGGGAGCGATCAGGTCCGCGGCTGCCAGCCCGCGGCTCAATGAGGTGGCGTGAGCTCGGCGAGCGTCGGTGAAGCCGGGAAGCCGACGGAGCTGCACCCGTCCGATTGCCGCGTTCATGTCGGTCATCCGCAGGTTGAAGCCGACCAGCTCGTTCTCGTACGGTCGCTCCATGCCTTGGTTGCGCAGCAACCGCGCTGTTCTGGCGCACTTGGCGTCGGCAAAGGTGGCCATTCCTCCTTCGCCCGTGGTCATGTTCTTCGTCGGATAGAAGCTGAAGGCCGCCGCGTCCCCCAGGCTACCCACCGGTCGCCCGTCGATCGACGCTGCGTGTGCCTGCGCCGCGTCCTCGACCACGGCGAGGGAGTGGCGGGAGGCGAGAGCGTTGATGGCGATCATGTCGGCCGGGTGGCCGAACAGGTGCACGGGAACGACCGCCGCAGTGCGCGGGGTGATCGCCGCCGCGACGGCGGCGGGATCGAGACAGAACGTGTCGCGTTCGATGTCGGCGAAGACCGGTTCGGCTCCCGCCAGGCGGACCGCGTTCGCAGTGGCGGCGAAGGTGAACGACGGCACCACGACCTCGTCGCCAGGCCCGATGCCGATTGCCAGCAGGGACACGTGGAGAGCGGAGGTCCCGGAGTTGAGCGCCACACAGTGTCGACCGGCGACCAGCTCGGAGAACTCGTCCTCGAAGGCCGCTACCTCTGGCCCCTGGCTGATGGAGCCTGACCGCAGGACGCGGTCGACCGCTGCTCGTTCCTCGTCACCGATCAAGGGTTGTGCCAGTCGGACCTGCGGCAGGTCGGTCATCTCGGCTCCAGACGACCGTCGACCTCGTCGAACTGCTCACCCGTGACCGGGCACCACCAAGCCCCGTCACGCGGTGTCAGCGGGTGGCCAGCTGGCCCGACCCAGCCCACCCGGCGCGCCGGTGATCCGGCGACGAGAGCGAAGGCGGCGACGTCCCGTGTCACGATCGACCCAGCGGCGACGAGCGCCCAGCGCCCGATGTGCGTGCCGCCGATCACGGTCGAGCCGGCACCGAGCGACGCGCCGTCGCCGATGACGACGCCGGCAGCTGTCCAATGCGCGGTGGACTTCAGTTCGCCGTCGGGCGTCACAGCGCGTGGGTAGCGGTCGTTGGTGAGCACCACCGACGGTCCGATGAACACCCCGGAGCCGATCACCGCGGGCGCGTAGAGGAGTGCGTTGTTCTGGATCTTGCACCGGTCGCCGATGATGACGCCGGCGTCCACGAAGACCCCGCGTCCGACGATGCAGTGCGACCCGACGCTGGCGTCCGAACGAACGTGCGTCAGATCCCAGATCCATGTGCCGGCGCCGATCGTGGCGCCGGGCTCGACCAGGGCATCGGCGGCGATCCTCGGTTCGGGGCCATCCGAATGAGTTGGGGTCAACGTCCGTGTCCCTGTCCGCCGATCATGGAGCGCAGCGTACGCAGGACGATGCGCTGGTCGAACGTCAGGTCCTGGCGGCGCAGGTAGAAGAACTCGTATTGCAACTTCTCGAGTGCGTCGCGTTCGTCGCCGGCGTAGCCGTACTTCACCTGTGCCCAGCCGGTCAGACCTGGTCGCACCAGGTGGCGTAGTTCGTAGAACGGCAGCTTGTCGCTCAGCTCCTGCACGTAGCGGGGTTGCTCGGGTCGTGGTCCGACGATCGCCAGGTCGCCGCGCAGGATGTTGATCACCTGCGGTAGCTCGTCCAGGTGGGATCTGCGTAGCAGGTTGCCGAACGGGGTGATGCGCGGGTCGTTCTCGACAGTCCAGTCGGTGTTGGCGTCGCCGCCCGACAGCTCGCGCATCGTGCGGAACTTGAGGATCGTGAAGTGCTCGCCGCCCTTGCCGACGCGGGTCTGGCGGTACAGCAGCGGGCCACGGTTGGCGACCAGGTCGCCGAGCAACACGAATGGCGTCACGAACGCGAGGGCCATCACGCCCAGCCCCCCGAGGGCGAGGTCCATCACGCGCTTCAGGCGGCTGTAGCGCACACGGTGCACCTCGCCGATGTCGAAGAACAGCGACGCCCGCTCCAGCTCCGACAGCGGCAGCTTGCCGAGCCACTCCTCGTAGAAGTTCTGGAGGGTGCGCACCCGCACCCCTGACTCGTGCAGCTTCGCCGCCTGGGCGATCACTCGATCCTCGGTCTGCGCGAAGCGGTCGAGCACCACCACCGTCGCCCTGGTGGATCGTTGCAGGTCAATGAGCGGGGTGAGCCCCGGTTCCGTCCCGGCAGCCTCGACAGGTGTGAGGGCGCCGGCCAACGAAGCGGCACGCTCCGGCTCCATGCGCAGGTCGTCGACCAGACGGACGTGTTCCTCGGGTGCCGCGACGAGCACCACGCGGTCACGGTCCTCCGCCCGGCTCCGGCCGCTACGCGCGAGCCGGTTCACCACCACCTGCCACGGGATCAGCACGGCCGCCGCCCCGAACACGACGAACCGGGGGAGCAGCGCGTCACCCAGGATCAGCTGCGGGATCGAGATGCCGATCGCCGCGATCGCGGAGGCCACCAGAGCCAGCCACGCCGCCTGACGCTTGTTGCGCGGCTGGTCTGGAAGGCCCACCGCATAGGTCGCGACCGACAGCAGCAGCGTGTAGGCGATGGCCCACGTGAGCCGAAACGATCCCGCGAACGAGTACGGCGGGTCGGCGACATACCGTGCGTGTGTCAGCGACAGCACCAACACGGCGAAAGCGCATCCCCCGTAGCTCATCCAACGAGCAAGACGGCGCATTCCCAAAGGCTACGGGCAGTCGCGCCCGGGTGGAACGGGTAGTTGTGCTCGTGCATCATCGCCGGAAAGCCAGCTTTCACTACATTGGTCCGATCGTGACCCGATCCTTGGACTCATTGCGCCGATCGTCGGCCCTGCTGGCAGTGGCCGCCCTGGCCTTGTCGGCGACGGCGTGTCTGCGGGCGGATGTCGACGTGACGGTCAACTCGGACCGGTCTGGTGAAATCCAGGTCGAGGTGTACCCGAATGCCGCGGTCCGCTCAGCTCTCGAGGGCACCGACGTGGAGTCGCTGGTCGAAGGCACGTTCGAACAGGTCGAAGGCTTCGAGTTCTCCGAGATCGACCGAGGCGAGCGGCAGGGCTACCTGCTCCAGGTGCCGTTCGACGACTACCGCGACGTGACCGACGTGTTGATCTCCGGCGGGTCGGTGGCGGGCCAGCAGGTCGCGCTGTTCTCGAGCTTCGCCCTGACCGAGCTCCCTGACGGCGGCTGGGAGCTGGCCGCGACTGTCAACCCGATCGGCAAGATCCTCGGTGGGACCGCTGGTGCCGGGCAGTCGGCGGTGCTGAGCGAGTTGCTCAGCGCGGCCGCGGGAAGTCCCGGAGGCACCGGCCTGGACCTGACGGTGGCGCTCCCTGGCGAGGTCACGACCTCGAATGCCGACATCGTCTCCGGCGGTTCTGCCACGTGGCATCTCGACTCGGCTGACGCCCCGACCGACCTGCGGATGCGCACGCAGCCCGAGCCCTGGCTGAACCCGCTGGTCATGGTCATCGGCTCTGCGTTCATCGTCGTGATCATCGGCGTGATGTTGTCGCTGTGGGGCGCTGGTCGCCCCGAGAAGTCCATCGGCGACCGGGCCCGGCGACGCCGCCACCGGTCGACCGAGTCACCGGCCGCTTCCTGGGCCCCGAGCCCGACGGTCTCCGGGTCCGAGCAGAGCCAACGGCCCAAGGAGCTCCCATCGCTCACGGCCTATCCGGCTGCTCCAGCCCAGCAGCCGCCACCCGGCGAGCCTGCTCCCGGCTCACCCGATCCAGCGCAGGACTCACCCACCTGACGAATCCGGCTCAGTAGGCGTTCAGGCTTCGCCCGGGGGCGCCTTGCTTGATCCGTGTTCAGTGACATATGTTACTGAACGACTCCTGAGGGGCATTCGAGGAGTCGGTTACCTGGGGGGCAGATGCAGGCAACCAAGAGGGGCGAGAGCCTGTCTGTCGGTGAGCAGGCGGGTGTGGCACTGCTCGAGGTGCTCATATCCATGGTGCTCGTTGCCATGTCGGTGTCGGTGCTGTCAGCAGGCGTGTTGACGGTCACCCGAGCTGGTGTCAAGGCAAACGACACTTCGCGCGCCACGATGCTGCTCACGAGCTTCGGTGAGTCGCTCCAGCAGCTCGCATATCAGCGTTGCTCCAACGGCGACCTGGTGGACGTCTACTCCGAAGCGTGGGAAGTGCACAACGATGCACTGCCCGCTGAGGAGCGCCTCGTGCCGTCGGGTGCCACGGACGTGGCGGTTTCTATCACCGGTGCCGATACGGCGGGCGGGTGTCAGGGCGGCGAGCCCGACCATGGTGAGCAGACGCTGTGGATCGAAGCGACCGTGCGTGGCGTCACTCGCTCCGGCCAGATCGTGAAGACCGATCCCGACTACAGCACGCGTGGCCCGCTGGCTGTCATCACCGACAGGCGGGTCAGTGGCATGGGCGACCCGGTGGGGATCTTCGCGCTCAGCGCGACCAGTTCGACACCGATCGCCGACATCGTGTCCTACGAATGGGAATGCGGCGATTCCGGCGGAACCACGTTCACCGTTGCCACGCCGGACGATCCGTCCGTCGAGTGTCGCTACCCGGCCAGCCCCTCCGCCGCCACCGTCGTAACGGTCACCCTGCGAGTCACCGACTTGTACGGCAACACCTCCAACGCCACCCGGAACCTGACCGTCCCTCGCTCCACCTCGCCCAGAGCCGCCCCAGTCGCCAGGATCGCTGCGACCCCACCCTCCGGCAACGCGAGCCTCACCGTCACCTTCAGCTCCGCCGGCTCCGCCTCGCTCGAAGGCACGATCGTCGAGTACCGGTGGAACTTCGGCGACCCCAACAGCGGGTCAGCCAACACGCTCGTCACCACGTCGCCGACCTCGCCCCAGCACGTCTACCAGCGCGGCGGCGTGTTCCCAGCGCAGTTGACCGTCGTGGATGACATCGGCCTGACCGGGACGGCCACCGTGAACGTGACCGTCACACGACCAGGCCCACCGCCGCCCATCGCGTCCTTCACGATGACTCCGCCCGGCGGCGTGACCCCCCAGACCGTGGCGTTCAACGCGTCGGCCAGCCGACCCGACACCGGTGGGTCGCCCATCGCGACCTACGAATGGGACTTCGGTGACAGCGCCACTGGCGGCGGCGTGACCGCGTCCCGTAGGTACAACTCCCCGCAGAGCTACACCGTTCGGCTGACTGTGACCGACACGGCTGGTGTGTCGGCGACCACCACGCAGGTGCTCACCCTGGGCACGTTCTCCAACCCCCCCAACTTCAGGTTGACGGGCACCCAGCCCGAGTTCTTCTCCGACGGCAAGTTCTTCTTCGCCTGGACGAACCTGGGCGCTTCGCCGGGTGACGTGGTCAGCTACCGCATCTGGGTCCAGGCGACCGTGGGGTGCATCGCCTTCGGCACGAAGTCCAGAACCGTCGCGGCCGGTGCGCCAGGCACTTCACAGACCTATGAGTTCGTCGTCCCCTGGCCCGCGAGCAACGTCTGTGCCGGATCGCAGTACGCCTGGCGTGTCGAGACGATCCGCACGAACCCCATCGACGGCACCCACACGACCGACTCCACCGTGTGGCAGCACTTCTGGATGACATGATGCGAACCGACCGCCTGCTCACAAGGGCTGGAGCCAGATGGCGTACCGAGCGATCCGAACGAGGAGTCACCCTCGTCGAGGTCCTGGTCGTGATCGCAGTCTCAGCGCTGCTGTTGGGTCCCTTCCTGGCCTGGTCCGTGGTGTCCATCAACCAGGCCGAGGCGTCCCGCAGGACCAACTCCGACACCTTCAGCCTCGGGCTTACCAACGTCTACTTCCCGCGCGACGTCGCCAACTCCGTCGTCGGTGCCAGCTCGACGTCACCAGGTGGAACGCAGAGACCCGCCGGTGACCTAGTCGACTGCATCGGAGGAGAAGGGGCGGGAGGCACCGTCGCCGCTGTGATGGTCACCGCCGCTCACCGCAGGATCGTGTACTCGCTCGTCGGGGACACATCAGCGGCCGAGGGCGCCTCGCTGTGGCGTCGAGAGTGCCCCAACCTGTCATCGACCACGGACGCGACCCTCGCTGATCCGACTCTCAACGCGGCGTCAGGGACGAATCCGGGGAGCATCGACCCGTCGACTCCTGGCAACGGTGGTACGGCCCTGCAGGTGGCTACCCGCGTCAGGTCGATCGTCGGATCGTGTCCCAACGCCAGCGGAGCCGGTCAGGACCCGAACTGCCGATCGATCAAGCTCGCCGCCCGTATGGTCGGTGGCGACCGTGCAGCGGTCACGCAGGGCACCCGACGCGTCGACTTCTACGCACCGCCGGG
Organism: uncultured Microthrixaceae bacterium; assembly: GCA_964450685.1. Taxonomy (GTDB): domain Bacteria; phylum Actinomycetota; class Acidimicrobiia; order Acidimicrobiales; family Microtrichaceae; genus JBAOHV01. The sequence continues at coordinate 26,450 of CAYVDN010000037.1, forward strand.
AACACCGCCGATCGCCCGGTTCGAGATCGACCCCAACCCGCCCGAGGTCGGCGTAGCAGCCACCTTCGACGCGACCGGATCGTTCGATCCGCGGGGCGAGGCACTGACCTACGCGTGGACCTTCAGCGATGGCACCACCTACAACACCGGTCCCGTCATCTCCCACACGTTCTCTTCACCGGGGAGTCGCGTCGTCTCGCTAGTCGTGACGAACTCGAGCGGGGTGGCGAGCGAGGCAGTCGTCAGGTCGTTCGTGGTGCCGCTCCAGCGGCCCGACATCTCGATCACCGGGGTCCCGCTGCAGGCCGTGCGCGGATCCGACCGCGTCTACTCGGCGACCTTCACGGCGCACGGTGCGACGCTGGGAACCATCACCTGGGACTGGGGGGATGGATCGCCCGTCACCACCTCGGGTGCGTGCAGCGGACAGGCCACGTGCGTGAACGCACCGACCCATCGCTACACGAGCTCCGGACTGCGGGTGCTGCGCGTCTCTGTGACCGATTCCGCGGGGTCGACCCGACAGGTCGCGGCGACGGTCAACGTGAGCGGGGAACTGCTGTTCGTCAGCGCCGCCAACGGCACCGACGACAGCACATGCGGTGCATCCGGAAGCCCGTGTGACTCGATCGGCTACGGCCTGTCACGCGCGGTCGCGGAGGGCAGGACCACAATCCGGGTCGCGCAGGGGACCTACGCGCGCTTCGACGTCGTCGGCGGGATCTCGGTCGAGGGCGGCTACGCAGAGGACTTCCAGAACAGCGGATCGGCAACCGTCGTACAGGGCTCGCTCAGCAACGGTCTCTTCTCAGCGGTCAGGGCCAACAACTCCACGGCTCCGACGGTCATCTCCAGGCTGACCCTCACCGGTGCCTCCGCGGGGTCACAACAGGCTCAGACTGTGGTCATCGAGAACGGCACGCAGAACCTCAGCTTCGCGAACGTGTCGATCAACGGCGGATCGGGTGCACATGCGACCGGAGTGCTGGTCGACGGGGCCTCGGTCTCGCTAGTCGACACCTCGATCAGCAGTGGTGCGACCTCCGGTGCCGGAGCGAGCGCCTACGGCGTCCGAGCCATCAACTCCTCGACAGTGTCTGTCCAGGGCGGCAGCATCACCGCGGCCAACGGGATCGCCGGCACCAACTCCGGTCACGCAGCACCCGGCGCACCCGGAGGGGGATGCAACGGGGGTAACGGGGGCAACGCGACCGGCCCGAGCAGCCCCGGTAGCGGTGCCGGCAGGTGCGCCACGTTCGCCGATGCCCGCCAGCCAGGAACCGGCGGAAACGGTGGGGGATACTCAGGCTCCGGGGGCGGCGGTGGCAACGGGGCCGGCGGGGCATCAGGTGGCAACGGCGGCTGTGGCAGCCTGTTCGGCTGCGGCACGAACGCCGGTGGGGGTCAGCGCGGAGCGGCGGGCTCCGCCGGTGGGGGCGGTGCCGGTGGCGCCAACAACGTCGTCAGCACCGCAGCTACCTACACCGTTTCCAACGGTGCTCTGGGGTCGTCCGGCGGCGTAGGTGGCGGCGGCGGTGGCGGCGGTGGAGGCAAGTCGGCGTCGGCCTCCGGCGGCGGCGGTGGTTCCGGTGGCGCAGGCGGCTCCGGGGGCTCCGCGGCGACAGGTGTCGGTGGTGGTGGCGGCGGCTCGTTCGGGGTCTACGCGGTCAACTCGACAGTCACCCTCACCAGCGTGACCATCACGGCTGGTTCCGGCGGTGCCGGAGGTAGCGGGTCGGTAGGTGGCCCGGGCAGCACCGGTGGGAGCGGCGGGAACGGTGGAACCAAGTCGTGCTGCTCAGCCGGCGGTGGCGGTGGTGGCGGCGGTGGTGGCGGCGGTGGTGGCGGTGGTGGCGCTGGTGGTGGCGCCGGTGGGCCGTCGATCTCCGTCTACCGGCAGGGCTCCGGCATCCTCACCATGACCGGCGTGACCAACAACCGCGCAGGTTCCGCAGCTGCGGGCGGCGCGGGCGGTACCGGCGGGTCAGGCAGGGCCGGCGGTACCGGTGGCAACGGAGTTCAAGATGCCGGAGGCGGTGGATCGGCCAGTTCCGGTGCGAACGGCAACGCAGGTTCAGCTGGTGCAGCCGGGCTTCTCCTGCGGGTCTGGAACGGAGGTTCCACGACGCCATGACCAGATCGATCCTCTCTGCTCCCACTAGTGGTCGCGTCGGGCGACACTTCGAGAGGCGACGCCGCTCCAGGCGGGACTGCGCCGGGCAGTCCGGCTACATGCTCATCGCGGTGATAGCGATGCTCGGCGTGATCACGGTGCTGCTGGGGGTGTTGGTGACGATGACGGGCACCGCTCTCAGTGTGTCCGACAAGTTCGCTGACTCGTCGACCGCGATCGGCGTTGCCGATTCGGCACTCGAGAGCACGATCAGTTCCATGCGCCGAGACCTTGGTGGCGCCCTGACCGACTGCCGTGGCGCCTCCGACCAGGGTGCGGGCCACGCGCAGGCCTACCGTCGTACAGTGACCGTCGTGACCGGTGAGGACTACGAGGTGATCGTCGACTGCGAGACCGATGGTCCGCTCACCGATCAGCGTGACGTCCTTCTCCACGCGTACGTAGAAGGGTCGGACTCATCCGGACCCGATGGCGCGGCCCGTGCTGTGATCGTCGACCGGGTCGGTGGTGTCGACCGTCCGGGTGTAGCGCTGCGCATCTGTGACTGGCAGCTCGGCCAGACCGTCACCTCGAGCACCGCTTCGCCGACCCTGGCCAGCTGCTGAC
>CAYVDN010000038.1:0-26291 GCA_964450685.1 uncultured Microthrixaceae bacterium
CTACGACCTTCTGCGCAAGATGTTCGCGACCTTCGGCATGACCGAGATGCAGAAGCTCTCCTTCGAGAAGCGGATTGCTGCGGCGAAGTCCGCTGCTGAGGGACAGGAACCGGAGCAGGGCGAAGGCGGAACCAGGGACGCGAACTCGATCGCGTTCAACCTGATCCCGATCATCGAGCTCTGTCGTGTGTGCCCGGGGATGGTCACCGCCATGGGTGTCTCGATGGGTCTCACCGCATCGTCCGTCATGTCCAAGGGGACCATCGCCCAGAAGGAGCGTTGGGGACTCGACCTCCTGACGCTCGAGAAGATCGGCGCGTGGGCCATCACCGAGCCCGGCTCTGGTTCGGACGCGTTCGGGTCGATGAAGGCGACCGCCCGTCGGGACGGTGACGAGTACGTGCTGAACGGGTCCAAGACGTTCATCACCAACGGTCCTTACGCCGACACGATCGTGTTCATCTGCAAGCTCGACGAGGGCAACCCTCCCGAGGAGCGGACGGTGCTGCAGTTCGTGCTCGACTCCGGAATGCCCGGACTGGAGCAGTCCAAGCCGCTGCGCAAGATGGGCATGCACTCGAGCCCCACCGGGGAGCTGTTCCTCGACGATGTGCGGGTGGGCAAGGATCGGCTGCTCGGAGAGTCCGAGGACGCGTACAGGGGAACCGGGGGCCGGCAGGCGTCCAAGGCGACCTTTGGCCAGGAGCGCACGGGTGTGGTCGCCATGGCACTCGGCATCGTGGAGCGTTGCCTCGAGCTGTCGGTCGCCTACGCGAACGACCGGGTGCAGTTCGGTCAGCCGATCGGGCAGTTCCAGCTCATCCAGTTGAAGCTCGCCAAGATGGAGGTCGCCCGACTGAACCTGCAGAACCAGGTGTTCCGCAACATCGAGATGGCGGCAGCGGGTGTCCCCGGAAGCTTCGCCGAGGCGTCGGCCGGCAAGCTCTACGCAGCGCAGGCAGCCATGGACGTGGCCCTCGAAGCGGTGCAGATCTTCGGTGGCAACGGCTACATGGCCGAGTTCGAGGTCGAGCAGCTCGCCCGTGACGCGAAGGTCCTGCAGATCTACGCCGGCACCGACGAGATCCAGGTCTCGGCGGTAGCTCGGGCGCTGCTCGCAGAGCAGTCCGGCAACTGAGCGGACAGGCGGCCGGGCAGGCTGATTCCGGGCCCGGACACAGCTGGTACCGTCGACGTCCGTGATCGTCACCGACCCCTACGTCGAGCTGGTCGAGCGCCTGGAGAGCGAGGCCGACGAGGGCTTCTTCCACACCGCGGCACAGATCGTCGTCCGACAGGGCGGCGACACGTTGCTCGACGCCTCGGTCGGCAGGACTCACCTCCATCAGCCGTTCACCGGGGAGACCCTTTCGGCGCTCTACTGCACGGCCAAGCCGATCGTCGCCATCGCTGTGCTGCGTCTGATCGCGGACGACGAGTTGAGCCTCGACGACCGGCTGGGCGACGTGGTCGACGACCTGGGGGCGAGCTGGATCGCTGATCGCACGATCGAGCAGGTGCTCGGCCACACCGCCGGACTGCACGTGGTCAACACCATTCTGGCGAGGATCCTCCCGCCGCGTAGCCGTTCGGCGTGGGTCGACGCGTCGCCTCCTCCCGAAGGCTGGCGTTTCGGAGCGGACCGCGCCTACTCGGAGTTCGGTGGGTGGTTCATGCTCGGACGGGTGATCGAGGCGCTGACGGAGCAGCCCTTCGACGAGTACGTGCGCAGCTCAGTGCTCGACCCGTACGGCGTGTCTGCCGATGACCTGGTCCTGCGGATCAGTGGCGACGACTACGAGCGTCTGGCGCCACGCATCTCGGCCACCTTGGACCTGACGATGGACCAGCCTGTTCCGTTGTTGGCAGAGGTCGGCCCCGAGACCGCCTCGGAGTGGAACCCGTCCTTCGGGTCCTACGGGACGATGTCAGCGGTCGCGGACTTCTACAGGGGTCTTCTCGACGATCTTGCGGGCGCTGAGAAGGTGCTGCCCGTCGACCTGCTGGCGCAGGCCGTGACCGCCCGGTTGCCGCTCACCGAGGACGTGACTCTCGGTCGCCCGGCGGGGTTCGGGCTGGGATTCATGACGCCGCTTTCGTCGCACTTCTTCGGTGAGCGACCGAGCAGCCGGGCTTTCGGGCACGCCGGCCAGGGAGGCACGAGTTTCGCCATGGCTGACCCGGAGGAGGACCTCGTCGTCGCCGTTCTGTACAACGCCGGCCTCGACGCGGACACGGCATTGTCGTTCCGTCGTGTGCACCTGATCGACGCGATCTACCGGGGTCTGGATCGGGAGTGAGCTCCAGCACCACCGAGATCTCGTTCAACATCTCGACCTTTCTGCTCCAGTGGGCGACCGGTGGACTGTTCTATCTGTGGGTCACGACCCGTCGCCGTGAAGTCTCGATCGGATACGGCTGGTTGCTACGCGGCGTCTACGGGGCGATAGCCCTGCTGGCCCTCGTCGTGGGGGTTCGTTACGGGGCGGAGCCGATCCGTGAGGCGTCCGCCGCCGGCGTCGTACTGGCTTGCGGGGCCGTCGGGTTCGTCTCGTGGAAGCGCCGGGCAGCCGGCGTCGCCCGCCAGCGTGAGCGGGTGCAACGTCGCTCGGCGCGCGTGGCGGCGATGACAGGCATCGACCGTGCAGAGATGACGTTCGACGAATCGGTGCCCGAGTTCGACCCGCGCCTCGACCTGATAGCGCCTGCCATCGGAGTGGTCGGCGTGATCGCAGGAGGTGCGGTCGCCGGCGGGCCCGTGTGGCTTGGCATCGCTCGTGCGCTGGTCGGAGCGGCATTCATGGGCTGCGTATCCGATGCGATGCTTCTCGGGCACTGGTACCTGACCCAGCCGGGTCTGCCGCGGGCTCCGCTCGAGGAGCTGGTCAACCACCTCGGCTGGATCTGGCCATTCGAGGTGGCGCTGCTCCTCGTGCCGCCCGGCATGGTCGCAGCGCTCAACGGCACGATCGACGACGGCTACAACGGGATGCTCGGCTGGTTCTGGGTGGCGTGTGCGATCACGACGATCGGTCTGGTCGTGGTTACGAAGATGGCGCTGCGCGAGAAGTACTACTCGGCGGTGATGGCTGCCACGGGGCTCTTGTACCTGGCGTTGCTGACCGCGTTCGGCACCGATCTGGTCGCCCGGGCGATTCTGGCTCTCGCTTGAGCTGACTACCCTGGGAAGTCTTGCGACGACTCTCGGTGACCCTCCTCTCGTTCATCATGGTTTCGAGCCTCGTGCTCGCTGCCTGTCAGCCGGCACCTACCGCACCGCCTCCGAGTCCGAACCTGGCCAGAGCCCAGGTGGCGGCCGGTCTCGGTGCATGGTGGGACGTCTGGGACTGGTCTCCGACGTTCGTGAAGTCACGTAACCCGTCGGCCAGCCCGCCGCTACGGCTGGCTGACATCGACCGGCTGGCCAACGCCGGGGTGCAGACGCTGTTCATACAGCCTTCCACCTTCCGTCACGCCGACATGATCCTGGACGCGAGCCTGCTGCGACGCATCATCGATCGGGCTCACCAGCACGGCATACGGGTGGTTGGCTGGTACCTGCCGGAGTTCGTCAACGTGGCGGCTGATCTCGACCGGCTCGTCGCGATTGCCCGATTCGGAGGCTTCGACGGTCTTGGGGTCGACATCGAGTCGACATCCAACCCGGACGTCGCCGATCGCAGCGCCAAGCTGATCACGGAGTCGCGGTTCATGCGTGGCGCGTTCGGTGAACTGCCCCTCATCGCCATCCCGGTCACCCCGGTCATCTGGGAGGAGCTGAATCGGTCGTGGTGGCCCGACTTCCCCTACCGGGAGCTGGTGCCCTTCTACGACGCGTGGGCTCCGATGGCGTACTGGTCGTACCGTCGCAACACGTTCACCGAGTGGAACGACCCGTACCGGTACACCTACGAGTCGGTCGTGCGACTCCGATCGCTGACGGGGCGGTCCGACCTGCCGGTCCATCCGATCGGTGGGGAGGGTACGGGGCTCACGGGTGAGCAGGTCTTCTGGATGAACGCGGCGATGATCGACTCCGGCGCCATCGGTGGGAGCATCTACGACGACGTGACCACACCGCGCGACGTCTGGGGTGCGCTGGCGATGTTCCGACGCGACATCGTCAAATGACCCCCCTGATCAGAGTCGCTGGCGACACCAACTGACCATCTGGGAGACGCCTTCACCCAGTGAGGTGCCTGGCTTCCAGCCGAGAACCTGTTGGGCAAGATCGGACGATCCTCCGGTGCGGCGGGCATCGCCGTCCGCCGCTGGCCGGACGTCCAGCCGGACCGGCTCGCCGATCGTCTCGCCGACCAGGTCGATCAGCTCACTCATCGAAGTCGTCTCCGCGTCAGCGATGTTGCACACCGTGCCTGCCGGTGCGGGGTGGAACAGAGCTGCCAGGTTGGCCGTGACCACGTCGTCGATGTAGGTGAAGCTGCGGCTCACCGAGCCGTCGCCGTACAACTGGAAGGCCTCGCCGGCAAGTGTCAGGTCGATCATGCGGCGCAGCGCCATGTCGGTGCGTTGTCGGGGACCGTAGACGGTGAAGTAGCGCAGCGAGACGGTCGGCACACCGAAGTTGCTGGCATAGAGGGTGCAGAGGTGTTCGGCAGCCAGCTTGGTGACCCCGTAGGGACTCACCGGACGTGGTAGAGCCGCTTCGGTCGTCGGGTAGGTCTCGGCGTCGCCGTAGACCGACGAGCTGGACGCCGCGGCGAAGCGCTCGACACCCACGGACCGGGCCGCTTCCAGCAGACGCTGGGTGGCGGTGATGTTGCGCTCCACATAGACACCGAAACCATCCGCCCACGAGTCGCGCACACCTGGCTGGCCGGCCAGGTGCAGGACACGGTCGATACCGTCCAAGAGGGCAAAGGGATCGGCGGAGACGAGGTCGGCCTCGACCAGCTCGTGGTCGGGGTGGTCCGCGACAGCTGCGACGTTCTCGCGCTTGAGCGCCGGGTCGTAGTTGTCGGTGAAGCAGTCGACACCGCGCACGCGGTGGCCCTGCGCCAGCAGTGCTTCGACGGTGTGGCTACCGATGAAACCGGCCGAGCCGGTGACCAGGATGTGCACTGGTTCTGTCTACCGGGCGACGAAGTACTTCGCGCGCGGGTGGTGGCAGATCAACGCCGAGGTGCTCTGCTCCGGGTGGTATTGGAAGCCGGTGTCCTCGTTGCACTCCACACCTATCCGTTCGGAGTCGAGCAGCCTGGCGATCGTCTCGTTCTCCTCCAGGTCGGGGCACGCCGGGTAGCCCCAGGAGTAGCGGCCACTGCGGTACTTCTGGCGGAACAACCCGTGCAGGGCGGCCGCGCTCGGGGAGCCCTCGACGCCGTCGGGGTCCTCGTCGGCGAAGCCCCACTCCTCGCGGATGCGGCGGTGCCACAGCTCGGCCAGCGCCTCGGCCATCTCGACACCAAGGCCGTGCAGCAGCAGGTACTCCTGATAGCGGTTCTCGGCGAAGAGCTGCGCGGTCCGCTCCGACACCAGTGGGCCCATGGTCACGATCTGGAACGCGGCGTAGTCGTCCTCGCCGCCGCCCGGCTGCTCGGGGTCGATCGGTCGGAAGAAATCTGCGATGCAGAGGAACGGGTCCTTGCGCTGACGGGGTAGCGGGAAGCGAGCGGCTTCTGAAGTGCGGGTCTCGTCGGTCCAGATCACCAAGTCGTCGCCGTCGGCGTTGGCTGCGAAGAAGCCGTACACGACCTGTGGCACGAGCAGGTTCTGTTCCTTGACCATCGCGAGCTGTTCGCGCAGCACTGCCCGAACCCGGGTCTTGAACTGCTCGTCTGTCTCCTTCGTGCCGTCGGGAAGCGTCTCCGGCCTGAACTGCCACTGGTTGCGGAACAGGCCCGTCTCGTTCAGGTAGCCGGCGATCTCGTCGAGCGACAGACCTTTGATGACCTTCGTGCCCAGGAACGGTGGTACGAACACCTGGTTGTCCATCGTCACCTCGGGCGAGCGCACGGGTACCTCGACCTCGGGCTCATCGTCGGCATCGACTCTGTGGCGGTGCAGCTCGCGCTCGGACGGCACCATCCCGTCGTCGACGTCGAGCCCGCCGAGGCGGATCTCGGCAAGGCGGTCCATCACCCTCAACCCCTCGAAGGCGTCCTTGCCGTAGAAGAGCCGCCCCTCGTACACCTCGCGCAGGTCGCGTTCGACGTAGGTGCGGGTGAGCGCCGCGCCGCCGAGTAGCACCGGGATGTCCTTCATCTCGCGCTGGTTCAGCTCCTCGAGGTTGTCGCGCATGATCAGGGTCGACTTGACCAACAGCCCGGACATGCCGATCGCGTCGGCTCCCACCTCGACGGCCTTCTCGATCATCTCGTTGATCGAGATCTTGATGCCCAGGTTGTGCACCTCGTAGCCGTTGTTGGTGAGGATGATGTCGACCAGGTTCTTGCCGATGTCGTGCACATCGCCCTTCACCGTGGCGAGCACTATCCGGCCCTTGCCGGACTCGCCCTCGACCCGGTCCATCATCGGCTCCAAATAGGACACGGCGGCCTTCATGGTCTCTGCCGACTGGAGCACGAACGGCAACTGCATCTCGCCGGTGGCGAACAGCTCACCGACGACCTTCATGCCGGCGAGGAGGATGTCGTTGATGATGCCCAGCGGCGTGTGACCGGCAGCCAGAGCGACATCGAGGTCCTCGATGAGGCTGTCGCGGTCGCCGTCGATTATCCGGTGGCTCAGCTTCTGCTCTATCGGCCAGTCACTGCGGTCCTCGACCACGGCCTCTCCGACCTGGACGTCCTCGAAGATCTCGAGCAGCTTGTGCAACGGGTCGTAGTCGGCAGCACCTTCCGACAGCAGACCCTCTGCTCCACGTCGGTCGTAGATCAGGTCCAGGCAGACGTCTCGCTGCTCATCGGGTATTCGGCTGAGAGGCAGGATCTTGGCGACGTGAACGATCGCCGAATCGAGGCCGGCCTGCTGGCACTCGTGCAGGAAGACGCTGTTGAGAACGTGACGCGCAGCGGGCTTGAGTCCGAAGCTGACGTTGGAGAGCCCGAGGGTGGTCTTGGCGCCGGGGATCTCCGCCTTGATACGACGGATCGCGTCGATCGTGTGCATCGCGTCCTTGCGCAGGTCCTCGTCGCCTGTCGACAACGGGAACGTCAGGGCATCGAAGACCAGATCCTCGGCCTCGAGTCCGTACCGTTGCACAGCGAGGTCGTGGATGCGGTGCGCCACACGCAGCTTCCATTCGACGTCCCGGGCCTGGCCCTCCTCGTCGATCAGCAGGCAGATGACAGCGGCGCCGTACTCGCGGGCCAGGCGGAATACGCGGTCTCCTCGCGAGCCTTCACCGTCGCCGTCCTCGAGGTTGGCCGAGTTGAGCATCGCCCGGCCGCCGATCCAGCGGAGGCCTGCCTCGACGACCTCGGGTTCGGTCGAGTCGAGCACGAGCGGGACCGATGACTGGGTGGCGAAGCGCTGGGCGATCTCGACCATGTCGAGGGTGCCGTCGCGGCCGACGTAGTCGACGCACACGTCGATGACGTGGGAGCCCTCCTTGACCTGGTCCTTGGCCATGGCGACACAGGTGTCCCAGTCGGCTTCGAGCATCGCCTCACGGAACTTCTTGGAGCCGTTGGCGTTGGTGCGTTCGCCGATCATGATCAGGCTCGACGCGTCGGACTCGTCACGGTCAAGGTTGACCGGCGAGTAGATCGACGCGAGGCCGTGCTCGAAGACGGGGCTCCGTACCGGTAGCTCGACTCCGTCCAGCGCTTCGGCGAGCTGACGTATGTACTCGGGGGTCGTGCCGCAGCAACCTCCGACGATCGAGACGCCGAAGTCCTTGACGAAACGGACCTGGTGCTCGACGAACTTCTCGGCGGTCAGGTCGTAGTGCATCTCGCCGTCGACCACGGACGGGAGACCCGCGTTGGGCAGCACCGACACCGGGATTCGTGAGTGCTGCGACAGGTGACGTACGTGCTCGCTCATCTCCTCAGGGCCGGTCGCACAGTTGATGCCGATCACGTCGGGTCGCATCGGGTCGAGCGCGACGAGAGCAGCACCGATCTCGGTGCCGGGCAGCATGCGCCCGGTCAGTTCGATGGTCACCTGGACCTGGATCGGAACCTCGATGCCCAGGTCCCTCATCGCTGCACGACATCCGTTCATCGATGCCTTGATGCCGAGCAGGTCGAACTGCGTTTCGATCAGGAGCACGTCGACCCCGCCTCGGAGCAGGCCGCGTGCCTGCTCGGCGACCTGGTCGCGCAGCTCCTCGTAGCCGACGTGGCCGAGCGAAGCGAAGCGGGTGCCGGGCCCGATCGACCCTGCGACCATGCGACGACGCTCAGGAGTCGAGTAGTCGTCGGCGACCTCCCGCGCCAGGCGGGCGGCCATCTCGTTCAGCTCCTCTGTCCGCTCACCCAGGCCGTACTCGCCGAGAGTCGCGCGCATGCCGCCGAAGCTGTTCGTCTCGACGATGTCCGCGCCGGCCTCGAAGTACTCGGAGTGCATCTGCTTGATGAGGTCCGGACGGGTCTCGTTGAGTATCTCCGGACAGCCCTCGAGCTCAGGTGTGCCGTAGTCCTCCATGGCGAGGTTCTGCTGCTGGAGCCAGGTTCCGGCGGCGCCGTCGTAGATGACGATCCGGGACCGGACGGCGTCGAGGAAGGAAGAGTCAGCCATGATCGCCGAGCCTACCGGCGCCCAACCGGGCTGTTCCCATGGGTAAGGCCTGTCCGTTGGGTGAGGCGTGCGCAGCCCGAGCGGCGCAGCGCCGTACACTCGCCATCGCATGAGGATCAACAGGGCATGAGGATCTACACACGCAAGGGCGATGACGGTACGACGGGTCTGCTCTACGGGGGCCGTGTTCGCAAGGACGATCCGATGCCAGCGGCGTACGGCGACGTCGACGAGGCGCAGTCGGCGATGGGAGTGGCGAGGGCACACGCCCCGCGCGGCGGCGAGCTGGACGAACTGCTCGTCAGCCTGGAACGCGATCTGTGGGTGCTGATGGCGGACCTTGCAACCGACGCCCCCAACCGCTCGAAGCTGGAAGCCGGCAAGACGCTCGTGACCGCCGAGATGGTGTCGCGCCTCGAGGTCGAGATCGACTCCCACACCAAACAGACCGACATGCCTTTCGAGTTCGTCGTGCCCGGCGAAGAACCGGTCGCCGCGTTCCTCGACCTCGCACGGGCAGTCGTCCGCAGGGCCGAGCGGTCCTGTCTCTCAGCCGCGGCCGAGGGGTCGGAAGTGGTCGCCTACCTGAACCGTCTGTCCGATCTCCTCTGGACCCTGGCACGGTGGCAGGAGGGCACCTCGCTGCCCGCCAGGTCACCGTCCACCTGATCGACCGGCCAATCCGGTCGACCGGCCAATCCGGTCGACCGGCCAAACCGGTCGTCTCCACACCAGCCCCCATTGCCAGACCAGAACCCGACACCCCGTCCGCCCTATCAGGAGTTGTGATGTCCGAGCTGCTTTCCGTGAAGATCTCCAAGGACGTTCCCGCGGGGGCGACAGCGGTCGCCGAGACGGTGTGCTCCGATGCTCTGAACAAGGTGCCAGGGGTGCGCAGAGCCGCGATGGACCGTTCGGGCTTCGCCGGCAAGGTGGGCCAGACGATGGTGCTGGACGACGGCGAGCGCGCCAGGGTCCTGGTCGGCATCGGCCCCTCGACCGACGTCGATGCCACTGAGCTGCGGACCGCTGCTGCGGTGTTCGCCCGGGTGGTGGGTCGCCACCGCCGTGTGGCGTTCGCCTTCCCCGACACACTCGATGTCGAGTCGGGTGTGGCAGTGCGAGCGCTCACCGAGGGCCTGGTTCTCGGCGCCTACAGGTTCGTCGCCCACAAGAGCGATCCCGGCCCAACTGTGTTGACCGTTGCGACACTGGCTGTCGGCGACATGGTGCGCCAGGTGCGCGACAGCGCAGAGCGCGGCAGGATCACCGCAGAGGCGGTCTGTTTCGCCCGTGACCTGGTGAACGAACCGGGCGGCTCCCTCACGCCGTCGGTGTTCGCCGAGAGGGCGGCGGAGCGCGCGGTGGAAGCGGGACTGACCGCTGAGATCTTCGACCGGGATGCGATGGTCGAAGCAGGGCTCGGCGGTGTCCTGGCGGTCAACCAGGGATCGGCGGAGGAGCCGAGACTGCTGAAGCTGACATACGACCCGACGGTCACCGGAGAGGACATGGTCGAGGGGCTCTCGCCAGAGCCCGATGCCGTCGACACCGTCGCCCTGGTGGGCAAGGGGATCACTTTCGATTCCGGTGGATTGTCGCTCAAGCCCGCCGAGTCGATGATGGAGATGAAATGCGACATGGCAGGCGCTGCCGCGGTGATCGCAGCCATGTGTGCCCTGCCGGCACTGGACGTGGCGGTCAAGGTGGTGGCATTCACCCCGATGACCGACAACATGACCGGCGGCGCGGCCCAGCGCCCAGGTGACATCTACACGGCCCGCAACGGCACCACCGTCGAGGTGCTGAACACCGATGCAGAGGGTCGCCTGATACTGGCTGACGCCCTCAGCCTCGCCGTGGACGAGGAGCCCGACGCGATCGTGGATCTCGCGACGTTGACCGGTGCATGCATGGTGGCCCTGGGTCAGAAGATCGCGGGTCTCATGGGCAACGACGCTTTGTTCAGTGGTGTTGTGGAGGAAGCAGCAGAGGAGGCCGGTGAGCGGGTGTGGCAGCTCCCCCTACCGGCTGACTACCGCTCATCTCTGGACTCGACTGTCGCGGACATCAAGAACATCGCGGGCGGCCGGTACGGCGGGACTCTCACCGCCGGACTGTTCCTGAAGGAGTTCGTCGACGACGAGATCCCCTGGGTGCACTTGGACATCGCCGGTCCGGCGTTCCTGTCGGACGCGGACGGAGTGTCGCCCAAGGGTGCGACCGGTTTCGGCGTACGTACCCTGCTCGCTCTCCTGGAGACCTGGGGCGAGGAGATGGAACTGATCGAAGAGCTCGAGGAGATCGAGTCTCAGGGGTAGTCGATCCTGTACGGACGGACCATGGACACCCCCACCCGTCGGCGCGATCGTTGATACAGGAATCAAATACCTCGGCGGGACCCGAAAGGTGGGTCTGTGATGATCGCCAAGCTGGTACACGCCGGAATAGATCCTCGACGTATCGACGATGCCGCTGGAGCGGTGGTCGATGAGTTGGTCCCAGCGTTCCTCTCCCATCCCGGCGCCTGTAGCGGCTACTGGATGGTCGAGCGGGCAAGCGGTCACGTGCTGGTGATGACGGGCTGGTCGGATGAAACCGCACTCCACTCCGAGCAGGCAGCCGATGGGATGGAACGCGCGACGATCGCCGAACACGTCGGTCTGCACATCCACGCAGTTCAGAACCTGGAGATCGTGGCGATGCACGAGATCGGCTCGACCGCTGGCGCCGAGACCCACTGGGTGCGCGTCACGTGGGTGGAGGGGGTCCCCGAGCAGATGGTCGACGACCTGGCCGAACTCCACGACGAGAAGGTCAGTCACCAGCTCCGCTCCGGTGGGCTGCGTGCCAGCTACTGGTTGGCGGACCGGGGTACGGGCGATGGTGTCGCCTTCAGCATGTGGGAGACGGCGGAGGACCTTGCTGCAAGCGAGCAGGACAGCCACCGCCGTCGACGGCGGTTCCGGCGCGACTTGGGGTGCCGTATAGCGATGGTCGCCACGTACGAGGCGATCGGTGTGGTGCTGGCGCCGTCGGCGACCCTTGTACGGGTGGGTGGAACTGACACACCACCCGGGCCGACTCGGACTGGCCCTGTGGAAGGTCCGCCGATTCACGCAGCGATTCGCCGGGCCTCCTGACCGGTTACCGTGCCTGTCAGGCCGCTGGAGGCGGCCCTTCCCGCCTGGCGCTCACCCAGTGGTCGTGGGATGAACGGACCGAGACGGGCAGCCGACGCAGCTGTCGTGCAGTGAGCAGCGGCAGATGTGTGCGGACCTCGATCAGGTCTGGACCCACCCGCCGGAGGAACCCGAAAAGCGCGGCTCTGTCGAGGGTGCGGGCCATCGGCGCGTTCGGGCCCAGGGTCGCGCCGAGTCCGATGGCTCGTGCCGTGTCGGCTGTGGCTATCGAGAATCCCTCCGGATGCTCTGAGAGGCCCCGGGCGAATCGTCGGGTGATCAGTATCACGGATGGCCCGACCAGGCCGGTGAAGTATCGCTCCACGTAGTCGGAGCGAGGGTCGACTCCCCTGAGCGCGAGGCCCGGGTCGAACCACGGGCGGACGACCATGCGCTCGGGAAGCACCTGGTCGGACCCGGCGGGGCCGTCGGCAGACCGGCTGTCGGTGGCTGTCCTGTGGGGGGCTCCGCCGGTGGGTGCCAGCGTGAGATGGGTGACGTTCTGCATCGTTGCCTCCGTGGGTCGACGGTGATCGAACCGTACGAAGGCGCCGGGGAGTTGTCAGCGGGTGTCACGACCCGGTCAGACCCTGCCGTAGTCGTCCTCGATGCGGATGATGTCGTCCTCACCGAAGTAGGTGCCGTGCTGCACCTCGATGAACACGAGAGGTTCGTCCCCCGGGTTCTCGATGCGGTGAGCGGTGTCGAGCGGAATGTCGATCGACGAGCCCGGGCCCACCTCCGATTCGGCGCCATCCAGCACCAGCAGCCCGACGCCGTGCAGCACGAACCAGTGCTCTGCACGCTGGAGGTGGCGCTGGTAGCTGAGGCGGCCACCGGGTCGAACCTCGATCCGCTTCACCTTGTGGTCCGGGGCATCCTCGAGCACGGTGTAGGTGCCCCAAGGGCGCTCGGAGGTTTCCATGGCCTCCATTCTGGCCGAACGAGGGTGGTGGTCCACCAACCGGGGACTGGTCTCGGCGGGCACCGAACGCGCTCGGTGTGCAAGGCGGCACTTCGCGTGTCGGTCGATAGCGTGTAGCAGTGAGAGCACGAGTGCTGGGCCGAGCCGCTGAGTACGGGTTCGTCGCGGTTGTGAGTTCGCTGGTGACCGCGCTCGTGATGCGACCCTGGTCGGGCGGGTGGTCCGAGCCCCTCGTCTGGCGCAACGACACCCGTTCGGTACTGGCCATGTTCGACGCTGCGGGTTGGACCGGAACCGCCCGTGGCGCAGTCGGCTTGGGTGCCCCGCACGGAACCAGCTGGTTCGACTTCCCGCTCGGGCCGGACCGGCTCCATCTCGTGGCGTTGCGGCTGCTGCGCCTGCTCACCGACGACCGGGTGGTGGTGCTGAACATGTACCTGCTGCTCGGCTTCGTGCTCGTCACGCTCGCCGCGTATGGCGTGCTGCGCCAACTGGGGGTCGCTCCGCAGGTCGCGTGCGCCCTCGGGATCGTGTTCTCTCTCGCGCCGTACCACTTCGAGCGGATCTCTCTCGGACACGTGTTCCTGGCCGCCTACTACGCGGTGCCCCTCGGGGTGCTACTGGCGTTGTGGGCGGTGGATGGCTCGTTGTGGGGTCGGAATGCAGTACGTCACCGCTGCTGGTGGACGTTGTTGTGGGTGGTGGTGGTCGGATCGGCCAGCGCCTACTACGCGGCATACACGATCGTTCTCGTCGCTGGCCTCGGCACGGCGGTCGCCGTGCGGAGACGCAGCACACGAGCGTTGCTGGTCCCGGCCCTGATCGTGGTTGGCGTCGGATCCGTGGTGATCGCCAACGTCGCAGGTGACCTGCTTGCGGCTCATTCGGCTGGCACGAACACAGAGGCCTCAGGGCGAGCGGCGGAGGACCTGCGCCTGTATGCCCTGCGTCCGGTGCTACTGATCGCACCGGAAGCGGCGCACCGCGTGGAGGCGCTGGCCGGGGTGGGGGAGCGACTCCGTGGTGCGCAACCTTGGCAGGGTGGTGCGTATCTGGGAGCCCTGGCCCTGGCCGGGCTGGTCGTGATCGCCATGCGTTGTGCCAGAAGCGTTCGCCGGTCAGCCGACGACGGGATCTCGTATCACGACAGTTCGTGCGCCGACAGTTCGTACCGGGGTTGTTCGGCGGGCTACGTGCTCGACCGGCGCCTGGGCGTGCTGGCGGGGGTCGGCGTGGTCGTGGCCTCGGTAGGAGCTTCGTGGATTCTCGGCGTGGTCGGCTTCACCCAGATCCGTGCGTGGGATCGCATGTCGGTGGTCGTCACGTTCCTCGGGCTCTGCGGCCTGGCGGCGTGGTTGCAGCGGTGGCTCGATGGGCGAACCTCCGCACTCGGCCCGTATCTGGTCGGTGTGGCGCTCGTAGCTGTGGCGGTGGTGGACCAGGCCGGGGCCATTCCGGCCCGATCCGCTGCGATCGATGCACACCGCTCCGATGTCGAGGTGGCGGCCGGAATCGAGGAGATGGCAACTGACGGGGCCGCCGTCTTCCAGTTCCCATACGTCGCGTTCCCCGGAGGAGTCACCGATCGAGGCATGCCGCTCTACGCCCATCTCGGCCCCTGGGCCGTCGGGCACGACACGGTGTCGTACAGCTCCGGGGGTATCCAGGGTCGGGGCGGGGACTGGCAGGCAAGTTGGGTCGCCCAGCCGCCAGTCGAGATGGCGACGGGTCTCGCGGCGGCAGGTTTTGATGTGCTGTACGTCGATCGTCGGGCCGACGCTGCCCCGTTCATGCAGCGCGACCCGCGAACGGGAGCCGAGACCGCCGACCTGCTCGCCTCGGCCGGGCTGGAAGGTGTGCGCAGCTCCGACGGGTCCAGGGAGTGGTTCGACCTCCGTCCAGTGCGACGGCGGATCATCGCCGACAACGGCGAGGCAGCGGTGGACGCGCTGGGCGCAGCTGTGGTCCGCCCGATCGGCGTCACCTTCACCGGTGCCGCTCCCTACGTCAGCGATCACCCCGGAGCCAGGCTCCTGGGGGCTGACTCCACCATCAGCCTGAGACCCGAGGACGACCACACCGAACCGGTCGAGGTGTCCTTCCTGCTGTCCGGTGAGCGTGGAGCGACAGTGGACGTCGGCTCAGCCGGTACCGCTCAGCGGGTTCGTCTGGGCGATGAACCCACGGCGGTGCGGCTCAGGGTGCAGATGGCCGATCGCGGCGCGACGATCAGCATCCGTACCGATGCCCGGCCGTTCTCGTCAGGTTCCGGTCCGGCGGCGGAGGCCCGGCTGCGGCTGACGAACCTGGAGGTGCTCACGCCGGGCGCGACGGAGATGCTGAGCATGCTCGGATCCTGGGAACAAGCCCGACTGTCGAATAGTTGACCTGTTCGGTAGGGTTTAGGGCCCGACCGACCGGGAACGTTCGACAAGGAGCGCGAGGACGAACAGATGAGCAACTTCAGGGAGCTTCTCAACGCCGCCAAGGCTGACATCACCGAGGTGGACACAGCCACCGCCGAGGAGATGCGCACGGCTGGAGCGACCGTGCTCGACGTGCGTGAGGCCGACGAGTTCGAGCAGGGTGCCGTTCCGGGTTCGGTGTTCCTGCCACGAGGTCACCTCGAGAGCCAGGTCGAGAGCCGCCTGAGCGACAAGTCTGCCCCCGTGATCGTCATGTGTGCCGGAGGCGTGCGCTCCGCCTTCGCCGCGCGGACTCTCCAGGAGCTGGGCTACACCGACGTCGTGTCGATGATCGGTGGGTTCAACCGGTGGAAGGACGAGGACCGCGAGTGGCGGCGCCCCGAGGTCCTGACGCCTGACCAGCGCAACCGCTACAGCCGTCACCTGCTCCTGCCCGAAGTCGGAGAGGAAGGTCAACAGAAGCTGCTGGGAGCCAAGGTCCTGCTGCTCGGCGCGGGTGGGCTGGGGTCGCCTGCGGCGCTCTACTTGGCCGCAGCCGGTGTCGGCACGATCGGCATCGTCGACATGGACGTGGTCGATGAGTCGAACCTGCAGCGCCAGATCCTGCACAACATGGATCGCATTGGTGAGCGCAAGGTCGACTCCGCCAAGAAGACGCTGACCCTGCTCAACCCGGACGTGAACGTGATCACCCACGACGAGCGTCTGGACTCGTCGAACATGGAGCGGATCATCTCGGGCTACGACATCGTCGTCGACGGTGCCGACAACTTCCCGGTGCGCTACATGCTCAACGACGCATCGGTGAAGCTGGGCATCCCGGTGGTGCACGGGTCGATCTTCCGGTTCGAGGGCCAGGTGACCGTGTTCGACCCGAAGAACGGTCCGACCTACCGCGACATGCTGCCCGAGCCGCCTCCGCCGGAGATGGCGCCGAGCTGCTCCGAGGCCGGAGTGCTCGGCGTGCTGCCCGGCATCGTCGGAAGCATCCAGGCGATCGAGACCATCAAGTTGATCCTCGGCCTGGGTGATTCCCTCGTCGGGCGCTACCTGACCTTCGACGCAGCGGACATGGAGTTCCGCGAGTTCAAGCTGCGCAAGGATCCGGCGAACCAGATCACCTGGGACAACCGTGACCAGATCCGTGTTGTCGAGCTCGAAGGGCACTGCCAGCCGGCGCCGCTGCAGGCACCCGCACAAGGCTGAGGTGGGCCGGGCAACGGCGCCCAGGTCCGAGATGACCGCGCCCCTGCGGGTCTACGTCGACGTAACCGACACCGTCTCGACGCACTGGCGGGCAGGGATCCAAAGGGTGGTCCTGCAGGTTCTGGCCCAGCTGCAGCACGACGACCGACTCGAGGTCGAGCCGGTCGTCTGGCTCGAGTCGGCCCGCTCGTTCCGCTTGCTGTCGCACGCCGAGATCGCAGCGCTCGAGCCAACCTTTGCTGCTTCGCCCGGCGGGCCCGATCCGACCGCACGGTCGGGAGCGCTCGCCCGGGCCGTCGCGGCGGTTCGTCCGACGCTCGGCCGGGTCCGGCGCTTCCTCAAGTCGCTGCTAGTCGCTTCGGGGGTGGAGCCCGTGCTGCGCCGGGCACGCAACGCCGTGCTCATCCGCACACGCGACCGCGACCTAGCGCAGCTCGCGTTCGACCTTCCCCCGGGCTCTGTCCTGTTCGACATGGACACGGTGTGGAACAACCTCTGGGTCGACCGCTCCGTGCTGTACGACGAGCTGCATGACAGGGGAGTGGGCGTCGCGTCACTGGTGCACGATCTGCTTCCCCAGGAGCATCCGGAGTGGTTTGAGGAAAGCCTCGTGGTGGTTTCGGATCGAACGATTCGTGCACAGCTCGCTCAGGTTGATCTGTTGTTGGTCACGTCGGTCGACGGCGACGAGCGGGTCCGCTCCTACGCCCGAAGCGAGGGTCTCGGACCGGTTGATCCGATGGTCGTCACCCTCGGGGCCGACGGAGCGGTAGATGACGGTGGAGCGGAGATCGCGGCCCCACCGGAGCTGCGCGACACCCGCTACGCGCTAGTCGTGGGCACGATCGAACCCCGGAAGAATCACACGACGCTGCTCGACGCGTTCGACCGTATCTGGCTGCGGGATCCCGACGCCCACCTCGTGGTGGTGGGACGACCGGGCTGGCAGAGCGACGACGTCATCGCCCGGATACTCGACCACCCTCGGAACGGCGAGCGGCTGCACTGGTACCGCGAGGTCGACGACTCGCAGCTTGCGTCGCTCTACGCAGATGCTCGGGTCGTGGCGGTGGCATCGCTCGCCGAGGGGTACGGGCTGCCGGTCACCGAGGCGTTGTCGCACGGCGTTCCCGTCGTGGCGTCCGACCGTGGGGCGCTCGTCGAAGCTGGCGCAGGTCTGGTCGATCATGTGCCGGCGACGGATGTCCCGGCGTGGGCCGATGCGCTCGGAGCGCTCCTGGTCGACGACACGCTCGTGGCTCGCCGACGTGAGGGGATCGTCGGTTACCGAGCTCCTACCTGGGCAGCAACAGGGAACCAGATCGCCGCTCTGCTGGTGGAGCGGTTCGCCGAGGACGGCTGAAGCCCGCATGGTGCCGACGACCTAAGCTCGGGCGACCCCATGGATACCGCCGCTCGCTCCGACGTGCTCGTCCTCATCCCCGCGCTCAACGAGCAGGACACGGTCGCGTCCGTCGTGAAGGGAGCGCGGGCTGCGCTCGGCTGCGATGTGCTCGTCATCAACGACGGATCCAGCGACCACACCACCGAAGAGGCGATCGGCGCCGGGGCGATGGTCATCGAGCATCCGTTCAACCTGGGTGTAGGCGCAGCGATCCGCACCGGGCTGCGAGTGGCTGCTGCCCAGGGGCGCGACTACGTGCTCCAGCTGGACGCCGACGGCCAGCACGAACCGACAGAGGCCCGACGGCTGCTCGATCGGGTCAGTTCCGGCGAGGCCGACCTCGTCGTCGGTTCGCGTTTCGAGTCCGGTTATGCGGTCTCGAAGGTTCGGGGCGCCATGATGTCGATGCTCAGCAGGGTGATCTCGCGGCGCCTCGGTGTGCGTGTCGATGACACGACCAGCGGGTTCCGGGCTTTCGGTCCGTCGGCAGTCGCGTTGTTCTCGCGCTACTACCCGACCATGTACCTGTCCGACACCGTCGAAGCGCTCCTCCTCGCATCCGACGCAGGTCTGACCGTCGCGGTCGAGCCGGTCAAGATGCACCAGCGTCAGGGCGGGGAACCGTCTTCCAAACGGTTGCGCAGCGCGGTGCAGCTGACCCGGCTATGGATAGTGATCCTGCTGCATCCTGTCCGTCGTTCACCGATCCAGCGGGGACTGCCAGATGTCACTTGAGGTCTTCATCCTGATCATCGGGTTCGCCAACGTCGCGGTCGTGCTCGAGTTCGTTCGACGCCGCAAGCTCGCAGAATCGTTCGCTCTGTTGTGGATCGTCGTCGCTCTCGGCGGCCTGGTGCTCGTGGTGGCCAGACCCCTGATCGACAGGTTCTCGTCGACGGTAGGCGTGGATGCCGGCACGTCGATCGTGTTCTCCCTGGCGATCCTGTTGCTGCTGGTGGTGAGCATGTACCTGTCGGTGCACATCACGGCACTCGAGGACAAGGTGGAGGCTCTCGCCGAGGAGCTAGCTGTCGTTCGCGGAATCCGTCACCCGTCACCGGGCGAGCGAGAAGTTCCCGACACCTCGGTCGCCGAGCCGGATCCACAGCAGTGAGCCGACCCGCAACGAGAATCGAGTGAGGGCGGGCCTCAACTCCGGGCCCCGATCTGCCGATCCCTGACTTCGGCGCCACTACCGACCCGGAGACCAGATGCTCTCAGCGTTCCGAGCCCGAATTCATCCAATGGGACCTGGTTCCGGGTCGGCTCGGATCCGACCTCCGCGGCCCGGCAGCCCCCGGGTGCATCCGCTCGTGGCCGGCGTGGCGGCGCTCGCCCTGGCCACAGCGGGTCTGGTCGGCCCGATGGGAACGGGAATCGCTTCAGCTCAGATCTCGACTCCGCAGATCCTCGGACCGTCGGTCCTCTCCGACGCGCCCGAGTACTTCACCGACATGTGGAACGACCCACTCGACATGTCCAACGAAGCGGACTTCGATCTCACACCGGGTCGACGCGCTGTCGGGGTGTCGGTGGCCATGGGCGGCGGCCGCCTCGACTACACGACCCAGAACGGTTTCGGCCGGCTGTACTTCGTCAGCTCGGAGCCGACGCCGATGCACGCGATAGGTCACCGGGAGGCCAACGACAAGCCGATCGACACCTCGGCGATGCGGCGCATCGGCATGCGCGCCCACACCGATCGGGACACGGTCGCGTACATCGTCTGGAACCGCTGCATCGGTGGAGAGGCCGACCCCGGATGCCAGGGCACCAAGGCGATCCGGCTACAGCAGGGGTGGCACACCTACGACCTGGACATGACAGGCGCGTCCGATCTGGACAGCTACACCGATCCCGGGCTGCCGAATTCGGTGTCGGGCGCTGGGTGGGTCGGTGCCCCCGTGTACCAACTCTCACTCCAGCCGTCCGTCTCGGGCACGGCAGGCATCAGCGGTCTGATCGACTTCGTGCGTATCTACCAGCCAGGAGTCGCCGTCCAGTCGCTGACCGTTCCCACCGGAGCCTCCGAGGTCTGGTACGACACCGATACCGACCCGTCCAACAACGGGACGGAGCAGTCGCAGGGCGAGAGCGCTGGCCTGCTCATGAAGAGCTCGGCCGGGTCGGCGGCTGTGGACCTGGGGCGGATTCCACCCGCGGAGTACCGACTGGTTGCCGCCGCCGGCACCACACGATCAGCACCCTCGAACGCGTTCCGGATCGACGCGGCGCCGCGACCCGTGGTCGTCGATCCCGACATGGCGGGCAGCGGCGACTGGGCTGCCGAGGTGCGGGGGGACGCGTTCGACTTCTCCAACGCGAGTGACATCTTCCGGATGTTCGATGGCGGGCCATCGAACCGGAACTCCGATGTCGCAGTGACGAACGGGCTGCTGGCCATGACCTCGGCCGGCCGATGGGATGACCCGCAGCTGTACCTGACCGACGCTGCATGGAACAACCCGGTGCTCGACGCGGAGGAGTGGAATCGAATCAGCTGGCGGATGGGCTACCAGGGAACGTGGGGTACCGACCCGGTCGCAGGTGAGGGCCTGGACATGCGCTTCTGCTGGCAGAGCCTCGCAGGGGCGCACTCGTGCAGCCTGGACGTGTTCCCCAAGCTCGGGTGGACGGACTACTCGGTCACGCTGCAGACACCTGACCCGGCGGCGATCGAGGCTCCTGGCTACTCCCGTATCGGGTTCGGGGGGCCGAACAGCCGCTTCGTGCAGCTGTTCCGGTTGGACCCCCACGAGGACCCCGGCTACCGGGCGTGGTTCCTCGACTACGTGCGCATCGGTCACAACGACCGGATCCCTGTCAACGGAACGTTCGCGATCACCTTCCGGGACGACGCGTGGGAATCCGGCACGACAGCGGAGGTCTTCGTCGATGCGGGCCCCCAGGCTGGCCTCGGCGATCGGATAGCCGCGGGGCTGCCCGTGACCCAGGGCGACAACGTCGTGCGCTGGGCCGGGGCCGGCTACGGGCCGGGGGAGTACACGGTCAGGGTCCGCCTCACCGACCCCAGGGGAGTGCAACGCTGGTCGGAGTCGACCGGACCGGTCGAGATCCCGGACCCGAACCGCTGGAAGCCCTTCGGTGCGTTCGACACGGCGGTCGCCCGCGGGCGCTCGATCTACGCAGCCGGATGGACCGCTGACCCCGACTCGGTTCGGTCGGCCAACTCCGTGCACCTGTACGTGGATGGAGTCGGGTACGACCTGGGCCCGGCACGAGCACCCCGTGGTGACGTCGGTGCCAACCGGACGGACCTCGGGCCCTACCACGGTTGGTCGGCAGAGATCCCCGCCGGGGTGGGAACCCACAGTGTCTGTGCTTACGGGATCAACATCGGTCACGGATCACACACGCTGCTCGGCTGCAGCAACGTCGTCGTCAAGTGAGAGCTGTCCGGGTCCACTGAGGGTGGGAGGGACGCACGGCCGGGAGTCGGCGTCGCGCTAGCCTCGCCGGCGATGCCCGAGGCGACCCCCGCAGTCGAGGAGTCCGACGCGGTCGGCGAGACGTCACAGCCCCAGAGCGATCGGGTCGGGGAAGATCAGCTGACCAGGGATGAGGGCGCACCGCCGCCTCCCGCCGCGCGCCGCCTGCAGAATATCGATCGGGCGTGGATCTTCCCCGCGGTGGTGCTGGTCCTGCTGGTGGTGCTGACCGCCCTGGGCCTCAACGGGAGTTCGATCGCAACTCTGAGCGGTGGCGCCGCCGGAGACGACTCAGTGCTCGCAGGCAATCCACGAGCCATCCGCAGCGACGAGTTCCTGGTCCGTACACCGTTCGTAGCTGGTCAGGCACGACGTGGCTTCCCGTCGACCGCCGAGATCGGTGTGGGCGAGCACGACCTGACCGTCCTGGTCGACCTGCCGACCCGTGACTGGGCGATGCTCTTCCGGCCACACCAGTGGGCCTACGGCATCCTGCCGATCGACCAGGCCTACGCGTTCGACTGGTGGGGACTGAGCGCGGTGCTGCTGCTGGGCACCTACGGGTTCCTGCTGGTTCTCACCGGTCGTTGGAGCTGGTCAGCAGTGGGTGCCGTGGCGTTCTGGGCATCGCCGTTCTTCCACTGGTGGTATCTGGCGCTGAGCCTGGCTGTCGCCGGATACGGCCTGGGTGGTGTCGGATTGCTGTTGGCATCGATGCGAACGGGTCTCAGCTCCCGTGCCCGGTGGATGCTGGTCGCGGCGGCGGCATACGTGTCGAGCTGCTTCGCTCTCACGTTCTATCCACCATTCCAGATGCCTTTGGCGCTGGTGCTGATCGCAACAGCGGTCGGATTCGTCGCCCAGCAGGTGGGCGAAGGTCGCAGCGACTGGCGGGTCGTCGCACAGAACACGGTGGTCGCCGGTGGCGTGACGGGCGCGGTGTTCGCCCTGTTCGTACTCACGCGGATGGACACGCTCTCGGCGATCATGAACACCGCGTACCCGGGCGAGAGGCGCATCGACGGCGGCGGAGCGAACACGGGTCTCCTCGCGTCCTCGTGGTTCGGGCTCGAGTTCGTCCAGGAACCAGACGCGATGCGGGCCAGGGTGCTGGCGAACGAGTCCGAGGGCTCCTCGTTCCTGCTGCTCGGTGCGTTCCTGCTGCCGGCGCTACCGATCCTCTGGAGCCGCATCGCCGGGCCGGGAAGGCGCCTGCGTGGGGCGTTGATCGGCACCCTCGTCGGTTTCGGCCTGATTGCCGCGCACATGTTCTTGAGCCTGCCGGCATTCGTGGCCAAGGTCACCCTGCTGGACCGCGTTCCGGCCGACCGTGCGGTCATCGGCCTGGGGCTGGCTTCCCTACTGGTCGTCGTGCTGGTCGGCTCGTCCATGCAGGAACACCTGGGTGAACTGACGACGACCCGTCGTCTCGCAGCGGTGGCGGTGAGCGGCCTCTTCGCCACGGGCTACGTGCTGGCTCTCGGGTCCCGTCTCATGGCGGCCGATGCACCCGTCGGGAAGAAGGCGATCCTCGCTGCGATGCTCGCCGTAGCAGCGGTAGTCGGGCTGTACTTCTGGCGGCCCCTCGTGGGAGGTGCTGCACTCGCTCTGGCGGGCATCGTGGTATCGCTGTCGGTCAACCCTCTGACCGTCGGCCTGGACACTCTCACCGAAGCTCCCCTGACCGTAGCCATCGAGCGGATCGCCGCCGATGACGGCTCCGGGTCGCGCTGGTTGAACACCATGGAGATGTCCAACCCTGCCGTCGCTGCTGCGGGTGTCGACGACCTGAGCGCGGTGAACCTGTATCCGGACCACGATGCATGGGAGCTGCTGGACGCAGACGGATCGGAGGAGGAGATCTGGAACCGCTACTCCCACACGCGCTGGACCCTCGACCCGTCCGCCGCCGGGCCGGTCGTGGCCCTTCTGGGCAACGACGTCGTCTCAGTGACCGTCGATCCTTGTGACCCGGTGCTGGACGAGCTCGACGTCGGTCACGTGATCAGTTCCGTCAGGTTGGACACGAGCTGCCTCAGCCTCGTCGAGCGCACGACGGCACTGGACGGGAGCGAGGCGCTGATCTACAGGCGAACCGCGACAGCGCCGTGAGGCTTCCACGTCGAACGGAATGCTTTCGATGACGCGGCCAAGGGTGCGCGTCGTGGTGCTGAACTGGAATTCGGTCTGGTTCACGCGCCGGTGCCTCACCGCACTCGCCCGGACGCGCTACCCGGCGGATGCGCTCGACGTGGTGCTGGTCGACAACGCATCTGTCGACGGCTCGCTCGAACAGCTCCGCGTGGCCTTCCCGGCAGTGAGGGTCATCGCGAACGAGACGAACCTGGGGTTCGCCGAGGGGTGCAACAGGGCGATGCGCGACCTCGACGGAGTGGACTACGTCGCGTTGGTGAACAACGACGCCGTACCGGAGCCGGGATGGCTCGATCCGCTCGTCGACTCGTTGGAGGACGACCCCAACGCTGGCGCAGCCGCGGCGATGCTGGTGCTGGAGCCGGCTTTCACCCGTGTGGAGCTGGAGGTGGACGGCGGCTCAGCGCTCCTCGACGCTGTGGCCGTCGGCGGGATCGACGTGCTCGACCGGTGCCTGTCGGACGGACTGCGCTCCGTGGGTCGACCGGACTGGCCGATGACACTCGACCACCACGTGGACGACCATGCGACCCTGCTTCTCCCGGTCGGCGCCGGTGATCGTTCGGTCGTGGTCTCGGCCAGCGGCTCCGGCAGACTGACGGTGCGCACCGGCCGGGACGAAGCTGTGTTGGTGCTCGGATCCGACGTCGGACAGGTGGCGGTGCGGGCCGGCCACGACCGCGAGGAGCGCCTGAACGGCGTGGGCACCGCGCTGAACGAGGTCGGCGAGGGCTACGACCGTCACTACGGTGAGCCACTCGCAGCTGCCCTCGGCGACAACGGTGCATCCGTACAGGGATTCTGCGGAGGTGGCGTGCTGCTGCGCGCGGCGATGCTGGCCCGCATCGGCCTCTTCGACCCCGGCTTCTTCGCCTACTACGAGGACACAGACCTCTCGTGGCGAGCGCGCAGGGCCGGGTATCGAACCGTGGCGGTCCCTGACTCGGTGATCCGTCACGCCTTTGGTGGGTCGGCCGGTGCCAAGGCGCGGGGGTTCTTCTTCCTCAACTATCGCAACTGGCTACTGAGCGTCCTACGAAACGGCGATCGCGGCGAGCGCGGCCAGGCGCTGCGAAGAGTCGGCGAACGGCTCCGTTGGGCGGTTCGAGCGAACGTCCTCAGCCCTCTCAAGCACGGCCGCCGCCCCGACGGCCTGCTAGTGGGCGAGTGGCTCAGGGTGCTGGGAGGAGTTGCGGCGGTACGGACACACGACAGAGTTGTGCGGCTGAGCCCCGGTCGGCGACGAAATGAGATGCCGGGAGAGCGTCGCGCGACGAGGGTGCGTTCCCGGCTCCAGCCGCCCCCTCATCACCGGCCGCCGGCGTCACGTTCCGGTGGGCCACTGCTCGCGTACGTCGAGTTCGATGCCGCCGACCTGATCGCTGGCCGGTCGCAGGGTCCGGACGGGGCCACCACGCCCGCCCGACTGCTCGCCGGCCTCGGCTCGGCCCACCCGGATCTGGAGGCCGTGGCGGTCACCGCGAGCGCCACCGCCAGGTCCGGTTACCGCCGGGCGACACCGTCGGAGTGGGCCTCGATCCTCGGCCTCGACCGGTCAGGAGTCAGAGTTGTCAGCGACGCCGACCTCGACCTGGACGAGCTGGATCAACAGGCGGTGCTGATCACTGCTGCGGGCGGAACCGGCGGTGGACCGACGGCAGGACGGCCGACAAGGGTCACGGTTGAGGAACTGTCAGGACAAGTCCCGGATTCTGCGCTGGTCGACACGGTCGGGCGTGCCTTGATCTCACGCTTCGGCACCCCCTGACCGCACTCAGCGAGCAGGGGCTCCTATTCTGTGCCCCCATGTCATCCCCCTCGCGGAGCTGGCTGGCGAAGGCGTCGATCGCACTCGCAGCCGGTCTCATCGCATCTTTCGCGCCCGTCCCCGCGTTCACCTTCGCTTCAGTTCCGGTCCTGGAACGGCTGTCGATCGAGGGAACCGCTGTCGCTGGCGCCCAGACCCTGGACGGCCACGAGTTCGACGAGGGGAGGGTCCTCGACACCGCACCGGCTGTCGAGGAGTTCTCGACGATGGGGATCCTGCTCGACGGCGCGCCAACATCCGCGGTGATGGTCCGGACGCTCTCGACCGATGGGCGCTGGAGCGACTGGCGTGAGCTGGGTGTGGAGCTGGACGAGGGCCCCGATGCGGACAGCGCTGAAGCAGCGGCTGCCGGCTCGGTCGCCGCCACCGAACCGATCTGGGTGGGAGACGCGGTCGGCTACGAGCTGAACATGGACGCTTCCGACGCGGAGGGTGCCGAGGTGGCGCTGGTACGTGAGGAGCAGCGCCGGGTCGTGGCCGAAGCGACCCCGGTCGCCGAAGCGGCGGTGCCCCGCTCGTTCGACATCGCCACCCGTGCAGCCTGGGGTGCCCGGGCGGTCGAATCCGTCAGCTACGGCTCGACGATCGACCTGGCCGTCGTTCACCACTCGGTCAGCTCCAACACCTACAGCCAGGCCGAGGTTCCCAGCGTGATCCGCGGAATCCAGGCGTACCACATCGATGGACGGGGTTGGTCCGACATCGGCTACAACTTCGTCGTCGACCGTTTCGGCGGGATGTGGGAGGGGCGAGCCGGGAGCCTCGACGGGCCCACGATCGGTGCCCACGCAGCTGGGTTCAACACGAACTCTGTCGGGGTCGTCGTGCTGGGTGACTACACCGCCACCACCCCGAGTTCCGCCGCGGTCGAGTCCGTGAGTCGGGTCGTCGGCTGGAAGCTTGCGAGCCATGGCACGAACCCGGTCGGTACCGTCACGCGCACGGCCGGTACCGGATCGACCAGGTACACGCCCGGCACGGTGGTGAACCTGCCAAGGGTCGTCGGACACAGCGACGTCGGATCGACCTCGTGTCCCGGTTCGGTCAGC
>CAYVDN010000038.1:26391-28686 GCA_964450685.1 uncultured Microthrixaceae bacterium
GTCGTCGCCGACCCGACGGGCCGCGCCCCGACAGGATCGGTCGACTCCGCGACGGGGTTCACCGGAGGTTTCACCATCTCTGGCAGCTACACGATCGCGGCGCCCGGCTCGGTGACGAGGATCGGCGTAGAGGTCGACGGCACCGTCGTGCAGTGGGTCACTCCTTCCGCCAATCGGTTCTCGGCCCGGGTCGTGGGTCTCACCGCGGGCACGAAGCGCGTTTGCGCAGTGGCCAGGACATCGTTCGGGACCGACACCCGCATCAACTGCAGACTCGTCACCGTCACCGGCAGTTCAGCGATCGGCTCCGTCGACCGCATCGAGTACGCAGACGGTCGCATCCACGTGGCCGGGTGGGCGCTCGATCCCGAGTCGACCGGAGCGATCCCCGTAGGCATCACCATCGGAGCCACCCGTGAGACGCAGCTGGCGACCTTGCCCCGTGCCGACGTCGCTGCCGCCTATCCCGGCTACGGGGCTGAGCACGGTTTCGCTGCTTCGGCTCCGGTCGGAACCGGGAACCACCAGGTATGTGTGGCGTTCGGTGCAGTCGGGGCCGGACCGAGCGTGCTTGCCCGGTGCGAGCAGGTGGTGGTCAAGTGAGCCCCTCCACCGGAGCCCGTATGGGGGCTCGGGGGCGGAGCGAGTAGCTTCGTCGGTCGTGAAAGGCCTCATCCTCTCCGGCGGAGCCGGGACACGTCTGCGACCGATCACCCACACCAGCGCCAAGCAGCTGGTACCTGTGGCCAACAAGCCGATCCTCTTCTACGGGATCGAGGACATGGTCGAGGCGGGAATCACCGAGATCGGGATCGTCACGGGTGAGACCGGGCCCGAGGTGCAGGAGGCCGTCGGTGACGGATCGGCATTCGGGGCCGAGGTCACCTACATACCCCAGGACGCACCGCTCGGGCTCGCCCACTGCGTGCGCATCGCCCGTGACTTCCTGGGGGATGACGACTTCGTCATGTACCTCGGCGACAACATGCTCCAGCAGGGCCTGGTCGACTTCGTCTCGGTGTTCGAACAGGACAAGGCCGCCGCTGCAGCCCCGACCCTGGATGGCGGGGTCCCCGCGCCTGCGGCCCAGATCCTCCTGTGCCCGGTGCCCGACCCCCAGCGATTCGGAGTGGCGAGGGTCGACGAGCGGGGTCACGTCGTGGAGCTGATCGAGAAGCCCGAGAATCCTCCCTCGGATCTGGCGCTTGTCGGTGTGTACCTGTTCACCCCGGCGATCCACGAGGCGGTCGCAGCCATCGAGCCGTCGCCTCGGGGAGAGCTGGAGATCACTGATGCCATCCAGTGGCTCATCGACCACGACCACGTCGTACGCCACGACGAGCTCCAGGGGTGGTGGCTCGACACCGGCAAGAAGGACCCGCTGCTCGAGTCCAACCGCCGGGTGTTGGAGGAGCTCGAGACACGCATCGACGGGACTGTCGACGAGGCCAGCGTCATCGACGGTCGGGTCGTGATCGAAGCAGGCGCACGCGTGGTCGCCAGTCATGTCCGCGGGCCAGCGATCATCGGCTCGGGAACCGTGGTCAGCGACGCCTACATCGGTCCGTTCACCGCTGTCGCCGAGGACTGCCACATCGAGCACAGCGAGCTCGACAACTCCGTGGTGCTCGCTCGGGCGGTCATCTCCGGCGTGCCACGGTTGGTCGACTCGCTCATCGGGCGCGACACCCAGGTACATCGCAGCGGTCAGCGTCCCAAGGCGACACGACTGATGATCGGGGACCACTGCTCGATCGATCTCGAGTAGCACCATCCCGGTCACCGACCGAACGTTCGCCCCAGACACCAGAATCGATCCAGCACAGGAGCGCGCCGCCATGGCCAACATCGTCGAGTCCGACACGATCACCGGCGTCTTCGTCGTCGAACCACAGAAGTTCGGCGACGAGCGCGGCTACTTCATCGAGAACTACCGCCGCGAGTGGTTCCCCAGCAGTCGCGAGATGATCCAGGGCAACCGTGGCAACCGGATCGCCGGCTGCATAGTCGGCCTGCACTACCACCTGCACCAGGCCGACTACTGGGTCGTACCCTTCGGGCACGCCCGTGTCGTCCTGCACGACCTGCGCCAGGGCAGCCCCACCGACGGCGCGACCCAGATGCTCGATCTGGGCGAGGTCGACGGCGCCGAGAACAACCACCTCGGTGTCTACATCCCTCCAGGTGTCGCACACGGATTCGCCTCGATCACCGACATGGCCATCACCTACCTGGTCGACGGCTACTACAACCCGGCCGATGAGCTCGGCGTCGCCTGGGACGATCCTGCGATCG
>CAYVDN010000039.1:0-28101 GCA_964450685.1 uncultured Microthrixaceae bacterium
CTGGCATGTGCGTCACAGAGGTCATGGACCATCGGATGCGCCTCGAGGGCGAGGTCCTCGAGTGTCACGACACCGTCGGCGTAGGCGTAGGAGAGGGTGGCGACGGCCCCACGGGCGCAGCCGGGGCGTGCACAAGTCCGGGTCACGAGGCCGACGGTACCGGCCCTACCGACCCCCCACGGGGATGCTCCCCGGAATCCGTCTGACCGGGACAGATGCGGGAAGGGTCGCGACGCCCAAGGTGTTCTCAGCCAGGCTGCCCCACGCAGCGCCCATCGTCCCTCACACCTTCTAGGCTGTTGCCCATGCCACCCGAGCACAACGATCCCTCATCATCCGGCCCCGGTGGCAAGGGTGGCCCCGGCACGAAGGGCCGCATGGGCACCAATGGCGGCGGGCTGCCGTCCTGGTTCGTCTGGATCCTGGTGGGCGTGCTCGGCCTGACGGCGATAAGTGCGCTGTCGCTGTCCCAGAAGCCCAAGGACACGATCTCCTTCACCGAGTTCACCCAGCAGGTCGAGGAGGGCAAGGTCGACGAGGTCCTCTGGAACAACGTCGACCAGGAGATCACCGGCACCCGCACCAGCGGCGAGGAGTTCACGACAACCGGACCCACCGAGGTACCACCGGAACTGCTCGCCTCCATGGAGGAGAACGATGTCGCCGTCGAGTTCTCCACCCCAACCGTCAGCTTCCTCGGTCAGCTGATCCCGTTCATGCTGCCGATGCTGCTGGTCATCGGGTTCTTCATGTGGATGAACCGGCGCGCACAGGGCCAGATGGGCGGGATCATGTCCATCGGGCGGTCACGCGCCAAGACCTACACGACCGAACGTCCTGGCACGATGTTCGGCGACGTGGCCGGCTACGAAGGCGTGAAGACCGAGATCCGCGAGGTGGTCGACTTCCTCAAGGAGCCGGAGCGCTTCTTGGAGATCGGCGCACGCATTCCCAAGGGAGTCCTCCTCGTCGGCCCTCCGGGCACCGGCAAGACGCTCCTCGCGCGCGCGGTGGCCGGCGAGGCCGGAGTCCCGTTCCTGTCCGTCTCCGGATCCGACTTCATGGAGATGTTCGTGGGCGTCGGCGCCAGCAGGGTGCGCGACCTGTTCGAATCGGCCCGCAAGCACGGCAGGGCGATCATCTTCATCGACGAGATCGACTCGATCGGACGCAAGCGTGGAGCAGGCCTCGGAGGCGGACACGACGAGCGGGAGCAGACGCTGAACCAGATGCTCTCCGAGATGGACGGCTTCGAGGGCACCGACGGCATCGTCATGATGGCGGCGACCAACCGGCCCGACATCCTCGATCCCGCGCTGTTGCGGCCCGGCCGCTTCGACCGTCAGGTGGTCGTGCCTCTGCCCGAGGCCGACGACAGGCGTGCGATCCTCGAGGTCCACATCCGCCACAAGAAGCTCAGCCCCTCTGTCGACCTCAACCTGGTCGCACGCGGAACCCCGGGGATGTCGGGAGCCGATCTGGCCAACCTCGTCAAAGAAGCAGCGGTGTCCGCGGTACGCAGGGGCTCCAAGCTCGTCGAGATGCACGACTTCGAGGACGCCCGCGACAGGGTGCTCATGGGCCAGCGACGTGAGTCCATGGTCCTCTCCGACCGCGAGAAGGAGATAACGGCATACCACGAGGCCGGACACGCCCTCTGCGCTGCGCTGCTGCCCAACGCCGACCCGGTGCACAAGGTGACGATCCTCCCCCGCGGCATGGCGCTCGGAGTCACCCAGCAGCTGCCTGAGGAGGAGAAGCACTCCTATTCACAGGACTACCTCGAGGAGTCGATCGTGGTGGCCATGGGTGGGCGTGTTGCCGAGGACCTCGTGTTCAACCACCGTTCCACCGGCGCCAGCAACGACCTTCAGGTGTCAACCGAACGCGCCCGTCGCATGGTGACCGAGTTCGGTATGAGCGACGTCGTCGGACCTCGTGCGTGGGGCACGTCGGGTCCTGTCTTCCTGGGTGATGACTTCGGCCAGCAGAAGGAGTACTCCGACGACACGGCGCGCCTGATAGACGTCGAGATCGAGCGGATGCTGCGCACGGGCGAGGATCGCTGTACCGAGCTCCTGACCTTGCATCGCCACGCGCTGGACCTGATCGCCAGGGCGCTGCTCGAGCACGAGACGATCTCCGGACACGAGGTGAACAGGCTGATCGGTGTGGCGTCAGGGGCAGTCCCGGCGACGCAGACGCCGCCGCCGGTCGCCCCCGTGGCGCCCAACCTCGCCAGCACGTCGGAGCCACGACCAGCCCCGGCACCTGCGCCCACCCCGCCGCCGGTACCCCCGCACATGCGCCCCGAGGCCCCGGGATCGCCGCCGGCGTTGGGACCCAACCCGGCCTGAACCGAGATGGGCTGATGTGACTGGTCAGCCGCTGTGCTCCTCGCCGCAGCCCGGTGGAACGCTGCCGGGCTCCCGGGCCTCTGCAAGCGCTGCCCACAGATGCGTCGCCGAGACCGGTCCCATGAACGACGACACGACGACTCCGTCGGCACCAGCTATCACGACGATCGGAACTGCTTCGATCCTGTAGCGATGGTGCAGATCGGCGTCCGCGACCGCCTCTACCTGTTGGATCGCGACCTCTCCCGATTCGAGCACCTGGGTCTTGGCCCAGACGTCACCGCACGTCGAGCAAGTTGCCGAGCTGAACACGACCACGAGCCACGGCGCTTCGGGCCGCACGAAGTCAGCCCTGTCCAACTGAGCCGGTGGTTCGTAGCCACGACCCGACCCCGTGGGTGGGTCCGGTCGCCGTCGTTGCACCAGCCAGGCGACACCGACGACGACCAAAGCGAGCAGGAGCGCCAGGATCAGCCGATCCACGACACAGCCTCCCGTGCACTCACAGGCCCTCCAGCGGCACCAACGGCGCCCCGTCACGCGGAGTCGGGATCGCCAGCCCCATCGCCAGGTCCTCCACGTCGACCCAGGACAGTGTCCGCTCGACCACGACCGGCCCCGTCGCCTCGACCTGCACGGTCACGACGGCAGATTCCAGTTCCAGCGCCGAGGACACAACCGCGACACTGTCACCCGGGGAGACCTCTACCGCGTCGGCCAGCACCGACCCGTCCTGGGGACCGCCCAGCACCGTCGCGCTGAAACGAACCGTGTCCTCTCCGGGATTGAACACCGATACCGTCGCCGATCGCTTCGGGCCGACGTTGACCCCTGTTGTCGCCCACAGCGTCGAAGCCACCGGCGACGCCGTTCCGTTCGCAAGGCCGCTGGTGAGTCCGGGGCGGGCGACGATCCCATCGGTGCCGGGAGCAGCGGCCTCTCCGTAGATCGTGACGACCCTGCCTGCGACGATCGGCGTGGAGGTTTCAGTCTGCACCCTGATCGCATGCAGTCCTTCTCCGGGAATCCGGGTCTCGCTGCTCAGGTCCAACTCGCTGTAGCGACGCGGGGGCACCTCCAACTCGAACGGCTCGGGAGGAAGGTCCGACGCCCCGTACGGGGTGACCTGCACGAGCACCCGGGCCACCTCATCGCCAGGGTTGTAGACCACCAGCCGCTCGGTGACGCCAGCGCCGGTGAAACCCTCAGCGAACGCGACATCTGCGGCGGGATCGCTCACACCGAGCGTCAGGCGCACTCCACGGGTAGCCGGTATCTCCTCGGTGCCCCCAGACGTCTGGAACTGCGAGGTCTCCGCGATGATCTGCCCGCGACGTGTCTCCACCGACACCGAGAACTGCTCACGCCGAGCGGCTGCGCTGCTCAGGTCGAGGACCCTGGCGGATCCCGCCGGCACGACGACGCCCTGCAGTTCCTGGGGTGCGTTGATGCTGTCGGGTAGGGCTGCGGAGATGTCGACCGAAGCATCCTCAGCGAAGGGGTTGAACAAGTAGAGCTGCGCCGCGGTCCGGATCGAGGTGTTGGAGAGGCTCGTCTGTGCCGGGAAGTACCAGCGGTCCGACGAACTCGTCGCACACGGGACCTGGTCCGCCAACCGGTCGCCCGAGATGCGGTGTTCGACAAGCAGCTCAGCGGCTGCCGACTCGACCATTACCGACAGCCCCGGGCCGCCGAACACGGCGTTGATGTCTACCGAGGTGGGACCGGGAGCCGCCACCTCCACCGTCTCGGTCCCGATGTGACCCGCCTCGTTGTAGGCGTTGAGAGTGGCCGTGGCGGCCTCACCCGTCGGGTTGACCAGGAACAGCTCGTGTTGCAGCGGCGCCTCGGCCGCGGCGTTCGCCGCAGCGCAGTACCACGTGCTCGACAACGAGCCGGGCAGCCCAGCAGCTGGGAGCGGAGGCGCCTCGAGGCCCTCGGAGGTGGCCGGGGGACGACCGTCGAACCACAAGGCGAGGGACGCCACGACCACTGCGGCCAGAGCGACCATCACAAGACGCGATCCCTTCATGACCGACCGCTCCTCACGATGGACCACCGACCTGCGCGCCGTCGGCTACTACGGACGTGTCGACCTCGGAGACGACGACAAGCGGCTCGCCATCACCCTGGGACCTGCGCCTGCGCTGGCCTGACGCCACAAGGCGGCGGCGACGGCCAGCGAGGAACACGAGGACGACCAGCGCGACCACCTGCACCAGTTGCAACACCCGGGAGACAAGTGGTGTCGACCACTCGAGCACCGCCTCACCTCCGGACCCCGTCTCGAACTGCTGCTGCCATCCGAACAGCTCGGAACGACCGGCGGTCTCGCCGTCGACTTCCATGACCCACCCCGGGTCGACGGTCTCCGACTGGGCCACCACACGACCACCGGCGAGCGTCCCACTGAAACGTGTTCCGGTCCCCTCGCCCAGCACTGCCGGCGGAGCGGACCACCCGGCGGCGAGCACCTCGGCCAGACCCATCTCGGGGTTCTGGACAACCAGATCGGTGATGTCCGATCGCAGCGGCCACGGGTCATTCACCCTGAAGAGCACTAGACCCGGATTCAGCTCTACCTCACTCATGTCGAGCTGCTCCCGCAGAGCCGACACCGCTCCGTCGGGAACAGGTACCTCGAGCGGAGCGAAGGGCTGTGGGGCGGGCCGGTCCACCACCACCACGTGGGTCACACCCATGGGTGCCAGCAGCCTCCCCAGTCGGGTGGTCTGCCCGTCGAGCGCTGCTTCGACCGCCTGTTTCAGCTGTGCGACACCAGGACCTCCGTCCAGTCGGTATCGCTGGGTGATGAGCGGATCGACCCCCACGGAGGTGCCAACCGAGATCCCCTCGACGCTATCCAGCTCCCAGCCCGACAACGGGAGCATGTCCGGGTCGCCGACCCAGAGGACACGGCCTGAATCGTCCTGGTCGAGCAGCTCGAGGACCCTGTTGTAATCGCCCTCTGGCAGGTACCAGCGTCCGTCGGTCGATGCGACGGCGACAGGCACGAGCGCGACGAGAAGTCCCGCGACCGCGACGGCGGACAGCACCTGTGCCAGACCGAAGTCGGCACCGATGACGTCCGACTCGAATGCGTACGCTCCCATGGACACCGATATCGCCAGCCCCAGCACCGCTGGCATCAGGAACAGCTCCGGCCCTGCGCCCGCCAGCATGCCGGCGCTACCCAACAGGATCGCTGTCGTCCACGAAGCGACCGCCAGCACCCAACCGGCGAGCGCCCAGCGCAGCCGCCAGTCCTTGCCTGCGGCCAGCGCGTAACCGGCCGAGATGACCAGGCCCCATCCGAGCAGCCCGACGCTCACCGGCCCTACCGAACCGGTGATCATCTCCGCGCCGGAGGGGATTTCTCCCCGCCCGGCCCACACGCCAGTCAGCGACGCCGCGTCGCCACGTGTCGCCGCTGCGACGATCCACGGGAAAGCGACAGGAATCGACATCAGCGCGCCCGTCGATGCAGTCACGGCCATGCGGGCACCGGCGGTGCGGTCACCCGCTACGGCGAACACTGCAGCTACTACCAGCATCGAAATGACGACGATCGAGGCACCGAGTGGCGTGACGGCGGTGACCGCGGCGACGCCGAGCGCGACCCCGGCCGCTTGACGCATCCGCGGTGGGCGCTGACTCGACGGGTCGACGGCCGGGTCCACTCCGGCACCAATCGCGACTCGGCGCAACAACCAGGGAGCCGCCCCGAAGACGTACAGAGCCTGGAGTCGCCCCTCGGCAAGAGCGTTGAGCACTATCGGGTTGAGACCGTAGGCGGCCAGCAGCGCCGCCCGGCCGCGCAGGGAGCCGTTACGCGAGAAGAGCTTCCATGCACCCAGCGCCCCGACGAACAACGGAGCGAGAACCAAAAGGCGACGGGCAAGCCCGACGGATCCGAACAGCAACGTCCCCACGACACCCAACCCGGGGATGACACCGGGGGCGACCGCCGCCTCGCCCAGTCCCGGCTCGCGCCACGCTGCCCACCATTCGGCGACCAGCGCGGCCCCGCTGTCACCTGCGTCGACGAACTCCCGGATCACCGGGATCGAACCGGTGAAAAGGTCGCGGGCTCCGACCAGGATCAGCACCGTCGCCACTGCCGCCAGACCGGCACCCCAACGCGCCGAACCGGTGGTCAGGTCGTGGAGGTAGCCGCGGCCGGCCTCAGCCGCCGCCTGGAGGCGATTCTCGCCCTCGTCCGCTCGCAGCAGGGTGCGCAACCGGGAGCTGCCCTGCCTCATGAGCGGCAGGTAGGACGAGTCGTGGGTTCCACGGCTGCGCTTCACCCTCGAGCGGGCGCGCATCAGCGAGGGCAGGTTGAACAGGTTCCACAACCACGAGGCGACGATGTCGCCGACTCGGTGGAAGCGCCCGGTGACGGCTGACCCGACAAGATCGATGAGAGACATGAGCGCGACCACCGGCACCACGCGCAGGAGTCGGAGCAACTCGTAGTTCGACAGCATCGAGCGCGCTTCGTGGCGCAACGCGAGACGCTCCCGGTTCTCTGCGTCGCGGCGCTCGGCGAACCGCTCCCTGTGTCCGACCACTGCGTTGGGACACAGCCGCACGGTTGCCGCGGCCGTGTGCGCCCGCCAGCAGAGGTCGATGTCCTCGCCGAAGTACGGAATGGCTTCGTCGAAGCCGCCGATGGTAGCGAACAGGTCCGCGCGGACCAGGACGCACGCATCGGACACCGCGAACACCTCGCGGGCGGTGTCGTGCTGGGACTGGTCCAGCTCGTTGGGCTCCGCGATAGAGGAGCTGAATCCGTAGGGGTCGACCGAGTATCCGACTGAGCGGAGCCGCGTCGGATCGTCCCAGTCTACGAGCTTGGGTCCGACGATCCCACCGTTGGCTCGGAACGCCTCGGCGACCAGCGACGTAACCACCGACGGCTCTAGACGGACGTCGTCGTGGAGGAACAGGTAGAACGCGGCGCCTTCCACGGCGACGAGCGCCTCGTTGGCCGCCGCAGAGAAGCCCCGGTCCTCGTCGAGGCGCTTCACGAATGCCGTGGGGAGGATCCGGGCTATCCGCGCTGTCGGATCCTGGGATCCACCGTTGTCGATCACCAGCACCGAGAGGTTCTCGTAGTCCTGCTCGGCGAGGGACTCGATCGCCTCGTCGAACCAATCACCGGGATCGGCCGTCACCACAACAGCGACGACCGGCGGCGCACCGACGCCCACCAGGGGCTCGGCCTGGGCCAGCCCCCACTTGGCGTCCATCGCCGCGTCGTCTTCGTCCTCATCGTTGAGATCGGGGATACCCGCCTCGTCCACGGCGGAAGGGTCGCGGGGATCGTCGACCGACCCGGCAGCGCGTTCGTCCTGCCCCTCGGATGGGAGTTTGGTGATCGGATCTGGTTCCTCGTCAGCTGGAGGGATGGCCGGTTCCTTCATCCGTGGAAGGCAGCGATCGTACCCCGCGCTCACGTCCGGCGAGTGCGCCCCCACCGTTTCTGAGCGGATCTACACTCCGCACCTGTGACCCAGTCCACATCCACGCCGCGTCCGCCGCGGTTGCGTCCATGAGAGCTCTGATAACAGGTGCCGGCGGCTTCGTCGGACACCATCTGAGGCATCACCTCGAGAGCTCCGGGGACGAGGTGATGGTCACGGACCGATCCACCGACGGGCTCGACATCCTGGATGCCGCGTCCCTGCTCGACCTTTTCCGCCGCACCCGACCGGAGGTCGTATACCACCTGGCCGGCGCCAGCGACGTGGGTGGGTCGTGGCAGACCCCGCAGGCGACGTTCCGGGCGAACGCGGAGGGAACGCTCAACGTCCTCTGGGCCGCACGCGAGTCCGGCGCGCAGCGCGTGCTGACAGTCGGCTCCGCCGATGTCTACGGCAAGGTCACCCAGGCCGACCTGCCGATCCGTGAGGACCAGCCTCTGCGACCGGTCAGCCCGTACGCGGCGTCCAAGGCCGCCGCGGACGACGTCGCCCAGCAGGCCTGGCTCGGATACGGCCAACAGGTCGTGCGCTGTCGCCCCTTCAACCACCTGGGCCCGGGACAGACCGACCGGTTCGTCGCCCCTGCCTTGGCAGGGAGAGTCGCCCAGAACGAACGGAGCGGTGATCAGGTGGTCAGCGTGGGGAACCTCAGCCCGCGACGCGACTTCACCGACGTGCGCGACGTCGTGCGGGCCTACCGCCTGATGCTCGATCGTGGTCGCTCCGGCGAGGTCTACAACGTCTGCTCCGGACGGGCGATCGCCGTCCAGGACCTGGCAGAGCAGTTGATCGGCATGGCATCCATACCGATGCGACTCGAAACCGACCCGGAGCTCGAGCGCCCTGTCGACATCCCGGTGCTG
The DNA here is from genome assembly GCA_964450685.1 of uncultured Microthrixaceae bacterium. Lineage (GTDB taxonomy): Bacteria > Actinomycetota > Acidimicrobiia > Acidimicrobiales > Microtrichaceae > JBAOHV01. The sequence continues at coordinate 8,707 of CAYVDN010000039.1, forward strand.
CTGGGCGACAACTCACGACTTCGCACCGATACCGGTTGGGAACCGCAGATAGCTCTGTCGACGACACTCCAGGACCTGCTCGACGACCGACGCAGACTCCTCGACAACGCCTGACTGGCCGTCTACCCGGGTCGTTCAGCCGTACACCAGCCCGCGGTTGGTCCGTGGACGGTCAGTGCGTGGCCAACCGTGCCAGTGCGGCGCGAACCAGGTGTCGCTGTGTCAGGTCGAGCGTCGACGACTCGAGCTCCAGGAGTTCGCGACGCCACTGCGCCACGACCTGCACAGCCACTGCCCGAGGGGCCGATTCGAGCCATCTCATGTCCCGGTCCAGCAGAGCGAGCCGCAACTCCACCTCGGTGTAGCGCGCTGTCACCAGCGGCAGTCTGTCGGCCTTGGCCTCCGGGTACGAGGTACCGGCGACCAACTCGGCCGGCTCGAGTCCGAAGATCCCGGCCAGCAGCGTGACCGTGCGTTCTCCGGGCTCGCTGCGACCGGACTCCAGATTGGACAGAGCAACCCTGGATATCGCGATCCGGGCGGCCAGATCTGCCTGGGTCATGCCCATCTCCACGCGGTGCGCAGCGATTCGTCGGCCGACATGACGCGACGCGACCGACGGCGGTTCGGAGCAGTCAGTCGTGTCGGTGTCGTCGAGTCGTCGAGTCGGAGCGGTCACGGGATTTTCCTGGTGTGTCAACCCAGTTGGCAGACGACACCGTCGGACCAGCGTAGAACGACCAGATGACCAAGCGTGCGCTCATCACCGGCATCACCGGCCAGGACGGCTCCTACCTCGCGGAACTGCTGCTCGACGAGGGCTACGAGGTGATCGGCATGGTGCGCCGCTCCTCGACCGTCACCTTCGAACGGATCGCCCATCTGCAGGACCGCATCTCGACTGTGCCCGGCGACCTGCTCGACCAGGCATCGATGATCGAACTGCTCCGTGCACACCGCCCGACCGAGGTCTACAACCTGGCGGCGCAGAGCTTCGTGCAGACCAGTTTCAGCCAGCCCGTCCTGACCGGCGACGTGACAGGCCTGGGTGTCACCAGGCTCCTGGATGCGATCCGCATCGCCGATCCCGACATCCGCTTCTACCAGGCGTCGAGCTCGGAGATGTTCGGCAAGGTGGTCGAGGTGCCCCAGCGGGAGACGACCCCCTTCTATCCCCGATCCCCCTACGGCGTGGCAAAGGTGTACGGCCACTGGATCACCGTCAACTACCGCGAGAGCTACGACCTGCACGCCTCCAGCGGCATCCTCTTCAACCACGAGTCACCTCGTCGCGGTCTCGAGTTCGTCACCCGGAAGATCTCCAACACAGTTGCGAAGATCAAGCTGGGCATGGCCGACGAACTCCGGCTCGGCAACCTCGACGCAGAGCGCGACTGGGGATTCGCAGGCGACTACGTGAGGGCGATGTGGCTGATGCTCCAGCAGGACACCCCGGACGACTACGTCGTGGCGACCGGGCGCACCCACTCCGTCCGGCGGTTCTGCGAGATTGCGTTCGGTCACGTCGGGTTGGACTACCAGGACTTCGTGGTGATCGACGAGGCCTTCTACCGCCCGGCCGAGGTCGACCTTCTCATCGGCACCCCGGAGAAGGCCAGAGCGAAGCTCGGCTGGACCCCATCGGTCGACTTCGAAGACCTTGTGACGATGATGGTGGACGCCGACATCGCGCTGCTCTCAGGCAAGCTGAACGCGATCAGCTGAGCTGGACCGATGCCTGGAGTGACCGTCCTCTCCGGCGGCGTCGGCGCTGCACGATTCCTACGCGGCCTGCTGGCAGTGATGCCACCGGAGCAGGTCACCGCGGTCGTCAACGTCGGTGACGACACCGTCCTGCACGGTCTGATGGTCAGCCCTGATCTCGACACGGTCACCTACACGCTGGCCGAGTCGATCAACCCTGAGACCGGATGGGGCCTCACAGGTGAGACCTGGCAGGCGATGGAGCAACTGCGGCGCTACGCAGAGGCCAACGGCGTCACCGCCGACGACCCAGTCGGCAACGATGCCGCCGGTTGGTTCGCGCTCGGCGACAGGGACCTGGGGACCCACCTCTACCGCACTTCCCGAAGGCGCGCTGGAGCGGCGTTGTCACAGGTGACCGCCGAGATCGCTCACGCGTGGGGGCTGGGCCTCACCGTTCTCCCGGTGACCGACGACGAACTGCGCACCACGCTGAGCTCAGCCGACGGACGCCGGCTCAGCTTCCAGGAATACTTCGTGCGGGAGCACCACGACGTGACGATCGAGGCAGTGAGCTTCGAGGGCGCGGCCGATTCGTCGCCGGCGCCGGGGGTGCTCGATGCGATCGACCACGCCGAGATCGTCTGCATCGCTCCGTCGAACCCTGTCGTCTCGATCGAGCCGTTGCTCGTCGTCCCAGGGGTTCGTGACGCTGTTACCGCCGCCAGGGAGCGCACGGTCGCCGTCAGCCCCATCATCGGTGGAGCCGCGTTGAAGGGGCCCGCGGACAGGCTCCTCCGTGAGTTGGGACACGAATCATCGGTGGTCGGGGTCGCCCGCTGGTACGCCCAGGTTGCTTCGACCCTGGTGATCGACGAGATCGACGCCGAACTGGCCGACGCGGTCGAGGCCGAGGGCCTGCGCTGCGTCGTCGCCCCGACGATCATGAAGAACCGCTCCGTCGCTGCTGATCTGGCACGTGTCTGCTTGGCTTCTGCAGGGTCGAGATGAGCTCAGAAGCGGCGAGGGCCATCCAGGTGATACCCGTCACCGGTATTCCAGAAGTGACCAGGGCAGCGGACCTGTCGGCCATGATCTGCGATTCGATCACCCGAGCGGGCGAAACGCTCGAACATCACGATGTCATCGTTGTGACCCAGAAGATCGTCTCCAAGGCCGAGGGTGCCATGGCGGAGGTGGACCCGGACGACCCGCTCAGCCACAAGCCGCTCGTTGAACGCGAGTCGGTCAGGATCCTCCGGCGCAGGGGTGAGCTGATAATCAGCGAGACCCGCCACGGTTTCGTGTGCGCGAACGCGGGAATAGACCTGTCGAACGTCGAAAGGGGCATGGCTGCGCTCCTACCCGAGGACCCGGACCGTTCGGCACGCCGCATCAGAGACGGTGTGCGGGGCCGCAGCGGAGTCGAGGTAGCAGTGATCGTCTCCGACACCTTCGGGCGGGCATGGCGTCGCGGAGTGACCGATGTGGCGATCGGATGCGCCGGGATACATCCCGTCCTGGACCTGCGCGGTACCCGCGATGCCTACGGACGGGAGCTGCAAGTGACCGAGGTCGCCATCGTCGATGAGATCGCGGGGGCGGCCGATCTGGTGATGGGCAAGGCGACCGGTGTTCCGGTCGCGATCGTCCGCGGGGTCGACCCTGCCGCGTTCGACCCCGATCCCGGCAGGGCAGGTGTGGTCACCGACATCGTGCGCCACCCGGCGGACGACCTGTTCCGCTGATGCTGCACACACCCGACGCCTCACGACCGACCCTTCCCGACCGACACCGCACGCAACGACCCAGGAGCTAGCACCGCATGGCCAGGCCGATCACCCCGATCACCTCGATGGAGGACCGGACCGTCGTGATAACCGGCGCCAACTCCGGCATCGGACTGGAGACCGCAGCCGCTCTCGCAGGGGCAGGCGCGCGCATAGTCATGGGATGCCGCAACCCGGTCACCGCCGCGGCGGCGGTCGACGAGGTCCGGCGACGCTCCGGTAACGACGCCGTCGAGACACGGCCCCTGGACCTGTCCGATATGAGCGCCGTGCGGCGCTTCGCCGAGGGCCTCGGCGACCTCGACCGCATCGACGTGCTCATCAACAACGCAGGGCTGATGCTCGACCAGCGCTCCGAGTCGGCCCAGGGCCACGAGATGATGTTCGCCACGAACCACCTCGGACCGTTCCTGCTTACATCGCTTCTCACCGATCAGATCGTCGCAGCTCCTCACGGGAGGATCCTCAACGTCGCATCGGTCGCGCACCGTCTCGCCCCACGGGGCATCGCATGGAACGACCTGGACCGACAGCGGCGGTTCCACATGTGGACCGTCTACGGCCAGACCAAGCTGGCCAACATCCTCCACGCCGACGAGCTTGCCCGCCGACTGTGGGACCGCGGTGTCGTGGTCCATTCGTTGCATCCCGGCAACGTCGCGTCGGGATTCGGCGGCCACGGGGACCTGCACGGCTTCTACGCGGCGTTGTTCTCTGCCGGTCGCTTCGTGCTGATCACCCCTGAACAGGGGGCTCGAACGAGCGTGCACCTGGCGTCATCTCCCGAGGCGCTGAGATCCACCGGCGACTACTGGGTCAGGTGCCGCCGGTCACGGCCGTCGTCGGCGGGCAGGGACGTTCTCGCCGCCGCGCATCTCTGGCGGATCAGCTGTGACCTCGTGGGGGACGGCGCCACCCCGAGATGATCTCCGCGCCGAACCACTCGACCGACGCGAGCTGGTGCTCGAGTGAGTCGACGTCGCCGGGCAGGTAGTACCAGGGACAGACCATCGCCTCGGTGACACCCTGCTCGGCCATGCGCTCGAACCCGGACCGGTCGAACACGTCGGTGCACATCGCCTTGATCTCGAACGGCTCGTCGCCGAGGCCGCACTCGACGCGCAGATCGCGCAGGCGCGGCAGCACACTGGCCACCTCCTCGAAGGTGTTCGCCGCCGATATCCAGCCGTCACCCAGCCGTGCCGCACGTCTCAGCCCGGGTTCGGAAAGTCCACCGACGTAGATCGGCACGGGTCGACTGCCGACTGGTCGGACCATCAGCCGACCGAAGTCGTGGTGGGAGCCGTGGAACTCGACGAACTCACCGGACTGGACCAGCCGGAGGATCTGGATCGCCTCGTCGGTGCGTGCACCGCGGGTGCGCATGTCCTTGCCCAGCCACTCGAACTCTTCGGGGATCCAGGAAAGGCCGATACCCAGGCCGATCCTCCCGTCGGCCAACGCCGAGATGCTGGAGACGGTCTTGGCCACCAGCAGCGGGTCCCGGATCGCGAGTTTGAGCACGTTCGTGAAGAACGAGATGCGCTCGGTGACCGCAGCCATCGCAGGGATGGCGACGAAGGGGTCCAGGAAGGGCGTCTCGGCGGACCAGAAGCGCTGTCCGTCAGAGGTGTAGGGGTACTCGGCCGACACCGACTCCGGGTAGAAGACCGAGTCCGGAACACCGATCGACGAGAACCCGGCAGCTTCACCGGCACGTGCCAGAGGCAGGTAGTGCGACGGCTCGAGCATCGGCAGCGCCAACGCGAACTTCAGATCCCCCGCTTGTGTCCGTGCGTCGGGATCGGCCACGGTCACCCCCGGGGATCAGCCGCGCTGGGCGCGGAACCAGTCGATGACCGCTGCTGTGCCGGTGTCCAGGTCCGTGAAGGGCTCCCACCCCAGGTGGAGCTTCGCTCTCGACGCATCGAGGCACGAACGATCGAGTTCACCGACGCGGGCCGCCGCGTACTCCGGTTGGCCGCCCACCCCCGCGTTGGCTGCCATCGAGGCGTACAGAGCGTTGACCGATGTCTCGGTACCGGTACCGATGTTGCACAGCAGGCCGCTGCCACGTGTCGATGCCCGCACGAACGCGTCTGCCACGTCGTCGACGTAGACGTAGTCCCGGGTCTGCTCACCGGTGCCGAAGATCCGGCAGCGCTCGCCGTCGAGCAGCTTCCCGGCGAAGATGGCGACCACCCCCGCCTCGCCGTGTGGATCCTGGCGGGGTCCGTACACGTTGGCCAGCGCCAGGGAGGTGTACTCCAACTGGTGCAGCTCGCGGTATGCGTGCAGGTAGTCGGTGGCGACCTTCTTGGACACTCCGTAGGGGGCGACCGGTCGCTGCGGGTGCGCCTCGCTCACCGGAAGGTCCTCGGCGTCGACATCCCCGTAGATCGTCCCGCCGGAGGAGGCGAACACGACCTTGCGGGAGCCCGCCCGGCGAGCTCCTTCGAGGACGTTCAGAGTCCCCATCACGTTTATACGTGCGTCCTTGGCCGGGTCGCTGACCGACACGCGGACGTCGATCTGCGCAGCGAGGTGGAATATCACCTCAGGCGCGCGCCGCTCGATCAGCTCCGACACCGCTGGGTCGCAGATGTCCATCTGGTGGAACGAGAACTCGTGATCCCGATCGGCCCGAGCATCGGCCAGGTTGGCCAGCTTGCCGCTCGACAGGTCGTCGACGACCTCGACCGCATGGCCTTCGGCCAGGAGTCGGTCCACGAGGTTCGATCCGATGAAACCGGCACCGCCGGTCACGAGGGTACGCATCTGGTTCAGTCGCTCCAGGTCTCTGGGTCGGGAAAAGTCCCGCCGGTGGACACGGTTCCTGCCGCCACGTCCTGGTCGTAGCCGACGACGGTCAGCGCGCTGAGCTCGCACGACTCGCCGATCGATGACCTCTCACCCACGACGCAACGCTCCAGCCGACTGCCGCCGCCTATGCGGGCTCCTGCCATGACCACCGAGTCGACGAGTTCGCTACCTGCTGCGACCACCGCACCTGCACCGACCAGGGAGCGGGTGACCTTGGCGTCGGGGTCGATCCGTGCGCCCGGATCGATTCCGACCTCGAATGATCCGCGGATCCCGTCGAGCAGATCGAGGTTCGCCTGCAGGTAGGCAGCCGGGGTGCCGGCGTCGATCCAGTAGGCCTCCGAGTGCACGGCGAACAGCTGACCGCGCTCGACCAGACCAGGGAACGTCTCACGCTCTATCGAGACCCGCCGGTCAGGGTCGACTCCGTGCAACACAGAGGGCTCCAGCACATAGGTTCCCGCGTTGATCCAGTTGCTCGGAGCTGTCCCGGGGGCGGGCTTCTCTATGAACGCCTCGACCCTGCCGTCGTCATCGATCGGCACAACTCCGAAGCGGGAGGGGTCCTCGACGGGGGTGAGTGCGATCGTCGCCTCACCGCCGAACGCCTCGTGGCGACGCCACAGGTCGGCGACGTCGAGGTCGGTCAGCACGTCGCCGTTGACTGCCAGGACGCGCTCGTCGAGCCCTGCCACCCGGGCAGCGAATGCGATCGCGCCGGCGGTATCGAGCGGCTCCGGCTCGACGGCATAGATGAGCCTCACCCCGGCACAGGTCCCGTCTGGGAACATCGAGGTGAACGCGTCAGGCTGGTAGCCGAGCGACAGGACGACCTCGTCGACACCCTGCTCCCCCAGCTTCGCGACCACCCGTTCGAGCATCGTGATGCCGCCGATCGGCAGCATCTGCTTGGGAGCGCAGAGAGTGAGCGGACGCAGGCGGGTACCGAACCCGCCCACGAGCACGATTGCCTTCATCGGCTCAGCCGCCGGCGCTCGTGGTCGGTGCGGTCGTCTCGGTAGATGCCGTGGCATCCCCTGGCTCGGTGCTCGGGGCCGTCTCCGCTGGCACCGTCTCCGCTGGCACCGTCTCGCTGCTCTGGGTCGGCTCCTCGTCGATCGGGTTCGCCAACGCCTCCATGGACGGCGGCAACGCCATCTCGTAGCCCTCGGGGACGAACGCCAGGACGAACACCTGTCCGTCGTCGGTGAACCGGGTGGAGCCGATGTCGCTGGTGATGACCTCCGGGTCGGTGGCATCGGTCGCCTGGGGCGGCCAGACGTACAGGGTGACCTGCCCGGGTTTCTTCTTGCCGTCGATCTCGCAGTCGTCGCCGTTCGTGTAGGTCGTGCCGTCGGGCAGCGTCATGCTGTCGTCGGTGATCTCGATGCCCAGCTGGTCGGCGAAGACCTGGAAGGTGGCGTTCTCACCGGCGGCCGCTCCGACGAACGGGTGGATGTGCACCAGGCCGTCGCCGTGGGTGTGGATCCCCTTGGTGTCGGGTCCGTCATCGGACGGATTCGGCTGGTTATCCCCGCAGATGTTCGTCGCATATGCCGCGTGCCAGTGGTCCTGGTTGGCCACCGGCGCCTCGCTGGCGGCAGCAGACTGATGGTCCCGGGCGAAGAAGACCAGCACGGAGCCGACCACGATTATCCCGACGATCAGGGCCGGGTAGCCGTACTTGCGCCGCTGTCCGGGGGCGCGGCTGACTCCCGCCTGCTGGACGCGCTTGATCTTCTTGGCTGATGACGCCTTACCCATACGGCGCATCAGGGTAGTCGCCAGGGCCGACCGATCCGAACCGGGGCCGAAAGCGCCCGCGCTGGTGGATCAGCCCGTCAGCGACTACGGCGGGAGTCGCGGACCTGCTCGAAGAGGGACTCGTAGGCGGCACCAACCGCCGCTGGCGAGACCCAGTCCTCGACGAATCTCCGCCCGGACGATCCGAGCGCCTCCAGTTCGACAGGATCGACCAGCAGGGAGTCGAGAGCTGCGCAGAAGGCATCCGGATCCTCGGGCGGCACCGACACCCCCGCACCCGCCCGTTCGATCGTCGTGGCAACCTCGGTGCCTGCATCCACGCTGGCGAGCACCGGCCTGCCACTCGCGAGGATCGAGTACAGCTTTGAGGGGACGCTCGAGCGGGCCAGCCCCGTACGCAAGGGCACCAGATGCAGGTCTGCGGCGGCGAGAACCTCGGGCAGCCGTTCACGTGGTTGCATGGGAACGAAGTGCAGGTTTTCGAGCCCCTCTGCGCTGCTCCGCAATGACTCCAGAGCTGACCCACCACCATTGATCACGAAGGCGAGATCGTCGCGGTCCCGGTGACGTCGGGCAGCCTCGACGACAAGATCGAGCGACTGCGACAGCCCGACGTTGCCTGCGTACATCACGACGGTCCGGCCCGTCAGCCCGTACTCGGCCCTGTACGAGTTCTCGCGTTCGGCGGGCTGTATGCGCTCGGTGTCGACGAAGTTCGGTATCACGTGTACCCGCTCGGGACGGTGCCCGCGCAGCTTGCCCGCGACGTTGTCACGCAGGTCGTCGCTCAGGACCGTCACCGCGTCGGCCCGTCGGTACAGGAACCTCTCGAGCCAAGAGGCGATCGCAATGACCCGTCTGTCTGTTATGGCGCCCAGTTCGACCGCCACGTCCGGGAACACGTCCTGGATGTTGAACACGAACGGCGTACGTCGAGAAGCCGCAGCAAGCCATCCGGACACACCCAGAGGCAACGGCGGCGACATGACCATCACCGCGTCCGGCCGGCGGCGTTGGAGCAGCCCGGCGACCGTCGCGAGCCCCGTGAAACCTGCGAAAGCGACGGCGCGAGCAGGGATGTTCGTCTTGTCGGTCGGGAAAGGATGGAGTCTTGTCACCCGACCCCAGGCGGTCCGCTCGGTGCGCCAGACACGGCCGCCCCAGCCCTCCTCGACGGCGTGTTCGCGGTACCACGGGAGTGCGGTGACGACGTGCAGCTCATGACCTCTGTCCGTCAGAGCAGTGGCGATGGAGGTCATCACCTCGCCTGTCGGGGCGACGTCGGGGGCGAAGTGGGGGCAGAGGATCAGCAGTCTCATTGGAACTCAGGTGGAACCCGCGGCTGTGCGATAGGCGGCCACGAGCCCGGCGGCGGTCCGTTCGGGGTGGAACCGCTGCGCAGCCCGACGACCGGACTCGACCCGGGCCTCCCGGTCCCGGTCCGACATGGCCAGGACAGCCTGCATGGCGGCAGCCCACCCTGTCACATCATCGGGGGCGACGAGGTCCTCGGACCGGGCGACCTCTGGCAACGAACCGGCGTCTGCGGCGATCACAGGGATACCCGCTGACATGGCTTCGAGCACGGGCAGCCCGAACCCCTCGTAGCGCGACGGGAAGACCAGCGCTGTCGCTGCCCGGTACAGGGTGTCCAGATCCTCGGCGGGGACTCGACCGGGCCGCAGCACGCGACCTCGCAGATCAGCCCGGGCGATCCGTTCCCGCAGCGCTGCCTCATCGGGGCCTTCGCCGCCCGTGAGCACGAGAACGGCGTTCGACCCGATCCGGGAGAACGCCTCGAGCAGGACCATGTGGTTCTTGTGCGGATACGTGATCGCCGGGTACAGCAGAAACGGCACGTCGGGAACGAGCAGGCACGGGCCCGCTCCGTCCCGGGCTTCGGTTCCCACCTCGCGGGACGACCACGGCACCACCGCCACATGATCGGGATCGACTCCAAGCAGATCGATCACCCGATCACCGGTGAACCTGCTCGGCACGTGGACCACTGACGCTGCACGGGCGGACCGTCCGACCATGCCGCGCAGGTACGTGCGCTTCGTCCGGGAGAAGTTCTGGGGCATGTCGAGCGGTTGAAGGTCGTGCACGGTCAGAACCACCCGGCCCGGGTGCAACAACGGGACCGTCCCACCTGCGTGGTGCACCACATCAGCGCCGACCCGACGGGTCAGGCGGGCGAGCCAGGTCTGCTCCTCCCAGACCCGTCGGACCTTCGAGGAACCATCGATCGGAGCCTCGTGGACTACCCAGCGGGCAGCCAGATCGGGATGGGCCGCGGCGAACGAGCCCAGGACTGCAAGCTGGATGTCCATGTCGTCGGGGGCGCTGTCACCGATCGCCCGGAGGGCAGCCGCTATCGAGTCCTCGCTACCCCCCACGATGCCGGGGACCATCCACAGCAGGTTCACCAGGACCCTCACCCCGGCCCGGGCAGTCGGGCCCGACTCGACCGTCGTCACGGTTCGAGAACCGATCGGTAGGCAGCGACGGTCGACTCGGCGGCGGCCGACCAGCTGTGCATCCTCGCCCGTTCCAGGCCCGCGACACGCAGACCATCAGCGATTGCGGCATCGTCCAGGACGCTGGCCAGTGCTGACGCGATCGATGCCGGATCTGCCGGATCGACCAGCAGGGCGGCTCCGCCGGCAACGTCCGCCGTGGCCGTTCCGGCGGACGTGACGACCGGTGCGCCGGCGGCCATGGCTTCGAGAACCGGCAACCCGAAGCCCTCCTCGTACGACGGGTAGCAGAACGCTGCCGCCCCTGCGTAGAGAGCGGACAGCTCGGAGTCCGGGACGTGACCCAGCCGGGCGATCGGTGACGCAGGGGCGGCCACGTCGGAGAGGACGTCACCCCAGCCTTCGGGTCCCACCACCGCCAGAGTCAGATCGGGGCGGTCCAGGCGAGCCACGGCGTCGAGCAGTCCGCGCAGGTTCTTGCGCGGTTCGAGAGTGCCCACGAACAGCAGGTAGGGGGCACACAGCCCGTGGTGACGGAGCACGTCAGCGACCCTCGAACGGCTCGCCGCATGCTCCCCCACCCCCCATGGGACCACGACCGTACGGTGCTCTGGCACGCCCAACTCGACCACACCTGTCCGCACGGTCCGACTCGGGACCATCACGATCCTGGCGTTGTCGAGCACCCAGCGGAGACCGTCACGCATCAGACGCGCCCCGCGCGAGGTGAACTCGTGCGCACGGGTGAGCGGGAACACGTCGTGCACGGTCGCGACCATCGGGGTCGAGCCGACACCGACCCGCATCGGCACGGTCACATGCACCAGGTCGACGGGTCCGGCGGCGGACATGACCGTCGGCCGACCAGTGCGTGCCCACGAGTCGTAGAGCATCGGCAGCGGCAGGCTCATGCTCGCTGTTCGCACGGCTGGGTCCAGGTACGACCGAGCATCACCTTCTGGGTTGAACATCGATGCCGGCCGACGCAGGTCGCCCCTTGCCAGGACTGCTCTCAGGTCGACCTGAGCAGAGCGTTCGAGCGCCGAGGCCAGCTCGCAGAGGCTCGTCGCGGTACCTCCGGGTACCCGGTGGGCGACCTGTGTGAGGGTCATCGCCACCCGGGGAACGACGGTCATGGCGGTGAGTCTCGCGCAGCGCCGGGCGAACCCCGCTCACCGCGGTGGCAGATGGCCACCGTTGCCCGGGTGGGTGTGCGTGCAGGCGGTACGGTGTTGCCCCGATGGATGGCTCTCTGGACTCCCGACATGTGCTGGTCACCGGTGGCAGCGGCTTCCTGGGGCAGGCCGTGCTGCGATCGTTGGATCGCCGCGGTGTCGGCAAGCTGTCGACACCGAGCTCGTCGGACTACGACCTGCGCAGTGTGGACGCGGTCGAGGCGATGTTCGACGAACTGGCACCGGACGTGGTGATCCACCTCGCTGCGCGTGTGGGCGGCATCGGGGCGAACATGGCACGCCCGGCTGAGCTCTACCTCGACAACCTGCTGATGGGCACGTTCGTGCTCGACGCCGCCCGTCGCCACGGGACGGACAAGACCGTCGTGATCGGAACCATCTGCTCCTACCCGAAGCACACCCCGGTCCCGTTCAGCGAGAAGTCGCTCTGGCACGGCTATCCGGAGGAGACGAACGCCCCCTACGGCGTCGCCAAGCTCGCCCAGCTCACACAGATGCAGGCCAACCGGGCCGAGTACGGCCAGTCGGCCATCTACCTGTTGCCGACGAACCTCTACGGACCCGGCGACAAGTTCCACCCCGCGGTCAGTCACGTGATCCCGGCTCTGATCAAGAAGTGCGTGGACGCGGTCGAGTCCGGGGTCGGTCACATCGACGTCTGGGGAACCGGATCGGCCAGCCGCGAGTTCCTGTTCGTGGACGATGCCGCCGAGGGCATCGTGCTGGCGACCGAGCGCTACGACGGCGATGACCCTGTCAACCTGGGCACCGACGAGGAGATGCCGATCAAGGATCTGGTCGGGATCATCTGCGAGCTGGTCGGCTTCGAGGGTGAGGTCCGCTGGGACACGACCAAGCCGGATGGACAGCCCCGTCGGAGGGTCGACCCGAGCAGGGCACGTGAGCAGTTCGGCTTCGTGGCCGAGGTGCCATTCAGGGAAGGCCTGGAACACACGATCGAGTGGTACCGCTCCAACCGTGAGATCGCCGAGTCACGCGACCACTGAAGGTCGACGGGCTCAGCTGCGACCGATGCCGCGGTAATCGAACCCGCGACGCTGCAGCGCCAGCCGGTCCACCACGTTGCGGGTGTCTACGATTCGCGGCTCGCTCAGGGCCGCAGCGACCCGATCCAGGTCGACCCGCCCGAAGACGGGCCACTCGGTGAGCACGACCAGCGCGTCCGCGTCCTGGCAGGCGGCGACCGGGTCCCCGGCGACGGTGAGGCCCTCGACGACGGTCGTGCCGGCCGGCACCTCGGGATCGAAGGCGACCACCTCTGCCCCGTCGGCCACGAACCGGCGGACGATCTCGACCGCCGGGGAGTCGCGCAGGTCGTCGGTGTTGGCCTTGAAGGTCAGTCCCCAGACAGCCAGGCGGCGACCGCCGATCGGGGCGCCGAGCACCTCGCATGTCTTGGCGACGACCCGGTCGAACTGCTGGTGGTTCACCGACACCGCGTCCTTCAGCAGCGTGAAGTCGTAGCCGGCGTCCTCGGCGATGCGGACCAGCGCGCTGGTGTCCTTCGGGAGGCAGCTACCACCCCAGCCGGGGCCCGGCTGGAGGAACCGTGCGCCGACACGACTGTCGAGCCCCAGCCCCTTGACCACGTCGTCGATGTCGGCATCGACCGCCTCGGCGACCGCGGCGATTGCGTTCACGTAGCTCAGCTTGAGCGCCAGGAACGAGTTCGACGCGTACTTGATGAGCTCGGCCGAGGCGGGATCGGTGACCAGCAGCGGAGCGGACAGGCGCATGTGAAGCGACGCGACCCGGAACGCGACGGACTCGTCGTCGGCGCCGACGACGACCCGCGCCGGGTTGTGGTAGGCCGATACGGCGGGCCCGTCGCGCCGGAACTCCGGATTCGAAACGACGCTGACGTCGGGGCGACCGAGAGCGTCGGCGACTATCTGGGTCGCCCCGATCGGGACCGTCGACTTGTTGATCACCACCGCACCTTCGACCAGGTGTGGTGAGATCGCCGCTGCAGCCGCGGTGATGAACGACAGGTCGGCCGACCCGTCGACCGCCTGGGGGGTGGGAACGCACAGCAGCACGAACTCGCGGCCCTGCACTCCAGCGGCGAGGTCCGAGGTGAAGCGGAGCCGTCCGGCCGATCGCCCCTCCGCCACGAGTTCGGCAAGACCGTCTTCGGAGATGGGCATGTCGCCCGCCTCGATCCGGGCGATCTTGGTGACGTCGGTGTCGATGCAGGTCACCTCGTGGCCGAGGTGCGCCAGGCAGGTGCCCGTGGTCAGACCGACGTAGCCGGTTCCGACGACCGCGATCGTGTTGCTCATTTGCCGTGCCCCCATACCTGTGGATCCGAACTTCGGCCGCTCGATGCTATCGGGGCGGACCACCGGTTCCGAACCCCGCTCAGCGACAGACGGCAGCTCGTTCCGGATCGGTCGGCACCACTCCGGGAGCGGTGGTGGTCGTCGCCGCGGCGTCATCGCCGGGGGCGCCGTCGACCGTGGCGGCCGTGTCGGTCGTCGGTGGAGCCGTCGTCGAGGTGGAGGCCGTGCTGGGCGGCGGCAGCTGGTCCTGGGGCAGCGATTCGACCGGAACGGCCTCGGCCAGCACCCCGGCGAAGTCCGAGCCCACCGCGAGCTCGACGCGGTAGCCGGTGATGTCGGTGTCCATCCGGAACTCCGGTACGGCTCCGAGCTGCGCCGCAAGTCGTAGCGCGGCTTCTCTGCCGGACGGGCCGTAGGTGATCGTGGTGGCAGCGGAGCGGCGGGCCTCGAACACCTCCGCGTCGAAGCCTGCCGTGTCGAGCTCGGTCGCGGTCTCGCCCAGTGCGACGGCGTCCGACTCCGGTCCCACCACATCGACGATGATCGCCGACGGTTCGATGGCGGCGCCCGGATCCACTCCTCGGAACTGCTCCAGCAGCGGCTCGGCCGCGTCCCAGTCGACCGACTGGTAGGCCACGCCACCGCGAGCGTCGGAGTAGGTCGGCAGCTGGAGGGATAGCAGGGAGTCGGGGTTGAAGTTCTGGAACTCACCGACGAGGGTCAGGATCGTTCCCACGTCGAGGGTGTCGTCCATGCGGACCGAGGATGCCGCCGCGTTGACGATTCCGACAGCGGTCGACGGGTTGCGCACGCCCTTGTCGGAGGCACGACGCAACGACCGCTTTATGAAGTCCTGCTGGCGTGTGATGCGTCCCAGGTCGCCGGTGCCGTCCGCTCGCCACTTGCCGTCGACCTTGTACTCGAAGTGGCGGGCCCTCGCGTATGCCAACGCCTGCACCGGATCCAACATGATGCAACCGGCCTCGGGAACGTTCAGCCCCGTGTTCTCGTCACGCACGGGAGTCGCGAAGTAGACGGGCACACCCCCCAGGACCTCGACAAGGTCGCGGAACGAGCGGAAGTCGATCTCGACGTAGTTGTCGATCGAGATGCCGAAGTTGCGCTTGATCGTGCGTACCAGGTTCTGGGGCCCGTCGGTTCCGGCGATCGCCGAGTTGATCCGCGCCATGCCCCAAGTGGGGGCGACCTCGACCCGGGTGTCGCGTGGGATCGACAGCAGCTTCGCCGATCCATCACGCGGGTCCACCCGCAGGATCATGATGACGTCCGCAAGCTTGCCCAGGTTCTCACGTCCGTTCGTGACCGAGTCGCCCTCGTCGAGCCTGGCGGCCGAATCGGTACCGATGATCAGGAAGTTCCGCGGTTCGGTCACCTCCGGGGCTGGTGTCAGCGAGGAGCCGATGTCCACCACCGGTACGTCCTCGATGGTCGAGCGCAGCTTGGACAGCGACGCAGCGGCTCCCAGGCACGCGACGACGAGCAGCACGTTGGTTGCGAGCAGCAGGCGTTGGGGCCAGGAACGGTGCGCACGGCGAGCGCGCTGACGGGGCACGGCGCCAGACGGTACCAGCGGCCGGCTCCGTCACCGGTGCACCCGCCGCACCGGAGCTGCGTGGACGTTCAGGATCAGACAGCTCGGTGTCCAGCAGGTGTAGCAGCCGTAAGCTCGGCGCGATCGTGAGACCCGCACGCATCTCCGGAACGCCACTGGTTGTGCCACCAGATACACCGACCGCTGCAATGGCCGTCGTGGGCGGACGGCTGTGCACTGGGCTGGTCGACGTCACCTCCGACCTGACTGCCCTCGACGGGAGCGGCTTCTGGGCTGTGGTGCTGCCGTTCGACGGCCCCCCGATCTGCGCCCGCTTCTCCACCGTGCGCAGTGCGCGTGTCTGGCCCGGTGCCCCGTGGATCGGTCCGGCGAGGGGCGACTGGTCCACAAGCCTCGACCGCGACTCCTTCCGGGCGGGCGTCGAGTCGATCCGGGCGCAGATCGCGGCTGGTGACGTCTACCAGGTGAACCTCACCCGGCGACTGAGCGCGCCCCTGCCCGCTGCCAGCGAAGGGCGCTCGAACGACGTAGCGGCACTCGGCGCAGCCCTCGCAGTGGGCAATCCGGCGCCGTTCTCGGCGGTGGTACGCCTGCCGTCCCACGGGATCCAGGTCGCGAGCGCTTCACCGGAACTCTTCCTGTCGCGGCACGGATCAACGATCCGTTCCTCGCCCATCAAGGGGACCGCGGCGACCCGTGACGGCTTCCTGGACAAGGACCGTGCCGAGAACGTGATGATCGTCGATCTGGTGCGCAACGACCTGGGCAGGGTATGCGAATGGGGGTCGGTGCACGTCCCGTCGCTCTTGAGAGTCGAGGAGCACCCGGGGCTGTTCCACCTGGTGAGCACGGTCGAGGGTCGACTACGCCCCGGCCACGGCTGGCCCGAGACGATAGAAGCGACCTTCCCCCCTGGTTCGGTTACCGGCGCACCCAAGATCGCTGCCCTCGAATCGATCGCCCGACTCGAGTCGGGCCCTCGCGGGATCTACTGCGGAGCCATCGGGTGGGTCGACGCCGATCGAGGCGAGGGGGAGTTGAACGTGGCGATTCGCACCTTCTGGATCGAGGACGGCCGCCTCCACCTGGGCACGGGCGGAGGCATCACCTACGACTCGGACCCGGACGGCGAGTGGGCCGAGACAGAGCTCAAGGCCCAGCGGCTCCTGCAGGTCGCGGCGGGGGCGGGCACAGCGACGATCGGAGCCTCGAGGTGAACGACGAGTACGTCGTCTGGATCGACGGCGAGCTGCGCGACCCGGACTCGGCGACGATCCACTGGTCTGACCACGGGTTGACTGTGGGAGACGGGGTCTTCGAGACGATCGAGCTGTGGCGAGGGGTGCCGTTCGCCGTCTCCCCCCACCTCGAACGACTGGGACGTTCTGCGGAGGGCATGCGCCTCCAGCGACCCGACCCCGGACTGCTCGAGCGAGCGGTCGACACGGTGTCGAAGGCGTGGGGTGACGCGCCGGGAAGGCTGCGCATCACCTATACAGCAGGACCGGGCCCGATGGGCTCGAACCGTGACGGGTCGCCCCCCACCCTGATCGTCGCCGCCGGACCCATGACCGTCCTGGGGATCGACGATCCGACCGACGTGCTCGTCGTGGAGTTCACCCGCAACGAGAGAGGCGCGCTCGCCGGGCTCAAGACCACGTCGTACGGCGAGAACGTCGTGGCACTCGACATGGCCGCTCGGGCCGGCTGCTCCGAAGCGCTGTTCGCGAACACCCGCGACGAGCTGTGCGAAGGAACTGGCTCGAACGTGTTCGTCGTGTTGGACGACCGTATCGCCACGCCGCCGCTCGACTCCGGCTGCCTGGACGGCATCACCCGCCGACTGCTCCTGGATGCGCTCCGCGCCGCCGATGTCGACGTGGACGAACGCGCTGTGCCGATGTCGCAGCTCTCGCAGGTGAGCGAGGCGTTCCTGGTCTCGACCGGTCGCCACGTCCAGCCGATCCGCCGACTCGGCAACCGCCTTCTGGCGGCCTGCCCCGGCCCTCTCACGATCGCTGCCCACACCGCCTGGCTCAACCTTCGGAAATAGGGGTCCGCCACGACAAACCTTGTCGCTCTCGCGCCCGAGATCGACGGAACGCGTTCAGGCCGGTCGCAGGTGCACCACGTCGCCGACGGTAACCGTGTGGTCGGCACCGTCGTCATCCCGAACGACGAGCGCGCCGGCCGGGTCCAGTGCCACGGCCTCTCCCAGCAGCTCGCCCCTTGGCAGCTCGACCCGGACCCGTCTACCCAGGGTCACACAGCGCTCGCCGTACGACTGCGACAACTGCTCGCAGGCCGCAGCGCTCTGGGCCAGCTCGCCCACCGCGTCCATCGCCGTCAACAGCGACACCACCAGGGCGGACCGCTCGACAGCACCTCCGAGCAGGTCGACCGCGGTGGCGCTCGCCCGGAGCTCCTCGGGGAACCCGACGTCCTTCCATGCCACGTTGATGCCGATGCCGAGGACGACGGCGTCGCCGCCCTCGCCCGTGTGCATCTCGGCGAGCAGGCCTCCGAGCTTCAGATCCTGGCCGTCAGGCCCTGCACCCGGTGCCACCACATCGTTGGGCCACTTGAGGCCCACCTCGACTCCGGCGCCGGTCAGGGCGTCGGCGGCAGCAACCCCCAAAGCGCTGGCGAGCAGTGTCGGGCCGGTGGCAGGGAACGGCGGGCGAACGAGGATACTCATCAGCAGCGATGCTGCCGGTGGGGCCTCCCAGCGCCGGTCCAGGCGCCCCCGGCCGGCCGACTGGTGGTCGGCGACCAGGGCGCACTCCCCTGCCCCCTCCCGTGCTGCGACGACCAGGTCGGCGTTGGTCGAACCGGTGCTGGCAACCCAGCGGAGATCCTGGAATCTGGTGCCCCGGAGGGCCGTTTTGGCGCTGTCGTCGATCACAAGGGAAAGATAGGGCGTGTTTTCAAAGGTTCTCATCGCCAATCGTGGGGAGATCGCGGTCCGGGTCATCCGGGCCTGCCGTGAGCTCGGTATCTCCACAGTCGCCGTCTACTCCGACCTCGACCGGGACGCACTGCACGTCCGTCTGGCCGACGAGGCCTACGCGTTGGGCGGCCAGACCGCCGCGGAGAGCTACATCGACGCCGACAAGGTGCTCGATGTCATCAAGCGATCCGGCGCGCAGGCGGTGCACCCGGGCTACGGGTTCTTCTCGGAGAACAGTGACTTCGCCCAGCGCATCACCGACCTGGGCGTGACGTTCATCGGTCCGCCGCCGGCAGCGATCGACGTCATGGGCGACAAGATCTCGGCCCGCCTCGCCGCCGAGAAGGTCGGGGTGCACGGCGTGCCCGGCACGACCGACATCATCACCGACCCCCAGCAGGTCAAGGACTTCGGTGCCGAGCACGGCTACCCGGTTGCGATCAAGGCCGCGTACGGCGGCGGCGGACGAGGCATGAAGGTCGTCAGCTCCGAGGACGAGGTCGCAGCTGCGCTCGAGTCCGCTCAGCGAGAGGCGCTGTCGTACTTCGGTCGCGACGAGTGCTACATGGAGCGCTTCCTGACCGGACCCCGTCACGTCGAGGTCCAGGTGATGGCCGACACCCACGGCAACGTCGTCTACCTGGGCACCCGCGACTGCTCGGCCCAGCGCCGCCACCAGAAGCTGATCGAGGAGGCCCCCGCGGCCGACATCCCACCGGCGATCATCGCCCAGATGGGAGAAGCGGCTTGTGCGGTCGCCCGGGGCTGCGACTACGTCAACGCCGGCACGGTCGAGTTCCTGTACCAGGACG
>CAYVDN010000040.1:0-14067 GCA_964450685.1 uncultured Microthrixaceae bacterium
CAGGTCGCCGGAACGCGATGACCGCCGCGATGCGATGGGTGCTAGACCGGCTGGTGAGCGAGGGTGTCGGCGGAAGGCGACCGTGTGGCGATCGGTCCGGGTGCGCCACCGGTCGGGAGTGGAGTGGAGATGGACGGATTCGGCAAGGCCCAGAACCTGGACGTCGACTCGGTTGCGGAGGCGATCGACGGTGCTCTGGGGTCCCAGCAGCGGGGCGTGCTGACCGCCTCCGAGGCGACCGAGTCGATCCAGGGGACGACTTCGCTCTACATGCGCTTCGCGGTGGCGCCACCGGCCGAGGTGCAACTGGTAGTCGACTACGCCCGCCGCGCGATCGAGGAGCTGGCGCTACGGCCCGACGTCATGGACCCGGTGCTGGTCGAGCACTTCGACGAGTGGTTGCGCGGCCAGCGGATGGCCGACGAGGTTCAGCAGCGGCTGGACGCACTGCTCGACCCGCTGGTCGAGTGGGCCGCCAAGGGTGACATCGACGCGCAGGCGGAGCTGACCGAACTGTGCGGCACTGGACGACAGAGCAACCGTCTGATCCTCAGTCTCAAGACCGCTGCAGCCCAGATCCTCCGAGGAGCCCACAAGGCGGGGTGCTGGGCAGGCCTGCGCGACGCCGTTTCGCCCGACCTGCGGGGAAGCGGTCAGATAGCCAGTCCCGACAACAGCAGGAACGAGTTCACGCTGGCTCTCAACCTGCTCGCACAGCTGGCGTGCGACCCCGACAGCGGAGCCGACGCACGCCGGGCCTTGTTGGACCTTGCCCAGCACGTCGAGATGGCCGGTGAGGCGGTCGTGCGGCTGCCGATGCATCTGCTCGACGACGATGACCGGGCGCGGCTGCTCGAGATCCACGAGAACCGCGTCCAGCTGTTCTGCGATGACCCGCTGTTCATCCCGCTCAGCATCGAACTGCTGCGCGACAACCGGATCGTGCGCGGGGCCGTCTGGCAGGCGTTCGACGCACGTCACGTGGGCTGACAGCAGCTACAGCCGGACCTGCGGCTACAGCTGGAGCTGCGGCTACAAGTCGAGCTGCGGCAGGCGCGTCAGGGCGTCGCGCATCTGCTCGTCGGGGAACTCGTGGTCGACCAGGTCGTCCGCGAAGTACGCGTTGTAGGCGGCCATGTCCAACATGCCGTGCCCACACAGCGCGGTCAGGATGACCTTCTCCTCGCCGGTCTCCTTGCAGCGCAGAGCCTCGTCGATTGCCGCGGCCAGCGCGTGCGTCGGCTCCGGCGCGGGCACGATTCCCTCGGTGCGGGCGAACTGCACGCCCGCGGCGAAGCACTCCCGTTGGGGTCGCGCCTCGGCCTCGATCAGGCCGAGCTCGTAGATGTGGGAGATCAGCGGCGCCATGCCGTGATAGCGCAGACCGCCGGCGTGGATCGGGTCCGGGATGAAGTCGTGGCCGAGAGTGTGCATCTTGACCAGCGGGGTCATGCCGGCAGTGTCGCCGAAGTCGTAGGTGTAGGTGCCCTTGGTCAGCGACGGACACGACGCCGGTTCGACCGCACGGATCACCGGGTGGATGTTGCCGGCGAGCTTCTCGCGCAGGAACGGGAAGGTGAGCCCCGCGAAGTTCGACCCGCCTCCGGTGCAGCCGATGATCACGTCGGGGGTGTCGCCCGCCATCGCCATCTGGAGGATCGCCTCCTCGCCGATCACCGTCTGGTGCATCAGCACGTGGTTGAGCACCGATCCGAGCGCGTAGCGGCTCTCGGGGTCCTGGGCGGCGATCTCGACTGCCTCGGAGATTGCGATCCCGAGCGACCCGGGGTTGGTCGGATCGTCAGCGAGGAGCTTGCGGCCGTACTCGGTCACATCCGATGGTGACGGGTGCACGCTGGCGCCGAACGCCTCCATCATCGCCCGGCGGTACGGCTTCTGGTCGTAGGACGCGCGGACCTGCCAGACCTCGCAGTCGATGCCGTACTGGGCCGACGCGAACGCGAGCGCGGTGCCCCACTGGCCGGCGCCGGTCTCGGTCGTCAGGCGCTTCACCCCGGCCTTCGCGTTGTAGTACGCCTGCGGTACGGCCGTGTTGGGCTTGTGTGATCCGGCGGGGCTCGTGCCCTCGTACTTGTAGTAGATGCGCGCGGGGGTGCCCAACGCTCGTTCCAGCCGGTGGGCACGGTGCAGGGGGGTCGCGCGCCAGAGCAGGTAGACGTCGCGTACCTCGTCGGGGATCGGGACGAAGCGGTCCTGACTGACCTCCTGGAGGATCAGATCCATCGGGAACAGCGGCGCCAGGTCGTCCGGGCCGATCGGCTGGTGCGTGGCCGGGTGCAGCGGCGGCGGAGGCGCCTCGGGCAGGTCCGGGATGATGTTGTACCAGGCGCTCGGAACCTGGTCGTCGCTCAGAAGGTATCGACTCGTCTCGGCCATCGTTCCCCCTCGGTCGTGGTGTTGCGGAGCGTACCCACCCGCCACGGCCCCGTGCGACGAGTCCAGCAGGTCCGGGGACTGGTGTGACTCTCGACCAATCCATGGCGATGCAGTCCCACCGGTGAGATGCTCGACAGGTTCCGGGTGCAACCCGGTGCCCGGGCACCGAGGAGGGACAAATGGCCACAGCCACATCCACCAAGAGCTCGTCCAACGGATCGGCCGAATCGCCGGCCGATGGGCTCAAGCGCCTGATCGAAGGTGCCGGCGAGAGCGAGCGCTCGGCGCTCGAAGCGGTGCAGCGGTTCGTGCAGACCGTCAACGACGCAGTCCCCGACGTCGGCGAAGAGGGCCCGCGACGCCAGATCATCGACGCGGCGTTCACGATGACCCAGCAGGTCGTCGACGCGTCGAACCAGCTGGCGATCAACCTGGTCGGGGTGACCGGCAACGCGTTGCAGGACGTGACCAGGTCCAAGTGAGCCAGGCCGACGACGAGGTCGGAGCGGCTCGCGATCCAGAGTTCCTGCGGGCCGCCCGACCGGTGCTCGAGCTGTACGCGTCGTACTTCCGACCGGAGGTGCGCGGGTTCGAGCGGGTGCCGGAGAAGGGGCCGATGCTCGTGGTCGGGAACCACTCGGGCGGTCAGCTCCCTCCGGACATCCCGGTGCTGCTGACGGCCTGGTGGCGAGAGCGTGGCGAGGACGAGCCGGTCTACACGCTGTTCCACTCGTTCTTCATGGGCCTGCCAGGGATCGGCTCACTCATGGCCCGAGGCGGCGGCGTGGACGCGGGACCCGCCGCCGCCGAGGCCATACTCGAGCAGGGCGCGGTGCTGATCGACTACCCGGGCGGCGACCACGAAGTGTTCCGCACCTGGGCGGAACGAAACACGATCGACTTCGGTGGACGCACCGGTGTGATCCGCCTGGCGTTGCGCACCGGGGTGCCCGTCGTGCCGGCGGTGTCGGTCGGGGCGCACGAGACGGTCGTCGTGCTGAGCCGTGGTGAGGCGCTCGCCAAGCGCCTGGGCCTGGACAAGCGGTTCAGGGTGTCGGTCATGCCGCTGGTCCTGGGCCCGCCCTTCGGAATAGTGCCCGGTGGCATCCCGACGTTCCCGTTGCCGTCCAAGGTGACCGTCGAGCTGCTCGATCCGATCGACTGGTCACAGCGCCACGGACCGGAAGCCGCGGATGATCCCGAGATCGTGCAGGCCTGCTACGACGAGCTCACCTCGAAGATGCAGGCTGCCCTCGACCGCCTGGCCGAGGAACGCCAGTACCCGGTCATCGGCTGAACCGGGTCAGTCCTGGCGGGCGAAGCGCAGGCGCGGTCGCCGCGGCAGATGGGCCGCCGTCAGGCGGTGAGCCCCCGCTCGGTCAGGCACCTGTCGACGAACTGCCAGACCGTGTCGGACCAGAGGTAGCCGACGTGGTTGCCGGCGAACCAGCAGGTCTCGGGATCCTCCCAGTGCTCTGCGAGGCGGCGGGCGTGCTCTGTCGTGGCGAGGCGGTCCCCGAGCCCGGCGAAGATCGCCCGGGCCGGCTGCGGGGTCACGACAGGCATCGTGAGAGGCGAGACGACGCGGTGCAGGTCCTGGGCGGTGCCGTCGAGGATGTTGTACTCGATCGCTCGCATGTGGAGGTGCCGAGGGGCGTGATGCTCGATCAGGCCCGGGAAGTCGATGATCGGGATCCCCACTAGTGCCATGTCGAGATCGGCCTCGAAAGCGGTCACCAGCGAGGTGATCATCCCGCCGAGCGAGACGCCGAACAGACCGACACCGTCGGGGTCCTGTCGGCGTACCCACGTGAGGAGGCGTCGTACGTCCCAGACCGCTTGGGTGAGGCCGTGCACACTGTTCATGAACTCGAACCCCAGGAACTCCTCGCCGCTGATGCGGCTGGGGCGCCGTGATCCGTGTACCGGTAGCACGATCGCTGCGACGTTCACCCCGAGCGTCTCGTGCAGGCGCGCGGCCCTGAAGGCGAACAGATCCATGAACACCGAGCCGGTGCCGAACCCGTGCACGCAGACGACCCAGGGGCGGGGACGGTCGCGGTGGCGCAGCACCCAGGCTGACGCGGTGCGGTTGGACTCGAACGCCAGCCAACGGTCAGTGCCGGGAACCCCCAGGTGCGGTTCGTAGCCGCTCGGCCACCACAGACGCTCGTAGCTGTTGCCGAGCGCCCAGCCCTTGGTGACAGCCGGCTCCTCTAGCGGTGGCGGGGTCTGGTGGTAAGACACCGGGTCATCGATCCAGCCGCGTTCACTGAACAGGGCGTGGGCGCGGGTGAGTTCCTCGCTGACACGGTGGTAGTCGGCACGTCGCGGGAATCGGTTGGGTCCCACCGCGATGGCCATGATCGACTCGTCCATGAGGACGTGCCCGACGAGCGCCGGAGTGAGCCGAGCCGACGGCACCCCTGGGACGTCCTCACCGAGCAGTTCGCCGACGATGAAGCGCGCTGTGCGTGGGGCGGCCAGCGTGAGCCGGGCGAGCGGCTGATGCGCCAATCGCTTCTCGACGCCCCTGGTGGCACAGCTGACCCGATCGACGGCACCTGCAGGGTGCCACCACGGCGAGGACTGGGCGCAGCCGCCGTCGTTCCCCTCGGTCGCCTCGATCTCGTCGTCCGTTTCGGCCGATGTGACTGGCGTCATCTCGGACCTCCCCGCGGAATCTGGTGGGGGCCACGATACAGACTGCCGCTCAGCGTGGGGAGACCCAGTCCTCCGATTCGGCCCGCAGGTCGTTCGCCAGCAGCCACGGGTCGGGCAGCGATGCCGAGCAGCCGAGCACCGAGATGTACATGGTGCCGGCATAGCTCCACGCTGTGATGTTCACACCGATCCCCTCAAGGATCGGACCCGAGGAGAACAGAGACGTGACCACTCCACCGTCCACCTCCAGGCGGTCGCGTGGACCCCGCACACACGACACGACCATGTTCAGCGGCGGCCGCAGGTGGTCGGCGAGATGCGTCGAACCCCAGACCCGTGGGAGTACGCCGTGCAAGCTGGCCGGGATCATGCCCGAGCGCCACTCGAACAGGTCGGGTCCGAACTCTTCACGGACCTTGCGGGCAGCGACCGACGACTCGTGGATCGCGTGCATCCGTTCGAGCGGATCGTCGATGTCGGAGCGCAGCGGCAGGAAGAGGTTGTCCACGTGATTGCCGCCCAGACGGTGCCGGTCGGTGCGGGTGGCCATCGGTACCGAGGCGACCAACGTGGACTCGGGGAGAGCACCGATCCTGGTCAGGTAGCGCCTGACTGCTCCACCGCACAGGGCCAGGAACGCGTCGTTGAGGGTGACCCCGGCGCGGGACTTCGCGTCGAGTAGGACGTCGAGTGGGATCTCGAGTCCGGCAAAGGTGCGATCAGCGCTCAGGGCCACGTTGAACGGAGTGCGAGGTCCGCTGAACGGGCCCGGTAGGAGAGCGGTCACCGACTGCTTCACCACCCGTGCGTGTCGGGCGCCTGTGACCGTGTGCTTCACGACCCGGGGGACCATCTTCGCGGCCGCCAACCCCCCGGCTGCCGCCGCCGAGTAGCGCTGGCGGGTCCCCGGCAGCGGCTCCGGTCGGTACGGCTCGACCACCGCGTGTTCGTCGTCGGTGACGAACGCGTTCTCGAGCATCGCAACCGATGCGACACCGTCGGCGATCGCGTGGTGCAGCTTCATCACGAACGCGACCCGGCCACCGGCCAGGCCCTGCACGACCGTCATCTCCCACAGCGGCCGATCGCGAGGAAGGGGAGTGCCGGCGATGAGGGCCACCACACCGTCGAGCTCGCGCTGACCCCCGGGTGCCTCGACCGTCGTGATGCGCATGTGCTGTGACAGGTCGAACTCGGGGTCGTCGACCACAGACGGGTTCCCCAGCCCGTGCGGTGCCGGTATCACCCGTCGTCGCAGCATCGGCAATCGTGTCAGGTGCGCCTCGATGACCCTGGCAAGCTCGTCGTCGGGAAGCGGGTCAGTGCGTCCGGACAGGTCCACCACCACGACCTTCATGGTGTGCATGTGGGCGGTAGGGGTCTCCGAGTAGAGGAAGCGGGCGTCCAGCCCGGACATGACCTTCATGGCCCGGACCCGTCGCTGGCATGGGTCGGTGCCGCGGCAGCGACTGCCGCGGTTGCGACGGCCGCAGCCCACCGCTGGTCGGGTTTGCCCGCTGGCGACCGCACCACCTGATCGACCTCGACCAGATGTCGCGGGAGCTTGTAGCCGGCCAGTTGTGACCTGGCCGAGTCGCGAAGGTCATCGAGCGTCAGCGACGAACCAGGTCGCGCCTGAACGACTGCGCAGACCGCCTGACCCCAGTCGTCGTCGGGCACGCCCACGACGACGGCATCGGCGACGCCAGGGTGTGCCTTGATGACTCCCTCGACCTCTTCCGGGTAGACCTTCTCGCCGCCGGTGTTGATGCACTGCGACGACCGTCCGAGCACGACGATCGTGCCGTCCTCCTCGATCGTGGCCAGGTCACCGGGCAGCGCCCAGCGGGAGTCGCCGACCTGGACGAACGTTGCAGCGGTCTTGTCCGGGTCACCCAGGTATCGCAGCGGGACACGTCCTCCGCGTGCGAGTCGGCCGACCACACCGGAGCCTGGCGCCACGGGTTGGAGGTCGTCGTCGAACACGGTCGTGCGTTCATCCAGCTGGAGGCGGGGTGAGCCGTCCGGGTCGTCCGCCGGCGGGGAGCCCCCGATCTGGCCGGTCTCGGACGAGCCGAACGCGTCCCGCACGATCAGATCAGGCCTGAGCGCCCGCAGGCGGGCCTTGGTCGACGGCGAGAGCAACGCTCCTCCGGAACCCAGCGCCATGAGCGACGAGAGATCGTGGGCGTCGGGGTCATCCTCCAGGACGTCGATCAGTGGGCGCGCCATGGCATCACCGACCACGACCAGGATGTTGACCCGTTCCCGGTCGACCAGGTCGAGTGTCGTCCTGGGGTCGAACCTTCCCGACGGGAGCGTCACGATCGTGCCGCCGCCGAAGAGCATCGCGAACGCCAGCCAGTGGGCGGCCGCGTGCATGAACGGGGGAGCGGGCAGCGCCACAAGGCCGGGATCCGGGATCCGGCCGGCCAGCTCGTCCGGTGACGAGATGTGCATGCCGAACTGGTAGGGGTCACCTCCGCCCATGGCGGCGAAGAAGATGTCCTCCTGACGCCAGATGACCCCCTTGGGCAGCCCGGTCGTGCCGCCCGTGTACACGCAGTACAGGTCGTCGGCGGAGCGGGTCGGATAGCTGGTCAACGATTCGGTGCCAGCGAGCGCGTCCTCGTACTCGCCGCCCTCGCCGACCGACAGCACGACCCGCTGTTCGGCCATGGAACCGAGTGCACCGCTGACAGCGTCGTTGAAGTCGACGTGGTGGACCAGACCGACCAGTCCTGCGTCTGCGTACAGGTGTCGCAGTTCGGCGTCGACATAGCGATAGTTGACGTTCACCGGCACCGCCCGCAGCTTGAACGCCGCGAGCATCACCTCGAGGTACTCGGAGCCGTTCGGCAGCTGGATGCCGACGAAGTCACCCTCGCCGACTCCGTTGCTCGACAGCACCGCAGCGAGCCTGTCAACGCGCTCGTCCAGCGCGGAGTAGCTGAGCCGTCGTTCACCGGTGACGACCGCTGTCCGGTCGGGAACGGTGGCGACGACGCTCTCGAACAGGTCTGCCAGGTTGAACTCCACCGATCGTCACACTCCTTCGTCGAGCGAGGCGATGACTGCCTCGACCAGGCTGCTGCTCCGGGCGTCGCCGGTGATGCCCAGGTTCATCTGGTTCATCACGTAGCCGAGCGACCATTCGCCCGCCGGGTCAGCTATGCCCAGCGAACCCCCTGCGCCGGCATGGCCGAAGGATCCGGCCGGGCCGAACGGCGGCGGTGTCATGAATCCCAGCCCGAACGACATGGGTACGCCGATGACATGGTCGGGGCCTTCGACCTGGACCTGCGCGGCGCGTTCGACGGTCTCGGGCGCCAACAGGCGGATCCCGTCCACCGGGCCGAGCAGGGCGGCGTACATGCGTGCCACCGCCCGTGCCGTGCCGACGCCGTTCGAGGACGGCATCTCGGCTGCCAGCACCTCCGGGCGGTTCCACATGTCGTCGTAGCCGAACAGGTTCGACGGGCCTGCCAATACTTGGCCCAGCAGCGTGTCGGGCCCCATGAAGGCATCCATCAGTTCTCTCGTCTCCGGCTCGATCACCGGCGGGTAGAGGTGCGCGACCCGGTGCAGCTCCGACTCGGGCAGGCCGATGAAGAAGTCCAACCCGAGGGGCTCGGCGATTTCCTCGGCGAAGAAGCGACCCAGGCTGGTTCCGGTCACGCGGCGTACGACCTCGCCGAGGATCCAGCCGTAGGAGCGTGCGTGATAACCGTGCGCGGTGCCCGGCTCCCAGACCGGTGCCTGCTGTGCGATCGCGGCGATGATGCCGTCCCAGCCCAGGATGTCGTCCAAGGTGACCTCGCCGGTCACCGCTGCCAGGCCTGCCTGGTGCGACAGCACCCAACGAAGGGGTATGTCGGCCTTGCCCGCGGCGGCGAACTCGGGCCAGTAGGCGGCGACTGGGGAGTCCAGGTCCAGCACTCCACGTTCGACGAGCAGGTGCACACATGTTGCTGCGACGCCCTTCGTGGTCGAGAAGACCAGTTGGATCGTGTCGCGCTCCCACGGACGCCGCGCGCCGCGGTCCGCGTACCCGGCCCACAGATCGACCACCGGTCGGCCCCGGTGGTAGACGCACACGGCCGCGCCTATGTCTCCGTGCTCGGTGAAGTTGAGAGCGAACGCGTCGGCCACTGTTTCGAACCCGGGTTCGCAGAGCCCGTGGACGGCGACCGAGCTGTCACCCACGACGGCGAGCCTACCGAGGCGTCGAGATGTATGGGGCGGGTGCCGATGGTCGATTGGTGCCGGGGGTCGGAACCCCTCCAACAAATTGCAAGGAGAACATTGTTCAGTTCGCGGCGTACGATGGTCTGGTCGACAGCCAGGACTTTCGGCGGGGGAACGGAGGAGTTGCCATGAAGGCAGCCTTGGTCCACGCCGAGATCGCCCCCCGGCGGCTCCCGGAGGCCGTACGGATGGTCGAGCGTGACCTGGTCCCGGGATTCCTGGGGCATGTTGGCGCTCGACACGGCTACTGGATGGTCCACCGACCGAGCGGCAACCTGCTCGTGCTCACGCTGTGGGAGTCGTCCGAGCACATGGAGGTGGCTGCGGCCGACAACGCCGCGAGGAACGAGACGGCAGGTGCGGTGCTCGGCATCAGCGAGTCGGCCGTGTACTCACTCGACGTGGCCGGAGCTCACGAGGAGCGTCTGGACCAAGCGCCGAGCGTGCGCTGGGTGCGTGCGACCTGGGTCGAGGGTCTGCACACCGGACAGCACGGTGAGTTGCCGGCGTTGTTCCGTGAGGCGGTTCCGGACCAGATGCGGATACGGGGGTTCTGTGCCAGCTACTGGCTGGTGAACCCCAGCCTTGGTTCCGCTGTCGGGTTCACGTTCTGGCAGGAGGCAGTCCATGTACGTGACAGTGCGGACGCTGCCCGTCGGCGGCGCCGGCGCATCGAGGCGGTATTGGGCTGCCGCGTCAGCGGTGTCGCGGAACTGGAGGCGATCGGGGTGGCGTCGCTCGTGGAGCCCGTGCGACACGACCATGGGGCGGCGCGGCCGTTGGTCACCCGATCCCACCTCGCTTCCCTCGGCACCCCAATCACGCGACCGCCGGGAACCCTGCTCGCCGTCTCGGGGACGCCGACCGATCAGGTGGTCGTTGTGGCGGACGGCGCTGCGGCGATCGTCGCTGGCGACGACCTGCAGCCGTTGGTGGCCGGTTCGCACTTCGGTGGGGCGAGGATCACCGGTCGACGCGCCCACGAACACGCAGTGATCGCGACCACCGAAGTCGAGGTGGGGGTGATCAGTCCCGGCGAGTTCACAGATCTCAAGCAGTCCGACCCGGACGCGGTGAACGAACTGGTGACGGGCGACGCGGACCCCTGAGCACCGGCGTGGACCGGTTTGGAAGTCAGCCCCGCCGGACTGCCAGGCGACCGAACGCGTCGGCGACAGGACGACTCACCCGGGACTCGTCGAACAGCCCGACATGGGTCACTCGGCCGACTGGCTCCGTGAGTGCGGTGTCCCAGTCGTACTGGTCGCCACGGCTGTACCAGCAGATGCCGTGAACCGGCAGTCCCTCGCCGCGCATCCGATCCAGCCCCGCGACGAGGCTGTCGAGCCACTCGACCCCGTCATCCACGTCGAGTCCCAGGTTGGATGTCTCGGCGACCCAGAAGGGGCGTCGGTATCTCTCGTACCACTCCCGGGCAGTCGTCTCGTACGCTGCCACCCGGTCGGCGATAGTCACCGGTCGCTGAGCGCGGCACCCGTACGCGACGACGCTGACCGGGTACAGGTCGTGCCCGGCGACCACCCGGTCCGCGGGTAGCTCACCCGCCAGCCGACTGATACGTGCCCGAACCGAGTCGTCGACCGACTCGAGCACGTGTGCCACCACCGCGGGCGGTTCGACGTCGAAGTGCAGGTCCCAGACCAGCTGCTGGAGGGCCTGCGTCCTTGCTGCCTCGACCACGGCCGACTCGTCGTCGGGGTCGAAGAGTGCACACCCGAATCCTTCCGCTCCGATCCACCAGCCGTCGCGGTCGGCTCGTACACGAGCCATGGCCTCGAGGTTCGCGAGAGCCACGTTGGCGAGGGCGATGGCGTAGTCCGACTCGGACGCACGGGCGTCGTTCCACACGCCGAGCAGGCCGGACATCAGCGCTGTGATGCCCGGCTCGTTGACAGGCGTGAACCAGCGCGGCTCGGGGTAACGGTCGAGGAACGCCTGGACGTATTCGACGAACCCGTGGACCCAGTTCCTGTCGCAGAACCCGCGGTAGTGGTCCGGCAGGCCGAAGTGGCACAGATCGACGACCGGTGTGAGCCCAGCGTCAAGGCAGGCGCCGAGCGCGCGGTCCCACCGCGACCAGTCGTAGCGACCCGGTTCGGGCTCGCTCAGCCGCCACGGCATGCCGTAGCGCCAGACCCGCACGCCGAGCGACGCGACATCGGCAAGGTCCTCCTCGAGGCGGACCAAATGGCCGCTGGCTGCGAACTCGTCCACACGGACGATCCCGCCGCCATGGGCGACCAGCGGGTCGGAGCCCTCCTCGCCACACGCGACCGCGAATTCAGGGAAGTCAGTCGAAGGGGTCCGGGTGATCGTCATGGGCCGAATCATGGCATCTGGAAGATTCCGCGGACGCGCCATTGACGAGCTGCTATAGACATGTCACGATATATCGCAACCGATCAACGATATGGAGAACTGAATGAAGGAGTACAGGGATTCGGGTGAGCCAAATCACCCACGGGCACGGCGGGAGCGAGGGCGTCCGGGTCGTGGACCCGGAGCGCCGGGCCCCGGAGCGCGCGGTTCTGGCAGAGGAACTGGCGGTAGGGGAGCCGCCGGCAGGGGCGGCAGAGGCAGAGGAGGCCGCGGCGGGCGGGCCTCCAGGGGTGACGTGCGCTCGGCAGTGCTGGCATTGCTGTCCGAACAGCCGATGCACGGGTACCAGATGATCGCCGAGCTAGACGAACGGACCAACGGTGCGTGGTCACCGAGCCCCGGCTCGATCTACCCCACGCTGCAGATGCTCGAGGACGAGGGACTGGTGGAGCCGACCGCCGACGGTGGCAAGAAGGTGTTCCATCTCACGTCCGAAGGAGTCGAAGCAGCCGAGTCGGCAGGGGAGAAGCCGTGGGAGGCAGCTGCCAGCGATGCCGGTCATCAGGCGTTGCGTCACTCGGCCCGCGCGTTGACCGCTGCCTTCCAACAGGTTGCTCGCACAGGTACAGCCGAACAGGTCGACAGGGCCGTAGCGGTGCTCAACGAGGCACGCAGGTCGCTCTATCTGATCCTGGCAGAGGACGTGCCGCCGGGCAGTTGAGCCGGCGGGTAGCTGAGTCAGGTCGGGTCGAGCTCGGTGCGGATCCGGTCTATGTCGGTGTCGCCCTCGTGCTCTTCGAGGTACTCCTGGTCCTGGCCGGCCGAGTCGGCGGAGCGGGCCCTGGCCGGAAGGAACAGGAGCGCGACGATCGCGCCGACCGTCGTGGGTATCGCGGCGACGGCCACACCCCAGTGCATGGCATCGACGAACGCCTGGTTGGCCACCTGCAGCAGTGCCTGTCCGCCGGCGCCGCCCACCCGTTCGGCGACCGCAGCCGCGCCACCTAGCGAGCCGGTGGCTGCCTCGATCGCCTGGTCGGGCGCACCGACTGCCTGCATCGCCGAGCTGACCTTGTCGCCGTAGGTCGTGGCCAACACGCTGCCGATCACCGCCACGCCGAGTGCGCCGCCGACCTGACGGGTCGTGTCGTTCACGGCAGAGCCGACCCCCGCTTTGGCCAGCGGCAGCGATCCCATGACCGAGTCGGTCGCAGGGGCCATCGTCAGGGCCATGCCCATCGCAGTCACGATGAGCCGCCACATCACCTGTGGGTAGGGCGAGTCGACCTGGAGGGTCGTCATCGTCAGAAGTCCCAGGGTGACGAGCGTCAGCCCGGTGGTGACGGTGACCTTGGTGCCGACCTTCTCCACGATCCGGCTGCTCGTCGGGGCGATGACCATCATCGTCAGCGCGAACGGGAGCATCCTCACACCAGTCTCGAGAGGTGTGTAGCCGAGCACGAACTGGAAGTACTGGGTCAGCAGGAAGATCGAGCCGAACATCGCGAAGAACACGAGCGTGATGGCGGCGCTCGCAGCCGAGAACCGGGGGTTGGCGAAGAACCGCACGTCGAGCATTGGGTGCGTCGAACGCCGCTCCCACCAGACGAACGCCCCGAGCAGGAGCAGGCCCGCGACGCCGGTCGCGACGACGACAGGGTCTCCCCAACCCTCGGTGGGGGCTTCGATGATCGCGAACAGCAGCGCCGTCAGCCCGATGATCGACATGGCTGCGCCGATCGGGTCGATCCTTGGTGCTGACGGGTCCTTGGAGTTCGGGATCAACATGAAACCGGCGACCAGGCCGATCACGACGATCGGCAGGTTCACCAGGAACACCGATCCCCAGTAGAAGTGTTCGACCAGGAACCCACCGGTCAGCGGGCCAAGGGCTGCGCCGAGTCCGGCCACACCGGCCCACACGCCGATCGCCCGGCCACGCTCGTGCGGCGGGAAGACGTTGGTGATGATCGAAAGCGTCGCCGGCATGATGAGCGCACCGCCCACACCCATGATGCCGCGGGTGATGATCAGTTGATCGGCGCTGGAGGCGAAGGCGGAAGCGAGCGATCCGAGCCCGAAGATCACGAACCCGACCTGCAAAGCCGGTCTGCGACCGAACCGGTCCCCGAGCGCTCCGGCGGTCAGAAGCAGCCCTGCGAAGACGAGCGTGTACGAGTCGACCATCCACTGGAGCTGGCGGTTGGTCGCCCCCAGGTCCCGGATGATCGTCGGTATGGCGACGTTGAGGATCGAGTTGTCCAGGACGATCACCAGCAGGCTGAAGCAGAGCACCGCCAGGATCCACCAACGGCGCTCATGCGCCCTGTCCTCGACCGATCCCATGTCTGCTCCCTCGCGCCGGTGGGGGGGGGGGGGGGGGGGGGCCCCCGGCGGCGCCGGACCCACCCCCCCCAC